>NZ_JBWKUQ010000005.1:0-436055 GCF_059420925.1 Pseudomonas sp. GW821-FHT03C07
TAGTCATAAACATACCCGTTTGCCTATCCCTTATCTTAAGGGGGGAACGGTGTCCTGTCTTTCATGGGGCTCGTTCACTCGTGATGAGCGGATTACCAACGCAAGGGGGCTGATCGAGAGAGGGTCAATGTCGAGGCGTTCTCCTGGGGTACCACGTAGCGACAAAGTCAGTTCCGTCCAATGGCGATCATCTAAAGCGGTGCAGTCACCATCAGAATCAACATCACAGCCTGTTCCCCAGAGATGTTCGGCGATGCTGTAGAAGGCGGGCAATGGTCCCGCTGGTGTGATTTGAATGGAGTAGTGGGAGCGCATGAGTTGTTGGCTACGACCTACCAGGGAGGATGAAGGTGTCTTGGGGCTTGATGCGAAGGCAATCAGAGCCACTGTGACGCCACAAGGTTTCCGCCCGCGCAGGGTAATTACATCAGCTTTTCGAGCAAAAACGTAGTGGCTTTAATCGCCATATCTCCAAAATCACCCTCAAGGAATAGAACGTTTTCAACAATGTTTATCCCTTCAAGCTCTCCGAGCCCGCTGGAGTTTTGGACGTGAAGCGCGCCAAGTCTGATAGTCAGCTCAGCGCCGTCGTCGTTCCATGCCATCAGCTTGTATTTAGTCTCGTCATCTAGACTGACAACCATCTCGAAATAGCGATGGGCCTGGTCCACAGTGATCGATAAGACGTTGCTTTGTTCGAGCGTTTGAACATCCATGGTGAAATTTATTTTGTTTAAAGCAGCATTCTACTACAAGCGAACACCTGCCTTTGAAAGTGAAGGTCCGGGTTTGGCCGATTTCTGCCTGTCACCAAGGGCAGAAATCGACCGATTGTGTTGAAAAAGTCGGCTTCGGTTTCCACGGCAGAAAAGTGCGCGTCTGAGATTGAAATCCGGGTATTGCGCAGAAGGTTCAGGGCTCAGATTTGACGTAGCGGCGTGCAAAAAAAGTGCTTTCACCGCTCAAAAGCACGGGTAGCCAGGCCGAATCGACTTTTTCAACACAATCGGCCAGAAGCGGACATTCGGGTAGGACGAGGTCCCGACTGAAAACGGCCATTCAATCTGATACCAGCGCCGTCAGGGCGAAATTCCTTTACTTGATTCCCATCCTCGCTCTACTGCTCAAGGGTATCGGACGGCCACTAGCGGGCCACCCTATGAAATGCTGGCGTCAGTGGGTTTTATTGATAACCGGAGGTTTCCAGCTGCCGTCGATGATGCCTTGCTTACCCCAATAGGCACGGATGTCCGCCAGGAGTCATCAGAAGCATTGATTACAACAGGGCGAAGGGCCATCATAGGGCTAGTCGAGGAAGCACTTGAAATCTGCAGGAAGCTCACATGCAAAGTAGTACACCATTTTTTTCGGGTTCCGTCCGGAAGTCCTTTCTGTATCAGATAGGCAGGTCAAAAGCCGTCTCGAATTCTATTCCAGAGGTTATAGACCGACGTTTGCGAAGATTGGACTTTAGCTTTCATGGTGGGGCTTCAACCTTTATTAGTTATCTTATTCGGGCTATCGCCTTACCTTTACTTAGGCTTAACAGATAACTCAAGGCAATGGCAAAAGGTATTCATATGCAGATCTGTTTTGTAGTGGGACGTAACGGCATAGGAAAAAGTCAGTATTTGATTGAACAAGCTCGGAAAAATGAAACCTCTGGTGCAATTTTGGTTTGCAACACAATCCATGACAAATCGCAAAGACTAAAACTTACCAAACGATTTTCTGCCAAAAACCCCGCATCTCGCCCCAATACCATAATTAAGTCTATACTCAAAAAAATGTTATCGGAAGGTTCACATCGACTGAACCAAATGGCAAGAGTTCTCAACTATTGTGGCTACGCGCCCTACCTCCGCGTGCGAGTCACAGCGACTAGCAGCTACTTGACCGCTTTATCTTCCCCTTACAAGCAAGACCACCGCTTGGATATTTTAAAGGTCGCATCAGGAATATTTCGCCAAGATCATTCAGTAGAGTTTCATATACAATTTGACGAGGACTTTAAAGTTTCCGACCTCTCCATGTTAGAAGTTTTGCTAAATGAGGAATCCGAACTCAGAAAGAACAGAATTATTAACCCGATAGAGATAAGCCTGATCAACCAAGATAGGATGTACATCCCGCTTCAGCATGCTAGTTCCGGTCAGTTGAGCCTAATAACCTCATTCATGTTCATTCTCAGTGAAGTTAAAGATGCAAAGCACGTCTTTATTGACGAGCCGGAGAACAGCCTGCACCCTCTATGGCAACGAGAATATGTGTCAATGTTATTGGGGTTGCTGGGGTATCATGAAGTCGAGGTCACGATCGCCACTCACTCGCCCTTGATCGTCACCGGTGCGCAACTTAACACCGATATCGGATGCGTGTTTTACCATCCCGAAAATGATAGCTTTAGTAACTCTGATGCCATCAACATTGAGGAAACGCTCTGGGAGCAATTTGAAACCGTTCCTCCGGAAAGCCGATACTTGAGCGAGAAACTTTCGTCGGTACTTGGGAAACTAGCATCACGCAAAGCGACGTTGGAAGATACGTTATCTTTCCTGAAAAATGCGGAAAGCTCTTCATTTGATCCCCGTCAACACGACGTGTTTGAAGCCGCACGAAAGTTAGCCTTTCAAATCCAGGAAAATAATAATTGATATACGATGCGCACACTCCCGCACTCTCCACATTTCTTCTCTCAAAAGAAGAGCAAGATGCGATTGAGTACGTACTCACTCTCAAGGACTCTTGGACGCTAGAGCAGGATGAAATGAAACCAGTTTTAGCGGTAATAAAATCTCTTCGGGGAAGAATAAAATCTTTCCACTTGGATCGACAGCATAATCTCTGCTGCTACTGTCGTACAAACTTATGGGGTGGCAGTAACTTTATGGTAGATCGAGAACATATCGTACCGAAAAGTCACTGCAAAGCACTTACCTATGTCATTTCGAATTTATCCGTTGCTTGCAAAAGATGCAATATGGAAATAAAGAAGGATAAGGTCGCCATATTAAAAGATGCTAAAACCATCCATGCCCACCACGCAGACAAAGATGCATATCGTATTATCCATCCAAATTATGAGCGTTACGAAGATTTTATATTAAGACTTCAAGAGCAGGAAGGCACAGCCATGCTTGTCCAGTTTTCTCTTTTGAATGATGATCCTAAGGCATTATATACTTACGAATTTTTCAAACTAAATAATCTTGAAGTCGACACTATTGATCAGGCTCAAGGCATAGCTCCGCCAGCACCTCCAGATAAATTGATGCTGGATGCATTGATGGCGAAGTT
Source organism: Pseudomonas sp. GW821-FHT03C07 (assembly GCF_059420925.1). Taxonomy (NCBI): domain Bacteria; kingdom Pseudomonadati; phylum Pseudomonadota; class Gammaproteobacteria; order Pseudomonadales; family Pseudomonadaceae; genus Pseudomonas; species Pseudomonas sp. GW821-FHT03C07. The sequence continues at coordinate 3,298 of NZ_JBWKUQ010000005.1, forward strand.
GAACAACCAGCCTGAGGTAGTTAAGGCTTTACTTGCAATGCTACCCGATTCACAAATCGATAAGCCTGGGGGAACGCTAGCCACGCTTAAGAACACCTCAGGCACTATGCTAACCGCCCCGTCCGAAGAGCCGAAACAGGATTATGACCCGCTGAGTCTGATTGATCCTTTTCTACACGAGCTTATAACGTCGATGCGACTACCTGCTCCAGACCCCAAGCCCATGTTGGCCTTACCGCCACCCAGCAGTCCGGACAGCAACACAGATGCTCAAGGCTGAGCATCCACGTGTTGATGAGGTGCGCGATGCGCCCAACAAGCCTGGCCAGAGAGAACCCGTGTACGGGCATCTTAAATCGCCCCGGGTTTCTTAGAGATCTACCAACCTCTTTGCGAACCCACTCATGCTGGGCCGCACCAATCTGCTTTTGGCGGGCGTCGCATCTGAGGCAATGGTAGCTTCTGGTCGATTTTTGCCTGTCGCCACCGTCAGCTTTGGGTTGTGGATTCAACCGGTGGACGCAACACATTGGCTAAATCTCTGAGCTGGCGTCTCATAGTTTAGTGTCTTTCGTGGACGTTGATTCAGCATCCGGGCTACATCGTTGAGCTGCTCCTGCGAGTAGATTGAGATGTCGATACCTTCCGGAAAATACTGTCTCAGGAGGCCATTGGTATTCTCATTGGTCCCTCGTTGCCAAGGGTTTTGAGGGTCGCAGAAGTACACCTGGATATCTGGCCAGCGTAAACTGAGCATGTGCCGCCATCTCTTTCCCTCTGTCCCAAGTCAATGTTTTATAGAGTTCGTGAGGGAGCAGACGCGCATTTTCGATCAGCGCGCCTACGACTGAGACCGTGTCTTTGCTGGCGACTTTAACCAGCATAACGTAGCGCGTTTGCCGTTCAACTAGCGTTGCGATCTGGCTGTTCTTGCTACCAAACAGCAGATCACCTTCCCAATGCCCAGGGACTGCCCGGTCTGCGATCGACGCGGGACGCTCACTGATCGAAACGGTGTCGATTATCTTGCCGTGATTATCCGTTTTTTGCGTGTGATGCCTCGATCTACGCATAGCTCGGGAGCGCCTCAGGTGCGCCAAAAGCTCCTTCTTGAGAGCCTCGCGGGCCTGAATATAGAGAGTTCGATAGATTGTTTCGTGTGACACGTGATTGCTCATGTCGTCCGGATATTCGCGCTTCAGCCAACCCGCTATTTGTTCAGGAGACCACTGCAATCTCAGCTTGCTGGCGACGATTTGCGCAATAAACGGGTTCATCGCGAGCTTGTACAGCTTCGGGCGACAAGCACGATCCCACGCAGCCTGATTCGCAATATTGGCCCTGTAGGACTTTAAATCGCCATTTCGCTTGATCTCACGGCTAATGGTAGATGGTGCCCGTCCAAGCGTGCCCGCTATACTTCGAATGGAACGACCAGCAACCAACGACCGCGATATTTCTTCACGCTCCGAGTTGCTGAGTGCCAAGCGGGAACGACGTCGCTGAGCAGGTCGAATGCCGCCAGTTTCCGCCAAAATCTGCTGGATCGAAGAGTGATTGCGATCGAACAGCCGGGCAATGGTTTGGAGGGAGTCTCCCGCACGCCAACAGTCCCACATCAGGGCCTTCTGCGTGTTGGTGTAGTAGATCCGAGGCCGTTGCTTCATAAGAAACACTCCTCTTACTGGGTTACCTTTAGACCGTTGCGTCCACCGGTTGAATCCACAACCCTGAGCCGCCATTCAGCTAGAAGCCCCAAAGCCGTCATTCAGCCAGGCCGCAAGTGCAAGGCTGAGTGCGGAAGGTCGCTGGACTTTCGTTTTGCCCAACCGCAACCCATTGATTCGGTGGCGACGCCCGTCCTGTGCGTCATTGCAGTTTCGTCGGGAGCGTCACTGATCTTTCGTTTTTTCCGATATTGCGTCAATGAACTTTCGTTCGTGACGCAATTCTGCATTGCAGTGCCAGTGATGCACACCAGCTTGGCCAGGCCCGAGATGCCCACCGCCCTGGGCCGCCAGCTCGGCACCGGCATGGCCGTAGGCCTGTCCACCCGGGGTAGTACCTGGTGCTGCCACCAGCCTCCACAGGCCAGGCATGGCGCCGGCCCGTCTGCAGGCTCTGGATCCGCAAGGGACTCCCCGGCCCCTCCATCCTCCAGAAAAACCGCGCAGCGGCGCTCCTGCGGGCCGCCATGGGAGGTCCCGGCCGGCAGGCCCATCCAGAAAGAACGAAAGGCCAGTGACGCACGAACGAAAGCGACGCGGAATGACATCGAGTACGCTAGCAAGCAACATTGCCATCCTATTGGTGGGAGGGCAGAACCTAGCCACATCAGAAAGGGTCGCACAAATGGCCGACTACACCACGGACCTGGAAGCGGTGATCGCTTCGTACTCTCCAGAAAGGCAGATGATTACCTTCGGCCCGTCGATGCTGATCTTGCCCCGCGACGGTGAACGCGGGAACTTCCAGACCGCAGTGCAGATGAGCTACTTCTTCCACGAGTGGATTCACTACCTCCACAACGTGTCGACAGTTCACGGCTTGTCCGCGTATTCGAGCTTCATCGGCCTGTGGAACGCTTTCCGGCACACGACGGATGAGTTAGGGCTGGGTCAAGGCAGCTTCGGCACCTCGTCGGCCGAGGAGTTGAAGACACGCACCTACATGGGTGTCATCATGAGCACGCGCCGCGGGGCGGACAAGCCGCTGCACGAGAAGCTGACGGTGGACATGTGCCGCATCGTCTCGTGCAAGCCGGCAGGGAATTTCAACGGCGAGCCGGATCATCTAGATGTGTCCTTAGAGGAAACCAACAAGCAGGGCGATGTCGTGAAACACCAAAAAGTGATCGGCCCCACTGAGATTATTGAGTCTGTCGCCTACCTCCTCGAAAGTCATTTTCTGGTTCGCGGATTTAATCATCCACCGTCACCTGCACTAGTCTTCCCTTACCACACGCTCACCTTGCTGGCACGACACATTGCGCCGGATCTTGACGACAAGACTGTCTTGTTGTGCGGGTTGGCCAGCCTTCAGAGTACGTTCCCGACCGACGCTGTGATCCAACTCCTCACGGCGTGCAACGAGCTCAGGAAGAAAAATAGGGACGCCATCGCATGGCTGACTACCGAGACCATCCAACAGCTGAGGAACAACGAATCGGCATTGAGGGCTGGGCTGAAGGAGATGCGCGACATGTTCCCCCTTCCAGGGGGCGTTGAGAGGGCTGTGAAGGAGACCATCAGTTTCATGGAGAAAAACCTGGAAGTGCGGTTGACCAATCCGTTCTTCGAGGTCGACTTCGTCGAGCAGATCAGAGAGGCCGGGCACAGCAACTTCGATCAGATCATGAACCGCCTTATGGAGACCCACGGCATTTGCAGTTGCCGCCAAGAGCGGGGCGGGTTCGATGATGAGATCGGAAGGGATGATCTTTTCAACTTCGCCGTCGCTGCCAATGACGACAGATTGATCGACGCGCGGTTAGCCATGCTCGCTTCGTTAGACTTCCTAGGCCGTCACCTGAAGCTCGACGGCAGCTTTAAGGCGACGGCCGATATACCGAATCACAAGTGCCCGTTCTACAGCGCATGTCGAGAGTCAACCCGACGTGACCATGCTGAGGACTGTGCAACCCAGCCTTGGAAGTCCGTCCATACGAGGGCTGCAGGCATCTGCAATTACGCACAAGGCGTGCTGCACTTTCAGCCCGGTGAGCTCAAGTTGAGGCCTGGCGACTGATTTTCGGCCGCGTCCCATTTCGACCGGTTCGTTGAGCGATGCGTGCCTGATAGGTGCTCGCTAGACTGAGCACGCCCGGGATACCACCGGCCCTGGGCGGCCCCGGCCGGCAGGCCCATTCCGGAAAAAACGAAAGGTCAGTGACTCACAAACGAAAGTTCAGTGACGTTCAGCACCAAGGAGTCCAATGGGCCAGCGTTTCCTGCGGCAGCGACTTTGAAGACATGGGTATAGATCATCGTCGTACTCACGTCCGAGTGCCCCAGCAACTCCTGCACCGTGCGAATGTCGGTGCCCGACTGCAACAAGTGCGTGGCGAAGCTGTGGTGTAAGGTGTGCACCGAAACAGGTTTGCAAATGCCCGCCTGTGCCACGGCCTTCTTCAGGGCCAGCGTCGCCGCATTGATAGCCTCGGCCGTCATCGGGCCGTTGCCGAACTGTTCTAGCAGTTCAGATGGAATCACCGGCAATACCGGCGGTGGGGTCTTCGTCTTGCGGGGCATAGTAACTCCTTGAGTGCATGTTATGCCTTAAACACGAAATCTCTGACAGGCCCGTCCTCGGCTACGACGAATTGTTTGCAAAGGTGGAGACCTTGGTGGACCTCTTAAGATGAGCTTTCCACTCATCGGTATCAGACCTGGCTCGCATGGATTGCGGTGCTTCTAGCATGCGGTCTAACGTGCCGGTCACCTTGACGTTGAGCGTCCGCTTTTACTCGCAGCCACCGGCAGCTCCTGGCCGATTCTGTTGAAAAAGTATCTCTCCTGCTTGGCCTGAGGCAAAATCTGCTCATCGGCCAGCGGGAGAGTGCGCAGCATGATGGGACAGTTATCGAGTGGGCAGGATCGGCTGTTTTACTCGTTCAACCTTGAAGACCACATCCCAACAAATCACCTGCTGCGTAGCATTGATCGGTGTCTCGATCTGAGCGACTTGCGCCACTATCTCGCCGATTTCTATAGCCCAATTGGGCGTCCTTCGATTGATCCTGAGCTGATGATCCGCATGCTGGTCGTGGGCTATTGCTATGGCATTCGCTCCGAACGGCGGTTATGCGAAGAGGCTCATTTGAACTTGGCGTATCGCTGGTTCTGCCGGCTGAGCCTTGAGGATGAAGTCCCCAATCACTCGACTTTTTCCAAGAATCGACACGGCCGTTTCAGGGACAGTGATCTGTTTCGACGGCTGTTCAATGAGGTGCTGCGTCGTTGCATGGACGCGGGTCTGGTCAAGGGCGAGGGCTTTACCGTGGACGCCAGCATCATCAAGGCAGATGAGAGTCGGCAGCGCGGCGTACCTGGTGATGAGGAGGTCAACTGGAGCGATCCATCGCTCAGTACGCGTGCCGTACGTGAGTACCTCGAAGCACTCGATGAAGAGGCGCTGGCTGAAGCACTTCCCAAGCGCTTATCGCTGACTGATCCTTTATCCCGTTGGACGGCGGCACAGGGTGGCCCAGCGTTTTTCGCCTACTCCACGAACTACCTGATTGATGTCGAGCATGGCGTGATCATGGATGTAGAACCGACACCGGCTCATCGAACGGCCGAGGTCGAGAGCACCAAAATCATGATTGATCGAGTCGAAGAGTTGTTCGACATCAAACCGTATCGCTTGATCGGCGATACCGCTTACGGCACAGCACCGATGTTGGCATGGATGGTGGAAGAGAAAGATATCGAGCCGCATGTGCCAGTGTGGGATAAAGCAGAGCGCAAGGACGACAGTTTTTCGATCAGCGACTTCCACTGGAACAAAGACGCTGAGGAGTATCGCTGTCCTGCTGGTAAGGCATTACGTAGCGAATGGCGAGCTTTCAAAAACCTGCGCTCACACGTGACGAAAGCCAACACCATCAACTTCCGATCCAGCCAAACCGACTGTGCGACATGTCCGATGAAAGCCAAGTGCTGCCCGAACACTGCGGTTCGTAAGATCGCCCGCAGTGTTCATGAAGCGGCTCGGCGAATCGCGAAGACGCCGGAATATGTCCGCTCTCGTCACGAACGTAAGAAGGTAGAAATGTTGTTCGCCCACCTCAAGCGCATCTTGAAACTGGATCGCTTGCGACTACGAGGGATGAGTGGCGCTACCGACGAATTCACGTTAGCGGCTGCCGTACAGAATCTGCGCCGACTGGCCAAACTTACATCTCAAGGGCCGCCCGCCACAGGATAGGTACGCCTGTTTCAAGCAAAAACCCTCAAATTAACCCACTGACAAAGCAGCAACGGTCAACGAAGTACCGAAACACCACTTAACCGTGGTGAATAGGTTTTTTGATGATGCCAAGCTCAGCGTCACGCTTCATGAAAAATCGACTTTTTCAACAGAATCGGCCGGTTTCTGCCCGTTACGACTGATCGAAATCGGCCCACGGTTGCCTGTGATCACAGGTGAGTTCGAGTCAATGATCGTGTGTTGGGCGGTTCATTTTCGAGGCACGAAGCTATAACCTGCGAGCCTCTCATCACAGGCTCTCCAGGCTAGATATGAACATCAACCTATTCACCGAATCCATGCTGGGGCACTGGGAAACTCGCTCTGGCATATGGCAATGCGAGTATCAGTTCGGGCGATTGCTGATTTACGTTGAGCACCGCAAAGGTGAGCTGCCGCATGAGCGCCTTGTCGCTGCTCAACGGATCGTTCAGGCCGTTTGGGATGATCTACCTGAGGCGTTGGCTTTTGCCGAGCAGCGCTGCAAAACGCGGGTGCCTGATTTCTGGCGGCTCTATGAGCGCAATGCCCAACAGGGTTCGCCGCTGTGCGTATTCTCGATTCGTTTCTGCCTCGACAGCCCTCATCCGTCCTATGGCGTTTCAAAGAGTCCAGAGTTCGATTGGAATCGCCTGGTGACCGAAGCGGATGAGAGGGGGGAGGAGCACGCTATTAGTCTGGCGCAGTATGAGCCGGCGGATTCGTTCTGGCTCAATATCCAGCGTTTGGGGCCACGGGATTTCAGATGCGATGATTGACGCATAGCGGGGTCTGTACACTCCATTCTTTCTATTTGGCTGTCCTGATTCTGGCCCGCGCAGAGTGGACCACTCACGCTACTGGTGAATGGCTGCCAGTGGCGGGTGGTAGTTGCGGTGCCAATACATCATTTTTGTGGCGAAAGCAGCCACTTGAGCGAGGTCCAAGGCAGGCTTTGAATACCGTATCCGTGAGGCAATAAAGACACCCATGGCACCTTCCAAAGGCGATCTCATAAGACGTGATCCACGTTGATCCTACGATGGCCGTGTATTTTGATTGGATGAATGCTCGTGACGCTGCGCCTGGAGATATCGCAGTCGTCAAAAGTGAGAGAGGAACATGCAGCCAAGGCCGCTTGAAAAGCTGATTGCAGAGCGGTATCGGGTGTAAACCCCACCATGGAAAGGCACTGCTACGCTTCGGCTATCAAGGAGATGCGCACTCATGGTCCAGATCGAAATGCTGCAAAAAATGATGGTCGCCCAGGTGCAAGCTCAACTTGCACTTGGGGCGGCAGTTGAGGAATTGGCGCTTTGGGTTGAGGCTAATGGTGGACGCCAGGCAGCGCTGAACGCGCGCGATTCACTCCGGGTGCTGGATGAGTCGTCAGCGATGATCGGCGAGTGTCTGGCGGGCGTTGTCAAAACTACGTGAGTCATGCGTGGTTCGAATTTTCGCGCAGCCACGTCCTCATGTCGCTTTCGACCCGAAGCAGCCTTTCATCAACGGCTGGAAGCGGCGACCAGGCTCCTGAGATAGGCAGTCAAATCACGAAACGGCTTTCGCCATCTCAGAGGTAGCCGCCCAGCCCAGTCCTTCATACACCGGTTTGCCGGCCTTGGTCGCGTGTAATACAGCAAAACTTATTCCGCGTTGGGCAAACTCGGCTTCAGCCAACTTCATCAGGGTTGTAGCCAAGCCCCGGCGCCGGTATGCGGGTTCGACGAAAACGTTTAGCACATAGCCGCGCTGGTCTAAGGTCGGATGGGACGGATGAGGTGGCCAGTCGATATTCATCATACCTATCGCCGCCACAGGCTTCCCTGTGTCCATCAGCGCAAAACCGTAGTAGCGGCCATCGAATAGACGCTGGTGCAACCAGGGCCGGAAGTGTTCAGTCATCACACGCAACTTAGAGGGGTCTCCTCCCGCCTCAAGGAACATCGTTTCACGGTGCACACAAATGATCTCACGGTCATTTGGCCCTAGCCGTCGGGCCGTCAAGCCTGAAAAATCGATGTTGCCGGGAATCTCTTTCATCGTATGCACCTGGACGGAGCAGCCGATGCTAGGGCGATCAAGAGCAGAATGTTAGACACAGATTGAATAAAAGCGCGCCATACAGCGACCGCGGCGCACGCATTCGCTTTTCAACGGATACGCTACGACTTCAACGCTGGTCATGGCATATACACCCTAGAGTGCAGCTAAGCACTCCGAAGCTGATGACCGGGACGACATTGTTGGACGATTGTTTTTGACCACTTCTGGCCGATTGCTGTCTGTGGTGATCGGTGCGCCATCTCAGATATCAATAAATGGCCTAGAGGCTTGTCTGCCAGACGGTGAAACCCGAGAATGCAGATTGAGCTGATTTGGAGCAACAACCAGCATGCTTTACCCAAAGAGATTGAGTCCGCAGTTTTCCGGCGCGCTGAGAACATTCAGCTTCTGGATCGCGAACGGCACAGTAGGGCTTCCGCTACTTGAGGGTGTTGACTACCGGGTATGCATGACGGAGGAGCCGAGCATGCTTGAGACCGCTTACGCAATTTTTGTCAATGTGCTCGAACTTGACGAACGCGGGGCTCCGACAAACGCTAAGTACGCAGAATTTCGAGCCGCGCAATACATTCGCGAATACTGTGATCCCTCCTACCAAGCCTCGCCTGCGTTCGAAGCATGGGAACAGGAACTCTATGGTCCGCCTGACAGGTTCGATCCAAAGCCATGGCCGCCTGGCGCTGCCTAGGTCATTCGGGCTGCAGAAACCTCTTACGCATCTTGGGGATTGCATTGACTCGTCCACCATTCGACTTGAACAGTCTCAGAAAATAATTTCGCATTTTGCGTCATGGTCCTGACCCTCTTTTTTCGGTGAGAGGCGGCCCTATGTAAAATCAAGGGGTTACGAAGTGGCATTGAAAAAGGGTTAGGATGAAGTCGGAGCTGATTTGTCTTTTCAGACAGAGAGTTATCAACGAAATGCTCTAGTTCACTGCCGTGTAGGCAGCTCAGAAAAATGGCGGTGACAGCAGCACGCTGGTCGCCACGTTCACTGCCGTGTAGGCAGCTCAGAAAATGACCGTGCGATATAACGACACGGCATCATAGTTCACTGCCGTGTAGGCAGCTCAGAAATCTACGGAATCTTTCTGGTTCTGGCGGGGATTGTTCACTGCCGTGTAGGCAGCTCAGAAACGGCTGCGCGGTCAGGCGCTTGTGTTGCGGCAGTTCACTGCCGTGTAGGCAGCTCAGAAAGGCGACAAGAACCAAGCAGTCGTGTGGCACGCGTTCACTGCCGTGTAGGCAGCTCAGAAATTCCACAGTGCGCTCAAGCGCTCATGCTCGATGTTCACTGCCGTGTAGGCAGCTCAGAAATGGAACGACTCGGCGCCTGATGGTTTCGAGCTGTTCACTGCCGTGTAGGCAGCTCAGAAATGATGGAAATGCATGAGCGCATGCAGGCCCAGGTTCACTGCCGTGTAGGCAGCTCAGAAATGGAGCTCGACCAGCTTGTCGGTCAGTGCGTAGTTCACTGCCGTGTAGGCAGCTCAGAAAGCGGTAACAATGCCTCGATGTACAACACTTTCGTTCACTGCCGTGTAGGCAGCTCAGAAAGCCTGAACCCTGGGCTGTGGGATAGAGCCCACGTTCACTGCCGTGTAGGCAGCTCAGAAATGCACAAGGCCTGGAAGTTTCGCAATCCACGGGTTCACTGCCGTGTAGGCAGCTCAGAAAATCTTGTTGCCGCCGAAATTGCAACCCCGGATGTTCACTGCCGTGTAGGCAGCTCAGAAACAACTGGAAGTGCTGATCGCCGAACGCCTCGGGTTCACTGCCGTGTAGGCAGCTCAGAAAAGGAGCGCGCGGCAGAATTGCTCACTGCGTACGTTCACTGCCGTGTAGGCAGCTCAGAAAACCGCACAGAACGCCGCGACCGAACTAGCCGAGTTCACTGCCGTGTAGGCAGCTCAGAAAGCCGAGCTGAGCTTTGTCTGCCTGTCGCTGGAGTTCACTGCCGTGTAGGCAGCTCAGAAAGATCTGCGGGGCGCCGATCTGCGGGGCGCCAAGTTCACTGCCGTGTAGGCAGCTCAGAAATTCCGGGACATTCCTGGCGAATGCCGCGGCAGGTTCACTGCCGTGTAGGCAGCTCAGAAAGCCGACAGCGCCGCGTACTGCGGTTGTGCCAGGTTCACTGCCGTGTAGGCAGCTCAGAAAACTACCGCCACCAGCAGTCTGAAGGACGCCAAGTTCACTGCCGTGTAGGCAGCTCAGAAAACTCACTACGTGCAAGAGGCACAAGCAGAAAAGTTCACTGCCGTGTAGGCAGCTCAGAAATGGGATTACTGGGAGCCGGTCGGCGGCCTGATGTTCACTGCCGTGTAGGCAGCTCAGAAACCTCGAATCGGCAATCCAATGCAAGATGGGCTGTTCACTGCCGTGTAGGCAGCTCAGAAAAGGAGTTGCAAGAGCGCGCCGGTTTTGCCGTCGTTCACTGCCGTGTAGGCAGCTCAGAAAATGAAGGTTTTGCGCTGCTGGAGCGACATACCGTTCACTGCCGTGTAGGCAGCTCAGAAAAGAAGGGTTGAAACAAATACAGATAGATTGCAGTTCACTGCCGTGTAGGCAGCTCAGAAAAATATGAAGCCACTGAGAAAGTGGTCAAGCCGGTTCACTGCCGTGTAGGCAGCTCAGAAAATCACATCGCCTTGCTTGAAGCATTGGGCCAGGTTCACTGCCGTGTAGGCAGCTCAGAAATGCCAGCAATCGGCGAACTGAATCACGCATGGGTTCACTGCCGTGTAGGCAGCTCAGAAAATATGACCATGAATCGCACGAACATCCGACACGTTCACTGCCGTACAGGCAGCTCAGAAAAATGGTAACCCGGTCGGTGCTGGTGTGCCTGTGTTCACTGCCGTATAGGCAGCAGTTCTGTGGTACTCAAATCCCTCATTGCTCGTAAGCGAGGGTCTGAAGTAAGACCAGGAAGTATTTGGTTACCACGGCATCGGTTGGCACATTGCCACCCTTTCAGTTATAACCGTTCTCAACGATTAAACTGACGTAATCGGTCGCAGGCCCATGGAAGAAATCCGCTCCTCTGATCTCAAGACGATCCTTCATTCCAAACGCGCCAATATCTACTACCTGCAGCATTGCCGGGTGCTGGTTAATGGAGGTCGGGTCGAGTATGTGACCGACGCGGGCAAGCAGTCGCTTTACTGGAATATCCCGATTGCTAACACCACGACCGTGTTGCTGGGTACCGGAACGTCGGTGACTCAGGCTGCGATGCGTGAGTTGGCCAGGGCCGGTGTTCTGGTTGGTTTTTGCGGGGGTGGGGGCACACCATTGTTCAGTGCGAACGAGATCGATATCGAGGTGGCCTGGTTCTCGCCGCAAAGTGAATACCGTCCCACCGAGTACCTGCAACGCTGGGTCTCATTCTGGTTCGATGAGGTGCGTCGTCTTGAGGCGGCCAAGGCGTTTCAACGGCTGCGTTTGCAATTCATTCAGCGGCACTGGAGCAATCACCCAGCCTTCAGCAAAGCCGGTTTTCAGGTCGAACCGGCGGCACTGACCAGCGCGTTGACGCAATCCTTGGCGACCTTGAACGCTGCACCTGATCATACCTATCTGCTGACCGAAGAGGCGCGATTGACCAAACGCCTGTTCAAGCTGGCTTCCGACGCCATTAACTATGGCGACTTCACGCGGGCCAAGCGCGGCAGCGGTGGAGATCCGGCGAATCGCTTTCTCGATCATGGTAACTACCTCGCCTATGGCCTGGCCGCCACGGCGACCTGGGTGTTAGGTCTACCGCATGGTCTGGCGGTTTTGCACGGTAAGACGCGACGCGGTGGCCTGGTCTTCGATGTGGCTGACCTGGTGAAGGATGGCCTGATCTTGCCGCAGGCCTTTATCAGTGCCATGAACGGGGATGATGAACAGGCCTTCCGCCAAGCCTGTATCGAAAACCTGACCCGCAGCGAAGCGCTGGATTTCATGATCGACAGCCTTAAGGATGTTGCTGAGCAACTGGGGACACCCCTCGCTTGAATATCCTGTTGATTTGCCAGTGCGATAAACGAGCTTTGGTCGAAACCCGACGCATCCTGGATCAGTTCGCCGAACGCCGCGGCGAACGCACTTGGCAAACCCCCATAACTCAAGCGGGCCTGGACACCTTGCGGCAGTTGCTTAAAAAGACGGCCCGGCGCAATACCGCCGTGGCGTGCCACTGGATCCGAGGGCTCGATCACAGCGAGTTGCTTTGGGTTGTGGGTGACGCCAGCCGCTTCAATGAGCAAGGCGCGGTACCCACCAACACCACCCGACGCAACGTGCTGCGCAAGGACGATGAAAACGATTGGCACACAGCCGAAGACATCCGGCTGTTGGCCCAAATGGCTGCCTTGCTGCACGACTTGGGCAAGGCCAGCGTGGCGTTCCAGACCCGCTTGCGCCAACGTGTGGTAGAGAAGAATCTCTACCGCCATGAATGGGTTTCCCTGCGTTTGTTTCTCGCTTTTGTCGGTCAGGATGCCGACGAGGTTTGGCTCCAGCGCCTTGCCCAGCCGAGCGAGCAGGACGATGCCACCTGGTTGGCCAATGACCGTTATGTCCGCGACGGCCTTGATGCTCAGGTAACGCCGCCTTTTCGTCATTTACCTCCGCTGGCGGCTGCTATTGCCTGGTTGGTGGTTACCCATCATCGCTTGCCAGTCTTGCCCGTGCATGACCTTGACGATCGTCAGTTGCCGCTGGGGAGGCGCTCCGACAAGTTCAACCCAGAGAGGCTTGGCAACCTGCTCGAGGGCGTCACCCATGACTGGAATGAGATCAAGCGTCCAGCCACTGATGCCGAGATCGGTCCCTATTGGCAGGTCGCTGATGCCTTGCCGGTTACGCTGCCCAAATGGCGTGCCCAGGCCGCGAAAGTAGCGAAGCACTTACTCGCCTTATGCGGAAAAACGGGGAAGGGCGATTGGTTATCCAACCCCTATGTCATGCACCTGGCTCGTATGAGTCTGATGTTAGCTGATCACCATTACTCGGCCTTGCCGAAAAAGTCTGAACAGCGCGTCCTCGGAGACCCTGGTTACCGGATCTATGCCAATACCGACAAAGACGGAAGCCTCAAACAGACACTGGACGAACACCTGCTCGGTGTGGCGCGCTTCACTGCGACTATCGTTCACGGCTTGCCAGATTTTGAACGACACCTGCCACGCCTTGCGCGTCATCGTGGCCTACGCAAACGCAGCGACTCCGAGCGTTTTCGTTGGCAGGACAAGGCTGCCGACGCCGCCGTTGGCCTGCGCGAGGCTGCTCGGGAGCAGGGCGCCTTTATCGTCAATATGGCCTCGACCGGCTGCGGCAAGACCTTGGCCAATGCTCGTATCATGTATGCCTTGGCCAACCCGCAGCACGGCATGCGCTGCACATTTGCCCTGGGCCTGCGCACCCTGACTCAGCAAACCGGCAAGAGCTACCGCCAGGATCTGCATCTGAAGGAAGACGAACTGGCCATACGCGTCGGTGGCGCTGCCAGCCGGAAGCTTTTTGAGTTCTTTCAGTCCAAGGCTGAGGCCACAGGCTCTGCCTCGACACAAGCGTTGATCGACGAGGACAGTCATGTGCTCTATGAGGGCCAGATGGCCGATCATGGCCTGCTCGCCAAGGCCATGGATAACCCCGATATCCGCTCGCTGCTGGCCGCACCGATGTTGGTTTGCACCATTGATCACCTGGTGCCGGCGACCGAAGCACAACGTGCCGGACGGCAAATTGCACCCATGCTGCGCCTGCTCAGTAGTGACTTGGTGCTGGATGAGTTGGACGATTTCGACCTGGACGACCTGCCTGCGTTGACTCGCCTGGTGCATTGGGCCGGCTTGCTCGGCACACGGGTGTTGCTGTCGTCGGCAACGCTGCCCCCGGCGCTATTGGACGGTATGTTCCAGGCGTATCGGGCAGGGCGTGCCCACTTCCAACGTAATCGTGGTGTCCCGGGTGCGCAGGACGCGGCACCCGACATCGCTTGTCTGTGGGTGGATGAGTTCACAACCCAGGTGGCGACCTGTCAGGACGCCTCGCACTTCACCGAGCAACACGGCCAGTTCGTCCAGGCGCGGGTAAAGGCACTCGACCAGCAGCCGGCACGCCGCTGCGGTGAACTGCTGCCCCTGAACATCACAGGCAAGGACAACAAAGCCATTCGAGGTGAGTTTGCAGCTCAGGTGCAAGCGGCCATGCTGACTGCTCATGCAAGACACGGCGAGAGCTGCCCCAAGAGTGGCAAACGCATCAGTTTCGGGTTGGTGCGCATGGCCAATATCGAGCCCCTGTTTGAGGTGGCCCAGGCGTTGTTCCAGGCCGGCGTCGACGGCGACCATCGCATCCATCTGTGTGTCTATCACTCGCGTTTTCCGCTGCTGATTCGTTCCGCCATTGAGGCCCAACTGGATCAGGCCCTGAATCGCCGCACAGCCGAGGCCGTCTATGAACTGCCGGAGATTCGCCGAGCTATCGACGAACACCCTGAGGCCAACCACCTGTTCGTCGTGCTGGGTTCTCCAGTGACCGAAGTGGGTCGTGATCACGACTATGACTGGGCCATCGTCGAGCCCTCATCCATGCGTTCGCTGATCCAACTGGCGGGAAGGGTGCAACGGCATCGCAATAAGGTCTGCCAGTCGCCGAACATCTTTATCTTCGACACCAACCTGCGGCACTTTGAAAAGCCGTTTGATAAGCAGGGCCAGAGAGCCGCGGCGTTCATCAAGCCGGGCTTTGAAAAGGCCGCGGGTAACCTTAGCGATCCATTCCGGCTGAGCAGTCATCGTCTCGGTGTGTTGCTGAACGAGGACGAGTACCAGACCCTGACGGCCCGACCTCGCATCCAGCCCCGCCCGCAACAGGACTGGGTGGCTAAGAAGAGTCTGGTCGACTTGGAACATGCGCGACTTGCCGCCGAAATGCTGCCCAAAGTGCGAGACGGTCTTCAGCCCGAGTCTCGAATGGCCAAGCCGCTGGACCTGCGACTGGACGCGGCCTGTGCCTGGCAGTTTCCACAGGCGGCACTGACCTGGATCTTGCCCCAGCAGCAACCGTTTCGCGCCAACAGCGCCGAGGAAGTTGAACTGGTGTTCCTGCCTGATGACGATGAGGAGCAGTTGGTGCTGCACCGCATTCATGAAGAGGCCACGCGAGCTGCACCGGCTGTCTACACGCTGGCTCAGGGGGAGCTGACGCATATCGACCTCGACAGCCAACTCGGCCCGGGTATCAAGCCCTGGGGGCAGCACGATTTGATGACCTTGCTGAACGAACAGGCCGAAGCACAGAACTTGTCCCTGAAGACTTGCGCCGAGAAATTCACGGTCGTCAGCGTGTACGAGAACGTCCGCGGGTGGCGGTTTCACCCGGTGCTGGGGTTTTCGCAAAAAAAATAACGGGGCAGAAATCTGCCCCGTTATCAGGTGTGGTGCTACCTATTCGGTAGTTAAATCAAAGGCATGCAGTTGGTGCTACAGCCAGTGCTATTTTCTGAGCTACCGTATCGGCAGTAAGAATTTGCTACCGCCAGCGCTATGGGCTATCACTGCTCACATATATGTATTACCTTGATGCATATGGCCACATGGCATCGCTGCAACGATGCCATGTGAAGCAACCCGCTGGTTGGCCCAGCTCTGCATAGGAGGGAACATGGTGATTGGCATTCACTCGCTCTTATTAGAACGTTGAGGGCTAGGCCCTCACGATCCCAATCTCGTAGAGCATCCCCGCAGTGACAGCTTGTTGCTGTGGGGATTCTACATACTTTACGTCCACAACGTCGACTTCAAAAGGTTTGAGCGATAATGGAAGAGGGATCTATACAAGTTCCACGTATCACACGATTTCGCATTGTCATTGCCGCCTTTATCGACGAGCGCAAAGAAGCCAAGCTCAAAGACGCCGAGGGCGATGCGGCGCAAGCCGCCAAGTATGACTACGGCACCTGGTTAGCCGATGCTGCGCGGCGGGTGACGCAGATTCAGGCGGTCACCCATGTGCTCAAGGCTACTCACCCCGATGCTCGTGGTAGCAGCCTGCACGTTCCTCCTGATTCATTGCCGCAGCATGCCGAGATTGGAACTCATGTACTAGGCGATCAATACGCCGATGACATTGTCGGCAACGCCGCTGCGTTGGACGTTTACAAGTTCCTTAAGCGGGAGGTCGATGGCAAGCGTCTGCTCGACTGGTTCCTGGTCAATGATTCGGATCTGCTGGCGGCCTTAGACCACGACGAGGCGACTGCCTTGGAGTGGGCTACGGCGTTCAAGAGCCTGATCCGACCAGCGATTAACCTGGCGTCCCATGGCCTGGCCAAGCAGGTGTATTGGTGTGCGGGTGATGAGCCGACCGACGATGCCGGCTTCCATCTGTTGCAGCCCTTGTTCGCCAGCAGTTTGGCCCACGCTGTGCATCAAGACATCATTACGGCGCGCTTCGGCGAGACCAACAAGCTGGCCCGTCAGGCCAAGCGTAAGGAAGAACCTCACGACGGAGTCTATCGGGACTACCGTAGTCTGGTTCTACGCAAACTCGGCGGGACCAAACCGCAAAATATCAGCCAGCTCAATAGCGACCGGGGCGGTGTGAGTTATCTGCTGGCGTCGCTGCCCCCGATTTGGGATCAGGACAGGCCACGCAACTTTCTGCTGATCGACTCGGCTTTGAAGCGATTCCGCCATTTTGCCGGTGTGAGAGAGCAACTCCAGTCGCTCTGCACGTTGCTGGAGAGCGATCGGGACCGGATCAAGGAAACCCGCGACCAGCGCAAGAAGATTGAGCAAGAGATCGCCCGCTCTCTGGCGGCCTTCGGTCTGTTCAGTCGTGAGCTGTTCGAGCCAGGTTGGAGCCGCAACCCTGACTGCAAACTGCCGCTGTGTGAGCAGTTGTGGTTGGACCCTGACCGTATCGAACTACCCCCGCGCGAAGACCACCTCGAAGAGGACCAGGCTTTTATCGCCGCGTTCAACTGGAAGGATTGGCCAGATCAAGTTGCCCAGGGTTTCGGTCTCTGGCTCAACTCTATTTTGCGCCAACGGCAGTTGCCTGTCGGTGACGTTGAGCAAACGCATTGGGCCAAGCAAGCCATTATCGAGGCGGAATCACCCATGCCGTTCAAATCCTCGAAAACCTTGAAGGGCAATGAGCAGGAGGTCACCCATGGCTGATGCATGCCCGCACTTCGACTACCTGCTGGTCATTCCTCGCCTTCAAGTGCAGAACGCCAATGCGCTCTCCAGCCCGTTGACCCATGGCTTCCCGGCGATGTCGGCGTTCGTGGGCCTGATGTGGGCGTTGGAGCGTAAGGTGCGTGACGCCGGATTGGACCTGCAATTCAATGCTACCGCCGTGGTTGCTCATCGACACGAGGAGCAGATCACCAAAGGTGGATTTGTTCATTCCCTGCGCCTGACCCGCAATCCGATCAACCGAGATGGCAGCACCGCGGCGATCGTGGAGGAGGGCCGTATTCACCTCGATATCAGCCTGGTCTTTGGTGTACGAAGCGCAACGCTGCGCGCCGATGGCAGCTCCGCTGAGGCTGAAAAGATTGCCCATCAGGTCCGCGATATCCTCTCGCAGATGCGCATCGCCGGGGGCAGCGTGATTCCTTCTACGGCGCCGCCGCGCAAACAACGTCCTTACATCGTGTCCTTGATTGATGAGGATGCGCGGGCAGGGTTGTTCGACCAGATCAAGCTTCGCCTGTTGCCGGGTTTCGTCCTGGTAGATCGCACCGACCTGCTGGAGGAACGGCATCAAGCGCTGCAGTCCCTCGATCCTGAGTCCTCAAAACTGGAGGCCTGGCTGTCGCTTTCGCGAATCAACTGGACTTACACAACCGACGAAGCGGAACAGAAAGGCCAGTGGCAAAACGACCGCAAGGGCCTCGGCTGGATCGTGCCCATCCCTGTGGGCTATGGCGCACTGGGTGAACTGCAAGCGCCAGGTTCTGTGGCTCATGTCCGCGATGAGCGAACACATTTTCGATTCGTTGAAAGCCTGTACAGCATCGGCGAGTGGATCAGCCCACACCGGTTGCACAGCGCCGAACAACTGCTGTGGTACGCCGACTCGGCACCCGAAGAGGGGCGATACCGTTGCCGTAATGACTACCGCTCGACCCCAATTGACGACTTCAGCTGACGCTCAGCCCATTGTCCTAAAAGGTATTTGATCATGGCCAAAGACACTAAAGATGCTCTCAAGACCGCCTCGGTACTCGCTTTCGAACGCAAGCTTGATCCTTCTGATGCTCTGTTCCATGCCGGTGACTGGCAGTCACGCACGAACTGGGTACCGGTGGCGGTCCGTGAGAAGTCCGTGCGCGGGACCATTTCCAACCGTATGAAAACCAAGGATCTGGATCCGGCCAAGCTGGATGCACAGATGGAGAACCCGAACCTGCAAACGGTTGATGTCGCCACTTTGCCCCACGACTCCGACACATTGCGTGTCAGCTTCACCCTCCGAGTATTGGCCGGCACTGGCCAGCCTTCGGCGTGCAACGACGGTGACTATCGGCAGAAGCTGCTCGACACCGTGAAGAGCTACGTCGATGGCCATGGCTTTAATGAGCTAGCGCGCCGCTACGCGCACAACCTGGCTAACGGCCGTTTCCTGTGGCGCAACCGTATTGGTGCGGAACAGGTCCAAGTGGACGTTGCACATTTGGTCGATGGCAAGGCCGCGACGCAGTGGAGTTTCGATGGGTTGGCCCTGTCCCTGCGTAACTTCGACAGCTCCGCTGAAAACGCCGGAGCCCTGAAGGAACTGACGCAACTGATCGCCAACGGTCTGGCAGGCAACCAGCATGTGCTGCTGGGCGTAACGGCCTATGTGCGTATGGGTGCCGGTCAGGAAGTCTTCCCCTCCCAGGAGCTGATTCTGGATCGAGGTGACAAGAGCAAAACCCTCTACCACGTGAACGCCGTGGCAGGCCTACACTCGCAAAAAATCGGCAACGCCATTCGTAGCATCGACACCTGGTACCAGGAAGCCGACGTCAATGGCCCGATTGCTGTCGAACCCTACGGTTCAGTGACCACGCAGGGCAAAGCCTACCGCCAGCCGCGCAACACTAAGGACGACTTCTACACCTTGCTCGATGGTTGGGTGCTTAAGGACAACGTGCCGGCGCTGGACCAACAGCATTTTGTGATCGCGACGCTGATCCGCGGTGGTGTCTTCGGCGAGGCGGGCTGATCCATGGACCACTACATCGACCTGAAGCTGCTCCCTGACCCGGAGTTCGCGGCCACGCAGTTGATGAGCGCCCTGATGTCCAAACTGCACCGGGGCCTGCATGACCTGAGGCGCGACGACGTGGGGATCAGCTTTCCCGACATCGAAACCGCGCGTCATCACCTGGGCAGTCGCTTGCGCCTGCATGGCCCTCAGGAAGCTCTGAGTCAGCTGCTGGCCCTGAACTGGCTGACGGGCATGCGTGACCATGTGCAACTCAGCGCAGTGACGGCTGTGCCGGCCCAGGTGAGCTATCGCCATGTCAGCCGCGTGCAGGTGGACAGCAACCCGGAACGCGCCCGCCGACGTCTGATCAAGCGCCACGGGATCAGCGAAGCCGAAGCGCGTGACCGCATCCCCGACAGTGCTGGTAAGCGCTGCAACTTGCCCTTCGCCAATCTACGCAGCAATGGCACCGGAGAGGCGTTTCCACTGTTCATTCGTCATGGGCCGATACTGGATACGGCACAGTTGGGCACCTTCAACAGCTACGGCCTGAGCAGCACCGCCACCATCCCCTGGTTCTGACCCTCTTTTTTTGATGTGGGACGCCCCTTCGTAAAATCAATGACTTACGAAGGGGCGTAAAAAGAGGGGGTAGGGCGGTGTTATGGGCTATTTTCCTTTGCAGACAAGCTCTTACCTACAAAAACGTCTAGCTCACTGCCGTGTAGGCAGCTCAGAAAAGTCCGGCGCGACAGGTAGTTACTGATGAACGGCTCACTGCCGTGTAGGCAGCTCAGAAAACTGATGGACCATTTCATGGACCAGCGTCGATGCTCACTGCCGTGTAGGCAGCTCAGAAAATATCGTTCATTGCGTCGTACCTTTTGAGAGGTGCTCACTGCCGTGTAGGCAGCTCAGAAAAGCAGGCTCAGGCGCTGAATGGCTATATTGCTGCTCACTGCCGTGTAGGCAGCTCAGAAATCAGAACTCGAGGCTCACAAATCATGGATTCGGCTCACTGCCGTGTAGGCAGCTCAGAAAATACACGATTACCCAGGGCATTACACCTGGGAGCTCACTGCCGTGTAGGCAGCTCAGAAAAATCACGCAGGCGGCCGCCTCGCGAGTCTTCAGGCTCACTGCCGTGTAGGCAGCTCAGAAAAGCAGGGCGCGAAGTTTCCTTTGGGCTTGTAGGCTCACTGCCGTGTAGGCAGCTCAGAAAAAGTTGAGCCAAGCACGATACGGGCACCAGTCGCTCACTGCCGTGTAGGCAGCTCAGAAAAGTTTGTTCGTTCATCCAGCCCCGGTCGAACCGCTCACTGCCGTGTAGGCAGCTCAGAAAATGGGCAAAGAGAAGGTGATCGTCGACAACGAGCTCACTGCCGTGTAGGCAGCTCAGAAAGACCAGCCGCTTGACGGCAAGATCCTTACCGGGCTCACTGCCGTGTAGGCAGCTCAGAAAGGCATAGGGGAGGCATTGGCATCAGCCATCTCGCTCACTGCCGTGTAGGCAGCTCAGAAAAATGCCTACAGCGCCTACATGACGGGCGGCATGCTCACTGCCGTGTAGGCAGCTCAGAAATTTGCTCAAACGCGAAATCGCGCTTTTCCTACGCTCACTGCCGTGTAGGCAGCTCAGAAATGGACGAAAAGGGCCTCGACCATGCGCCGGCAGCTCACTGCCGTGTAGGCAGCTCAGAAAAGGCTGCCCAACAGTCTCAGGACAACTACAATGCTCACTGCCGTGTAGGCAGCTCAGAAAACCGGCGTGACCATCGAAGCCTTCCAGTATTACGCTCACTGCCGTGTAGGCAGCTCAGAAAAACACGGCAGCCCAGTTGCAAGCCAATGCCCAGCTCACTGCCGTGTAGGCAGCTCAGAAAATCAAACAATAAGGTGATCTATGTTTAATCTCGCTCACTGCCGTGTAGGCAGCTCAGAAACAATCGAGCGGGGACGCCACCGGATTCAATAAGCTCACTGCCGTGTAGGCAGCTCAGAAAAATACGCTTCAATGCCTTCGAACTTCTTGTTCGCTCACTGCCGTGTAGGCAGCTCAGAAAATGATTTATAGTCCTTAGATGAAGCGCGATTTGCTCACTGCCGTGTAGGCAGCTCAGAAAAACCGGGGAGTGAGTTCCCGGAAGTTGGTGTTGCTCACTGCCGTGTAGGCAGCTCAGAAATGCAACCGAGGGTTAATCCATGGAACTTGAAGGCTCACTGCCGTGTAGGCAGCTCAGAAAATGCGCGAAGCGCCGCCCAGGTACTGCGTGATGCTCACTGCCGTGTAGGCAGCTCAGAAACCTTGAATGGGGCTAAGTCCGTAGAGGCACCGGCTCACTGCCGTGTAGGCAGCTCAGAAATGGGACTACACCGAGTTTTCCCGGTATGGCGCGCTCACTGCCGTGTAGGCAGCTCAGAAAAATCACGCAGGCGACCACCTCGCGAGTCTTCAGCTCACTGCCGTGTAGGCAGCTCAGAAACAGGACCAGCGGCCAGTCGAGTCGTTGAGCAAGCTCACTGCCGTGTAGGCAGCTCAGAAAAATGCAAGGGCGGATAAGATGAGCGATGTGATGCTCACTGCCGTGTAGGCAGCTCAGAAATCGTATCCGCCATAGGCTGCCTTGTGGTTCAGGCTCACTGCCGTGTAGGCAGCTCAGAAAAGTCGTCGGCGTACGAGAACTATAAGAAAGGGGCTCACTGCCGTGCAGGCAGCTTAGAAAACCTCCAGCGGGTCGCTGTCGGCTGCATCGAGGCTCACTGCCGTGTAGGCAGCTCAGAAAGCCAGCGCCAGGCGCTTCGAGATGGACACGGAGCTCACTACCGTGTGGGCAGCTCAGAAAACCGCTACCGGTGCGGCTGCTCGGTTTAGAGGCTCACTGCCGAGGCAGCTCAGAAATATAAGGGCAGCGGGCAAGGGCGGCATCGCAAGCTCACTGCCGTATAGGCAGTTTAGAAAATCACCGAAGTACATGCAGAATGGGAGGTAGTGTTTACTGCCGTATAGGCAGATCAGGAAATCATCTGACACAACCACTAGAGCCAGACCTTCTGCAGGCCCAGGCCGACATTGCCTGGGCGCAACACCTGGTGTTCATCTACCCGATTTGGTGGGGCGGCATCCCGGCACTCTTGAAGGGCTTTCTGGATCGGGTACTACTGCCTGGCTTTGCCTTCAAGTACCGACAGAACTCTCCGTTTCCGGAGCAACTGCTCAAGGGCCGTAGCGCCGAACTGTTGGTGACCCTCGATACGCCACCTTGGTATTACCGCTGGGTCTATCGCATGCCTGGCGTGCATCAAATGCGCAAGACCACCCTGGAGTTCTGTGGCATCAAACCCGTGAAAACCATCACCTTCGGCCCGCTGATCAAGTCCCGGCCTGAGCAGCGGGAACGCTGGTTGGCGCAAGCGCGGGCCATTGCCCGTCGCTAGGGGGCGGAATTTCAGGTAATTTCGGTGCTCTGCACATCATCAATGGACTGTTCATGTACATCGGTAAAGCGGCTCAACTGTCAGGTACGACGGTAAAAACCATCCGTCACTACGAGGCCATTGGCCTGCTACCCGCCGCGCGACGCCAAGGTCGTTATCGCCTCTACGATGAGCAAAGTGTCGAGTTGCTGATGTTCATCAAGTGCGCCCAACAGTTGGGTTTCAAACTCAAGGAATTGCAAGCCTTGATGCCGGCGCAGTGGACCGCGAGCTTTCCCTGGGGCACCGCTCAACAAGCACTGGCGACCAAAAAACAGGCGTTGAAGGTGCAGATTCAGGCCCTTGAAACACAGTGCGTGCAGCTTGAATGGTTCGAGGGCGAGCTGACCCGAAACCGCCAGTTGTGCCCTGTGTGACATGTCCGTTTTCTATCCCGCGAGAGCGGCCTGCTTCCCTACACTCCGAGGCTTCATGAATAACCACCTTGCCCATTTGATTTCTGACTACCAGGCCAGTGTCCAAATGGCTGTGGAGCTCATGCAGCAGTCCGGTATCCCGCTGCCTTCAACCTGCGGGGACTGGGTCAAAACTGACATTCCTGAGCATGGGGAACTTAAGGGTGGCATCCGCTACTTCAAGCATGGCTTCGGTTGCGCAGTCCGCTTCCCCACGGGCGCGGTAGATTTTGATTTTGGGGATGAGGGTGAAATCGACGGGTTCAACGTAGGACGGCTCGCTGGTTTTGCCGACTCGAAATTGACTGAATACGGCTTTGCCACCGAGGACGCACTCAGGGCGTGCTTCAAAGAGGAGGTGGCGGCCGGCACGCTGGTGTACTCGGGGTACATCCTTTACTACCTCGCAGACGCGACTCATGCACCCTCGGTTCAAGCAGGTAGGTGCAGTACACCACCGCTGGAAATCGAGAGCGCCAGATACGACGAGTTTCTCGACCTATGGGAACAAGGGGCGTTTGATCAGCAGCGACTGGGCCAAGCTTTCTACAACCATTTTCGTCTGCATCAACTCGCTGACCAGGCCGTTCTCCAGGGGCTGTATGAGACCGATGCCGAAAAGGCCTGCACCGTGATTTCCCGTATTTTTCGGATCAGGTAACTTTCGATACCCACCACCGACTGAACACATGAGTGATCATCAGGGGAGGGCGGTCGTACAGGAAAAGGCCTGGCGCTGCTGCATGCCTTCTCACCAACAGGCTCCTGCAGTGCAATGACGACACATTTCCAAAGGATTGAGACCATGACTCGCCAACTTGGCCATCGCCTCTGTGACCGGTGCGCAGACACGATCACCAATTACTGCCCCACCATCGAAACGCTGTCAGTCATCGGTGCATTTCACGAGCAGGGTGAGCAGGCTGTGGTCGACGAGATAGTCAGGCGAGAGGGCATCAACCCCACCATCGTTTGGGAGTATTTCCGGCACCGGATGATTCCGATCTGCAAACAAAAAGTCGTCCATTGCTCATTCTGTGGCGGCCAACTGAGAACCTGGAAAGCTCGACAATGCATGCACTGCCTTAAGGATTGGCACTGATGCTCAAGGTTGCCCTGCAACCGAGGACCCGAACCACGAGCGACAACACGGGAAGCCGGGCTTCCCGCTTCTGCGCAGAGCGTTGTCAGCCGCTGACGCTGACCGCTTGCTCGTCCAGCACCGAGTCCATCTTCAGCTGTGCCAGCTCAATCAGATGCACCACACCCATCGCCACCTTGCGGTTCGAACCGGTCTGGTTGTCGGCGTGCTCATAGGCTGTGGCCGCAGCAGATTGCAGAATCGAGTAGACATTGACCAGGGCGTCTTCCTGGCTCCTGGGGTCGTGCCGATGATCATGCAGCACGGTGACAGGGGCTGGTTTCGAACCTGCGTCCGGACCGATGTTGTAGTGAGACAAAGCTCGGTCGGCGATACGAGGATCGATGGTTTCAGCGTTGGGTATTACAGGTGGGTTGGGGGGGACCTTGAACATGGCGAAATCCCGATATGTAGGTGGAGCTGTCACCATTCGCTCGCACACGAATTAGGGGGGCAGCCATACGCAGGTGTGCAAGACCGGGCATATCGGACCCCGGCAGACTCGAAAGTCTCCTGCGCACGGCCACCATTAAGCAGGAATCGCAGGCATAGAACTACCTGCCGACACAGCTTGTTTGAGGGCGCGTGAACACCGATATGACCGGACTTGCACGTCCGTATCATCAACTGCGTGATGACGGGGCAAGACTATCCGCGACATTCGGCTCAAACAAGCGGTCAGGATTTTCTAGGAAATTTCACTCAAGGGAAAGAGAGAACTCTTGCCGGTCGCTGAAATTGCCGGCTCCAGTGAGAGACCGTGAGCGCCACTGACCCTGCGTTTGACCCTGCTGGTTGCGTTGAGGAGGGGGGCTGCATTCAACCCAAAGCAGCCCCTGGCCTGCAGGCTAGATATTGTAATTACCGGGGTGAAGGGTTAAGCAGACTGGCGACTTCACCCTGTCATGCAGGTGGAAAGTCTTCATATGATTTTGGGAGGTATCCCCAAATTCTCAGAACGTCTGCGCGCACCTCAAACTCGAATCCAATCTGTGCGACGACCTTTGATATTTCGTCTGTATGGTCAATGGTTGTAGGTGCAAGCAGCCTTCCTTTTGAGGGGGCTGCTTCCGACAAGCCAATGTCGAACCATTCGACGGACGCAAAGGGGAACGGCAGATGGTAAAACCACTCGACATCCCACTCTGAGATGTGTCCTGTGACGTCCTTGGAACGGTAGGACGGACGCCAACCCTGAAGCTGGCGGAAATGGTCGATCAGCTCATCCCACTTGGTATTGTTCGATGCACTTGCCAAGTTTCTCGCCGTTACGGCTGCAAGGATTTTCTTCCGTATTGCATCATGATGGCCCGCGCCGGACCTCGGTAGTTCACTCACATTCAGTCCTATTGATTTTTTGGTGTTCAAGAATGAATGACCGCTTCTGGCCGGTCGTGGCCTAATACGCGGTCTGTGCGCAGAGGCTTCGGGAGTCAAGGTCGAGCGTCCGCTCTTGGGTCATGCACTACCCATTTCTTCATACGAAGCGTCAATGACCGTGGTGCACTCATCCCAAGCCATTTCAGCGACATGTCGGATGATTTCGGCTAGCGTCTCAACGTCCACGCCAAGGGTGCTGATGCAGGCCAGTCGGCCAGGTGACCAATCGATAACGGTGCACTGTGGGTACTTCCTTAGCAGCGTGGACAGGATTTCCTGAGGCGCCTCTTTGCGGGTGTACATGAAGTCAAAGTACGGGGCCCTGGCGTCCTGAAGCGAGTACACCAGAACCCAAGCACTTGATGGCCCAGGAAACCACAGGGTGACGTGACGATACATCCATTCCGGACCACCGCGCTTGATGAGGCGAAGTACGTCGATGATCGATTGGCAATCGGGTATTCGGATCATGCGATCAGGGTCAAACTTCCAGACAGGCTCAGGCTGAGCGGCTGTTTTGCTGGCCACACGTGCAATCATTTTTGCTTTTCTCTTCATCGCGTTACTTTAGGTTCGTGCGTCTGCTGTGGGCCGGGTACCACAGGTGTCGGTCGGCCAAGGCCGGTCGTTGTGACAAGTTGAAAACGCCCCAGTAGTAGCCGTTCGACGCTTCAACGGCTTGTAGGTGAGCTTCCTGCTTCCTCGTGGCTAGGCCGTTGATTATAGAAAAGCTGCTACCCAGATTGGGACGGATGGTGCAGCAAAGCCTCCCCGGATTGTTGCCTTGTCTACGTTTTCAGCGAAGGTTCTACACTCGTCCTACAGCCAATCCTCATATGGAGAAAGCTGACACCGAAATATCAGCCTTCATTTCCACGCGTGTTAAGCGAAGGAATTTTTGCCGACCTCGAAGAGCTAGCCGAACGTAGAGGCGTTGGTGATCATCACCTGCAGGGTGGCATAACTGGTCTGAGTGTTAATCAGTTGGCTGGTGGCAGACAAGCCGCTAACGGCGGCGGTGTTCACACTGCCAGAGACGGGGCTGCCGGCAGGCCAGGCCCAGCTCAGGTTGATTGTGCCGCCGCTAGCCGGTGTCAGCACAATTTGACCGCCAAGAGCGCTGAACGTGTCAGGAACACCGTTCACATAGCTCTGCTGGCCTGTCGGTGTGATATCGGAGCCGGGGACCGGTGCTGTTGACCAGCTGCCACCCGTCAGAACGCTATAGTTCACTATGGTATCGGTACCGCTGGCATTGATGATCGTGATGGTGAGTGAGCGCTGAAAATCATCCATTTTTTTTTGCCTCTCCTACATTGCATTGCCGCTTCAAGTGAGCAGGTTCGCAGAGCGTAACCCGGTTCCATGCAGACGCAAGATTTTGCTCCGCTATAAATGCTCGGTAATGAAAACCTGTTCGTAGGCTTGGTCGCGATTGGAGTGGCGTTTGTACGAATAGCAATGGGCGCGCGCCGAGCCGATGGGCGACGAGATCATGCTCACTGTTCTCTGCCGGATGTTTAGACTGGTACCTGTAACCACGGGTGGTGGACGCCCCACAGTGGTCGGAGGGTCGTCTCGTGTGTGGATGTCTGTAGCTCACACGTTGGAGAAGAGGAGAAGCGGGGGAAGAGGCGTGGCCGCGATGGTTCGTCATTGCCACGGGAGTTCGTCGCAGACGTAAAAAAGCCCGACAGCGTCGGGCTTGAGTGAGGTGTTGCTGTAGGCCGATTCCAGGTTATGAATCAACCCGTTCGTCCTTGAGTGACAGGAGCAGATACGGCGTCTCTGGGTCTGTTTCCACCAGATTGAGTGTCAGCTCCAGCGAGGACTGTTTCGTACGACGTCCTGTATGCAGCCGCTGGTAGAGCCCGAAATGAATCTGCCGAGCATCCGGTTGTCGGTGATGCGCTTTGCTCACGGCGTGCAACAGATCCAACAGCCGACTCTCGTAGCTTGAACCACACCGGTGCTGATTGCTCTGCACCGCTTTGTCCCAGGCCCGTGGCGTGACGGACAGTGAGTACTTCATCTTGCTGACGCAATCTTGGTTCGGTTGTGGGGACATGAGATTTCTCCAGTTCAGAGAAACCACCGCCCCGGCCGGGAGGTGATTTCCCGGTGACGGTTATTGAGGCTTTATCCAGCCTTGATTATCAGTAGGTGCAGCAGGTGACGCCTGTATCGTGGAGCGCCTTCAACACAGGCTCTCGCCATCTGGGTGAAACCAAAAAGCTTTTCAGCTCCGTGGCTTGTCGACGGGCAAGATTCGCCGATTCGTAGGCCTCTGCGCGCATGTCCTCGTTGGCTTGTGCGAGCAGTGCCTGTATCCGTGCCTCCAGTGCATGCACTTCTTCATCCGTACGACAGGGACGTCGCCAAACGATCTCAGAGGGGCCTACAACACCCGAGAGCACCCGTTGAATATCAGCGCTGCCATAGATCGCAGAGCATGGTCTGGTGTGCTCTGAGAGGGTGTAGTAGACCTCAACCGAACGTGGGTCAAACGAAGCCGCCGCACTCAGTTTCGGATACGCATGCAGTTCCTCGAACCGTGAGGTACAGAGCACAATGGCGTCTTCAATCAGACCCGCATGCCCCACCTCGTACGCGCCGGTGACCTGGTAGTAACCCACACGCGGCGCATCTTCCGGCAAGCGCATGACACCGCTGCAGATGATCGTGAACTGCTGCTGGAACTCGTCCAGGCGCAGAAACGAATCGGGGGCGTAAGGGTTCCGAATGAACGGAAAAGGTAGGCACAACACATTCAATAGCTTTCCCATAAAGCACTCCTGGGGGCGGGACTGAACTCGCCCCATAGGGCGAGAATCCCTATGGATGGATGTAAGGTTTAAGTCGTGGTCAGGCGCCGCGCAGGGCACCCAAAATCAATTGAACCGCGAGACGACGGTCATCCGCGTCGCGTGGCTTGCTCGCGGCAAGCGCCGCAAAAAGTGAGCTATCCGTCTTGCTGGCCTGACGACAGATCAGTGGCCTGAGAGAAGATGTTGAGTGGGCATGGTCGACAAGGACCACGCCCATGAAGTGACGGCCGATTAGCAGCGGACATCGCAGGGAGCCGGTGTTCGATCAGCGTGTCAGCTTCTGCGCTGACGAGGTAAAAGGTGAGCCGTTGAGGCTCTTTGCAGTAGCTATTGGGCATGGTGATTCTCCAGGTTCATGAAGGGGAACGCGGAGAACACTTCGCCCGGCGGGGAAGGGTTCCCCGCGTGGGTGGGTACAGCGAATGTTGTTACGCCAGGTACTTGAGTCCAGAAGTGACCAAGCCGGAAGATGCACCGGCTGCGGCACCTATGATCAACAAGAGGCGTATCGTCAGATTTTTGCCCAAGGTATCCACCTTGGCGTCAAGCTTCACCAGGCTTTTCTGAAGCTCGGAGATGTCGATCTTCAATTCGGCACGAAGCATCGCGAGATCAGTTTTACTCGCAAGGGTTGAGGTCATCTCTTTCTCCATTGCCTCAATGACGGCAGTAGCGTGTTCATCTGGAACGTTGGATGCGACCAACGCTTTGTATAAAACCGTTTCCATTTTCATGGAACCTCCAAAATTAAGGGAGGACCTGGCCCATACGGGCGAGGCCCGTATGGGGGGAAACAGTGATCAACTGCAGTGCTTCCATCGACAGAGGTCGATCGGTCGCGCTACTGGAAGCGTTGCGACCTGGGGTGTGGATCATGCGCAATGGCGCATCGTAGCTTCCCGGATCCAAGCTACATGGACATGGTGCTGACAACGTCAGCGGTATGCCCCGACACAATGACCAGCACCGCAGAGGGCTGTCAAAACCCGAACTGCTACAAGCTTTTTCAGATCGTTGGCGCAGCTACTAGGGCAGGGACCAGGACTACAAATTCGGTTCCACTGCGAGCGTAGGAGTCTTCCTGATCCACTGGTCGATCATTACCGAACGATGCATGCGCAAGTGCGCGGTTGCTGCGTTTTCCTTTTCGCTATGGGCATGCTTTGTGTGGGGGGCGGAACCGGTCAGCTCTTGCACCAGGTTGATACCGTCGAAGACATAACCGGTGATCTGCCCGGCAATCGTCTTCTGGCTGCGTCTGTTGGCGGCGCCATAACTGAAGCTGCCGGACGTGGTGCCCGTGAGCGTGGTCTGGCCATAAGGGTCATAGGTGTACTGCGTGGTGAACGCGCCGGTGCTGTTGGTGAGCGCTTGGGTTGAACCCAACTCATCAACCTGGTAGCTGAAGGTGCTGCCACTGGCCAGGATGCGGTTGAATACTTCATCGAAGCTCTTCCCGGTATGGCTGGATAAATTATAAAAATCTTTATGGGGTACCATCCTGGTCATCCTATGCTCCGCGGATGTTTAGAATGATGAATAGCGAAAATAAAAATACAAGGGTGCTTGTTGCTATTGCATAGAAAAAGCCAAAGCTGATCTTGATGAACGCTGCATCATCTGTCGAGGATTGATAGCCAATATATCCTCCGGCTAATGCAGATATTGCGACTCCTGCTGCGAGAATATAATACGTCTTGTAGTTGGGGGTGAGCATCGGGATGATAGCTACGTAAAATATGCTTATTATAAAGGTGAGTGAAATAATAACTATTACTGCTGAAGTAATGCTTCTTTTGATGGTGTTCATGTTTGTTTTTCTCCTGATAGTAGTCCCTAGGCAAGGTTGTTTAACCTGGCTGTTTCGGTTTTGCAGTTGTTGTATATTATCCCGTTGCGGTGGTTGTTTGCAGAGTTGTTGAGTTGGTCAAAAGCTAAGCGGTAGTAGGGGGCCATAAAGGAGGGGGCAACTTTTTTAGCCTCTCCGTTCTCTAGAGCTTGTTTGGCCGCGTTTATGTCCTCTGGTTGATTAAAATTCCACCCTTCTAAGTTGGCTGCGTTCCCCCAGCTGTATGTGAATTCAACGGATCCATCGGGATTGGTAGAGAATGTAAAGGTATGGGTAAGCGGGTTGGACCAAGATAGAGCAGAGTCGCCAAATACTGAGAGACCGCGGTTTGTCACGTAGGTATCTAAACCACTTGGATCAACAAATGAAATTGGATTTCCTAAAGCATAAGCGAACGTATTAATTCCTCCCGCAAGGCCAATCGGATCTCCTGAGATAAACCGTCCAACGCCTGGTGAGTAATTAAGGTTGGAATTATGATTCATCCAGTAGGGGATGAGGTCTCGCCACGTAAGCGTATTTGGCGTGACCGTCGTATTAGTTGCCTGCACGCTTACACCGCCGCCGACACCAGCACCAATGGTCAATCCACCACCAAAATTCGTTGACGTATAAGGATCATAGAATCCGTCAACCGAAACATGTGGCCCAAGTCCTGCACCTACACGAACGTCCGCGATCCCGAGCATCCAGCACGAAGTGACAGTAGTACAGTGTTAAAAAACTTGCCAACGGAGGCCTGGAAACCCATCGGGCAGGATGGCGTTTCTGTCCTCGATTTCGACCCTGCGAGGTGTGTTCGAAGGGAGCCTGCTGACTCGCGGGTAGGCAGTAGCCTCCTCGTTTCACATGCTCTGAATGTCCTGTCCTTTGCGCTGGCCACAACCCGATCTGGCTGTTTTTGTTTACTTTTAAGTGGCGTCTTCGGCCGCTACCCGTGTGGTCAGCCGTTCTGGACGTCCCCCCAAAATGGTGCGCCCTTCGGGGCCAAAGCTCGAGGTTAAGAGGGTTTGATATGGTGGGAGGGGCGGGAAAAGTATTTTTGAACGGTCGAATGGCGGTTCACCGCAGTAGCGTTTCTTCTGAGGCATTGGTCGCAACCAACCATCGAGTCTGCCCTGCAAAGCCAAGACCCGGATCAATCAGAGTGCGCTCAGCCTGGCGCTTCGATAGTCTGCGGGTACCACGGAGTCAACCGTGCCGTACAAGGACGAAGTCGATGATCAAGCGTATTGGTGAGACAGAGATAAAACCGGTTCACAACGCTTCCTGCCACTGTGGAGAGGTGGTGCTTGAGCTGGAGTTACCGAACGGCGTGGTTGATCCGAAACGATGCAACTGCTCACTCTGCAAGAGGAGAGGCGCCGTCATGGGCACCGTTCCCCTTACGGGCCTGAGGATCCTGAAAGGGGCGGACGTGCTGAAGAGTTATCGCTTCAATACCCAGCAGGCTTGCCACTATTTCTGCTCCGTCTGTGGGGTGTACACCCATCACATCAGGCGAATCGATCCGTCACAGTGCGCCTACAACGTTGGCTGCTTGGACGGTGTTGGCCCTGCCGCCTTGGGCATGGTGCCGGTGAGTGACGGACGTAACCACCCGTTAGACAAGAAGTAAGCAGACCAGAACGGATGAGCAGGATCCTCGAGCGAAAAACAGACTTGTTCGGAGGGGGGGGCTCGTTCACCGACGTTTGATGCACCGTTTCGCGACATGAGAGGCATACCTGGCCGGCATGCGCTGCAACAGTTTGACCACACCCACATACCTACTCGTTACCGTTCAATGAGTACGCGCGCCCTCGGCTTACCATCTGTGGTCGTTAAATAAGTCTTTCCTGATCGCGAGTGGCCAGAAAGAGCGTATTGGCGCGCTCCGTACGCGCAGCGTGGCCGGGAGCAGTCTCCCCCCGGTAATCACTTCGAGGCACGACCCTGCTTGCTTTGTTGACTCTTGGAGTAGACAGCGTGGTGGCAAAATAGTAGCTTTCCAAGGATAAGTGCCCCGCCGCCAACTAACCGTCGAGTGGAGCAAATGGAGTCCGGGTGCGAAGAGGGGATTTCTTGATTGAACAACATCATTGCGTAAGCTCCGAACGCTGGCGAAGAATGTCGTCGGGTGACGCTCTTTCACCTCTGGCTTTGAGCGTCGCTAGCGAGCAATCGCGTAACATAATCAGTTGACGAAGTCATCAAACCATTACATGCATGCTAATCAATGTTTGAGCTGGCTTAATTAAAATGAGGTTAGATACTTGCAAAACGATTCAATGGAAAATTCTACGTCGACTTCTTCAGGCGAACCCGACCAGGCTCGTGCGGCTCTAAGAGGTTGGGCTGCCCCAGTTTTTTGCGCCTTAATAACAACGTTGGGAGTCGTTTTTACAGCCTATTCTACCCACGTTACTCAATCTGAAATTGAGGCTCTTAAAGCAAAGAGCGAAGAGCAAGTCGTCAAGATAAAATCTGATACTGAATATCAAATCAAGCAGGCTGAATTGCGATCACAGGAAAATATACTTCGTTTGACAAATCAGCTTGATACTGAAAAAGATCAACGTGCCAAAATCACCGCTGCTGAATCAGCGACGCTAATTTTACGATCAAAGAGATGCACTGAGATCAAAGAGCTTAGAGATGAGATGAGCAGTAAAATCACACACGTTCGCTATAATGACCCTCTTACTGAGGATGCGCTGTTTAGTCTTCAGGCCGCGGCCAACAAAAGTTCTTCATACCTAACAGAATATGGGTATAAAGCATTGAATTCAGAAATGCCGAAAGATAGATCTCCGGATGCCCTTCAAAGACAGTACGGATATTTTCGAGCAGTCTTAGAGGGATACAATGCGGAGCTTCGTATTGGCTGTATCAAATGACTTAATCTTACATAAATATTTAAGCTCGCGCTAACTTAATCGATTCTCCCTTAGGGGGAACCACCACTGCTCCCTTTGCTCAACCAGTCAATCGCGGAAAGACGCACGTGTCAGCTTAGATGAATTAGACTCGCTGGGATACGGTGTCCGTCGGGGGCTAAAAACGGCCACTGGCGATTGGCTGCTTCTGGCCGATTCTGTTGAAAAAGTCGGATTTTCAGCTCACCTGAACTCAGGCGCGACCACCACCGGAGAACCTACTCACCACATTGAGTGGTTTCTCGGCCCTTCGTTGACCTTTGCTGCTCTGTTAGTGGATTAGTTTGAGGTTTTTTGCTTCGTGCAGGCGCACCTATCCCGTAGCAGGTGGCCCTTGAGATGTAAGTTTGGCCAGACGCCGGAGGTTCTGTACCGCGGCCGCCAGCGTGAACTCATCGGACGCGCCACTCAGGCCACGTAGTCGCAAGCGATCCAATTTCAGGATGCGCTTGAGGTGAGCAAACAACATTTCGACCTTCTTGCGTTCGTGTCGAGAACGCACGTACTGCGCCGTCGTTGCGATGCACCGAGCCACATCACGAGCGGCTTCATGGACGCTGCGGACGATCTTGCGAATCGCAGCGTTCGGGCAGCACTTGGCTTTCATCGGACATGTCGCGCAGTCGGTCTGTCTGGATCGGAAGATGATGGTGTTGGCTTTGGTGACGTGCGAGCGCTCGTTCTTGAAGGCTCGCCATTCGCTGCGTAATACGTTGCCGGCTGGGCAGCGGTATTCCTCAGCCTCTTCATTCCAGTGGAAATCGTTACTCGAAAAGCTGTCGTTCTTGCGCTCGGTTTTGTCCCACACCGGCACATGCGGTTCGATGTCTTTTTCCTCCACCATCCAGGCCAGCATCGGCGCTGTGCCGTAAGCGGTGTCGCCAATGAGGCGCTCCGGTCTGATGTCGAACTGCGCTTCGACCCGATCGATCATCGTCTTGGTGCTCTCGACTTCTGCAGTTCGATGAGCCGGTGTGGGTTCCACATCCATGATCACGCCGTGCTCGGTATCGATCAGATAATTCGTGGAGTAAGCGTAGAAAGCTGGGCCGCCTGGAGCAGCGGTCCAGCGGGCTTGAGGATCTGTCAGCGACAGGCGCTTCGTAAGCGTCCGGCAAACACGCCTACCGAACTCAAAAATTAAGGGCGATGGTGTCCGCCTATTTTTAAGCGGACGCGATAGCCCTTAATGCGCCAACGAAGCTCTTATCCCAAGCCGTTCAAAGCCCAGGTTGTTCAGGAATGCCTGCAGCCCGGGGCGACCATCTCCAGCGTTGCCATCAGCCACGGCATAAACGCCAACGTCATTCGTAAGTGGCTACCGCTTTACCGGGATCAACCACCTGCAACGCTGCCGGCGTTCGTTCCGGTAAAAGTCGCACCGAAAAGACCGGCTGAAGCGTCAGCAATCATTGAGCTAATGCTTGGCGAGCGAACCATCACCGTAAAGTGGCCGTCTTCAGATCCCGAGGGCTGCGCTCGCTTTGTCCGTGGCCTTGCCCCGTGATCCGCATCGACGCGATCTGGCTAGCCACCGAGCCGATGGATATGCGCTCCGGCACCGAGAAAGCGCTCGCCCGTGTTGTGGCTGTTTTCGGTGCGGCGCAGCCGCACTGCGCTTATCTCTTTGCCAACCGCCGAGGCAACCGCATGAAAGTGCTGGTGCACGATGGCCTGGGCGTTTGGCTGGCGGCACGCCGCCTGCACCAAGGAAAGTTTTCCTGGCCGA
Source organism: Pseudomonas sp. GW821-FHT03C07 (assembly GCF_059420925.1). Taxonomy (NCBI): domain Bacteria; kingdom Pseudomonadati; phylum Pseudomonadota; class Gammaproteobacteria; order Pseudomonadales; family Pseudomonadaceae; genus Pseudomonas; species Pseudomonas sp. GW821-FHT03C07. The sequence goes on from NZ_JBWKUQ010000005.1 coordinate 38,248, forward strand.
GCAATCGGCATGGCGACCAGATGGAACTCAACCCCGAGCAGCTACAGGCGCTGGTGGTCGGTCTTCCCTGGCAACGTCTTGGGTCTAACGGAGCCATCCGTACTCATTAAGAGACATGGATGACATATCTCGATCAGCAGATCGGGCAGAGTCATCACCATGATACCTACTCCTCCTCTCGATCAACTCGACACCGAACAACTGCGCAGCTTGGCTGCGCAATTGCTCCAGCATGTCGCACGTCTTGATAAAGAAGTGCTGCACCAAAAGACCCGCAATCAGCAGCTCATCCACGAAATCGCTCAACTCAAACGTCATCGTTTCGCCAAGCGCTCCGAATCATTTAGCCCCGGCCAAGCTAGCTTGCTCGACGATTTGATCGAGACTGACTTAGCTGCAATCGAAGCCGAGTTGGAAGTTCTGACACCAAAGCCAACGCAATCGCCAGCCCTTCAGCAGCCCAAACGCACCGCCCTGCCTGCCGAATTTCCGCGCACGCTGATCCATCACGAACCAGAAAACACCCAATGCCAATGCGGCTGTGCGCTCAAGCGTATCGGCGAAGACATCAGTGAAAAACTCGACTACACGCCGGGCGTATTCAGCGTTGAACGGCATATTCGTGGAAAGTGGGTCTGCGACGACTGCGAAACCTTGATCCAGGCGCCAGTGCCGGCGCAGGTTATCGACAAAGGCATCCCGACTGCCGGGCTGCTGGCCCAGGTGATGATCGCGAAATACGCCGATCATTTACCGCTGTACCGACAGGAGAAAATCTTCGGTCGTGCAGGCCTCGCGATTCCTCTCTCAACCCTGGCCAGTTGGGTCGGTACTTGCGGCGTCCAGTTGCAGCCACTGGTCGATGCCTTGCGCGAAGTGGTGCTTGAGCACAACGTGGTGCACGTTGATGAAACACCGGTGCAGATGCTCGCACCAGGTGAGAAGAAAACCCATCGGGCTTACGTCTGGGGCTATGCCACAACGGCATCCGCCGCGATCAGCGCGGTGGTGTATGACTTCAGCCCAGGCCGTTCGGGCGAGTACGCCCGCAACTTTCTGAAAGGCTGGAAAGGCCAGCTGGTCTGCGACGACTATGGCGGTTACAAAGCCAGCTTTGCACTTGGCGTGACCGAAATTGGCTGTATGGCCCACGCCCGTCGCAAGTTTTACGAATTGCACATCACCAACAAAAGCGTGCTCGCCGAGCAAGCGTTGCAGTACATCGCGGCCTTATATGAGATTGAACGCGAAGTTCACGACCTGGAACCTGATGCCCGATGGCGAATACGTCAGGAAAAGGCCGCACCCGTGATGGACGCTTTTCATGCCTGGATGGTCGTCCAGCGCGAGCGTGTACATGAGGGGTTGGGCATTACCAAAGCCTTGGATTACAGCCTCAAACGCTGGACGGCATTGAGCCGCTATCTGAACGACGGCACGGTGCCAATAGACAACAATCACATCGAAAATCAGATACGACCCTGGGCTCTCGGACGCAAGAACTGGTTGTTTGCCGGCTCGTTGCGCAGTGGAAAACGTGCGGCGGCGCTGATGAGCTTGATCCAATCGGCCAAGCTCAATGGACATGATGCATATGACTATTTGAAAGATGTCCTCACTCGCCTGCCAACGCAGCGGGCGAGTGAAATAGGGGAGTTGTTGCCGCATCGTTGGAAACCGGCTTAGTTACGCAAGACGGGATGCCCGGACGCTTACGGCGCTTCGGTAGCGTTTCGGCCAAGCCTCTTCATTGAGGCCTGCAAGACAGGGGAGCTACTTTTTCAACAGAATCGGCCGAATGTGGCCCGTCAGGGAAAGATGGAGCGGCTCCGTTGCACTAGTATCGCGTCGACTTCAGCGGCCTCGTCAAAGGTCATCAGAGCCAGATGAAGCGGTAGTAAAAAAGCATCAGGATCTATTGCTTGTCGAAGTGCGTCGGCTTGGTGATCGTCCTTGCAGAGGATCATCAAGTCGATGTCAGCAGCGGCCGGTTCGTCCCGGTCGACTGATCCGAAAAGATGCCACTGAGTTCCTTCGGCCTTCGCTCCGAGATCGACCGCAAGCTGGCGTAGGCTAGTGATTACACGCTGGCGAATCATTTCTTAGCCAGGCGCGACATCAACTCTCCGAACATCAAGGCCTCTGCGCCCATCGACTTGGCAGCTGCGTCTGCTTGGCTGGTGATTGATCCGTAGCTCGTTGACTTGAGGGCAATATCAAAGTGACCGTAGTACGTTTTGGCATTGCGTACGTCCTCGGCACTCATATTGTACGCATCGATAATCGCAACGATGAGGCTGGGGTCGAACTTGCGATCGACCTTAAAAGCCGTCTCGTAGACGTAGGTGACGCGGGACACATGTGAGTGCTGATTCATCGCGGTGAAGTAAAAGTCCATATTTTTTTCCCGATAGCAGCCAGGGTCATGGTAATAGGACGCTTGGGCGACTTCGCGCAGCGTTCCGAACGCAGCAGACGCCCCATGAACGTAATTGATAGCCGCGCCGCTCCACCTTGCTTTAGACGGAATATTCACTACGAACTGAGGTTTGTTGGTATCGGCGAAGAGAGGTTCAACGTCCGAAAGCTCTATTATATTTTGCACACCGAGGACTGCGACTATGAATGAATCGCCATCCTTGCTCTTGACGACCAAAAAGTCCTCAGGAGTGCGCTCGACAATCTCGAGCCCTTCCTTGGTAACAAGCTTATCGGCGACCCAATTGGTTGCGCTGTTGCTCATTCGCCAGCCTCCAAAATCATGGATAACTCGGTTGGGAAGCGAGAAGCATCTTCCCGATTGCCTTCGATATGGAAGGCTTCCAAGTCGTTAATGTGTTGCCGAAATTGTTCCAGCGTCGCTTTTTCGTCGCCTACAAGCAGGTGGCGATTGGCATCAAGGATCGCGAGCATTCGTCTATTGTTGGGTAGGATGCACGCCAGCATCTTTCGCTTCCACTGCTCGGCCGCTCCGCTCTCCGGATTGCGGGCGGCGCCAATGTGAGGACCGTAGTGTTTGAAGATCGCGTGATTTTCCGCGAGAAGTGGTTCCACCACTCCGCGAGCACCGGCGCGATCACCGAGTTTCACTGCGCCGAAAAGCCCTTGAAGCTTATTCGCGTGCTCACGCTTCCAGCTCAGCATAGTTTTGTCTGGAAAGGCGCTGGGTGCCTTGTCCACCATCGTATGGCAGTTGGCGCAGAGCATCACCAAATTTTCGAAGGCTCCGCGCTCCTCAAGACTAAGGTCCGGTTTAGCGCGAGGCCCGGCATCGTTGGCCGCAAATACATGAGCCATCTCAGCGATGTGGACAGACTTGCCCGCCGCATCGATGAACAGCTCATTAGCGCATCCGGGGTTCTGGCAGTAGCCCGCCGATGCAGCGAAGAGTCGCCGCTGTGTTTGCGCATCAGGCGATGCTGCGCCTCTAGAGCACGACATTTTTGTACCCCTGGTTTGAAAGTGTTATCAATCACTCTCTTATCGGCTGAAAGCGGGCTGGCCAGAAGTGTGCTTTCGTACACGACAGAAGGCTTTTATGCCAGTCTGGGCATTCGAAAAATATGTGATGAATGAACTCAACGATGCTGAGTGCGCAAGCATCATGCAGAAGCTGTTGACGGAGTAGCACATCCAGCCCTTGGGTACGTCCATGATGTACCTTTGTCACCAGCGCGTTCTTCATCTCGCAGTTCCTGTTGCTTGATAGCTAACTCCGTCAAGCCGATCATCCGTTGATAACGCACTACGTAGACGTTAGCCATGGTGCCCAGTAAGAAGAGACCGATGTTTGCCCCAGCGACAGCTGTCACCCACGTTGATTGTTCGCCTAACTTTTGCAGGCTGACCAAGACAGCTAAACACCCGGGAACGATGCCAATCTTATCGATTGAGCCGACGACCCAACTAATGCGCTTTTCCAAGAATTGAGCTTCCATTTTCAACGCAAGGAGCCCTAGTTCCAATTCGATCCGGGGAAGCTCAATGAGCAATGGTAGGTGGCGGCTATCTACGTCCATCGGCTGTGTCACGTTGGCACGAAGGAAGGCTGCGAAAGGTCCGGAGATTACTTCGCGTAGTGTTTGTCGGTGGAACCAAACGAGCAGTATTGGTTGCAACAGAATGGTTAGATAGCCCAGTCCAAGAGCCCCCACGGCGGCGAGCTTTGCCCAGGCTGGCCCCCCGAGGTTGACCCACGCCACGAATCCAGCGGCCATCAAACAAGAGCTGACCAACCCGATCCAGAAAACGTAACGGGGGATGCGACTACGAGATCTATTCCGCTCTTCAGCACGTCTGGATCGCAGTAATCGTTTTTCGTCTTGTTCGATGTTCGCGAGGATGGATAGGAATTGGGACGTTTCCTGTGTCATCAGATACCTGTCTGGCGGTTAATAGTTGATGTGGAAAAGGAAGCACCCCGAGGTAGCTTCCTAAAATCGACACATACTCAGTGAGTTCTGTCTAGCCAGTTACACCCTTCCTCAATCGTGATGACCGCTGCTACGTAAGCATTATTGCCGATTTCAATAGGTTGAAGCACCTTTCTCAGCGACCGCTTTTGGCCGATTCTGTTGAAAAAATCGACTCAGGCTGGCTGTCCGTGCATTGAACGTTGAAAGTCCCATTTTGGCACGCAGCCACGTAAAATCTGAGTCCTGAATCCTCTGCTCAAAACGCAGATTTCAATCTCAGAAGCGTACTCTTCTGTCGTGAAAACCGAAGTCGACTTTTTCAACAGAGTCGGCCGATATCTGCCTGTGATGATCGATCTGACTGATCGATCACACGATTCATTGTCGCTTAGGCGGCTTGGTGAGTTTAGGGGCAACGCATCGATCTCGGTGCGAACTTGCCGACACCGGACTGTCGCAATAGCAGCACCTAGCATCCAGCGCGGGTCTCGTCCAACCCTGAATGCAAAAAACCGCCTACTCGCCTGAAAAGGCGGGTAGACGGTCAGTTAGCCTCAGTCGAACTGGGGCAGGGTGGGTTCAATGGGCAGGAGGAGGGAGGTGAATCGCCTGTCCGCCGAGGTGATGATCCAGAGCTTTTTCGCCGCTCCAACGTCAACGTCGTATTGCGAGAACAAACTGGCGCCGGTCAGCACCGCCAGTTCGTTTTTCTGTCTGTCCGTCCCGGGTAGATTTCCCCAATCTCCACAGAGGTGACGGTCCAGATAGGGCGCTATGTCCAACAGACCTTGTTGAGCGAGCGCCTCGACACCAAGGGTCATGACGATTTCACCGAGGGCAAAGAGCTCTCCAGGAATCCGCTTTTCAAGCGCCTCGGCTTCATGCCTGAGCATGAGCGTCAGCACCTGCCGCTCTTCTTCCTTTCGGTCTACGACCAGGCGCAGATCCAACAGGATTCGATCTGATCGCTCACCTGTGGAGGGAAAGCATTCGTGGCTGAAGTCAAAGAACAAAGGCTCATCATCCCATGCTTCCTGGATGACGGCTTTGCGAAGGGCCTGAAGTACTGCAGTCAGGCGATAGCCCTGTTCGGCGATGTGCAGTGGCTTTGCTATGTAAACACTCTCATTCCAGGCCCTTATCGTAAAAACGACAGGCAAGTCGAGCAGTGCTTCTTGTTGCGGTGTGAGTACATCGAGTTTCATAGGTCTCTCCAGAAAAACCCAAAACGGAGAGACACTGCGCCCGGACGGGGAGTGTTCCCCGCATGGGCAGAAATTGTGGTGTATCAGAACAACGCGGACAGTGCCCACGTCTTGAAGCGTTTAAAGCACAGGCCGAAACCTGTCGGTAGAGTGGTGAAACGATGAATCAGAACGGCCATTCTTTAACAACATAATCGAAAGTAAATTTTCCGATTGGAACGATTATGAAAGTGAAAATTATGCCAAGCTTCCAACATGTGACGGTCATTTTCTTATCAACGTCAGTCGCTAAGTCCGAAATGGATTTTTTCAGCTCGCTGCCTTGCTTTTCTATTGCAAGCCGAAGCTCGCCTCCTTGTTTTTCCATTGCAAGCCGGAGCTCGCTTCCTTGTTTCTCCATAGCAAGTCGAAGCTCGTTGCTTTGTTTTTCCATGGCAAGAGAGAAGCCGTTGCCCTGTTTTTCCATCGCAAGCCGGAAGTCACTACCCTGCTTTTCTATTGATGCACGAAGCTCGTTACCTTGATCTTTGATCTTTGATCTTTGATCTCAGCACGAAGCTCGCTGCCTTGCTCCTTCATTTCAGCGCGAAGCTCGATCCCCTGGGTAACAATCGCTTGGCTGAGCGTGTTTATCTGCTCGGTATGTGTTTTGACAGTGTCGCTGATCTCTTTGATCGAGCCACGCAGCTCTCGACCTAGATCGGCGTTTTTTTGAATCAGCAGTTTCTCCGCTCGTACCAGATCGGATTTCGTTGCTACGTTTCGCACTTCGGCCTCCCAAGCCTTTACGACGGCTTTGGCTTTTTCCGGTGGTACGCTGATGGCTGACAGCGCGTCATACACAGCCATAGATCTACTCATGGTGTCTCCTACTCAATAAAAACGTGACGAGGAGGCACCACCTGACGGTAGGTCTCCGTCACGGTGGGTTGCTGCATTCGATCGGCGAGGGTGTCGACGACTGTTCGCACTTCCGAATGCTGGGCGAACTAGGGATGATCAATGTGCTATCTGCACACCGTGGCCTCGAAGATCACGACCACTTGGGAAGGTGCTGCCAACGACAGCTAACCAGGTCAAATCATCGATCCAAACTCACAGGGTGAGATAGCCAGCCACTTCTGGTGAAAATGTAGGAAGCGGCCTAGCTCGTTGCGCGCAACTACACGTATGCCGCGCACAGCCATACAGAGAGCAGGGGACTCTGTTCTCAGTACTGGATGTGGTGTTCTTGTATCGCATGAGCTGTCACGGGATGTGTCTCAGGAGACGCCACGTCATTACGACTGCTTCGGTAGCGACACCGCTGTCCATAGCGGCGTCCTGGCACAACCCCAGCTGTTCAATACTGCATAGGGTGTGCGCATGGATTTAGAGCTGCGCGTCTGTTGACTCACATTGCGTCGTAGTAACCGAAATATCAGTTGATGCTGGTGTCGGCGTCGACGACTCGGTCTTTGAGACCGGTTTAGTAACAGGTGTTGGGAAAGCTGAAAGTAGTATCAGTGCCGCACTTATAGCGGTCAGACACATCATGATTATGAAAATCCTTCGTTCTTTGACTCTTTCGCGTTCTTCACGAATCTTAACCACGACGTCATCGGCAAATTTATTGCGAAGCTCACGATGTTGGTCGACGACGGTATTGCTGAGAGTGGCTATGCGCTCGCTCTGTTCTTTAATAGACGTACAGAGCGTACTAATTGAAAGATTTAACTTGTCACCTTGATATGAGATGTTTCGATTCAACAGATTTTCAGTAGATGTCAGATCATATTTTGATGCTGGATCTAGCACTTCGGCCTCCTAAGCCGTTGACAGCGGCTTTGGTCTTTTGGGTGGTTCATTGAAGACGGCTCATACTCGCAACGGCTGAGGAAACCTCAGCCGATCAATGAGCCGTCAGTACACGGTGTCCTTGAAGACAACACCACCTGGAAAAGGTTGTTGTTGACCGTCATCCCGATCTAATAATCGAGCTAAACCCTTTAGCTGAGATAGCCAGCCATTTCCCGGGTGGTTGTAAGGAGATACTTCGCTTGTCGCGTGCAGGTGATGTGTTCTGAGCTGGAGAACCGAGTGAATTTTGGCGCATTCCTCGAGAAAACAGCTGCCTCACAACTGACACATGCTTTTCCCTTTTGATGAAGCGCTTTTTCTGACAGATGCGTCCTCATGGATGCACTACATAATTAGGGGCACCACAAAATCGAGCAGTTGCGCAGCAGACCCGTTCGATGAACCCGCGGAATGTTTTCGCAGGTTCGCACGGGAAAATTGACGCCGGCCGCTCAGCCATCACCGCCTATCGCACCTGGAGCGATAGCGACTACAGGGAGAACAAACAAATGGATTTGAGTCCTGATACCACTGGCGATACCACCTATACGGTCCTGCTCAAGCTCAGCACAGAGCAAATGAAGAACCATGGCTTTCTGTATGAGCTGGCCCGCCGTATGGAGGACTGGGCCGGTGTCGAGATACTGAGCGTCCAGCGTAATGGGCATCGCGAAAACACATAGAGCCCGATGGACTATCGGGCTTGAGAACGAACGGCTTGTAAGTGAGGCCGATAAAAAACCATGGGATGGTGGAGGTACACGTGCACCCTTTGAATCTGGCAATCGCCTTTCAAGTTTTGGACAACATCAAAAATGGCCAGCTGCGTAGCTGCCTGGCCATGGGGTTTGAAGAGAAAGATCTGCAAACCCTGATTGATCCTCGCAGCATGGGGACGTTGGTGAACTCACCCGTTCCCTGGTTCAAGGTCGTCGTGGATGGCAGCATCGTCCACCGTCTGTTGGCCCATGCCAGTAATACGGATGAAGAGGACACGATCCGCCGCGCAATCACCCTGGGCGCGAGCACCCCCATGATCACTGAGCTCTTTGGTTTGCAGGCCAAAGAGATTGCCGTGCGCCGCGATATCCTGGGGATTCCCTGTCGCAAGGGACGTTGGCCTCTGGTCGGCCCTGAGGAAGAGCCCCGCCTGTGGGAGCATTGGGTCCGCCTGACGAAAGAGCAGGGCACCAACTTGCAGAACCCACGATCCGTCCTGGAGGTGACCATGTCGATGACCGAGTGCGAACCCACCTTGAACCTGACCATGGTCTGGAACCTCGTCCAGCGTTGGATCGCCGAAGGGCTGGTGTGAGATTCAGTCACGGTCACGGAAGTCACCGCTCTGGTGAGAGGAGAATGGCTCCCCTCACCAGACCTTCAGCAAGAGCTGCGCAGTCTCACCGCCACCACTACGGTCGGGAAGGCTACGGGGGAACGGTGTCCTGTCTTTCATGGGGCTCGTTCAGAGCGCACCTTGAAAGCCTAAAGCGCTTTTACTTACCTGGGCTGACCTCTTAGAGGATGCCCTTTGTCGCTTTTTCTGGCTTGACGACCACCTCATCAAGCCAGCTCCCAGACCACTCGAATGTTCTTCCTTTCCTTACCATTCGGAATCTCCCAAATAGGATTTGCCCAACATGTCGATTGAGGCATATTCCGTCGCGGTCAAACGGTCGCTGATCAACCATGTCAGCTCAGGTCTGCTGATTATCAGTAAGCACCTCGGCGCCACTGGCATGGACGTGGATAAGCTGAATGTCAAGATTGCATCAATCGGCAAACAGGCAGCTATCGGTGGCGCAATGTTTGGCGGCGGCCTGGCTATATCTGCCATGTTCAAGGCGCCTATTGATGCTGCAAGATAGTACGAGCTCGCCTTCACCAAGTTCAAGACCATGAACCTGGACGCATCCATCAATCAGCAGAGCCCGGCCTTCTCCAGCATGTCGGTCTGAACTGTGCGACACCGGCGGCGCTGGTTTGGTCCACGAGGTAGTTGGCGCAGGCCAGGCCGACCGTACCGGCGAGCACCAGGGCTAGGCTCAGTTGGGCGGCTTCAGCTTGATCATAGTACGTGTTCCCAAGGGTGGGAATGCGCTATGAGAATAGCTTTGGGCGGGCTAAACAGCTGGATGTTTGTCTAGGCTTCAGTCAGCGATGCGCCAGATATGCGTCAAAGTGCGTCGCTTTTCGCGGCCCTGCGAAATTGAGTGCCAGGTACCTGAAGCGAATACTCGAGCCCAACGGCAAGCCAGTCGACCATGAGCCTTTCATCATCGGCTGCAGCCTTCGTCTGATTGGAGTTCACTGTGAAGCTCACCGGCGGCCAAATCGTAGCGAAAGCGCTCAAGGCACATGGCGTGCAGTACGTCGCGGGCATCCCCGGATACGGTTCGTGGGCGATGGTCGATGCGTTGCTAGCACCGGGGACGGAAATTCCGTTTATTCAGGTGATGCAGGAGCAAAGCGCGGTCCATATGGCCGATGGTTACTTTCGAGCCTGCGGCCGGCCAATGGCGGCATTATTGCCGACGGCGATCGGTGTTTCCAAGGCGCTCGGGAGCATGGCCACGGCCTTTGCAGATTCGACGGCCGTACTGGTCATAAGCGGTGGGCAGCTGTCTCATCTGCCACAGTCCCTCTCGGCAGACACTTCCGTTCGGGCCCCCCATAGCGGCCATTCGCTGGGTGCAATCAAGGCTCAGCTACAAGCATCGACCATCGGAAACCTGCCGGCGCTCATGCATCAAGCGTTCAATACCATGCTCAGTGGGCGTCCTGGCCCGGTGAGTGTCGAGGTGCCGATCGCGATTCAGGTGGCGAGTGCACAGGTCCGTTTCGATCCCCCAAACACCCGCATGCCTACCGGTCGAATCGCCGCGCAAAAAGACCAGATCGAGCGCGCCTTGCAATTGTTGGTCAAGGCCCGGCGCCCGGTGATTCTTGCCGGCGGTGGGGTGATCGCGGCCGAGGCCTCTCTGGAACTGACGGCACTGGCTGAACGCCTCTTTGCGCCAGTGGTCACCACCACCAACGGCAAGGGCGCCATCGCTGAGGATCACCAGCTCAGCGCCGGCCCGATCGGCCAATCGGGCAGCCCGTGTGCCAATCAGTTGCTGGCTACGGCAGATGTGGTATTGGCGGTGGGCAGTCGATTGGCCAATACCCTCCAAGAAGGTTGGGAGGGCGGGGCGGTGTCGGCATTGGCCCATGTTCAGTTGATTCAGGTTGACGTGGATGCTCATGAAATCGGTCGCAACCATCGGGTGGAAGTGGGTATCACTGCCGATGCGTGCAATGTGCTGGCGGACCTGGTGGCGGAGCTTTCCCCGCAGCAGTGCCAAGGTTTCTCCCAGGCCCGTACAGCGTACCTGGAAGAATTAGGCGCCCTGCGTGAGGCCTGGGAGGCCCGCTTAGGGCTGGACCGCAACAACGATGCGTCACCTTTTATCGTGCAGCGCCCGCTGGCCGAGTTGCGCCGAGTGCTTGAGCGCGACGCGATCGTGGTGGTCGGCGCCGGCAGTGTCCAGGTCGCCGTGAGGCAAATGTTTGCGGTGTATCTGCCGCGTAGCCACCTGTGCTCCGGCAGCTTCGGCTCCTTGGGCTGGGCGGTGCCTGCGGCCATCGGTGCGAAGCTGGCCATGCCGGCACGTCAGGTGGTTTGCGTAGTGGGGGACGGTGACTTCTTGCAGTCCATGCAGGAGATGGCCGTGTGTGTGATGCACACCATTCCTGTGGTGTTTGTGGTGTTCAACAATAGTGGCTACGTGTCGCTCAGAGACGGCCAGGCCGAGGTCTTCGGCCGTCACCTGGGCAGTGAGTTCAACCTGCCGGATGGTAAACCCTATTCTCCGGATTTCGCCGAAGTGGCCAAGCATTTCGGTCTTGAGGCTTGGCGAGTCGAGCATGCCTCCCAGTTGCAATCGGCCTTGCAAAAAGCTGTGAATAGCAAGGGCCCGGCACTGGTGGAAATCATGACAACAAGAGGCAGCGCAGTGGCGGTCCATCAGGGCGGCCTGCATTTTCCTGCGCCTGTGTACGACGGTGAGTCGGCCGGTGCCGGTAGCACCGCGGGCCGATAAAACTGACTGGTTTTGTATGAGGATAATCATCGTGAGCACAAAAACAATAACGCCGCCCGACCCTGCAGCTTCTCCACCCAAACCGAAGCGTTTTCGCTTGAGTCCAGCAGCGCTGACAATCACCCCTACCTTCATCCTGGTCGCGATCAGCGTCTACGGCTTCATCGGTTGGTCGGCGGTGATTTCGTTCACCGATTCCAAGTTCTTCCCCAAGTATGACTTTGTGGGGCTGGCCCAGTATTACCGGTTGTGGGAGTCTGACCGCTGGAACACCGCGGTGATCAATCTGGTGCTGTTCTCCGTGGGGTTTTCAGTGATTTCGCTGCTGCTGGGCTTGATCATCGCGATCTTCCTGGACCAGAAAGTGCGTGCCGAAGGCGCGTTGCGAATGATCTATCTCTACCCCATGGCCATCTCTCTGATCGTGACCGGTATCGCCTGGAAATGGATTCTCAACCCAGGCACCGGCATCGAGCATCTGCTCAAGGGTTGGGGCTTCGAGAATGCCAGCTTCAACTGGCTGGTCGATCCGAACATGGCAGTTTATACACTGGTCATTGCGGCGGTGTGGCAAACGGCGGGCTTCGTCATGGCGATCTTCCTGGCCGGGTTGCGAGGGGTGGATGCGGAGATCGTCAAGGCGGCTCAGTTGGAAGGAGCGGGGGCCTTCCGGATCTACACCCAGATCATTATTCCGATGCTGCGCAATTCGATGTTTTCCGCGATCGTGATCCTGGTCTATCAGGCCGTGCGCTCGTTCGACCTGGTCGTGGCCTTGACCAATGGCGGGCCTGGCTACTCCAGCGATCTGCCGACCACCTTCATGTACAACTCCACCTTTCTGCGCGGGCAGATGGCACAGGGCTCGGCGAGCGCCGTGATGATCCTGCTGGTTGTTGTCGCCATCGTCGTGCCTTACCTGTATGGGGAGTTCAAGCGTGAACACAATGACAACCATCACTGAAAGTGCCACTGGCATTGATACTCGAGCCTTGCGCCGCAACATGATCACCCTGGTACGGCGCCTGGCCTTGTATGCCACGCTCATCGGCTTCGCGGCGCTCTTCCTGATGCCGTTGGTGGTCATGGTATTCGCCTCGTTCAAGGACATGGGCGCGATTGCGCACACCTCGATCCTGTCGTTCCCCACTCACCCCACGGTCCAACCCTGGGTCGATGCCTGGTCCAGTGCCTGCGTGGGCACCAGTTGCGTCGGTTTGCGCGGGTTCTACTGGAACACCATTCTGATGGTTGTTCCGGCCGTGGTGATCTCCTCTCTGATTGGCGCGGTAAATGGCTATGCCTTGTCGAAATTCCATTTTCGCGGGGCCAATCTGGTGTACGGGCTGATTCTGTTCGGCACCTTCGCCCCTTATCAGGTGATGCTGATCCCGATCGCCAAGATGCTCGCACTGTTCGGTCTGTCCAACGGTATCGGCGGCCTGATTCTGCTGCACACCCTCTATGGCTTGCCGATGACCACGATGTTCTTCCGCAACTATTTCATGACGGTTCCGCAGGATTTGATCAAGGCCGCGCAGGTCGATGGCGCGGGATTCTGGACGACGTTCCTGCTGATCATCCTACCCATGTCCACGCCGATGATCGTGGTCACGGTGATCTGGCAGTTCACCGGGATCTGGAACGACTTTCTGTTCGGGGTCTCCTTCACCAGTGGTTCCAGCACGCCGATCATGGTCGCGCTCAACAATCTGGTCAGTACCAGTGCCGGCGAGCGGCCCTACAACATCCATATGGCGGGTGCGCTGCTGTCGGCGCTGCCGACCTTGGTCGTATACGTCCTGGCGGGCAAATATTTCGTGCGCGGTCTGATGGCCGGCGCGGTCAAGGGGTAAGCACAAATGGCATCTTTGAACATTCGCAATGTAGAAAAATACTACGGTGAGTTGAGGACGCTCAAAGGCGTCAACATCGATGTGGACGATGGCGAGTTCCTGGTGTTGCTGGGGCCTTCGGGCTGCGGCAAATCAACCTTGCTCAGCGCGATTGCCGGGCTTGCGCCGGTGAGCAGCGGGCAGATCGTGATCGATGGCGTGGTGGTCAATGACATCGAATCGGCTGAGCGTGACATCGCCATGGTGTTCCAGTCCTATGCTCTGTATCCGACGATGACCGTGCGCCGCAATCTCACCTTTGGCATGCGTGTACGGGGTGCCTCGCGCCAGCAGCAGGACGAGGCGGTCAAGCGGGTCGCCGGCATTCTGCAACTCGATCAGTTGCTCGATCGCAAACCGTCGCAACTATCCGGCGGTCAGCGCCAGCGGGTGGCGATGGGCCGGGCCATGGTCCGTCAGCCGAAGATTTTCCTGTTCGACGAACCCTTGTCGAACCTGGATGCCAAGCTGCGCACCGACATGCGCGCCGAGATCAAGAAACTTCACCAACGGGAAAAGACCACCACGGTCTACGTCACCCATGACCAGATCGAAGCCATGACCCTGGCGACCAAAATTGTGGTGATGCAGGGCGGCGAAGTTCAACAGATCGGTTCGCCGCAGACCATTTACGAGCACCCGGAGAACCTCTTTGTGGCGCGCTTCATCGGCTCCCCGGCGATGAACTGCATCAGCGGCACGCTCAAGCTCGAAGGCGCTGATGCGGTGTTCGTGGGCGGTGCCCAAGCCTCCGCTGGCATGCGTGTCAACCTGGGTGAGATCAGCGCAGGTTACCGGCCGTATGTAGGGAAGAACGTCGTGCTGGGCGTGAGGCCTGAATGGCTGGCTCACTCAGCAGACATCACCTCGCCTGAGTTGATTCAGGCCGTTGTCGATGTAGTAGAGCCCACCGGCTCCGACAACTTCGTGATTCTGCTGGCCTGCGGTGAAACCCTGATGGCACGGTTCGCCCCGGGGGTCGGAGAGACCGGCCAGCGGGTTGGCCTGGCGGTCGATTTGAGCAAGGCGCTGCTGTTCGACGCCGCTACCGAGCAGCGCATCGCCCGGTAGCGTTGAACACCATAACTGACTGAAGAACACCCCTCACGCCGTTCTACCTGGACCGGTTGCGAGAGCCTGTACCCGCTGTTTACAAGACGGGCGCGACAGTACCTTTGCAAAACTGCCTCGAAAAGGCGGTATCTCCCACCCCGCAATAGAAGAGAAACGTGATGAAAAGCAATAAAAACGTTCGGAGCACAGGGCAATTGGGTTTCAAATGTGGCGCGCTCAGTGCCGTCGCATTGGCTGTGCTGTTGGGTTCAGGCATGGCATCGGCAGAGCAGAAGGAAGTCGAGGTGGTTCACCCCTGGTCCTCTGCGGGGGAGGCGTACGCCCTGGATGCCCTCAAGGATGCTGTGAAAAAGGCCAGCATTAGCTGGAAGGACTCGGCCATCGCCGGCAACGATGGCAATAATCAGCAGCAGGCCCTGCAAGCACGCCTGTCCGCAGGGACGGCCCCAGACGTGACGCAAACGGTGCCGAACCTGATGCATGCCTATGTCGACCAAGGCGTACTGACCAACCTCGATGAGTACGCCAAGGAGCAGAGCTGGGATGCCAAGCTCTCGCCGGAAATGCGCAAATGGGCAATGTATAAGGGGTCCTACTACGCCATCCCGTTGGATGAGCATCGTGAAAACATGATGTGGGCCAACAAGGCGTTGCTGGCCAAGTACGGCGGCAAGTTGCCCGAGAACTGGGACCAGTTCAATGCCATCGCCGAACGGATGCAAAAGGACGGGGTCATCCCGGTGGCGTTGGGCGGGGAAGACTGGCAGGAAGGCCAGATGTTCAGCTCGGTGATCCTTGGCATCGCTGGCAAGGACTTTTACACCAAGGCGATTCTTGAGCACGATCCGGTGGCCATCAAGAGCGACACGATGATCAAGGTCTTCGATCAGTTCCGCAAGGTCATCAACTTCACGGACAAGAACCGTATCGGCCGCGACTGGAATGCCGCCACGCAAATGGTCATTGACGGAAAGGCCGGTTTTCAGTTTATCGGTGACTTTGCCAAAGGCGAGTTTTTGCGGGCCAACATGAAGCCGGGTGAAGACTTCTTGTGTGCCGCGTCTCCAGGCAATGGCCGTGCGTTTGTATTTATTACCGACCAGTTGGCTTTCTTCAAGCAAAGCAGTGCCGAGCACCAGCAGATCCAGAAAACCTTTGCCAGCCTGGTACTCGATCCTACAGTGCAGGTCGAGTTCAACGCCCGCAAGGGCTCCATTCCAACCGTCGTCGATGTGCCGGCCGACAAGTTCGACAGCTGTGCCCAGATCAACCTGGCCGACCGCAAGGCCAATCAGACCGATGGCGGGATGTTGCCCTCGTTTGTCGAGAACATTGGCCAGGACCGCGATGTGCGCGGAGTGTTTCTGGACGTGATCACGCACTTTGCCAATACCCCTGCCATGACCTCGCGGCAGGCGGCTGACCGCCTCGTCGCCGATTTGAAAAACATCTAGGTAACTGCTGGCTGGACGGACTTGAGTCGTCCAGCCAGCGGTCTGCCCCGACGGCATCCATCAGGCACCACGCTGGCGCGTGGCGGCATCACGAAGGGAATGGCACGATGTTTAGCGCAACCTGCGTCATTGTCGGTGGGGGAACCACCGGCTGTATCCTGGCTGCAAAACTGTCGAAAAACCCAGAGGTCTCGGTGGTGCTGCTCGAAGAAGGGCCAAGCGATTCCAACCCCTACATTCGTTTTCCCGGCACCTACTACAAGACCTGCCAGGGTCCGCTACTCAAGCGTTACCCATGGGATTCGCCAGCCGAGTTCGGCCGTGCCCCGGGGGATACGATGATTCAGGCCTGTGTGCTGGGGGGCGGTAGCTCCGTCAACGGCATGGTCTACGCCCGTGGCAACCCCAAGGACTATGACGAATGGGCGCAGTCTGGCGCGACGGGCTGGGCATACGACGATGTGTTGCCCTATTACGTCCGCTCCGAAGACAACTCAGATTTCTGCAATGAGGCCCACGGTGTCGGCGGGCCCCTTGGTGTGTCGTTCAACGGTAACGTCCACCCCCTGACACGCAAATGGCTGCAGGCATGCCAGCAGGCTGGTTTTCCCTTCAACCCTGACTTCAACTCGGGTACACCGGACGGTTGCGGGTACTACCAGATTGCAAGCAGCAATGGGCGACGCTCAAGCTCTGCTAGTGCCTACCTGCACCCGGTTATGCAGCGCAAGAATCTAAAAGTTATTACCGGCGCCAGGGTCACCCGCATTGTCATCGAGCATGGCCGTGCGACGGGCGTGGAGTATCTGCAGGGTGGCGTGGGCTTCACGGTCGCGGCAGACAGTGAGGTCATTGTGTCTGCGGGTACAATCAACTCGCCGAAACTGTTGATGTTGTCGGGTGTCGGTGCGGCGGATGAACTGACCTCGCTGGGTTTGCCGGTACACGCCAACCTGCCCGGGGTAGGGCGCAATCTGCAGGACCACCTGGAGATGTCGCTGGTTTACCAGTTGAAGGGCGTCGACAGCTACGACAAGTTCAAGAAACCCCAATGGAAAGCCTGGGCAGCGCTGCAATACCTGGTCGCGCGCAGTGGGCCGATCGCGTCGAACCTCATCGAAGGCGGTCTGTTTACACGAGGTTCGAACACGAATCGGCCAGCAGACCTGCAGTACTTTTTTATTGTCGGTGCCGGCATCGAGGAGGGCACTGACAGTGTCCCGGGCGGGACCGGCTGCACCCTCAATTTCGAACATGTACGGCCTCGCTCTCGGGGGCACGTTTCGCTGCGCAGTGCAGACCCCGGCGAGTTCCCGCGAATCATGCCCAACTACATGGCCGAACAGTACGACGTCGACCGGTTGTCCGAGGGCTACCTGATTGGGCAGGACATCATGTCCCAGCCTGCCTTCAGCCAGTACGTGGCTCGCCAGCACTACCCCGGCGTGACCTTCAGCGACCGGGCGGCGCTGGCCGCCTACTTGCGTCGCAACGCACGCGCTGCGTTGCACCCGGTGGGCACCTGCAAGATGGGCACCGACGCGATGAGCGTGGTAGACCCGCAGCTGCGCGTCGTGGGGATCGAAAACCTGCGGGTGGCGGATGCCTCAATCATGCCCAACATCGTGTCAGGCAACACCAACGCGGCCTGCACCATGATCGGTGAGCGGGCGGCAGACATCATTCTCGGCCTTGCGGCGCTGGCACCGCGACGCCCATCGCAACAACTGCGTGGTCTTGGCGCCCAACCTGCGTCGAAGTGCGTCACATAGGCCCGGCTTGCGAAATTGAGTACTGAAGACCCCATACCGATACTCGCTACATCAGACGCTTCGCCCAGTTCTTGCGCAGTGACGCTGTGAATATGGTGGGCCGGTTGGCCCATGTGATCGCCTGAAGCGAAGTCATTTTCCGAGAACGAAGGAACCCCCATGGCGTACTACCTGAAATCTTCCACCACGCAACCGTCCGGCGAAGCCGATACCCACCAGGTGCGTCGTATTGTCGAGCAAATGATTTCCGACATCAGCGCTCGTGGCGACGCTGCGGTACACGAGTATTCGGACAAGTTCGACAAATGGAGCCCCGCCAGTTTTCGTCTGAGTCAGGAACAGATCGATGCCTGTCTGGCCGAACTGACGCCGCGGCAGATCGACGACATCAAGTTCGCTCAGCAACAAGTGCGCAACTTCGCCCAGCACCAGCGCAACTCGATGCGTGATGTCGAAGTGGAAACCTTGCCCGGTATTATCCTGGGCCATAAACACATCCCGGTGGAAACCGTCGGCTGCTACATTCCTAGCGGCAAATACCCGCTGCTGGCGTCGGCGCACATGGGCATCATCACGGCCAAGGTGGCCGGCGTGAAAAAAGTCATCGCCACTTCGCCACCCTTCGAGGGGCGCCCAAGCGCACCGGTGATTGCCGCGATCTACCTGGCTGGCGCCGATGAAATCTATTGCCTTGGCGGTGTACAGGCGGTGGCTTCAATGGCTCTGGGCATCGGCGAGTTCCCCGCTGTGGACATGATCGTCGGGCCTGGCAACGCCTATGTGGCGGAAGCCAAGCGCCAACTGTTCGGCAAGATTGGTATCGATTTGATCGCTGGCCCCACCGAAACCATGGTGATTGCTGACGACAGTATCGACGGCGAACTGGTGGCCACCGATCTGTTGGGTCAAGCCGAGCACGGGCCCACTTCGCCAGCGGTGCTGATCACCACGTCTCGTCAGTTGGGCGAGGACACCCTGTCTGAAATCGAGCGCCTGCTGGGGTTGCTCGACACGGCCGAGATCGCCCGCAAGGCCTGGGACAACCATGGTGAGATCATCATTTGCGAAAGCGATGAGGAAATGGTCATCGAAGCGGATAAGGTGGCTTCCGAGCACGTTCAGGTCATGACCCGCGATCCGGATTACTTCCTCAAGCACCTACAGAACTACGGCGCGTTGTTTCTCGGCGCGCGAACCAACGTCGCCTACGGTGACAAGGTGATCGGCACCAACCACACCTTGCCGACCTCCGGGGCTGCGCGTTATACCGGTGGCCTGTGGGTGGGCAAGTTCCTCAAGACCTGCACCTATCAGCGCATCCTCACCGATGAAGCATCGGCGATGATCGGTGAGTACTGCTCACGCCTGTGTGTACTTGAGAAGTTCACCGGTCACGCCGAGCAAGCCAACATCCGTGTGCGCCGTTACGGGCACCGCGAAGTGCCGTTTGGTACTGCGGTCGAGTAAGTCGGCAGGCTCACAAAAAACGCCATTGATCAGGTCATGATCGATGGCGTTTTTTTATGTGCGCAGGGAGGGGTCAGTCCTGACCGCCCCAGATGATCGATGAGTTGTCGCCGGTCATGTACTCGCGCACTTCAAGGGGTAACGACAGGTCGCTGGGCAGCAGCACGGTGCCGTTACGCAAGTGCTCTTTACGGATCATGCCCTTACCGGCATAGCCCAGGGCCATTCTCGTCGAAAACGGCTGGCGGAAGGACGAAGAAGCCACTCCGGTGATCAGGCCGTAGAGAAAGCGGATAGGGCGACGGTGTTGCGGGGTGAGAATCGAAAAAGTGATTTCGTTGCGTTGCTTGCCTTCGAAGTCGACCATGAACAGACGATCACCCAGCAGCAGGCAGAAGCCGTGATAGGTGAAGGAGTAACCGATCTTGCCACTGCCATCGAGCAGCGGAAAACGTTCTACGGTGACGTACTGAACCATGGAGTCGGCGCGGTACAGGCAGGTGACAGAACGCAGGATTCGTCCTTTGTAGATAGACGAGTTGTGGTACCGGTAGTACACCCCCAGGTAGTCTTCGAGCAGATCGGCGGAGTTTTTTGCCAGTGGCAGGAAGTGTGTGAATTGCGCCGAGGCTCGCAGACCGATCGGCAGTTCGTTCTCGAAACCTTCGTAGAACTTCTTGAAGTCGACAGGTGGCCGAAACAGATCCTCGCTCTCCATCATGAAATAGCGTGCGATCTTCTGCAGGATCTTCTGCGACGGCAAGTGCTGGCCGGCCAGGTACTTGTTGAACTGCTGGCGGTTGACGTCGACCTTACGGCACAGATCAGCCACCGAGCGGCAGGACTCTACCAGCGTGGCCAAGTTTTTTTGCACGTTGCCCTGTTGGTCGCTACGAGCTTGATGACGCTCGCCGTGTGACAGGTTGCTAGCAACAGACATTTTGCCTCCTCAACAAAGTAATACGAACCCCGTGGGCAGGATCAAGGCGACGATCAAGCGGCCACCGATGATGGCCGGTGAGCGCCTTTGCAGCGGGTGAGGCACACGGTATTCGATTTCACAGCACATGCCATGCCATCAGTGCTGCCCGCAAGGCCGGTGAAAACCCGAAGGTGCAAGGGGCGTTGTGGCGATGCCCTGCAGTGACGCGACATGACGCACCATAGCCCTCTTTGCAGGCAACGGAATAGAAAAAAAGCAGGCGTATCAACGGGCATCCGTTACCGGCGCACCCAGGTGGGTGAGGGCCGGGTGGTTGCCGTAACACCCTTCGGGTTAGACATCCTGGCGCCACTGCGCAAGAATCAGCGCGACTTCAGTATTCAGGCGTCCCCATGAAAGACAGTGCCGGTTCGCGGAACAAAGGCTCCTCCATCACGCGCGTGATGGAAATCATCGAAGCGGTCGCTCAGGCCAGCAGTGCCCCTTCGCCAGCGGATCTGGCGTTCATGCTGGATATTCCCAAGCCCAGCCTCCATCGGCTGCTTCAACAGATCCAGGCCGAAGGTTTCCTGCAAACCAATCTGCGCGGGGCAATTGTGCCGAGCGAGCGCTTGCATCACATCGCCATGGGCGTGATCTATGCCAGCCGCTACAAGGCCCAGCGCCAGGCCATTCTCAGGCAGTTGGCCGAGGAGCTGGATGAGACCTGCGGCATCGCCATGCCCGACGGTATCGACATGGTCTACCACGATCGGGTCCAGAGCAGTTGGCCCCTGCAACTGCACTTGCCGGTGGGCGCCCATGTACCGATGTGGTGCACCGCGAGTGGCAAGCTTTACTTGAGCACCTTCTCCGAGAGCCGCCGAAAGCAGATCATCGAAAGCCTGTCGCTCAAGCGCATGGCCCGCAACACCATCACCCAGCCCGAAGATTTGGAGGCCGCGCTCAAGGTCATCCGCAAGAGCGAACTGGCGGTCGACAATGAAGAGTTCGTCGACGGTATGGTGGCCTGTTCCGTGCCGATCAAGGACCGCAGCGGACGACTCTTCGCCTGTCTGTACACCCATGCCCCGACCATACGCAAAAGTCTTGAAGAACTACTGGCTCTCGAGCCGCAGCTCAGACGCGCGGCGTCCAGGTTAGGTGAGCTGGTAGAGGAGCCTCCGTTAGAGACATAACCCAGCGTCACGCCTCACTCCAAGCCATCGGTCGACAGCCGGTGGCTTTTTTTTGTGCTTTCAGTCGACTTTATTTTCATATAACGATACATTTTGTCTCGTTATATGAAAATAATCAGCCTTAACGCTCTTGAGGTGCTCTGATGTCTGTACAAGCCATTCTTCCCCGCATCATGGAAATCGGCGCCGACGCCAGCCGAAAACTGCCCGACGTACTGGCGACGCTGGGGTGCAGCCGCCCGTTGATCGTCACGGATAAGGTCATGGTCAAATTGGGGCAGGCTGAGCGACTGGTCGCGGTGCTGGCCGAGCGCAATATTGTCTGTGAAGTGTTCGACGACACCGTGCCGGAGCCGACGGCTCAGTCGATTCAGGCCGGGGTGGCGCGTGTGCGCGACGGCAGCTTCGATTCGATTGTCGCCCTGGGCGGCGGCAGCCCCATCGATAGCGCCAAGGCCATTGCCATCCTCGGTAAGCACGGTGGGAACATTCGTGATTACCGCTTTCCGCGCCAGGTCAATGAAGCCGGACTTCCGATCATTGCCATACCCACCACGGCCGGTACCGGTTCGGAGGTGACGCGTTTCACGATCATTACCGATGAAACCAACGATGAAAAACTCCTGTGCGCCGGGATTGGCTTTATGCCGGTGGCGGCACTGATCGACTTCAAGCTGACCCTCAGCCTGCCTGCGCGCACGACTGCGGATACCGGCATCGATGCGCTCACTCATGCCATCGAAGCCTATATCAGCCGCAAGGCCAACCCATACAGCGACACTCAGGCGTTGGCGGCCATGAACCTGATTGGGCCGAACCTGCGCCGCGTCTACCGTGATGGTCAGGACCAGGTTGCTCGCGAAGCCATGATGATCGGCGCCACGCTGGCGGGTATCGCCTTTTCCAATGCATCGGTGGCACTGGTGCATGGCATGAGCCGGCCCATCGGGGCGTTCTTCCATGTTCCCCATGGTTTGTCCAACGCCATGCTGCTGCCAGCCGTGACGGCCTGGTCGATTCCGGCCGCCGTCGAGCGTTACGCCGACTGTGCTCGTGCTATCGGTTCTGCCAATGCAGCGGACAGCGATGCGCTGGCCAATGAAAAGCTGATCGCTTTTCTTGAGACCGTGAATGACGAGCTGGCCGTACCCACGTTGCGTCAGTTCGGCGTTGACCGTGAACGCTTCGAGCAATCCATGGCGGTCATGGCGCAACAGGCACTGGCTTCGGGCTCGCCGGGTAACAACCCGCGCGTGCCGAGCGCCGATGAAGTGATCGAACTGTACACCTCGCTCTGGCAATAACCCCTGTCGTTCACCCGCCCCTTACCGGTATTTCAGCCCTACAGCAGGGCACCACGATTTTTGGAGAGTAGATATGAGCACCACCATCGGACACTTGATCAACGGTGAGTACGTGAACCTTCCGGGCCGTTCCCAGGAGGTGTTCAATCCGGCGACCGGCCAGGCTGAAAAGCGCGTTAGCCTGGCCGACAAGGCCACGGTCGAGGCCGCCATCACCGCTGCACAGGACGCGTTCCCGGACTGGCGCGATACCCCGCCGGCCAAACGTGCCCGCATCATGTTCCGCTTCAAGGAACTGCTGGAGCAAAACGCCGAGCGCATCTGCCAACTCATCGGTGAAGAGCACGGCAAGATCTGTCATGACGCGGCGGGTGAACTGCAACGCGGCATTGAAAACGTCGAGTACGCCTGTGGTGCCCCTGAATTGCTCAAGGGCGAGCACAGCCGTAACGTGGGCCCCAATATCGATTCGTGGAGCGAATTTCAGCCACTTGGTGTGGTGGCCGGTATCACGCCGTTCAACTTCCCTGTGATGGTGCCGATGTGGATGATCCCCATGGCGCTGGTCTGCGGGAACTGCTTCGTCCTCAAACCTTCCGAGCGTGATCCAAGCGCGACCCTGTTCATCGCCGAGCTGCTGTACGAGGCGGGGTTGCCAGCCGGCGTCCTGAGCGTGGTCAATGGCGACAAGGAAGCAGTCGATACACTGCTGCATGACCCACGGATTCAGGCAGTCAGTTTTGTCGGCTCGACACCGATTGCCGAGTACATCTACCGCACCGCCACAGCCAACGGCAAGCGCTGTCAGGCGTTGGGTGGTGCCAAGAACCACGCGATCGTGTTGCCCGATGCCGATCTGGACAACGCGGTGAATTCGCTGTTGGGAGCGGCATTCGGCTCCTCCGGCGAACGCTGCATGGCATTGTCCGTCGCGGTTGCGGTGGGTGATGCGGTGGCCGACGCGCTGGTCGAAAAACTGCAGGCGGCGATCAGCGGTCTCACGTTCGGCGTGCACAGCGAGCGTAGCAATGATTTCGGCCCCTTGATCACTCGCCAGCACAAGGACAAGGTCGTCGGTTACATCACCAGCGCCGAACGCCAGGGCGCGCGCTTGGTAGTGGACGGCCGTGATGCCAGGGTTGCGGGCTATGAGAACGGCTTCTTCGTGGGGGCCACGTTGATCGACAGGGTCACTCCCGAGATGGAGAGTTATCAAGCCGAAATCTTTGGCCCGGTGCTGCAAGTCATTCGTGTTGCCACCATGGGCGAAGCCATGAAGTTGATCAATGACCACGAATACGGCAACGGTACTTGCATCTACACCCGTGACGGCGAGGCTGCGCGATATTTCAGTGATCATATCCAGGTGGGAATGGTCGGGATCAACGTGCCATTGCCCGTGCCGGTGGCTTCTCACAGCTTCGGTGGCTGGAAGCGCTCGCTGTTTGGCGACTTGCATGCCTATGGCCCCGATGGAGTGCGCTTTTACACCCGCCGCAAGACCATCACTCAGCGCTGGCCTTCGGCCAATATTCGCGAAGGTGCCGAGTTTTCGATGCCCACGATGAAGTAATCGCAGGCGTGCAACCGAGCCACTGTCCCTGCTTAGGGCAGTGGCTCTTTTGGGTGTCGCGGGCGACTGCAAGTTTGAAGGAAGCACGAAAAAAAATGCTGGCCTGGCGAAGCGTGCAGGGTGGTCGATACCTGCGAAATAACAGCACAACAGGGTCGACAAGCACATGCCTCATATCATCAAGGCGGTGAAGGGTTCGCCTGCACGAGCACTTTCCGTTTGCGGGATCACTACCCGTTACTTGTCCTTCGAGGAGGACGTTCGGGTCTGTTCCGAAGCCGGCATGAACGGAATCAGCCTGTGGTGGGACAAGATAAAGGCCTGTGGGGCAGCCCAGGGCGCAAAGGTGCTGAGGGATACACCGCTTGCGGCGGTGAGCATGGTCGGTCTGCCGTGCATGCTGACGGCGGGGAGGGAGCAGAACCGACAGGTTTTCGACCTGTTGCGTGGCGCGCTGGATGATTGCGCGACTCTCGGCGTGGGCGTGATGGGCGTGGTGCCGGGCAATCACGAAGGTCGTACCCGCGAGCAGCAGGACGAGGCAACCATCGACGTGCTGGTACGCCTGGGCGAAGAAGCGCGGCAACGGGGTGTGACCCTGGCGCTGGAGCCCGTGCATGAACCCTATCTGGATTATCTCAACACACTGGTCGATGCAGAGCGGATCGTGACGGTTGTCGATAGCAATTCGGTCGGCATTCTGTTCGATGTCTGGCATCTGTGCCATGAGCCGGAACTGGACAGGCGCATCGAAGAAACGGCCTCACGAATCGCCCTGGTGCATTTTTCGGATTGGCGAGAGCCAACGCGCTACCACGATGATCGCCTGTTGCCGGGGGAGGGTGTGCTGCCGCTCAAGTCCATATTGACCAAGCTGCATCAAAGCGGATACCGCGGGTTCTTTGATGTCGAAGTGTTTAGTGAAGAGGTATGGCACGCGGACCCGCTGCAGAACCTGAAAAAGTGTCGGGCGTTCTTTGATTCCGTCTGGGCAGGTGAGACGTGAGCAGTAAGGCGGCCCTGCAATAACAATCAAGGGCCGATATCGGCCTCACTCACGAGGTGTTTCAACATGGCAATTTTGACGGGCGATATTCCTGCAAAGAGAAAACTCAAGGTCGGCATGGTCGGTGGTGGCAAAGGCGCTTTTTTTGCCAGTTACCACCGAGCGGCCATGCGCCTGTGCGATCGTTTCGAAATCGTCGCCGGCGCATTCTCTTCTGATCCGGCCACAGGGCGTGAAGCGGGCGAGGCGCTGGGGGTGGATGCTACCCGGATCTACTCGACGTTTGAACTCATGGCGCTCGGCGAGAAAGCGCGTCCTGACCCCATTGAAGCGGTGGTCATTGTCACGCCCAACTTTTTGCACTTTGAGCCGTGCCGCCTGTTCCTTGAGGCGGGCATACCGGTCATCTGTGACAAACCCCTGGTCAACAGCCTGGACGAGGCGCTTGAACTGCTGAGGATCGCCCGGCAGCGCGATACCTTCCTGGCCATGACCTACACCTACCTGGGTTATCCCATGGTTCGGGACGCGCGCAGCCGTATCCAGGGTGGGGAGCTGGGCGAGATCCGCTTCCTGTATGTCGAATATCTGCTGGAGTGGCTAGCGCCAGGTGTCGAGCACCTCGGAAAAAGCCTGGCCTGGCGCGGCGAGCCGGCCAAGGCGGGCCCTACTGCTGCGCTAGGCGATGTGGGTACCCATGCCTTCAACATGCTTGAGTTCCTTTCGGGGCGACGTTGCACCGGGGTTAACGCCAAGCTGACCAGTACCGTACCGGGTTGGGCAATGGACGATACCAACGTGGTGCAACTGGAGTTCGAAGGCGGCGTGGATGGTTTGTTGTGGGCAAGCCTGGCGGCGCCCGGCCACCGAAATGGCCTGCGATTCAAGGTTATCGGCAGCAAAGCCTCGATCGAATGGTGCCAGGAGGCGCCTGAGACCCTGCGCTTCACGCCCACAGGCGAAGCGGAGCGGATCTATCGGCGTGGGCAGTCCGACAATTGTGCCCAGACGCTGGTGTTCACCAGCCTGCCCGCCGGCAACTCGGAGGGCTATCTGGAAGCGCTGGCGGTGCTTTACGCCGATTTCGCCCAGGCGCTGGAGGCAGGGTCTGCCTGGCGCAGCGCAACCGTTGTGCCGATTCCCGATATTCAGGAGGGCGCGCGGGGTGTGGCGTTGTCGCAGGCGTGTGTGGAGTCCAATCGCAGGCGTGGCTGGGTGCCTTTCCCGCAAGTCTGATCGGTGCGCCTGCGCCCTTAATGTCATGCAGTGCGTCAGTGTGCGTCGGCTTTGTCTGGATTGCGAAATTGAGTGAAAGCGGCCAAAGGCAAATACTTTAATGGCACCCGGCGGCTGCGTTGGGTGCCCACACGTTGCACTTGAGACCCAGCCTGGCTTTTAAGGCGATAAAGAGGCGAATGCGTAGATGAAGCAATTACCCGAAGTCATTGTCATCGGCAGCGGAGTAGGCGGTGGGGCCACGGCCCGTCGTCTCGCTGAGAACGGCGTGAACGTGCTCATGCTCGAACGCGGTGACTGGGTGCCTCAGGAAGACCAAAACTGGAGCGTCGCTTCAGTGTTCTTCGACAAAAAATACACCGCACATGACTCTTGGCTGGATGCGAGCGGCACGGCGTTTCGCCCCAGCATCTACTACAACGTAGGTGGCTGCACCAAGTTCTATGGCGCCTCGATGATCCGACTGCGCGAACGTGATTTCGAGGCGTTGCACCATGAAGCCGGGGTTTCTCCAGCCTGGCCGATTTCCTATGGGCAACTTGAGCCCTATTACGCCGAAGCCGAAGCGATCTTTGAGGTGCACGGCGACGACACCGATGACCCCTCGGCCCCTTGGCGCAGCAATGCGTATCCATTCCCGCGAGTGGCCAGCGAGCCGATCGTTGCGCGGATGGGGGCGACGATGAGCCGACTGGGCGCGCGCACTTCTGCCTTGCCTCTGGCCATCAATTACTCCAGCAAAGGCCGCTGCATCCTCTGCAAAACTTGCGATGGTTTCCCGTGCAAGGTCAGCGCGAAGTTGGAGGCCGAAACCGCACTGGTGAGGCCTGCTTTGGCCACCGGGTGCGTCACATTGCGCACCCAGACTCTGGTCAAACGCTTGATCCTCTCGGCTGACGGCAAAACGGTCAGCGGGGTGGAGGTGGAGAGTGCCGGCAAGACCGAGATCCTCACCGCGAAACTGATCGTTGTCGCCTGTGGGGCAGTCAATAGTGCGGCGTTGTTGTTGCGCTCGGCCTGCGATGCGGCGCCGAACGGGGTGGCCAACAGTTCCGACGTGGTGGGGCGCAATTACATGGCCCATAACCAGACGGCGTTGATGGGGCTTTCCATGGGCGAAAACACCACCACCTTTCAGAAAACCCTGGCGATGAACGAGTTCTACTTCGGTGCGCCGGATTACCCATTTCCGCTGGGGCACGCGCAAATGCTCGGTAAGCTTCAAGGCGGAATGCTGTCTGCCAACGTGCCGTTCCTGCCCAAGGCGGTGGGCTCGAGCATGGCTCGTCACAGCATCGACTGGATTGCCTTTTCTGAAGACCTACCTGACCCGCAGAGCCGAGTGGTGCTCAAGGACGGCAAGATTCAGTTGGCGATCCGTCGTAACAACCTGGCGCCGCATCGGGTGTTAGTCAAAAAGCTCGCGGCGCTACTGCGTGCCAGCGGCTATCCGATCGTGCTGACCAAGCCGCTGCTCAAGCATTCCACGTCGCACCAGTGCGGCACCGTAAAGTTCGGCACCGATCCGCGCACCAGTGCATTGGATACGTTCTGCCGCAGCCACGACCATTGCAACCTTTTCGTGATCGACGCCTCATTCATGCCGTCCTCGGCTGCCGTGAACCCGGCCCTCACGATTGCTGCGCAGGCACTGCGCGCGGCAGACCACATTCTGGAGCAAGACTTCGGTATCGCCGCGGTGAAAAGAACCAATACGGTGATACGGACGACATTGGTTGACTCGACAGGGCTGTCTCGAACTTGAAGGCCGCGATCTGCGTGGCAATGCACACCATCCCATCCCATCCCATTACAGAACAAACGGAGCAGGACATGGCTGATACAAAAAAAATGACGGGCGGGCAGATCGTGGTCGAGTACCTGATCCGCGAAAAAGTGCCTTATGTCTTCGGTATTCCGGGCCACGGCAACACCGCATTGCTCGATGCATTCGTCGATCGCAAGGACGAGATCACCCTCGTCCCCGCGATGCATGAGCAAGGCGCTTCGCACATGGCCGACGGCTTCTATCGGGCCAGCGGGCAGATCGCCGCAGTCTGTGCCTCCATCGGCCCTGGCGCCACGAACACCCTGACCGGCATCGCTACCGCATTCGCCGACTCGATTCCGCAACTGGTGATCAGTGGTGGCGTACACACCTACATGATGGGCAAGGGCGTGCTGCAGGAGCTGGACCGCCCCCACGGCGACAACTTTCCGCGCATGGCCGAGCCTGTGGTGAAGCGTTGGTGGCAACCGAGCCATGTCGAGCAACTGCCAAGTGTTATGACCCAGGCCTTCAATGTGATGCTTGAAGGTCGTCGTGGCCCGGCGCTGATCAATCTGCCGCAAGACCTGCAAGCCGAGTACGCAGAGGTGGCATTGCCTGCCCCGCAGACCCACCGGTCCCATGGTCGCCTGCATGGTGACCCGGCCGACATCACCCGCGCCGTCGAGCTGTTGCTGTCGGCCGAGCGTCCGGTGATCATGGCCGGTGGCGGCGTGATCGCTGCCAATGCCAGTGCCGAACTCGTCGCGATCGCCGAGCATGTGGGTGCGGCCGTCACGACCTCGTTCATGGGCAAAGGCTCGATTCCCGAAGACCACCCTCTGTATGCCTGGCCATGCGGTGACCTGGGCTCGATCCCAGGCAACGCCATGACCCGGGAAGCAGATGTAATCCTAGCCATCGGTTGCCGCTTCAGCGACCGCATCACCTCGTCCTACCGTCCGGGCGTGACCTTCGATATCCCGAAAACCAAGCTGATTCAGATCGACATCGACGGCTTTGAGATCGGCAAAAACTACCCGGCCGAAGTAGGGATCGTCGGCGACGCCGGGCCGATCCTGACCGCGCTGCTGGCGCAGTTGCGTGCTCAGTCCCCAGCTCGCGACTATTCCCAGTCGCCGATGTTCCAGCGGCTGCAAACCCTCAAAGCCAAGTGGGAAGAGCACCTCCATCCGCTGCGTACCTGCAATGAATCACCGATGACTGTGTCTCAGGTGCTGTTCGAAGCGCGCAAGGTACTGCCACGCAACACCATCGTGGTCACTGACTCGAGCAACCCGCAGAACCAGGTGTTCAACGAATTCCCGGTGTACGGCCCCAAGCAGCACATTACCCCAGGCGGCTTCTCGGGAATCGGCTTCGCGGTGCCGGCGGCCATTGGCGCCAAGATGGGTGCCCCGAGTCAGCCAGTGGTGGCTATCTGCGGCGACGGTGCTTTTCTGCAGACAGGCCAGGAACTTGCCACGGCGGTGATGATGGGCGTGCCGGCCATTTTCCTGATCATGAACAACGGCGGTTGGGCGGCCATTCGCAACCTGCAGTTGAACATGTTCGGCGAAGACCGGGAAATGATCACCGATTTCCGCACCCCGGACGGTGCCTCGTGGGAAGCTCACATTGCCGACTTCGCCAAGTCGCTGGGCGCCGCATCGGAACGCGTGACCGACCCACTGCAGATCGGCGCGGCGGTGGAGCGTGCGCTGGCATCGGGCCGTCCATACGTCATCGAGGCAATCACCTCCCTTGAACGCCCATGGAGCAACATGCACCCGACCGGCTGGTGGGACATCACCGTGCCGGCTTACCTGGGCGACCTGCGTGACGACTACGTCGAAAAGCGCGGTTTCTGATAGCGGCTCATTGAATTATGCCGCCTTTCGTGGCGGCATGACTCGTTGAGTCAGAAAATTCCCAGGCAGGAGAGGGCCATGTCAGCGAGTAACCAAAAACGTGAACTGCAGTTTTCCGACGAGTTCGTGGAATGCTACCTCGTCGAGAATGTGAAGGACTTTGTCGTGTCTGGCGGGGTAGTCGTGAATCTGGACCACGCGCCCATGCACATTGGCGGGCCGATTCCCAGCGTGGTCCCAGGCTGGAAATCCACCTGGTTGTTCAATGCCGTGATTATCGAGGCGAGCCGCGTCGCGATCTTCAGGGTTCGCAGTGAGGTCAATCTCGGGGGCTTGGTGTTGGGTGAGTGGGACTGGTTCGGCAATCGCTTTGCCAAGTTTCCGCGCACCACGCCACTGTACATTTCCCGGTACGACGAAATCGGCAGCGTCATGCTCGATCCGTTTGCCTTTGCCAATCAGCGCAAGGAGGTGACTGACCTGCGTGAGTACGGCATTCGCCTCAATTTGTGGTGGGCATCAGCGAATACCGACTGCTACCTGCACAACGAGCATCCGTTCCTTGAAATTCACACTCAGATTCACGGGACGGGGCGCATTCAAAAATTCCTGGAGCGTGATGACTCAACCCTATACGAACAGATCAGCATGGCGCCGGGTTATACCCATGATCCGTTTACCCATGTGCAGACCGATGGAAAACCGACCTATCCATGGCACCGCTACTGGTCTGACTCGGATGCCATCTGGTTGGCGATCGAGTTTCATCCCACGGCTTGATTCTTTTTGCAGCGTTCTTTTCGCGGATAACCAGAGCACCGGACTGTTCGTTCCTACACGGAAATGTAAACCCTTTGTAGGAGCGGCCGGTCGCAAATATCAGCCACGTTACACATTTCAATCCAGGGGATTGCCTAGCGCACGCCAGGGGCAGTCTGACATCGATTACCTCGCTCGCAGTGTTGTCTGCCGCCTCCTGATCAAGCAATAGCAGCTGCACTGCCGAGTAGGCTTTCTTGATCAAGTCGATGTCTTCTTGCTGGCCTGGCGGGACGTATGCGCCACGGGGGATCTTCATTTTTTCGAGCAACCCATCGAGCTCTGCCAGCGGAGAAGAGTGATCAGTTTGGTGTGTGTCTTTAGATTCCATGGTCTTTGCCACAATACGCGCACAGGCTTCGTGTACCGCGCGGTTATGCGGGGTGTAAGTGCCGAACCCATCCCAAGATGATCGATTCGACTGAATAACGTTCCCTCTCGCTCAGCTCCGGCAACTTTCCCAGATTCAGCATGAAGCTGTGTCTGCCTCTATTGTTGGCATTGGTGATGAGGGTGGGCGCGTGGGTGGCTACCACGAAAGAGCAACCAAACCGCCGAGAAAGCAGATGAAAAACCCTTGGTAGCGTTTGCTGCCATTTCAGGTGCAGGCTGATCTCCGGCTCGTCTACCAGAAATACTGTGCCTCGTTCAGCTGTGGTGATAATACTCAGCAGCAGCTGGTTGATGTTCTGTTCACCCGAGCTCAAGGACGAGTAGGAGACTCAGCACCGTCAGGCAGATGCCAGCGCCGCGCAGGTGCTTGAGGCCGTCGATGCACTGGCCAATGTCAGCCAGAACATCGAGATCATGACGGACATGAACCTGCAAATCGCCAGTGCGGCCGAAGAGCAGAGTGCAGTGACCGAAGAGGTGAACCGTAATGTCTCGGCCATCAGGGACGTAACGGGCGCATTGGTGGAGCAGGCGGATCAATCGGCACGGATCAGCCTCTCCTTGAATGACCTTGCGAACCAGCAACAGGTGCTGATGAACAACTTCAGGGTCTAGCGGGTGTCGACCTTCTGAGGAGCAAACCTCAGGAGGGTCGCCATACTAGTGAGCGCGCTGAATGTGATCAGCCGCTTTCTCGCCGATCATGATCGCCAGCGCGTTGGTGTTGCTGGAACACAAGCTCGGTGCGATGGAGTTGTCGGCGATACGCAGGCCGTCGATGCCGTGTACCCGCAAATCGGTGTCCACTACTGCCGTATCGTCCGCGCCCATTTTGCAGGTGCCTACCGGGTGCAGCGCAGCGTGCGCCTGTTGACGCACGAATTTCAGATAGTCGTCACGGGTGTGCAATGGCTCAGCGGGTACGTGTTCGCGCAGAATATGGCCGGCCATCGCGCTCTGGGACATGATGCCTCGACCGAACTCGGTCGCTTGAACCATGCACTCCACATCGAACGGAACAGCTGTGTTGTGAGATGTTCTAATAAGATTCAGCTCATTTTAAATAACCCATCTACGACTACAGTTTCTGCTAGTCGCTTACGAAGGTCGGCATCTATAGCCTCGTCGTCAGGGCGATAAAGACGTACACGCTTATATGCTTCAATGCGATTAATCTCTTTCCCTAAATAGTCCCACACTACCCTGGAGCAAGCTGGGGTGCGCTGATCTCCAGATGAAACGCCTATTTTCAATCCGTTAAGTCGTGTGACGCGGCTTTTATAACTGGGTACGATTATTGTTTGAGTTACTTCATTTGAAGTAAGGGTCTCATAGTCTACAAGGAAGAAGCGTCCCTTTAAGCTGTATGCCACGCCGTAGTAGGAATAACGATCATCGTCATCGCTTTTAATGCTAAAGTTCTGAAGTCTTTCGTTGCGATTATAAATATAGCTTCCCGCCTCTGCTCTAAGGTAAATCAATGAGCAAAGATAATGTCCTGGCGATGACATTGAGTGATAATATTCGTGATAATAGCCTACGTACTCTCCGATATCATCGGAAGAGTGTTTTTGTAAGTGGTCAAATATTTTTTGCGCCGCAGTTTTACCTTCTGACGATTTTCTCGAATTGTCTGCAGCGATTATCTCTCTGAATTTTTCGGTAGGTAAATTTATTTCAAGCTCTTCCACACCAAAGAAATCACAAATTCGTTTCAGGTTGTACGGAGATGGGGAGCTTTTCCCATTTAAGTACTTGTTGAATTGTGCTCTATTAATATTCAGGCGGCGGCAAACATCAGCAATTGAAGTGTAGTGCTTGCACAATAACTGCAAGTTTACTGGTAAGGAGTCA
This sequence comes from Pseudomonas sp. GW821-FHT03C07, assembly GCF_059420925.1. Lineage (NCBI taxonomy): Bacteria > Pseudomonadati > Pseudomonadota > Gammaproteobacteria > Pseudomonadales > Pseudomonadaceae > Pseudomonas > Pseudomonas sp. GW821-FHT03C07. The sequence goes on from NZ_JBWKUQ010000005.1 coordinate 71,399, forward strand.
CTCATGATTCCGCTCTCCAGGATGGCGCTATTTGGCGCTAGTATCGCATCATGTAGCGCCATTTTCAAGCAAGCAGCGAAATTGAAGTCATCAAGCCCTTTGGCCAACATGCTAGTCGAAGGCCGGAAGCATAATGCGCTCCAGCTCCCCTTGGGTTCTCTACCAAAAATAATTAGCGAGGACACTCCTATGCTTGAATTAATCAACGATTTTCTATCAGGAAAATTACTCATATTGCTTGTCGTTGGGCTTGGAGGCTATTTCACGATCCGCTCGCGGTTCGTCCAAGTGCGACACTTCTTGCATATGTTCGCCGTATTTAAAGGTAGTCTCGGCAGCAGCGTTGGACACCTCAGCTCATTTCAAGCATTGATGCTAAGTCTTGCCGGTCGAGTCGGGGCGGGAAATATTGCTGGAGTGGGGGTAGCGATTACGCTCGGTGGCCCTGGCGCAGTTTTTTGGATGTGGGTGGCCGCATTCATCGGAATGTCCAGTAGCTTCTTTGAGTGTACGCTGGCTCAGCTTTATAAGCGCCGTGATTCCGAAGGTATGTACCGCGGCGGGCCATCCTATTACATACAATATGGCTTGGGCAAACGATGGCTCGGTATGATTATGGCCGTTTTTATCCTGGTAACATTCAGTTTCGCTTTCAATGCGGTTCAATCTCATGCGGTTACGCACTCATTAAATAATGCTTTTGGCCTAAACGTTGACTACACCGGATTTGTTTTGGCTGTCTTGCTGGGAGCGGTGTTTGTTGGTGGTATCAAGCGAATTGCGCGGGTCGCTGATCTGCTAGTTCCTATAAAGACTTTGACCTATGTAGCTATCACTATATACGTGATAGTTGTACAGTTTGATCATGTGCCTCTCATGTTGTTGACCATTGTCAAAAGCGCGTTCGGTTTGGATCAAACCTTCGCTGGGGTGATTGGAACCGCAATAGTAATGGGTGTAAAACGAGGTGTTTTTGCAAACGAAGCAGGTCTAGGCAGTGCGCCAAATGTCGCTGCTGTAGCTCAGGTGAAGCACCCAGTTGCTCAGGGCGTTGTTCAAGCATTCAGCGTGTTCTTGGATACGTTCGTCATCTGCACTTGCACTGCGTTGCTTATTCTACTTTCGGGTATTTATTCTCCGGGATTTGAGGGGGATGGACTGGTACTCGCTCAAAACTCTCTCGCGGCTGTGGTAGGTGATTGGGGGCGCATGTTTATTAGTGTTGCCCTAGCGCTATTCGTTTTTACTTCAATACTTTATAACTACTACCTCGGTGAGAATAGCCTGCGCTATCTGCTGGGTGAGAATAAGAAAGCTATAGTTGTATTTCGCGGGCTTGTTCTTGTGCTGATTTTTTGGGGCGGAGTGGAGAATCTAAGTGCGGTATTCGCTTTTGCAGACATAACCATGACGCTGGCCGCTTTGGTCAATCTCACTGCAATGGTATTGCTGTTCAAAGTTTGTCTGCGTGTGCTCAATGATTACGATAGCCAGCGTTCGATGGGTATTGCCGTACCGGTATTTGATTCGAGCAAATTTGATGATCTCGACCTGGATTTGAATGCCTGGCCCAACGATATTGGGTCGCCAGTACCCGCAGCGGTTGGGGCTACTCAGCAGGTGAAAGATAAATCTCGCACTTTGGCTATGGCAATGGGTAAGATTAAATGACGATCAGTAATAGAAGCTACGTGGAAAAACCTAAGCTTGGCATTATTACAGGTTCAGGCCCGGAGGCGGGTATGGATATGTGGGCTAAGTTACTCCAAGAAAATCGGCGTCGTATGGGCTCTGCATTCAGGGGCGACTTGGACGCTACGTCGGTCGTCATAGTTTCTGATCCAGAGCTTGGTTTGTCCATGGAGTTGGAGTTAACCGAGCGCCAGGTGTGGTCGGCATTACGCGATGATATTTATCAGTTGGATGGGCGGGTCAGTGCTTTCAGTATTGCCTGCAATACTCTGAATTTATTTGCCGATAGAATTAGTGGTTTGGATTTGCAAAGCAAATTCATATCCTTCAATGACGTGCTACAGGGATATTTTCAGAGGGCAGGGATTAGCAATGCCTGCCTATTAGGTTCTCGCCCAGTGGCCGAGCTTGGGTCGTGGTCACCCTATAGATCATTGGCAGATGTTATAGACCTTGAGCCCGTACCAGACACCCAAGAATTACACCAGTTGATTTATGATATTAAAATGCTTGGTTCTCAAGACGAGAGTCTTCGACCGCGATTCAGAGAATTGTTAGCCCGCATTCAGGCGGATACCGTGATTTTGGCCTGTACTGAGCTTCCACTCATTTCGGACATTTCGACCGATAAGCATCTATTAGACGTAACGCAACTCGTCGTTGAGGCGATGCTGGATCACTCTGGGATAGAAGAAGTTGAGTGCGTCTGATGAAGTCGAAGATCCTGAGCCAGGCAAAATGCATAATGATATTGTACACTGGCGGTACAATAGGCATGAAAAACACCGAGAGGGGATTGGCACCCGCCGGTGGATTTGAAGAGGTATTGCTTGAACACTTTGGTGATGATGCGAATAAGTTAGGAGCGGAGTTTAATTTTCGTGAACTGGAACCTGTGATCGACAGCTCTAGCATGACGCCGCTCTATTGGCAGCATATTCGTGACGCAATTGTTCAAGCGATTTCGGTCGATCAAAGTGACGCTGTTCTTGTATTGCATGGTACCGATACACTGGCTTATAGCGCAGCAGCGTTGGCTTTTCAATTGATCGGCCTGCAGGCCCCCGTTGTCTTTACCGGGTCAATGTTTCCTGTCGGAGTAGAAGGTAGCGATGCGTGGGAAAATATTGATGGCGCCCTCAAGTTATTAGTTGGCGGTATCAATCCGGGAGTCTGGCTGTACTTTCATGGAGAATCTTTTGTCTCGACTCGCTGCACTAAGCTTCGTAGTTCAGGGCGTAATCCATTTGCTGCTCCGGCAAGAATGAAAAGTGATCCTTGTACAGGTTCTAGTTTGCTGCCTGATAAGCTCGAATACACTTTTTCGAAGACTATTGCATCGGTGGTAGTAGTGCCTATGTATCCTGGTATAGCGCCGGAGATCTTACATGAGCTCTTAGCGTTGAACGTACAAGGATTGATATTGGAGTGCTATGGCAGTGGTACAGGGCCCAGTGAGGATCGTGATTTTATTAATGTGTTGCACCTCGCAAAGGAAAAAGGTGCAGTGGTCGTTGCGATCACGCAATGTTATGAGGGGGGGGTTGAGCTAGACTGTTATGCTGCAGGGAGCGCTCTAAATGAGGCTGGTGTCATTTCGGGAGCAGGCATGACACGAGAGGCTGCATATGGAAAACTTCATATGCTTTTAGGTTCGGGTTTACCGGTCCCGGAAGTTCGAAGACTCTTCCAAATAGATCTTTGCGGTGAATCAAGCTGATTTCTTTTCAAACTCATCCATTTACGACCTCGACTGACTGACGAGCCGAGGTCGGTTTTATTCACATCATGCGTAATGCTCGATTTTTATCAGCGTTTTCCGGGATTATGCGCAATCGCCGGGCGCCTTCAAGCTGCCGTGCTGGGAGCTCGAGATGTTTCATCGATAGGTAATTGATTGTGCGTCATAGATCTGCCAACTGGTTGAGCGCTTTGATCACTCACACGTTGTCGATGTTTCGCGGCGCTATCGAAAAATTGAGAAATCTATCTTGATTTTCATTATCAAATACTTGGTTCGCTCTAACGATTTGGCCTCAGTGTATACGTCTTCTGCCTACATACGAATGTAGACATGGGCGTGCGCCTCTTCCGAACTCGTGACCCCCACCGGTAACTCGCTGCTTCGCCAATCCAATATTTATAAATACCCGCTGGAGAAGTCATGAACATCAAACAGAAGCTGACATGGGCGTTCGCAGCCATCGCCTGCCTCCCGGTGATTCTCGTAGCGGTGCTCGTCGTGTTGAATCTGCGCAACGCGGCACAAGTCAATTTTATTGATAGCAGTGGCCGTGAAATCCGCCAGATCGATAACGGTATAAAGCAGTTCTTTGATGGCATCAGTCAAAACGTCGAATACTTCGCCAAGGACCCTAGGATAGCCACAGTCAAGGGATTAAAAAACTATAGCGGTGCCGACGCCGCACAAATTCCTGCTCCTGAGAACAATCAACGGCTTCAGGAGATTTTCAATAGATTCGCCGCCAGCCATCCGACCACCGCCTACATTTCCGTGGGACTGAAGGACGGCAGCTTCGCGGGTTGGCCCGAGGACCCGAAAATGGCTAACTACGACCCGCGTGCGCGTCCATGGTACAAAACGGCCATGGCAGCCGCACCAGGTTCCACCGTCCGCACAGCAGCTTACTACTGGGCGCCGGATGATGCGGTACTGGTCGGCACCGTACGAACCATCGCCGATGCCAGCGGCAACCCGGTGGGCGTAGTCGGCGTGGACGTCTCGCTCAAGCAACTGACTGAAGTGGTTAAAAACATCAAGCTGGGCGATAGCGGATACCTGATGCTGGTCGAAGCCAATGGCAACGTTCTGGTCGATCCCAGCGATGCCAAGCACAACTTCAAGCCTTTGGCCGACCTGGGTCCTGGCTATACCGGACTGGCCAAAAGCGGCGACGGCGTGACCCAGATCGAGATCGATGGCGTGCCTTACATGGTCAATGTGGTCAGTTCCGGAAGCCTGGGCTGGCGCTTCATCGGTCTGATCAAACGCGAAGAGGTGATGGCTCAGGCCACGAGCCTGACGGGGTTGATCGCACTGATTGCCGCCGTGTTGGCGGTCATCTTCGCCATCGTCGGCGCGAGTTTCGCTAGCATGATCGTGCGACCGATTCGCGGCGTTGCCGATGGCCTGCAGGAGATCGCCGAAGGTGAAGGCGACCTTACACGCGAACTCACAGTGCAGGGCAAAGACGAAACAGCCAGCCTGGCGGGCTGGTTTAACCAGTTCCTCGGTATGATCACTCAACTGATGCGGCGAATCGGCAGCGCTTCTTCCGACCTGCAAAATGCGGCTGCCGACACCAGCCTGGTGGCTAAAAACATGAATGAAGCAGCCGGGCGGCAGCGCGAAGCGGTGGAGTTGGTGAGCACCGCCTTCAACGAGATGGTCGCAACCGCCAACGAAGTGGCCCGTTCCTGCAGTCATGCTGCTTCCAGCGCGGACGCCGGTTACCGCGAGGTGCACGACGGGCAACAGCACATCGGCGAAGCCACGGGCAGCGTCCTTAAACTGAGCGATGCCCTGCAGCAGTCGGCCCAGACCATGCAGATGCTCGAACAGGACAGCAAGAACATCAACATCATTCTCGATACCATTCGCTCGATCGCTGAACAGACCAACCTGTTGGCCCTCAACGCCGCCATTGAAGCGGCCCGCGCCGGTGATCAGGGCCGCGGGTTTGCGGTAGTGGCTGACGAGGTACGCGCCCTGGCACGGCGGACTGCCGACTCAACCGGCGAGATCGACAGCCTGCTCGGCAACCTTGCGCGGCGAACCCAGGAAGTGACCCAGCAGATGCAGAGCAGTCTGAAGGTGTCGCAAATCAGTGTTGAATGTATCCAGCAGGCCCGCGACAGTTTCGACAAAATCCGTAGCTCGGTAGACTCGATTCGCGACCAGAACACTCAGATTGCCACTGCGGCAGAAGAACAGCATCAGGTGGCCGAAGACATCAACCGGCATATCGCGCAGATTCATGCCGATGCACAGCTGGTCGAAGAGTTTGCGCGCTCGGCGCATACCGGTTCGGGCCGTCTGACGGATATTTCTGGTCAACTCAAGGGCTTGGTCGGACGCTTCAAGTTCTAGTGTCCTGTCTCTAAAATAAACTCTCCGAAAAATTGGCTATGCTTTCTCGGTCATCACACCCTTGGAGGCGAACAGATGAGCGCCCAAGATATTGTCCTGAGTCCCGAAGAACACACCGAACTAAGCCGCCGCACAAGGTCTGCCACCATCAGTCAACGTGACGGTCGTCGCGCCCGGGTGATCCTGTTGGCCGCTCAAGGTTGTTCGAGGGTAGAAATAGCCCACTTGGTTGGATTTTTCTCGGCGCTCGGTCACTCTTTGGTGTCAACGTTTTCAAGAACAGCGATTAGAGGGTTTGATCGACAAGCCAGGGCGTGGACGTAAGTCCTCTTTGCCGCCAGAGGCGCTGACCCGAGTGCTTGAGCAAGTGGTTCAACCGCGTATTGGCCAGCCTCGCTGGAGCTGCCGAAGCATGGCGCGAGTCACCGGCATCTCACCGGCCAGCGTCCAGCGCATATGGGCCGCCAACGACCTAAAACCGCACTTGACACGTACCTTCAAGCTGTCCAACGATCCGCATTTCGAAGAGGAATTCTGGGACGTCATTGGGCTGTATCTGGATCCGCGGCATAAAGCATTGGTGCTCTGTTGCGATGAAAAAAGCCAGGTTCAGGCCCTGGAGCGCACCCCGCCAGGGCTGCCTTTAGGGATCGGGCATATCCGCACGCACTCGCACGATTATATTCGCCACGGCACCGTTTGTAGTGGTTTAACTGAGTCGGACACTGCATTGAGTTTCTTTTCTCGGTCCGAGGAAGGGGCAGGCAATCGAGTGAGGAGCGCTAACCCGTCTGTTGAACTTCAGGCTCGAATGAGCGGGAAGCCAGGCTTTCCGCTCATTCTCAAAGTGCCGTCAGCCGCTGACGGCCTGCTTGTCCAGCACAGAGCTCATTCTCAGTTGTGCCAGTTCAATCAAATGCATCACCCCCATCGCCACCTTACGGTTCGAGCCGGTTTGGTTATCGGCGTGTTCATAGGCCGTGGCGGCTGCGGATTGCAGAATCGAGTAGACGTTGGCCAGGGCGTCTTCCTGATGCCTGGGTTCACTCAGGTGATCGTGCAGCGTGGTGACAGGGGCAGGTTTTGATCCCGCGCCCGGGCCGAGGTTGTAGTGAGACAAAGCCCGGTCGGCGATACGAGGGTCGATGGATTCAACGTTGGAGAAAACAGGCGGATTGGGGGTGGGTTTGAACATAGATTGGTTACTCCCGATCTGTTGAGGGAGCCGCCAACATCGCTGCTAAACGAGAGGGTGGCAGCCGTACGCAGGTTAGCAGACCGGTGATCAGGAAACCCGGCGCACCGAAGTGCCCTGCGCACGACCACCATAAAACGGAGGCTGAAAAAAAGCGCCTCGTAGAAGGTGGCGCCGTGCGCCTGATCACAATGGGCTGCTAAACCCGGTCACTGAATTGGCAGTGACGGATCGAAGCCTAGCCGCGAGATCAGGCGCAAACAAGCGGTCAGGATTTTCTAGGAAATTTCACTCGATGGAAAGCGAGTTGTCTTGCTGGCCTTGGCATATCACTGCGGAAAAGCGTTCGCTCAACGACCCGTCGAACCTCAAAAAACTCCCATCCGTCCACCCCGCGCCAACTTCACACCTGAAGGTCGTCGTGAGCTCTCGAGCGGCGGCGATTCATGCTGAAAAATACCCACTGTTTTTGCGAATTCCCCTACGCGTATTTTGCGCAATTGCATGGACTTGACCACTCATTTGCATTCGACTTGACTCGTCTTGCTCATGATCTGAGAGATTTATGCGGCAACAGTTGCCCGATCTCTCTGAGCAGCCCGATGGCCGGAATCCAGTGCAGTCGGGCGGCCTCTACGCGCTGGCGCAGGTTATCCAGAAGGGCGCAAGCTTGCCGTAAACGTACGGAGAACACGCCTTGCTTAGCTACATTTTTGAGCGCGGCAGCAATGCCCGAGGGTTTAGCATGCTTTAAATTCCGAATTCTGAAGCGCCCCCTCAATCATCAATTCTGCCAGCACTGCGCGTACCGTTCGCACACCCCATAACGCTTGTCCAACTCGGCCAGACGTCCCCAGTTTTCCGCCACAGCCTCTTTTTGCAATTGCTCATTGAGGCGGCGGTAGTACTGCAGCATTGCGCCGTTGACGGCCAGCGCCCGAGTGACGTCGGTTTCCTGGGTATCAGGCACCAGCGCTTTGAGGGAGGGTATGTCCAACCGGGAGAGACGAGCGCGATACTCAACTTTGTATTTATCAAGCGCATCAGCTTTTATCCCTTGTACTTGAGCCAGGAGGGTCGCGACGCTCTGTCGATATTGGTTCCAATAGGCATCCGGCAGATCGAGGTTCATCTGTCCTTTTCGCTTGTTGATGATCAGGTCGACAGCCTGAGCCTGGGCGCTGGCGTCCAGGGAGGAGGTGTCAGGTTTCATCTCCGCGATGATGCTCTGGGAGATGATTTGCTGTGCCAATCCATCACGCTCCGAGGTATCAGGCAGGCCTTTGGCGGGGGCGGGAAACAGGGCATTAGTGCCAATGCAGCTTGGTAGCCCCTTATTCACCAGCGGGACGGGCGAACGCACGACCTGCCCCTGCACCTGGTGCAGGCGTTTAAGCATGGTCATGCACTGACTGCCAGCACTATTAAATGTCAGTTCATATTCAGCGCCACTTTGCGGCGTGAAAGTGAAGGCCGTGCCACACAGCGAGCCTGCTCCTTGTGAATTGAGGTGCAGCAGAAGAGCTTTATTAGGGGGCAGCCGGATCTCCAGGTAAGGCGCTTTCTCAGAAGCCGGCGGCATCGACATGTCCGCCCGCCTGCGGGTGTTGGCGAGGAACAGATTATTGAGAATGCCCGTGGTTTGGCCGTTGCAGTGATGCTCATCAAGCACGTCCAAAGTGGCACTGCTCATCTCGCTGATAAAACGCAATTTTGCGGCGTCTGGTTCGGTCGCGTCCGGGTAACTGCCCGATACGCTGCAGCCTCCCAGAATCAATACAAAAGCCACGGTGCCCAGTGCACGGCCCGCAAAAAAACTACTCATGATGGGGTGTCATCCTTAACGCTGAAGGTGAGAAATGCCGCATTATAATGGACGAGTCACATTTTGTTTCGAAGGACCGAGGATTGAATGAATAAAGTAAGTCAGCTGTGTGCGATTGGCGTCACTGCCTTGATAAGTGCCTGTTCGGCATTGCCGCCTGAAATGGCCCTGGACTCAAAGGTCTATTCCGCAGAAAACGCCGGCCTCGTCCTGGGCTCCCTGATCGAGGGAGGTCCCTACGGCACCTGGATCAGCTTTCGCGAAGTGAACACAGGCAAAACCTACGGCTGGGGTCCCAAGGATTATTACTCGGCATGGATGCCCGCAGGCACCTATGAAGTGAGCGATCTTGGCTCTCGCCGGGGCCTCATGGGCGCTTACTCGAAACCCTTGCGCTTTACCGTTACGAATGGCCAGATCAATTATCTAGGCGAGATGACCTATGATTGCCCACTCGCGGTGCACCCTGCCGCCATCTATGGCGTCAAGAACTGCGGCATTCTTGCGTTGGCAACGTGCTCGGTTGACTACCCCAGCATAGCCGTGTGTGTGGCGGACAGGCAGGAACAGTCGGTGCGAACCTTCGTAAAGCAGCACCCTCAATATTCCAAACTTCCGGTAACGTCTTCAGTGATGTCGACGCGTTAAAGAGTAAGCGTCGGTCGAACACGCCTTGCGTAATTAAACGGACGCCCACTTGTGCGGTAGCAACTCCGTATTTGAGACACTCGTTGAGTGCGTCGTAAGTGTCCGAGTGTAGTGGTCAACTAATCCCGGACACTACTTGAGTTTCTTATCTCAGTCTCAGCAGATGTCAGGTAATCACTTAGGACTGGTACGGCTTCATCCTCAAATGAAAGTGAACGGGGCGCTCTGGACTGCTGTCAGCCGCTGACCGCGTGCTCATTCAGCACTGAATCCATTCTCAGCTGTGCCAACTCAATCAGATGCACCACACCCATCGCGACCTTGCGGTTCGAACCGGTCTGGTTGTCAGCGTATTCATAAGCAGTGGCCGCAGCGGATTGCAGAATCGAGTAGACGTTGGCCAGGGCGTCTTCCTGATGCCTGGGTTCATGCAGATGATCGTGCAGCGTGGTGACAGGGGCAGGTTTTGACCCTGCGCTCGGACCGAGGTTGTAGTGAGACAAAGCCCGGTCGGCGATACGAGGATCGATGGTTTCAACGTTGGGTATTGCAGGCGGATTGGGGGTTACTTTGAACATATTTGCACTTCCAATGTTAAGTGGAACTGCCAGTTATCGCTGCTAAACGAAGAGGTGGCAGCTGTACGCAGGTTAGCAGACCGGAACATTGGGAACCCGGCGCACCCGTGAGGATGCCCTGCGCACAGCCACCATAAAGCGGAGGCAAAAAAATAGCGCCCGACTAGGGTGGCGCTGTGCGCCCAATGTTTATTTCCAGGCTGCTAAACCTGATCACTGATGAGCAGTGACAGTCGAAGCCTAGCCGCGAGATTGGGCGCATACAAGCGGTCAGGATTTTCTAGGAAATTTCACTCGATTGAAAGCGAGTTGTCTTGCTGGCCTTAGCAAATCACGACCAAGAAACGTTCGTTCAGCGGTCCGCCGAACCTCAAAAAACTCCCTTCCGTCCACCCTGCGCCAACTTCACACCTGAAGGTCACCGTGAGCTCTCGAGCGGCGGCGATTCCTGCTGAAAAATACCCACTGTTTTTACGAATTCCCCTACGCATATGTCTCGTATCCATCTGCGAAGCTGAGGGCCTGCAGGCCAGTAACGGCTGCGGGTTCTTTGAAACGTTGTGCTGAGCTTCGTGGCGGATGAAGCAGCAGACGGGCTACCAGTGACGTATGACTATGGAGAGATTTACGTGGCAGACATGGACAGTAGAGCCGCCGGTAGCATCGCAGGTGTCGTCATCAGTTTTGTTCCCATCAAGGGGTACGGTTTCATCAAAGGGGAGGACAGGGAGCAGTACTTTTTCCACCTTGATGACGTCGAAGGTCGAGCGCCTCTGGTGACCGGGCAGAACGTCACGTTCATGCCGACACCTTCTGCCAAGGGCTCGAAGGCAAAACGTGTGGTTCCTGGACCTGGCCCGACAGACATTTATGTTGAGCCCTACGATTTCGTCTGGTCCAAAGTCGGCCCACCGAAAGGCATGAAGAGGGTGCTGATCACGGGTAAAGGCTGGAGCGAATCCAGTGACCTCAGCGACGCCCGCCAACTGCTGATCGAGACCGCCAGGCTGTGGGGGGCGAACGCTGTGTTACATGTCACCCAGTCTAGGTACACGGAAGAAGAGGGCGGCTCCAACTACAAATACACGGTGCACCGGTTCGACGCCGAGTTGGCTGTCGTGAAGGTGATCAAAACCACCTCTGATCCTGAGCTCATTGCGGCCTCGCAGGCACAGATGCAGACGTTGAAGGACTGGTGGGCAAAATGCAAAGCACAACACAGCAGCGACGGGCCTTTTGCAGCGACGCGCCATCGTGGACCGTCCTATCGGCTGGGCTTCTGGCTGGGGCGGTTCTCTGGCCGCTACCAGAGGGCTGAGGATGACTGCATGGACTGGCTAAAGAACAAAGGCGTGCCCGCTGTTCTGGCCGGGATCCTGACGTGGTCGGTGAGGCTGAGCTTTCTCGGCTGTTTCTTGTATTTGGCGTTTTGGATAGCGCCCTTGATTCTTGGGCTCTTGGTGCTGATGGGCATTCTGAGGAATGATCCTGACTGCGGCGCAGAGAGAGTGGACTCTGATGTGGAGGAGCCTTGACCTGATCCGCCATCGATCGATTCGACCACGCAACGGTAAAAAACTGGCGGTCTCACGGTCCGCGAGGGTGATGCCACTTCAACAGCTTCTCTATTGAAAGACCACGCCGTCAGCATTTGCCGAAAAACCCTACAGGCGCTTCTGCGGATCATCTGCAAAGCTGGTCTGAACAATCGCACCATTGAACTGTGCGAAGAATGGAATCTCAACAGCAGAGGTCAGCAGCATGGCGGACGACATTAAAAAGCAGAGACCTTCATATCGCTTGGGCTTCTCGCTGGGGCGGTTATCTGGCCGCTACCTGAGGTCTGAGGATACAGCCATGGGGTGGCTAAAGGGCAAAGGCGTGCCCGCCGTTTTGGCGGGTATCCTGAAGTGGTCGGTGAGGTTGGTTTTTGTAGGTTGTTTCTTGTATTTGGCTTTTTGGATGGCGCTGTTAATCGTTGGACTTCTGGCGCTCCAGGGGCTTAAGAGAGGAAAGTCGGGCTGTGGCGGAGAAATAGTAGATTTTGATGTGGAGGAGCTCTGTCCTGATCCCCATGCACCTAAATATATTCATGACCCGAGGTTTGATCGTGACTTGTAGGAGTCAATTTTCTTCATCTGGCTCCGTATTTTCATGAATGCTCTCTATCATTATGTCCCCACCCTGGCCTCCCTGTTGTTGGGCTCCACTGGTTCCACCTACCAACCCTTGGATAATTGGTCCAGCGTGTATGCCTGCCCAAGCCAAGGCAGTGATCCAGAACGTTGGCAATATGATGAATAGCGCGGCCATCACATAATTCAGCAGCATGTCGGCCTGTATGTTGTGCAAGCCCATCAACGGGTCCAGATTCGAGTAGGGCGAGTTTTGGCCGTACAGGGCGTCGAGGATGGTGCTATCGATCCAGCGCGCAAGCTGAAACCAAAAGTCCACGAAGATCATCGCGAACTGCACGATTGAAACCGTGACGGCGGCCTTCAGGTCGTAGGTGCTGAAAATCAGCACCAGTGGTATGCAGATCACCAGCGCCATCTTCAGCGCCGCCATCACCATGGGCAGCGCCTGGCGCACAACGTCCATGGCCGGGAAGTAGGCAGCTGTTCCCATCGATAAGCCAATGGTGCTCACCGCTCGGCTCAAGTCGTTGTAAAGGGAGCTTTGCACCTGACCGCCATAGTCAGAGTAGAGCTGCCCTTGGGTCATCCACTGGCTACTCGGCGACACCACTTGCCGAATGATCGCGTCGTTCACTTCATCCTGGGGCATGGAGCTGGCCCACCGCACAAAGCGATCCAGCAGAGTGATGTCTACCTGAGTCAGTAGCCGTGCGCGCAGCCCCTGATCACTGTCGGCCCACCACTGATTGCAGGTCGGGTAACCGCCGCCATGGCTGACCTCAGCCAACCCCATGTCTCGCACCGGGTCGTAGGGCCACTCAACTCGCGGGGTCTTGGAATGGTAGGTGTCGTAGTACCCGGACTGCTGGTTGAAGTACCGGGAGCCGATCCAGTTGATGTCGTGGGTTTGTTCGTCACTCAGGGTAGGGCGGCTCATGAACAGCTTGGCCCGGGAGTAGCCGTAGCAGTCATTAGTAAAGTCAGCCACTTCCTGGGTGAGCACCGGGTCATGCAGCCGGGTGGTGTTGACCTGCATGCGCATCTGCCGCAGATCCGTCCCGCACGGAATGGCCGCCACCGCAGCGCCGGTCACCGCCTTGGACATTGAATGCACGAACCACCACCACACCGGCACGCGAGCGCTCTGGTTATTCAGGGAGGTGAAGGAGCGGCCCCAGCCGGTGTCCTCGGGCGCCGGCACCTGGTACTGACATTGTTGCGAACGCGTGTCGTCGAACTGCAGGGTGGTGAGATTGAGCTCAATGAAGGGCACGCCCGCAAACATGATCACGGCGGTGGCCAGCCAGAGCCGGTTCTCGATGCGGGTGGCGGCCAGCAGCCCCTTGTTGCCCTCATCGGCGCCTTCGTCACGGGCCTTGAGCCATTCCTGAAGCAGGATCGCAAAGAACGGCAGGGCAAAGAGCCCTGAGTCCATCAGCACGTCCCAGATGCCGTTGCCGACGAGCCAGCCCACCAGGGTGAGGTAGTACTCCAGATAATCGTTGGTGTAGAGGGTCATATCAGCCTCCTAGCTGCGTGTGAGCGCGGGACAGTTCCATCAGAACCAAGGCCATCACGACCGCAATTTCGGCTCGGCGCCAGCGCAGGCTCGCGCCCGGTTCACGCTTGAGTAGGCGTGCGCGGTACTTGAGCCACCCCAGTAGGGCAGCGCTGTAAAGCCCCATCCGCCAGGCAAAGAAATACCAGTAGGTGTGAGCTCTCCAGGATTGCCAGGCCGGCAACCCCTGCATCACATACACACCGCCGAGGTTGAAGGCTGCGGCGATGATGATGACCAACAAGGCGACGGCGATGGGCCCCCAGATGCCCAGGCTTTTGAAACGGGAAGAAGAGGGCGTGCTCATGGCTGCATCCTCCGACGGCTGTTGACGTCCTTCTCCACGCTCTCAAGGCGGTTGGTGTCCGGGTCGCCCTCGTAGATGGTCCGGGAGTTGTCCTTGCGCTCGGTGTGGCGGGCGATGATGGCGGCGGGGGAGTTGCTGGTCAGGGCACGGCGCAGCTCCAGCTCGGTCCGCAGGTTGGTGATTTCCTGTTGCAGGGATTCACGCTCCTGGTTCACTGCTGCTGTGGCGATCTCGTTGGCGGCGACGTTGGGTTCCTTGTTGCCGGCCAACAGGGCACGTTGTAGCAACAGGGCTTTCTCCAGCACGCTGGTGACGGCGGTCTCCGACGCCAGGCGCTGAGCCAACAGCTCCTGGTCGGGCTCATCGCGCAGTGCGGTGATAACGCCACGGGTGATGGGCATCGAGCTGCTGCCAGCGGCGGCGAGGTTCTCCAGGCTGGGCGGCTGGGTACCGGCAATCAGCGCTTGCAGCGACTGGAGTTTGCTTTCGTACTCTTCCTGAATCAGTGGCGTCAGGCCGACACCGGCCGTGGTGCTGCTCTTGGTGCAGTCCTCACAGGTCTGCTGTTCCACTTCGCCCAGCACTCGGTTGGCGAAGGTGGCGGCTTCATCGGGTGAGCGCCAGACACCGCAGAGCATGCCGTTGTTGCAATCGGCGGGCGCGATGGGCGATGACTCTGTGGCGCCACGACCATTGAGGAGGTTGTAGCCGGCCTTGGTGACGGTGTTCACCACCCGGATCGGTGGCTGGCCCTGGCCACCGGCTTTGTCACCACCCACCCAGGGAATGCCGGTGTTGCCCTTGTCCGACTCGGCCTGGGCTGTCACCGCGACGGCATCGCTTTTCTGGCCCATGGCTTCCTTGAGGGCCTGGCCTTCAGCGAGTGAGCCCCAGCCGCTTTGGCTGCCGGCCACGTTGATCATGCGCTCGGCCATGGCGCGACAAGTGCTCTTGGAGCGATCGAAGTCCAGACGAGCCTGCAGGATGCCGTTGGTGAGCAGGTTGTACAGGGCCGGGTCCGCCCGCTGAATGATCAGCGCCGGCAGCGAGGCCACAGCTCCGGTGGCGTTCTGAATCAAACTCCCCATGATGCTCTGAAAGCCATCGGTGAGTCCGTTGAGCTGGTTGTGCAGGGTGGTGGACAGGTCCATGTTTCCGCACATGAGGTTGCTGTTCCAGCCGACGCCCACGCCGAAACTGCGCATGTTGCCGGCACGTCCCATGGACACCGCATTACCACCACCAATGCGGTACAGCACGTCGTCACCGATCACGCTGCCGGTGCTGCTGAAACTGGGGGGTACTGCGAAAGTGAGGGGGCTCGACAGGGCCGTGAGGAGGGCCAGCCAGGGGGCGGCTGAAGAAGGGTGAAGCACTGACATCCAAGTCATGAGGGGGAACTCCGTTCCGTAAAAAACGATGCAAAGACGGGAAAAACGTTACTGAGGGCCGGTACTGCCGAGGAAGGTCTGTCCCTCTCGCTTGCAGCAGGTGTAGGGGCGCCACAACGACCAGGCATAACCGCCGTCCCGGGCCTGCGGGTGAGGGCCCGGGTGAGGAAAGACCGAGCAGGATTGACTGAGCACCGGCGTCAGCGATTGCCACTTGCCCGTGCTGGGATCGGATTCGCGTAATTCCCCCGCTGGCCAGTAGCCCGGGCTGGGCAACGCCAGGAGCGGCTGGTAGACATGCAACTGGCCCGGGCGGGTGACGATGTCCCCCGCGCGTTGAGCCGTCACGGCGGAGGCCTTGTAGTCGTCAGGCTGGTGCAGAAAGCCGCTGCGCGGATAGACGCTGCCCCACAGGTTCAGCGCCAGCCTGCTGCCGATCTCACGCAGGCCCGGGATCAATGAAGGCGGGTAGATGCTTTCCGGAATGCCGTGGCGCCAGCCGAGGGGATCCAGGGTACTGAGGAGGTTGGGCACATAGGGTGTACCGGCTCCTGCGCAGGTATAACCCGAGCCACTGGCAAAGGCATTGAACGCCGCAATGCCTGGATGGCCAATCACATCGACGTTCTTGAAGACGGCGAGGTTGTTCTCGTTCGAATTGTTGGTGGTACCGCTGCCTCCACCCTGGGCCATCGGGTTGGTCGGGCTCAGCAGTTTGACCTCGGTCCAGGGATTCTCACCCGTGGAGGAGTAACTGGAGACCACGGCATCGGGCACGTAATGCCGGACCTTGGCCGATGTCTTGACGCTACAGCCGAAGGGCGTACACCGCAGCCAATAGCACACGCCCACGACCTGGTACTCCAGACAGCTCGGAGACGACACCGACGGGATGATGGTGGCCGTGTCCAGGGCTAGGCTCAGGGTCGAGTAGGGAAGGGCCAGGAGAACCGGTACCCACGATTTCACACGTCGACTTGGCGCACAAAGGCTCATGGCTGATCCCTCCTGAACTGCTCGATCTTCGCGAGCGCCTGCTCAAGGTTCGGATCGCCGTAGACGACGTAGCGGTGGTCCACGACAACGGCCGGCATCTTGGTGACGCCGAGGTTCCAGGCTTCTACCACGTCCTGGTGAGCCTGGCTGATCTCGGCGGCGGCCTCGGCTGTGAGGCTTTCCTGAAAGAGAGCCTGCACCTGAGCAGGATCGTCCGGCAGCAAACTGGAAAGCTCAGCCTCCAGCTGGTCAAGTCGATCTAGGTGGACCAAACGAACGTCCGCAGTCACCTCAACAGGATGAGCCGAGTCCGTGATGACCCAGGTGCTGGCGAAACAGGTTGGAGCGATGGTCAGCAGGGCCGTCAGGCCAAGTGACCGAAGAGGAGGCAAATGCAATAGCGTCATGGCAAAGGTCCAGGTAACAGAAACCTAGATCCTCTCTAAAACGACGCGCGATCACAGCCAGAAAACAGGATCCCGGGCGGTGGCTTTTTTGAGGGGATGTGTGGTGGTGGCAAGTCCAATATCGCAGATCAATTTCGCTATTAGGTAAAGGGGTATAGGTCAATTTGCAGGAAATCGATTTCGCGTTAAGTTCAAGCGGTACTATTGAGTCGGATGCTGAGCTTCGCGCCTGGGGACAAGTGCTGTAGTGCCTGCCGCGCATCAACATACCGTGCCAGTCACTACGATTTCATTGCCTCTGAGGCCGCCTCGCCGATGAGTTCCGATACTTCACGTGGTTTTGATGCCAGTGACGCATGACTCGCCGCTAAGGTAATGACTTTTCTCGCCTCGAGCCGAGCTGACATGCGCTTCTGGTTTTCTGGGGAGATCATTCTGTCCTCGCTCGAGATCTGGTACCAAGAAGGTTTCTTTTTCCATGCCGGGGTCGTAACTGCATTGCCAAAGGTGCTGGCAAGAGGCGCCTTCTGGGTCACGGCCATGACCAAGGCGTCGTCCGGTGTTAGATCCTGGCAAAAGCTCTCGTGGAACTTCTCGAATTTGACCCACAGGTAACCGTCACTGTCGGGCGCGAGATTAGGCAATACGACAGGCGGAAATTCCTGAGTGATACCAGCAGGGCTTTCTCCAGCATCGGGGGCGAACGCTGCGATGTAGACGAGACCGACCACATTGGGCTGATCACCGGCTTCGCTAATGACCACTCCTCCGTAGGAGTGCCCCACCAACAAGACCGGGCCACTGACCTGCGCCACCATTTTACGGGTACGCTCAGCATCGTCGGCTAGCGACGTCAACGGGAGTTCAACCGCCCGAATGGAGCTGTAGCCTTTTCGTGCCAGCTCGAGAATGACCTTGTTCCATTGGGCGGCACCGCCCCAGAAACCATGCACTAAAACGATTGTGGGTTGGTTGCTCATTGTCTGACTCCTGAGGTAGAAGGTTCGCCGACTGTCGTAGGTGCTTATAGTCCGTCAGCGTGCTGGTTTTACCTGTGCGTGCGGCCATCGACGGAAAATCGACGTGCTCCAGCGAAAATGCGGTTTTCATGAGCACCCGCAGTCAGGCGTGCCTTTGAAGCTAAAATTCTTCGTAGATCCGCCAACAGTTGATCCCCGCGTTCGGTCCATAGGCGCCCGCGAATAAGAGTTTTTTGCGCGGCCTAAAATTATAATTTCGCCTGCGACCTAACAGTATAATCAGTTGGGATTTAAAACAAGCTTTTTGGTGTTGCGATGATTATAAAGATGGTCTATATGCAATCTTGAAACTGTCTATTTGCGCTGCAGCGATACTGCTCATATTGTTCTTCTAACCATAAAAATTAACGATTCTCTTGCGCTGTTTTTCAAGGGTCGTGATTGATGGTCCATAACAATAATCAGAGTAATCCGAACATGGGCACGCACCTGTTGAGTCAGCGCAGCCAGGCTTTCGAAAATGCGGACCAGTATGCGGTATCGCACTATATCAATGAGCACGTCGGCGGCCACCCCATCCGCTTACCCAGAGCTTGCGCCGCACAAGCGCGGCTGAAGCATCTCAGGTTTTCCAGTTTGGATCTGTGTCCTCAATGCTTTATCCGTGAGAGAAAGCGCGCACGCATTAACGCCTGTCTCAGCAAGACCAATTGCAACGTTCGCAATGTCACCGACCTAGCGCTGGATCATGTTTCGTGCATTTTTGGTGCTTTGTGCAACATTCCCGCAAGCCGTTCGGTGAGCTGCCTTCGAATACTCTCAAACGTTGTTCTGCGTAACCTGCGCAAGGCCTGATTCTTGCTGTGCACAGACTGTTTCGTTGGTGCAAGCGGTAGGGGAGGGTTTATCGCAATGGTTACGACAGATTTGAGCAAGCTGGAAGTGGAGTACGTTGCCGAAATCATCTGGCGGCTTTCTGAGTATCGTGGCAAGGCTCAGGCGCGAGCAGAGGTTCTTGAACTGGTGACCTTGCTGCTCAACGCTGACTATGCAGCCTCGTTTGTATGGGATGCCCAGCGCCAGAAATCGACCCAGAGAGTTGCAGTCAATATCAGTGGCGAGATGCTGGACAGCTACGATCAGTACTTCTGTCAGGTCGATCATGTTACTCCGGCCTTGCGCGCGCGCGTGTCGGCCACCAACGTGGACAATGTGATAGCTCGTCCTGAGCTGCTAGGCAGTGAGTTCTACGTCGATTTTCTGAAGCCGACAGGCATGTACCATGGCATCAATATCTACTTTTTCGACGAGGGCGTTGATGTAGGGGATCTGCGCATTTGGCGGGGGGCTGGAGAGCAGTCCTTTACACTTCGGGAAGAGCGCATTCTCAATAGTCTTTCACCTTATTTTGTGCGTTCACTGTCATCGGCCATTCAACCTGCGCAAGGGCTTTCGGGGCGTGAGGTTGATGTCGCGCGATTGGTCGCAAACGGTGCAAGCGACAAGGAAGTTGCTCGGCAATTGGGCATTGCCTTCACCACTGTTCGAACCCATTTGAGCAATGCAATGTGCAAGCTCGACTGCGCGAATCGTACTCAACTGGCTCGACATTTCTAGTACCTCCTCCTCATTAATGAGGAAGCGGCCGATCGGCACACTCGTTAGTTTAGTGGCAGGGCATAGGGGCCCGATAACTGGACAGGATACGAGTGATGCGACAGTTGAAATGGGGCATCGGACCACCGTTGGCGTTGGCTGCCAGCGTGTCGAGTGCAGGAGTATTACCGGCTAATTTCTATGAATTGACCGGTGTTGAAACGGCAAAACTGATCTGCTCGAAAACTGTTACCAGTCGCCAGTTGGTGGAAGGTTGGCTGGCGCGTATCGAGACTCATAAGGAATTGAATGCGTTCATCTCGGTTGACGCACATGCTGCTCTGGCACAGGCAGACGCTTACGATCAACGCATGCAACAGGGTAAACCCTGTCTGCCCTTGGGCGGTGTGCCCATCGCCATCAAGGACAATATCCAGGTTAAAGGCTTCGCCAATAGTGCGGGAACCCCCGCGCTGGCGGACTTTTATCCGAAGATCAACGCGCCCATCGTTGATCGGCTGATAGCCGCCGGAGCGATTGTCATTGGCAAGACCAATATGCAGGAGCTGGCCTATGGCACATCCGGCTACAACACGGCTTTTCATGAGCCAGGAGTAGTTGGCGTGCGCAATGCCTACGACTCGACGCTGATCGCCGGAGGTTCGTCTTCAGGCAGTGCCAGTGCGGTGGGCGCAAGGCTGATACCAATGGCCTTGGGCACCGACACCGGTGGATCCATCCGTCAACCTTGTGCACTCAATGGCTGTGTAGGTTTCAGGCCTACGGTGGGGCGCTACAGTCAGCAAGGTATTACGCCGATATCCCATACACGTGACACTGCCGGGCCCATGACACGTTGTGTTGAGGATGTGGTTTTACTGGATCAGGTCATTACCGGGCTGAAGCCAGTAGTAGCGCCGAAGGCCTCCGCGATAAGGTTGGGTGTGCCAGCTGAGTTCTGGCAAGACCTGAATTCAGATGTTGCAACCACCGCCAGCCAAGCGCTCAAAAAGCTTGAGGCTGCTGGGTTCCAGCTGGTGCCTGTTTCTATGTCTGGGGTCTTCGAACTGGATGCCAAGGTAGGGATGCCGATTGCATTGTACGAGGGAAAATTAGACCTGCAGCGCTATCTGGTGATTAGCGGCAGCGGTATCAGTATCGAGACATTAGCTCGTCAGATCTCGAGCCCCGATGTAAGGGATATTTTTCACCGATTCATCATTCCGCAAAAACTTCCTGACGCCAATGGCAATCTCGTTGATCTGAAGCCGGCCTACGACTGGGCGATCAACAA
Source organism: Pseudomonas sp. GW821-FHT03C07 (assembly GCF_059420925.1). Lineage (NCBI taxonomy): Bacteria > Pseudomonadati > Pseudomonadota > Gammaproteobacteria > Pseudomonadales > Pseudomonadaceae > Pseudomonas > Pseudomonas sp. GW821-FHT03C07. Next base: position 92,115 of record NZ_JBWKUQ010000005.1, read on the forward strand.
AGGCGTTCCTGCACTGATGCAGATGTACCAGGCGCTCATACGGGACAACCGTCTCGATGCCTTGGTGTTTCCGACCACCCCCGATGTGGCGATCAAAAGCGAACCTGAAGCTACTACCTTTGCTGCGTTTGCACGGATGATCCGCAATGCCGATCCCGGCAGCAATGCTCGCATGCCTGGCTTGACACTCCCTATTGGGCTTGGCCCACGTAGCGCGCTGCCGGTTGGTTTGGAAATCGATGGAATGCCCGACTCTGATGGTCACCTGTTGGCTATCGGCCTGAGCATGCAATCGGTCCTCGGACGCCAGGCTGGCCCTGCTCAATAAACCGCAAAGCTATTCCCAACGCCCCAACTACAAAAGTGAGCTGATATGAAAAATAAGTCGGTGCTAAAACACGGGTGTCTTGCGAATGGACTCAAACGGGCAGTGGCGACGCTATTAGTTGGGTATACCGCAGGGGCCTGTGCCGGTGTGGTTACCACCGAGCCTGGAGATTCGGCTCCTTTGCCCGAGGGCACGGATCTAGGGGTTCTGTACTACCAACACGCCGAGCGCAATACATTGAAGGTAGACGGTCATGAGGCGCAGGGGGATTTTCGCCTCAGTAGTGATGTGGCTCTGGCTCGATTCGTGAAATGGACTTCGCTAGGTGGCTTCCTGGTGACACCTCAGGTGATTCTGCCCTATGGGCATCTGAAAATGAGTGGTGACAATCATGCTTCTGAAAGCAATTTTGGCGACCCCATTATCGGCAGTAATATCTGGCTCCTCAACGATGCGGTCAACGAGCGTTACTTCAGCTTGGGGGGTTACATCGGCTTGCCGCTAGGCAGCTACGACAGCGACAAAGGTTCAATGAACATCGGCGAGAACCGCTGGAAGGGGGTATTTGAAGTCAACTACGTTCAGGCAATCATTCCTCGGACGCTGTACGGTGAAATCACGCTGGAGCACGATGAGTTCGGCAAGAACAATGACTTTGCCGGTCGCACACTACGTCAAGACTCGGTTTTTGAAGTGCAGACGCACCTACGCTATGTATTCAGCCCCACCGACCAGTTTGGGGTCAGCTTATTCCACACCACGGGTGGCGAAAATCATCTAGGCGGTGTCAGCCAGAACGACAGCCTGAATACCAAGCGTTACCTGCTGACTTGGTCGCACTTCCTTACCCCAAAAACACAACTGCAAACCCAGGTAGGCCAAGACCTCGATGTAAGCAATGGCCCGCAGGAAAACCTGCGTGTGAATGTGCGTCTGGCTCATATTTTCTGACTAAGCAAGGTGACCAAGCATGACTGTGCATAAAAAACAGTACAAAGTAGCCGCGGTGCAGGCCGCCCCTGCGTTCCTCGACCTAGAAGCTGGCGTGGCCAAAGCCATTGGACTGATTGCTCAGGCGGCAGCTGAGGGAGCCTCGCTGGTGGCTTTCCCTGAAGCGTGGTTGCCGGGATATCCCTGGTGGATCTGGCTGGACTCACCGGCCGGTGGTATGCGCTTCGTCCAGCGCAACTTTGACAACGCTCTGGAGGTCGGCAGTGAACCCTTCGAGCACCTCTGCAGGGCTGCGGCTCAGCACAAGATTCACGTGGTAATGGGCTTCACGGAACGTTCTGGCGGTACCTTGTATCTGGCTCAGGCGATCATTGACGATTGCGGTCGGGTAGTCGCCACACGGCGTAAGCTCAAGCCGACTCACGTGGAGCGCTCAGTCTACGGAGAGGGTGATGGCAGTGATCTGGCCGTGCATGACACTAACTTGGGTCGTTTAGGCGCCTTGTGCTGCGCGGAGCATATTCAGCCTCTGTCCAAGTACGCTATGTATGCTCAGCACGAACAGGTACATATCGCGGCCTGGCCTAGCTTTTCGGTATACAGGGGGGCTGCATTTCAACTTAGTGCCCAAGCCAATAATGCCGCCTCGCAAGTCTATGCACTGGAAGGTCAGTGTTTTGTGCTGGCGCCATGTGCCACGGTGTCCAAAGAAATGCTCGATGAGTTGATTGACTCTCCGGCCAAGGCCGAGTTGCTGCTGGAAGGTGGCGGCTTTGCGATGATCTACGGTCCGGATGGCGCACCTCTATGTACGCCATTGGCGGAAACAGAGGAGGGCATCCTCTATGCTGATATCGACTTAGGGGTGATTGGTGTTGCCAAAGCTGCCTACGACCCTGTTGGTCACTATTCACGCCCTGATGTGCTGCGGTTACTGGTCAACCGGGAGCGAATGACGCGTGTGCATTATGTTCAGCCGCAGCCGCTGCCGACGACATCGGTGTTGGCGTTCGGTGCGGGAGCGGATGTTGCCAGAGGCGAGGAAAGCCCAGAAGAGCAAGGAAAAAAGTAGGGCTTTTTTCAGTAGGCTTGCCCCGTCAACCCGTTTTCCAGTGACAACGGATTGGTGGGGGAGGTGCTATTGCAAGCATTGTGCAACAGGCATGATGCCCGTGATCCCGGTGCGTGGGTGATCAGGCTTCTCGCTCAGGTGAAAACTTCGCGACTGCGACCACTGACGGGCATCGGTGGCGATTTGTTCGCCCAGCGCGGCGACAATGCGTTGTTGAGCGTCGGCGAGTTGCGCGTAGCCGCCGGGCGCGTCCTCGCGGAACTGTCCCTGGCAAATCAAGCGGGCAGGGGCTGTGTCATCCGCCAAACTCAAACTCCAGTTCGCGTACAACTCGACCTGCTTGCCCGGCCAGTTATCGAAACGTCGAACCTGCACCTTGATTCTCAGCACCGCTTGATCCGACGAGGGCGTCAGTCCGGAAATATCCTCGGTGTCGAGACGCTGTGTCAGCTCGGTGGAGAGGGCGCTGCGCAGTTCTTCACTCAGCGGTGCGCCCCAGCGTTCGCCTTCCAATACGTCGAGGCTGTTTGTTCCACGCCGCACCACCCACTGCGGCTGGTCCATCTGCACCGGCACCCCCACTGCCAGGATATCGATCAGGAAGGGCGCCGGTGCTAGCCGGGACGCGGTCGCTGGGGCGGGTGAAACCAACGTGTGATAATGGATAGGTGTCGCGCTGCAGCCGCTCAGCCCTATGAGCAGGGCGAGCAGGCCCGGACGGGATGCAATGTTCATGGTGCTGACTCCTGGGAGGCCGAGCGGGTAGGCGGGATCGGTTGATCGTCCGGTCGGCCGCGCAGCAAGGATTGCGGATGACGGCCCAGCAGGTCGCTGAGCACGCGCAAGGCCACCGCCGCGCGCTTTACCTCTTGCAGGGCCTGGCCAAGCGCTTGCGGTAGCGGCGCGTCGCCCTCCATCAGGCGCTGCATCACGCCGAGGGTTTTGTGCGCCTGCTGCAATGTCTGTGTGGTCTGTGGCAGCACTTGCTCATTGACCTGCTGTAGCGTTTTGTTCAAACCAACCAACGTCGCGTCCAGATGACCGGCGATGGCGTCAAGCGGTAGCTTGTCGACCTTGCCGATGATGCTGGCCAGTTGTTCTTGCAGGTGGTCGAAGCTGCTGGGGATGGTGGGAATGCTGAGCGGTCGAGCCTGGCTATCAAACTTGGCTTTCGGGGCATTGGGTACATAGTCGAGGGCCACATAGAGCTGGCCTGTCAGCAGGTTGCTTGAGCGCACTTGCGCGCGCAGTCCCTGCTCGACCATGCCGCGTAGAAATGTAGCCGCCTGTTGCTCCTGGTCGCCCTCGGGTTTGGGCAGCTTTTGCAGCACCAGGCCCAAGCGCTGCGGATAGATCTCTATACCCACAATTGTCGGAAAGCGCTGCCTGGACGCATCGTAATCGAGCGCCATCGAGACGACGCGGCCGATAGTGATGGACGAGAACTCTACGGGCGCACCGACTGTCAGCCCGCGCAACGATTGCTCAAAACGTAGTTGGATGTGATGAGCCGGACCATCCGGTTGCGCCATGGCCGCTTGCTGATCCTGGGCCAGCGTGAAGGACGAGAGGGCGGGAGCCGATTCGGCGCGACTACCCTCCGGCGAAGCAAACGCAATGCCTCCGGCCACAATGGCAGCCATTGATTGGGTTTTGACTTTCAATCCTTCGGCACCGAGGGAGATATTCACGCCGCTGGCATTCCAGAAGCGTGTATCGCTTGTCACGAAACGGTCGTAGGGCGTGTCGATGAAGATTTGCAGGCTTACATCCCGGCCATCGTGGTCCAACTGATACGACACCAGCCGTCCGACCTTGATGTCGCGGTAGTACACGGGGGAATCGATATCCAGCGAATCAAGCTGCGCGGTATGAAGGGTAAAGACCTTGCCCGGCATGCCATTGATCAGGGTGGGCGGAGACTCCAGGCCGATAAAGGCATTGGCCGGCTGTGTCGAGGTGCCGGCATCCACGCCGATATAGGCCCCTGAAAGCAGGGTATCGACACCGGAGATGCCTCGGGCACCGATACGTGGCCGGACAACCCAGAAACGGGTGTCCTCGCGGGCGAGGCTCGCGGCGCTCTCGACCAGCGAGGCCGTGACCCGCACATGGGAGCGGTCATCGCTCAAGGTGATGGCGGACACGCTGCCGACCGTGACGTCCTTGTATTTGACCGGTGTCTTGCCGGCTTCCAGTCCGGTGGCGGTTTGAAAGGTCAGGGTGATGTGCGGGCCGACCGACAGCCAGGCATGCATCAACATCGACAGCCCGACCAGCGCGGCGACCAGGGGCACCAGCCAGACCAGGGATATTGTGCGACGTTTATCCACCCGCGGTGGGAGGGGCTGGTCATCGGCGTTGTCGGGCATTTGTTGCATGGTCTTGCTCACCATCCCAGATCAGACGTGGATCGAAACTCATGGCCGAGAGCAGGGTGAGAATCACCATCAGGCCGAAGAAAAAGATGCCTGCGCGCGGCTCGATGACGCTGACGGCTTGAAACCTGACAAGGGCCGCGACGATGGCGACCACCATCACATCGAGCATCGACCAGTAACCGATCAACTCGATCAGACGGTAGAGGCGCGCCCGTTCGTGTGTGGCCCAACGGCTGCGCCGCTGTGCGCTGAGCAGTAAGGTGCCGAGCACCAGAAACTTGCCGCAAGGTACCAGCACGCTGGCAACGAAGATCACCAGGGCGATGCCAAAATCCCCCGATGCCCAGAATTCGATGACGCCGTGCAGCAGTGTGCTCTCGCTGCCTTGGCCAAACTGGCTGGAGTACATCACCGGCAGGACGTTGGCGGGCACATAGGCAATGAGACCGGACAGGAGAAAGGCCCAGGCTTGCGCAAGGCTGTCCGGGCGCCGTCGATGAAGTCTTGAGCGGCAGCGCGGGCAGCGAGCGGGGGGGCCTTGATCGGGGGGGCTCTCGCAGACCAGTCCACACAAGGGGCAGGCAACGACACCCAACTGCGCCGAACGCGGTGAAGGGGTCATGGGTTCACCCCACTGGCCGATGGCTGCGCGGCCAGCTCCCATAGACAGCGCAGATCCCGGTTGGCGATCAAGCCGAGCAGTATCATCAACACGGCCATGCCTCGGATACCCGCGCCCGGCAGCACCTGAAGCAAGCTGGAGAGCTTGATCACAGCGACCAGGGTAGCGAGCAGGCAGACTTCAACCATGCACCAGGGGCGCAAATGGATCAGCAGCTTCATGACCTGGGCGAACCCGGGGGCTTTTCGCCTGAATTGGGCGAAGCCCAGCACCCAGCCCAGCAGGACGATCTGCAGCAGGGGCGCGACGATGGTCGAAAACGCCACCAGCATCGCAACAGGCAGCGCCGTGCCCTGGGCGAGCGCGGCGGCGGCGTCCCAGAGCGTCGCTTCGTTGTGCTGGCCATGAAAATCGATGCGAATGACCGGGCAGGTATTGGCGATCACGAAGGCGATGGCCGCGGCGACCGTCAGCGCCAGCCAGCGGTCGATATCCAGAAGACTGCCGCGATACAGGACCGCCGAGCAGCGCCGACAGCGCGCCACTTCGCCTGAGGCCACGGTGAAGCGTTGGTACACCGTGTCGCAATGCTCGCAGGCAATCAGGTACGGATAGGTTTTCATGGGCGCCGCTATTTGAACTGGGCGACCAGCGCGTCGGCGCCTTTATCGATCCCGGTTTTTGCCGCGCTCAGGGCTCCACGGGTGGCGCCGATGTTCAGCGAGTTGGGGTATTGCTTGGTCACGTAGGCGTTAAGCAGGCGGTTGCTGGACGAGTCGTAGATCTCGACCGCATAACTGACCGAACCGGTAAACGTACCCTCCTTTCCGCGAATCGATTGCACGATGTTGTATGGGCCGCCGGCCAGATCGAAGCGCGTGAACGTGCCGAGAAAGGGCGTGGTGGTTTGCGCACCGGTCAAGGTCAGCTTGATGCGCAGGGCATTGGGTGCGGGGATTCGGGTCAACTTGAAGCGCTCTTGCAAACGTTCGCTGAACTGCTTTTTCATATGGCCGGCGAGGGTTTGCCTGTCGGCCTGTGTCAGGTCGCCGAATTGATTGTCTGGCGCCTGATAGATCGTGATCGGTTCGAGAATGACCGCGGAGTAGTTGCGCCAGTCAACGTTGGCCTTGTAGAGGTAGGGCACGCGGTAGGCGTCATCCTCGGTGTTCGGTGCCAGGCGTGCCGAGGAGTCGATACCGGTATACAACGATGGGGTGGTTGTGGCACATCCGGCCAGGGCCAGGGTGATCGTCAGCATGACCCGTTGAGAAACCTTGAGCATTTTGTTCATGTTGGAACCCTGTTTGAAGAAGCGTGGTCAGGTGGGAGAGGGTGGTCTTGACGTTGAGGTCAGGTGTGCTCCAGCCTTTCCTTGTCTTTGAAGGGCCTGGGAAGTACAGTGTTTCCCGATTAAAACTAAACCACTTGGTACGCTTTAGATTCTTGCGCGGCGGAAGAATACCTGTCAAGCAAAAGTGTACATGATGGTTCACTTAAGCGATTGGAGTGGTGATGAAGGTAAGGACGGAGGCGCGTCGCGAAGCAATCGTTGAGGCCGCGGCGCTGCTGTTTCAGGAGGTGGGTTACGAGCGGGCGTCGATGAATGAGTTGACCAAGCGCCTGGGCGGTTCGAAGGCCACGCTCTATGGCTATTTCCCGTCCAAGGAAGCGCTGTTTGTGGAAGTCGTTCGTTCGGTGGCGACCGTGCATTTATCCGAGGCCGTGGCGCAGTTGTCCGCGCCTGATCGGGAGCGGTTTACGCTTGAGCAGATGCTGATGCGCTTTGGCGAGCGCATGTTGTTTGTGCTGACCAACGAGAGCAGTGCTCTGGCGGTGTACCGGATGGTCATGGCCGAGGCGGGGCGCTCGAACATCGGCATGCTGTTCTACGAGGCTGGGCCAAGCGATTGTAACGAGGTGTTGTCGGCCTGGATGGCGCAAGCCATGGGCCGTGGCGAACTGCGCGAGGCCGATCCTCAGGTCAAGGCGGCACAGTTCCTGGCATTGTTGACCGCGGAAGTACAGGTCAGGCTCTACCAGCCCAGTTCAGAACCGCTGGCGGTCGAGCAGATCCAGACGTTGGTCGGTCGGGCGGTAGAAATGTTCCTCTTGGGAGCTGCGCCTCGCCAGGCTACCGTCAGCGGCGCAGGCAAGGCTGGCGATAAGCGACAGGCCAAGATTAAGGCCTAGGCCAACTTCGTCGGGCTCAAATAGTGAATTTATCGATTTGCGTTTCGCGCCACACAATCCCGACACCTGGCAAGTCCGGGATCACGGCGTTTCCGTCCTTGAAGGTCAGAGTCGGCTCAACAACAGCTCCTGCGATGTCCAGCCGTTCGAGCCAGTCAGCGGTGGGTGAGATTGCCAGCAGGTGTGCACTGAACTCCTGAAACAAGTGGCTGGAAAGCGGCAGGCTGAATTGCTGGGCTAACGCACTTGCTCGGAGCCATCCGGTAACACCACCAATTTTCATGACATCCGGCATCGCCAGGTCGCAGGCACCGGCGCTCAGCGCCTTGAACATCTCTTCGGGGCCGAACCAGTTCTCGCCGATCTGAATCGGTATATCCAATGCTTCGCAGATTCGAGCATGACCGATATAGTCGTACTGAAGAGTCGGTTCTTCGATCCAGGCCAAGTCTTCTTGTTGCAGGGCTAGGCCCCGGCGGATCGCTTCGGGCACGGTCAGGCTCTGGTTGTAGTCGACCATGATGGAAAAATCCTCACCCACCGCGCGGCGCATGCTCCGAATGACTCGCAGATCCTCGGCCAGACTGGCATAGCCGATCTTGGTTTTAACCGCGCGAAAACCTGCTTCGGCGGCGTCAACGGCACGTGACGTAGCCAGGGCTTCACCGTCCAGGCTGTGACTGTCGTAGCTTTTCACTGCCCGTAGATTGCCGCCCAGACACTGTACCAGCGGCAGCCCCTGAGTCTTGGCCAAAGCGTCCCAGGCCGCCATGTCGATCCCGGCGGCGGCCATGCGCACCAAGCCAGTGAAACCCAACAAACAAAAGCGCTTGCTGAGCATCTGTTCCAAGTCACTGGGTGCCAAGGGCTGATCGATGATCAGACTGGCCATGTCATCGACCATCCGCTTGAGCGGCTTGAGCGCTATCGGCGTGTAAGCGAACAGGTAGGCATGCCCGGTTACACCAGCGTCGGTAGTCAGGTCCAACAGCACCAACGGGGCTGTGGCTACAGTGCCGACGGCGGTATGAATGGGATATGTCAGGGGAACATTCACCGCTCGGGACTTGAGCCCGGTAATCTTGACGACAGACATCGTTAACTTCTCGCTTGTTCAAAGGGGAGTATCTGGGCCGGCTCCGGGGCGGCCAATGCACGCGTAGCAGGCAAATCAAGGTAAGCAGGCGACAAGTACGCGATAGAGGGGCAGCCAATCTGGGCCAGGGTCCGGTCGATATCGGCTTTGAGCAGGCGCAACACATCATCCACACCGACTTCGCCCCGCGCCGCCAACCCATACAGAGTGGCGCGTCCCAGTAATACCGCGTTGGCCCCCATGGCCAACGCCTTGACGATATCGGCCCCGCGGCGGAAGCCGCTGTCGATCAGTACTGGGGGGCTGACCTTGCGCACGGTTTCAGCCAGCACTTCGAATGGCGAGATGGCCGTGTCGAGTTGACGTCCACCGTGATTGGACAGAATTACCCCATCGACGCCCTCGGCGATACATCGGGCCGCATCGTCGGCATCCAGCAGGCCCTTGACCAACAAGGTGTGGGGCCATTTGTCACGCAACCAGCGTAATGCCTGCCAATCAAAACTGGCGTCCATCTGCCGACTCATCAGGGCGGCCTGGACCTCCAGGCTGGACGCTTCACTGCTAACGAAGTTGGCCAGTTCCGGCATGCCATGGCGAACCAGGTCAAGTGACCAGCGCGGATGCAGGCAACCGTCGAGCATGACCCGCGGGGTGTAGCTCATCGGCATCTTGAACTGATTGCGCAGGTCGCGTTCGCGATAGCCGTTGACTGCCACATCGGTGGTCAGCACCAGGGTCTTGTAGCCAGCCGCCAGCGCGCGCTCGACCATCTGTTCGGCCAGGGTGCGATGAACCACATAGAGCTGGAACCACAGTTCACCATCACAGCGCCGGGCCATATCCTCGATGGACAAATTGGAAGCGGTGGACAGCACAAAAGGTATGCCCGCCCGGCTTGCCGCACGGGCCAAGGCCAGATCGCCCTCGGGCCACAACGCGCCATTGAGGCCGGTAGGGCCGATCAACAGTGGCAGTGACTGGCGTTTGCCGAACAGACTGGTCGAGAGGTCACGCTGGCTGACATCCATCAACCGGCGCGGCTTGAACCGAACGTTCTGGAACACCTCGCGGTTGTGTTGCAGACCCTGTTCATCTTCGGCGCCGCCTTCAAGGTAATCGAAGACCATTTTTGGTAAGCGCCGACGAGCCAACTCACGATAGTCGGCGACGTTCAGCGGAGCATTGTTCCACATGGATGATGCTCCTCAGTTCTGCGGCGCCAATGTGCTGACTTCGATCAATATGGGGGCGTGCAGCGCCAGAGCCTGATGAAGCGCATCTTCAAGTTGGCCTCGGTCCTCGGCTTTGAACGACTGCATGCCATAGCCCTTGGCCAGGGCACAGAAGTCGATGCCCGGGACGTCCAGGCCTGGCACATTCTCCACCTGCAGAACCCCGGCAAACCAGCGCAAGGCGCCGTAGGTCCCGTTGTTCATGATGACGAAAATCGTCGGGATGTTGTATTGAACAGCGGTCCATAGTGCGGTGATGCTGTAGTTGGCCGAGCCGTCACCGATCACAGCAATGACGCGGCGCTCCGGTTCGGCCAGTTGAACACCCACTGCTGCGGGCATGGCAAACCCCAGGCCACCGGCAGCGGCGAAGTAGTAGCTGCCTGGACTGCGCATGGTCAGGCGTTGCCACATCAGCGCGGTGGTGGAGGTGGATTCGTTCAGGTAAATGGCATCGTGCGGAGCGATTTCGTTGATCGTGTCGAACACCACCTCTGGGCGCAACGGGCCTGCGAGCTGTTCCACCGGCTCAGGCGGTGATAGCGCTGCCGGCATTGTCCGGGAGGAGGACGTTATGCGTTCGGCCAAGGTGGCGGCAATCAAGCCGACATCGCCAACGATGGCGTCACCCATGGGGGCCCGCGCCGCTTCCAGTGGGTCACAGGTAACCGCAATCAGTCGCGTACCTTGAGCCAGGTACTGACCCGGATCGTATTGATGGTAGCGAAACACCGGTGCACCGAGCACCAGTACCAAGTCATGACCTTCCAGCAGTTTTCCAATGGCCGCAATGCCTGCCGGCAGCAGGCCACGAAAGCACGGATGGCGCGTCGGGAAGGGACAGCGCGGTGCCGACGGAGCGACCCACACCGGGGCTTTCAGGCGTTCTGCCAATGTTACGCAATGCGAGTTGGCCTTCGCTGCATCGACATCTGGCCCCAACACCAGCACCGGGTTGCGGGCGTTCGACAGTTGCTCGAGCAGATCCGCTAGAAGGGCATCGCCCGGCAACCCGGCACTGACTACCCGTCGCTCAAGCAAGTGAGAAGATTGTGGATCGGCTTCCCGCGCCCAGTCGTCATAGGGCACGGACAAGTAGACCGGCCCGCGCGGTGACATGGAGGCCATATGGATCGCACGACTCATGGCGTGCGGGACTTCCTGGGCACTGGCCGGCTCATAGCTCCATTTGACCAGTGGCCTGGGCAGGTTGGCGGCGTCGACATTGGTCAGCAGCGCTTCCACCCCAACCATGGCGCGAGTCTGCTGGCCTGCGGTGATGATCAGTGGCGAATGAGAGTTCCAGGCATTGCTCAGCGCACCCATGGCGTTGCCGGTGCCGGCGGCCGAATGCAGGTTCACGAAACCGGGGGTGCCGCTGGCCTGTGCGTAACCATCGGCGATTCCGACAACCACGCCCTCGTGCAGACCGAGGACGTAATTGAAATCCGTTGGGAAGTCTTTGAGGAACGGCAGCTCGTTGGAGCCCGGGTTGCCAAAGACGGTGGTAATGCCTTGGCGACGCAGCAGTTCGTAGGTCGTGGAGTGTACGGATGCCATTGCGATGATCTCTGTCAAAACGTCAGCCTCAAAAGTAAGAGGTCATCTTGAATAGATCAAATAGATGATTTTTTCGACTTAATATAGATGATGTCTATTTTTCTGGGCGGCTGGTCAGTTTCCAGCCGCTTGAGCTCAAAGGCCTGCCAGGGTGTCCTTCAACAGCCCACAAAACCACCGTTGCGCAAGGATATCGCTGTCATGATCATTCCATTGCAGGCTGACTTCGATAGACGGAACGCTAAAGGGCAGTTCCACCACGCGGGTATGGCTGCGAGAGGCGAACATGGTCGCCACCCGTGAGGGCAGGGTAACCAGCAGGTCGCTGCTGGAAACAACTTCCGGCAAGACACTGAAGTGCGGCACCCGCAATCTGACCTTGCGTTCGAAGCCTGATTCGCGCAATCGATCCTCCACCACATGGTGTCCGGTCACTGCGGATACCACCACGTGGTTCTCCTCCAGGTACTGCTCCATCGTCATCGTCGAACCAATGCGTGGGTGGTCCTGACACACCAGGCACACATAGCGCTCACTAAAAATCAGGTCACAGTTAGCATTGAGCGGTGAGTCACTGCGGTTACAGATGGCCGCGTCGATCTTTCCGGTACTCAGCCACTCTCCCAGCTTGTCGATGTCAATCTGGATGATTTCCAGCTCGGTCTCGGGTGCTTGCGCCTGCAAGGCCTTGAGGATGTAAGGCAGAAAGAACACCTCGCCAAGATCAGACAAGGCCAGGCGAAAGCCGCGGGTCGAAACCCGTGGATCGAAGTGGCTGGTCTGGGCAATGGCCCGCTCGATCTCTGATAGTGAATAACGGAATTTCGCATACAGCTGGGTGGCCAGGAACGTGGGCTGCATGCCATCCCGGCTGCGTGTGAACAGTGGCTCGTTAAGCAATGTACGCAGGCGAGACAACGCGTAGCTCACGGACGGTTGGGTCACATGTAAGCGCTCGGCGGCGCCGCTGACACTGCCGGTTTCGAAAATCGTCACGAAGACCCGGACCAGATTGAGGTCGATCACTGTCACTCCGAATATAGTTTTTATTTATATTAAATTGAAAAATCTATCTATTTGATCTATTCGGATTCTATCCATATCGTCTGGAAACGCAAACGAAGTAGTCGTACGCAACTTCGCAATGCCCCCCGGTAGCGTACTGCCAAGTCCTGCTGCCGTGGCCCTGACAATAATAAGAGTAACGTGTATGCGCTCAATTAATGCGTTGGAAGTCGTCAATTCTGCACGACTTAACAAGTTCCACTACCTGCTGGTTTTCTGGTGCTCGTTCATCATGATGTTCGATGGCTACGACCTGGTCATCTACGGTTCGGTGCTGCCACATCTGATGACCGCGTGGGCGTTGACACCCGGTGAGGCGGGCATGTTGGGCGCCAGCTCCATGGTCGGGATGATGTTTGGTGCAGTCACCCTGGGCACGCAGGCCGACCGCTTCGGCAGGCGTCGCATCATCCTTTTCTGCGTAGCCTTGTTCAGCCTGGCAGCGCTGTCCAACGCCTTTGCCACGGACGCCACCAGCTTCGCCTTGTGCCGTTTCCTCACTGGCGCAGGGCTGGGAGGCGTTGTGCCCAACCTGGTGACCATCCTCAAAGAGATGTCGCCGGGTTCATGCCGCAATCGCCTTATCAACTTGATGCTCAGTTTCTTTGCCATCGGTGGGCTTTTTTCCGGCCTGGCAGGTATCTATCTGATCCCGCATCTGGGCTGGCATTCGCCGTTCTACGTCGCGGGCTTGTCGTTTCTGTCCCTGCCGTTGCTCTACAAGACCCTGCCCGAGTCGGTGGACTACCTGTTGCATCGTAACCGTCAGAAGGAGGTCGCCAGGATGTTGCGTTGGATCAACCCGGATCACAATCCCACTGGCTCTGTGACTTATGTGTTGGAGTCGGCTGCTGACGTGGGCGCTGGCAAAACGTCGCTGTCGGCGTTGTTCGGCGATGGCCGGGGGTTCAGCACATTGATGCTGTGGTTGAGCTTTGGCATGTGCATGTTGATGGTGTATGGCCTGAACACCTGGCTGCCGAAGCTGATGAGTAGCGGTGGCTATCCATTGGGTTCCAGCATTGTGTTTCTGGTGGTGATGAACGTCGGTTCCCTAATCGGCACCTTGATCAGCGGCGTGCTGGCCGATCGTTGGGGGTGCAAGGCGACACTGGCGCTGTTCTTCGCCTTGGCTGCCGTATCCATATCGATGTTGGGCATCAAGCCGGACGCGACCACGCTCTATGCCTTGTTGCTGATCGCTGGCGGTTCAACCGTGGGCTGCCTCTCTGTAGTGCATACCTTGGCCGCTGATCTTTACCCATCCCGGGTTCGTTCCACCGGCGTCAGTATGGCTGCTGCGATTGGCCGCTGCGGTGCCGTGGCAGGGCCGTTGCTGGGCGGCTTTCTGTTCAGCCTGAGTTTGCCTTTTGAGCACAATTTCCTGGTCTTCGCCCTTCCTGGAGTGATCGCGGTGATTGCCGTGTTGTTGATCTCACAGAAGCCGGTTGCACTTTCCCTAGCACCAACTCGCCCTACGGAGGGTGTCTGATATGGCAACCACTAACCTTCAAAATCAATATGCGTCTATTGCCGAATTCATGGACGAGCAACGCTGGAAAGCGCGCTTTTATCCTGGAACCTGGCAATCGGCCGAGAACGAAATGCCGGTGAATGAGCCCGCCACTGGTGAGTGCCTGGCAACCGTAGGGATTGCCAGTGCGGCGGACGTTGCGCGCGCCGGGCTGCGAGCCAGGCAAGCCCAGTCGGGTTGGGCGGCCACGCCTTTCGATCAGCGCGCGGCGATACTGCGAGAGGCGGCGCGACTTCTGCAGCAGGAAGCCGAGAGTTTCATCGAATGGAATATCCGTGAGTGTGGCGGTGCTCGTTTCAAAGCCGAGTGGGAGCTCAATGTTTGCGTCGAGCAGTTGCAGATGGCCGCTGCCATGCCAATGCAAGCCAATGGCGAAGTGTTCCCCTCGAGCATGCCAGGGCGAACCAATATCTGGCGTCGGGTGCCGATGGGGGTCGTTGCCGTCATCTCTCCCTGGAATTTCCCGTTGCTGTTGTCCTTGCGCTCGATTGCGCCGGCGCTCGCCCTGGGTAATGCGGTGCTACTCAAACCCTCGGAATTCAGCAGCGTGATCGGCGGTCTGCTGCTGGCACGCTTGTTCGAACTGGCGGGTGTGCCGCAAGGGGTGTTCCAGGTGCTTCCCGGTCTTGCAGAAACCGGTTCTGCACTGGTCAGCGACCCTTCTGTGAAGATGATTGCCTTCACCGGTTCGACGGCTGTGGGGCGCAGGATTGCCGAAACCTGCGGCGCACTGCTCAAGCGGTGTTCGCTGGAACTGGGAGGCAACAACGCCCTGATCGTTTGCCCTGACGCAGATCTCGATGCGGCCAGCTCGTCAGGTGCCTGGGGCTCGTTCCTGCACCAAGGGCAGATCTGCATGCAGGCAGGAAGGCACATTGTCCATCGCAGCGTGGCCGCGGCCTACACCGAGAAACTCAGGGAAAGGGCAGAGCGTCTTGCCTGTGGGAACCCCTTTACCCAGGCCGTGCAACTTGGACCACTGATCAACGCCCAGCAGCGCGACCGCGTACATGGCCTGGTACAAGACGCCATCCGCCAGGGCGCGACGTTGGTCACAGGAGGGGAATACCAGGATCTGTGTTACCGGCCGACCGTACTGATCGACGTTACGCCGGAAATGCCGGTGTTCAAGGACGAAATTTTCGGGCCGGTCGCGCCCATCGTCGTGTACGACGATATCGAGGAGGCCTTGGCGCTGGTCAATGCGTCGCCATACGGATTGGCGGTTGCCATTCATACCGCCAATGCCACGCGCGGCTATGAATGGGCAGGGCGTATTCACAGCGGCATGGTGCATGTGAACGACCAGACGGTTAACAACGAATTCCAGGTGCCTTTTGGCGGCATGGGGATTTCCGGTTACGGTGGTCGTTATGGCGGCCCAGCGAACTTTGATGAATTTACCGAGCGTCAGTGGGTCAGCCTGATGAACGATCCAGTCCAGTACCCGTTCTAGCGCGCTTTCCTGTCGCTGGGGGCGGCGCAATCGCTGCGATTGCGCCCTTTATACAAATACATGAGTGAGTCCGGCGAAGCCTTGCGCTATTTGCAGGGGTTCGGCTGTGCGCTGCATTTCAGTTTTTGCAGAACAACAATAAGAAAGGAATATGCATCATGAAAGCTTCTGTTCGTCTTGGTACTTTGGGCTCTTTGTTGACCTTCGTAATCGCTCCCGCAGTGAAGGCTGATGCCCTTGAGGACAGTCATCTCAACCTCGGCTTGCGCAACTTTTACGTCGACAGGGACTTCAAGCAGAGCAATGCCCCCAAGTCTCGTGTCGGCAGTTGGAGCCAGGGCTTCGATTTGCAATTCAAGTCGGGTTATACCGATGGCCCGATCCAGTTTGGCCTGGACGCCGCCGGACAGTTTGCCTATCGGCTCGATGGCGGCGGAGGGCGGGGGCCGGACACCGTGTTGCCCTTCGATAACAGCAAGGGCGAACCGGTTCGTGACTATGGTCGTGCCGGCCTGACCGCCAAAGTGCGGATGTCCAACACCGAAGTCCGCGTGGGCGAGCTACGCCCAACCTTACCTGTGGCCTACATGGATGACTCCAGACAGCTGGTTACCACCTTTGAAGGGGCAACCATTGAGTCCCGGGAGTGGTCGAAACTGACCTTGAACGCCGGTAGATTCTGGAAGATATCCACGCGCGAATCATCCAATCGGGAAGACATCTACCTGTTCGGCAAGAGTCCTGCCCAGAGCAGCGACGGACTCAATTTCGCCGGTGCGCGTTACGACTTTACCCCTGCGCTCAACGCCACCTATTACTTCGGCCAACTGGAAGACATCTACCAGCAACATTACCTCGGACTCGCGTACACCTTGAATTTTGGGGACGGTTATAGCCTCAAGAACGATGTCCGTTACTACAACAGTCGCGAGGAGGGGAAGCAGCTGTCGGGTGACCTCGATAACCGATCGCTGGGCTTTATGACAGCGCTGAGAAAAGGAGGAAATACCTACACGCTCGCTTATCAACGCATGTTCGGTGACGACGCCTTCCCGTTACTCAATGGCTATGCGCCGCAGCCTTATCTTGTGAACTGGTCGACCGTCGCTTTCTACAAAGCGAGCGAGCGCTCCTGGCAAGCGCGTTATGACTACGATTTCGCCGCGCTGGGTGTTCCGGGCCTTAAGTTCATGACCCGCTATCTACGCGGCGTTGACATCAACCCTGGAGCTAACCTTGCGGATAACGTCGAGAGCGAACGCAACTTCGTCATGTCTTATGTGGTGCAGAATGGTCCGCTTCAAGGGCTGGGTGTCGAGGGGCGCAACATCAAGGTGAAGACGCGCTACGGTGCCGACTTCGATGAGAACCGGCTGATCACAACTTACACATGGAAGTTCTGGTAGGCATAACTGTGTTGATGATCGGCAGATGATCGCCGGTTCTCCAGTGGACTGCCAATAATCGTTTAACGAGGCTGCGCTTGATCCAGTCGTAAGGGGCAAAACCCGATGTTTTAGAAAGGCTGCTGCTGATAGCTTCAAGCCTTGGCGATTTTGGACAGCACTTTGATGGAGCGCACGTTGCGACCGGACTCGATCTGCGACAGCATTGCCCGGCTCACACCGCACTGCCGGGCCAAGGCGGCGAGGGGCAGATGACGCTTACCCCGCAGACGTTGCAGATTCTGTGCGACCCGCTCGCAGATCAGTCCTCTTCCGGTTGCTCCAGGTTATCAGGTCAAGCACGGGGTCGTCGGAGCTCGTCAGGAAGCGCGAGGGTTTCTGCGTGTTCACGCGTAACGGGGCTCGGTCGGAGTCCGCTCGATCATGCCATATTGCGTATGCTGAACTTCACTTCCAATGTCGAGAGTCGTTTGCCACTAACCAGTCGAGATCCCTGCGCAGTTGAAAGTCTAGGGCATTAGGCGTGACGGTGAAACTTCCAGTCTCCTCGACTCGGACAAATGTTCTCATGCAGTTATACAAGTCCATAGTTTTCCCAACGGTGCAGACTGTTGCGTTTTTTGTAAGGCTGTATCAATTAACGTCCCCTTTATCGAAACCAACACAGGAGTAGAATTAAGCCATCACCAAATGAGAGGGGAAGACATGATGAAAATTTTACTCGGCGTAATTCTGGCGATCACTGCTACTGCAGCGATGGCAGCCAACGAACCCGTAGATCAGTATCGCGGTGACCAAGATCTGGACATCGCCAAAGTGATTTCTGTAACACCAACATCAACGGCTTGTGACGTGGTACCTGCAACGATGGTCTACATCGACCATCAGGGCGAAACCCATAGCGTGACGTATCAGGTGATGGGCACCTGCTCAGGCGCTTAACGTATTGAACAGCCCCACTTTTCAAGCGACCATTCGGGTTGTTTGTGTTGCTAATTCATGGAAGCTCGCTAACCACCGCATGATGCACTCCATGACTTCGACCCTTGCTATGGCGCTGCTACCTACACAGTTCACCCAATGACTGTAGCGCAGTCTCGTCCGTTTTCATGCCCAGCCGGGTCGAATCGGTTAGCAGTTCGATCCCTTGATGCGTGTTGTCTGCCGGCTTCTCCAAACCGGTAGCTATCTGACGAATCTGAAAGCTGGAGTCTGCAGCTTGTCGAGATAGATTTCGAATTTCATCTGCGACAACAGCAAATCCACGACCATGATCGCCTCCTGCGATCTCCAATGAGACTGTGGGCTGTCGGTGATAGAGCACTGTTATGACCAGCAGCAAAATGTTGATGGGTGCCGCATACAACAACTTAACGCTGTCGAATTCAACCATCAGAAAGACGCCCGCACCCGCTAATATCATTAGCGATGCACCCCAAACCTTGCAGGTCATAACCGAACAACATGCTCTTGTCGACCAATGGATTATTCAAATCAAAGAGTTGGCCACTCCTGGGATGAAATCCTCCGATACCGCGCGCTCAAACAAGTGTCGAGCAGATCGACCAGCTGTTCAATGATTTCAATCACATCCTGGCCAGGGCCGAAACATGCCTTGACCCCTAAATCCAGCAATCGACGCGCGTCAGCATCTGGAATGATTCCCCCCACAACCATCGGTATGTCGAGCTTGCGTTCGCCCAACAGATCCATCCGCTCAGTGAGTAACTCGTTGTGCGCCCCAGCCAGACTCGAAATACCAACCAGATCCACCTAGTTTTCTTCATCCAGTGATTCCAGTAACTGAACCGGCGTCTGGAACATGGGGAGAAGGCGCACCTCGAAACCGGCATCGGCCAGCGCCGCGGCCATCAGTCGAATTCCGCGGTCATGCCCATCTTGCCCCAGCTTGGTTAGCAGAACCTTGGGCGGCCGACTATGGTGAGCAACAAAGGTCGAGATGCGAGCGCATACCAGCGCCCAGCCCGGGCTCTCACTCTGGGTTGTGGTTTGGCGGGCGCTTGTGTGTGGCCCAGGCCTATCGGCGCCACAGCATGATCGGCAAGGCGTTGGTCAACGAAGCGGTGTCGCGAGCCAAGGAGCTGGGCTGCGAGATATTTCGCGCCACGGTGCAGGCACAGAACGAAAGGTACTTCCATGGTCTGCGCTGGCAAACCCTTGAACATATGGAGTTGCTTGGACGGCCTCATTGCCTGATGCAGGCGCGGTTGTCGAGCTACCCATTGATGCAGCGCCAGGTCTCTCTGCGTGCGCTGAAGGTCGCCCGTCATGACTGAAGCTCTTGATCTGTCGGCGCAGCTCGACACGTTGCGCTGTACTCCAGCGATACGCGCCAAGCAGGCGATTCAGCAGCCAGCGGCCGTCATTGGTCAGGTAAAACAGACGCTCACTCGTGAGCAACTTTACGCGCTGCCAGGCGATGACACGGCGGCCATTGCCTGCGGCGATTATTTCCAGTTGCTGGCCATCGAAGGCATGTTGCCAGCCTTCGTTCAAGCAGCACCGTGGTTCGCCGTATGGTCGGCGGTCATGGCCAATGTCAGCGACATCACCGCCATGGGTGGCCGCGCCACAGCAACGGTCAATGCCTACTGGCATCACGATAGCGCTGCGGCGCAGCAGGTGCTGGCCGGTATCCGTGCCGCTTGCGAAGCCTACGGTTTGTTACTGGCCGGAGGGTATACCAGCCTCGCTGCGTAAAACCCGACCGCGCTGGCGGTGGCGATCACCGGTATCGCCCACACACTGCTGTCCACGCTGCACGTGGCACCCGGTCAGGGGTGGATCTGCAAGGTGATTGGCATGCCGGCAGCACCTACTGGAAAGCCTTCGAAGGCGTGCCAGCCGAGCGCCTGCGCAGCAAGCTTGAAGTGTTGCCGCAACTGGCCGAAGCCGGCTTGCTGCGGGCGGCCAAAGACATCAGCAATGCCGGGGTCCTGGGCAGCCTGCTGATGCTGCTGGAAACCACCGGCTGCGGCGCGACCATTGATCTGCAGGCCCTGTCACGCCCAGCAGATGCCGATCTTGAGCGCTGGCTGCAAGTGTTCCCCAGCTATGGCTTTGTGATGACCCTGGAGGGAGGGGACTGGAACGAGGTCCAGGCCGCTTTCGCCTTCGAAGGTGTGCGTTGCGAACGCATCGGCCAGGTCAACGCCAGTGGCTCGCTGCGGGTCCGCGCCGGTGAGCAGCACGATGAGTTCTGGAATCTGCGCGAGCAGGCATTTACCGGCTTCAGCTACCCCCATCTCGATCTCAGCCCTTTGACACTCACCGAACAGGAGAACTGACATGCCCGCCGTCAACTTCAAGGTCCGCTGGCCCAATGGCAAGGAAGCGACAGGCTATTCGCCGTCGACCGTGATTTATCAACACCTGGAAGAGGGGGCCAGTTACCCGCTGGCCGAGTTTCTGCTGCGCGTGGAGAGCGCCTTGAACAGCGCCTCGGAGCGGGTCAAGCAGGTCAAGGGCTTCTATTGCAGCTCGGCTATGGACACATTGAGTTCGCTCAAGGGGCAGGCCAGTTATCTCGAAGGCGAGCTGTTCGAGACTGGTGAGGTGGACGTTCTCTGCATGCGTACCGAAGGTGTAGGCCAGATGATTAGCGCGGGCTGGAGTTCGTTCTGATTCAACGGTCTTTCCCCTTCAACCCTTATTTTTTCATAATATACCGGAGCACCCTATGGCTAGTCACCTCACTACAGTCAAACCTCCACACCACAGTGTGATCATCGTCGGCGGCGGTCAGGCCGGGTTATCCGCCAGCTACTACCTGCAACAACAGGACATCGATCATCTGGTGCTGGAAAAGCACAGCCTGACCCACACCTGGCGCAATCAGCGCTGGGATGCCTTCAGTCTGGTAACGCCCAATTGGCAATGCGCTTTACCGGGTTATACCTATACCGACGGCTTCAACGGCAGCGATCCTCACGGTTTCATGAAGAAGGATCAGATCAACGAGTACCTGGCCGGGTTCGTCAAATCGGTCAATGCCCCGGTCCGTGAAGGTGTCGCGGTGCAGCGCGTGGTCCCCCGAGCCGTTGGTGGTTTCGAGATACACACCTCGCAAGGCGAGTTCACTGCCGATCAGGTGATTGTCGCGTCGGGCGGCTATCACACGCCGATCATCCCGCGCCTGGCCGAGCGTCTGCCAGCGGGCATCCATCAGACTCACTCCGAGCAATACCGCAACCCACAGGCTTTACCCGCTGGCAATATACTGGTAGTCGGTTCAGGGCAATCAGGCGCGCAGATTGCCGAGGACCTGCACCTGGCCGGGCGCAAGGTCTATCTGGCGGTCGGCGATGCGCCACGTTGCGCGCGCTTTTACCGTGGCAAGGACGTGGTCGATTGGCTGGCGGAAATGGGCTACTACGATATCGGCGTTGATACCCATCCGCTACGTGAAGGCGTGCGCGACAACACCAACCACTACGTCACCGGCCGAGATGGGGGGCGCGATATCGACCTGCGCACTTTTGCTCGCGAAGGTATGGAATTATTTGGTCGTCTTGAGGGGTTGGAAGGCAATCGCTTGCAGTTTTCCTGCAACCTGGGCGAGAGCCTGGACAGCGCTGACGCGGTCTACAACCGGATCAACGCATCGATCGATAAATACATCGAGCAACACTCGATTGTCGCTCCAGCCGGTGAGCGTTATGAGCCGGTCTGGACGCCCGAGCAGGAGCGCAGTGAACTGGACCTGCAAGTGCAGGGCATCACCAGCATCATCTGGTGCATTGGCTTCACCCCAGATTTCACTTGGGTAGAAGCCCCTGTGTTCAACGGTCGTGGTCATCCGGGCCACCAGCGTGGGGTCACGGCGTAGACGGGTTTGTACTTCCTCGGGTTGCCGTGGCTGTACACCTGGGGCTCCGGGCGTTTTTCCGGGGTCGCGCGGGATGCGCAGTATCTGGTTGAGCATATTGTCGATTCTCGGGCTGAATTGACTGCGCAGTTGCGGCGCTCCGCTTCCAGGTAGGCGAACCTGATACGTGTGGCTATTTCTGATCGGAATAGTGATAAGTCAGGTGTTGCTTGCACCTGACTTATCAACTCTCAGCGCCTGTAAATGCTGATAAGAATGGCTACTGTGATTGGAGCATCAAAAGCGGGCTTTTACCTGTATCTGATATGTATTTTTTAACCCTATCTGACGCTGTTATGCAGCCCAGTTTTAGAGGATATTCTCCGATAAAGGAATGCCCTGCTCGAGAGGCGCGTATCGCTCGATCAGAAGCTTTGACCCGGGAAGGTCGAAACGACGCAGCCTATGGTGTGCCTCTCATGGGTTGTGATGAAGCAGTATTTCGCCACTTAACATCCCCTGTTCCTCGTGTGCATAACTTCAATAAACAGTATCCCGGTTGGGGGCCGATGGCACTGGTATTCCGGTGGCCGCTTTATCAGTCTGAGGATGTTCTATGTCAGCCCTAGAGGCGATTGATCTCGCCCGAATCCAATTCGCCTTTACCGTTTCCTTCCATATCATCTTTCCCGCCATCACTATTGGCCTGGCCAGTTATTTGGCGGTGCTCGAAGGCCTGTGGCTGAAGACTCGTGACGATACCTACCGTGACCTGTACCACTTCTGGTCGAAGATATTCGCGGTCAATTTCGGTATGGGCGTGGTCTCCGGCTTGGTCATGGCCTATCAGTTTGGTACCAACTGGAGTCGTTTCTCTGATTTTGCCGGTTCCATCACCGGGCCGTTGCTGACCTATGAGGTGCTGACCGCGTTCTTCCTGGAAGCAGGTTTCCTCGGGGTTATGCTGTTTGGTTGGAATCGTGTCGGGCGCAGGTTGCATTTTTTTGCCACGGTAATGGTGGCCATCGGTACCCTTATTTCAACTTTCTGGATCCTGGCTTCCAACAGCTGGATGCAGACACCGCAAGGTTATGAGGTGGTCAATGGCCAGGTGGTTCCGGTCGATTGGTTCGCTGTGATCTTCAATCCTTCATTTCCTTATCGTTTGATGCATATGGCGACAGCTGCATTTGTCGCTACAGCCTTTTTTGTGGGTGCCTCTGCTGCCTGGCATCTGCTGCGCGGACGAAACAATCCGGCGATCCGCAGAATGTTGTCGATGGCGATGTGGATGGCGCTGATCGTCGCGCCATTGCAGGTTGTGATTGGCGATATGCACGGACTCAATACCTTGAAGTATCAACCGGCGAAAATTGCCGCGATAGAAGGGCATTGGGAAAACGAAGGGAATGAACCAACGCCGCTGATCCTGTTCGGTCTGCCTGATATGAAAGCAGAAAAAACCCGTTTTGCGCTGGAAGTTCCTTACCTGGGTAGCTTGATTCTGACCCATAGCCTCGACAGACAAATCCCGGCATTGAAGTCATTCCCGCCTGAAGATCGTCCCAACGCCATGATCGTCTTCTGGACTTTCAGAGTGATGGCGGGTCTGGGAATGCTAATGATCGCAGTAGGCCTTTGGAGCCTGTGGCTGCGCAGCCGTGGCACGCTCTATCAGTGCCGCCCGTTCCTGTATCTGGCTTTGTGGATGGGGCCGTCGGGCTTGATCGCGTTGTTGGCAGGCTGGATCACCACTGAAGCGGGCCGTCAGCCGTGGGTGGTTTATGGCGTGATGCGTACCACCGATGCGGTCGCCATACACAGTGTCCAGCAACTGACTGCGACCCTGCTGATATTCGTGGTGGTTTATTTTGCGCTGTTCGGTACGGGGCTTGGCTACATGATGCGTCTGGTACGCAAAGGTCCTCAGGTTTATGCCGATCATGCGTCTCATGGAGGTCCAGGGCAGTCACAGACACCCGCTCGGCCGCTGTCTGCCGCCGATGAGGAGAACTGAGTCATGGGAATTGATCTACCGCTCATTTGGGCAATTATCATTATCTTCGGAATCATGATGTACGTGGTCATGGATGGTTTTGATCTGGGGATAGGGATTCTGTTTCCCTTTATCAAAAGCGAGAAAGACCGTGATGTCATGATGAACACGGTCGCCCCGGTATGGGACGGTAACGAGACCTGGCTGGTGCTCGGAGGTGCGGCGCTGTTTGGCGCCTTCCCACTGGCTTACGCGGTGGTTCTGTCGGCATTGTATCTGCCCTTGGTACTGATGCTGGTGGGCTTGATATTTCGTGGTGTCGCCTTTGAGTTTCGTTTCAAGGCACGTGCCGAAAAACGCCATATTTGGAACAAGGCTTTCATCGGCGGCTCGATGGTCGCGAGTTTTTTCCAAGGTGTCGCCCTGGGCGCCTTCATCGATGGTTTTCCGCTGATAAACCGCACATATGCTGGCGGTGAACTGGATTGGCTGACGCCATTCAGTCTGTTCTGTGGCTTGGGGCTGGTGGTGGCTTATGCATTGCTCGGGTGTACATGGCTGATCATGAAGACCGAAGGCCGGCTGCAAGAGCGCATGCAGATGCTGGCCCGCCCTTTGGTTCTGGTCCTGCTAGTAGTGATTGCTGTGGTGAGTATCTGGACGCCGTTAGTGCACAGTGAGATCGCAGGACGTTGGTTCTCGATGCCCAACCTGTTGTGGTTTGCACCGGTACCGATGCTGGTACTGGCGACGGTCGGCGTGCTTCTGCGCGCCGTATCTCGCAAAGCGCACTATGCACCGTTCCTCTTGACCCTGGCCCTGGTCTTCCTGGGCTATAGCGGATTGGGTATCAGCCTGTGGCCAAATATTATTCCGCCTTCTATCTCTATCGTTGAGGCCTCTGCACCCGCGCAAAGCCAAGGCTTTATGCTGGTGGGAGCGTTGTTCATCCTGCCATTCATTCTGGGATACACATTCTGGAGCTACTACGTATTCCGCGGCAAAGTCCGCCATGAGGATGGTTACCACTAAACCAAAAGTGCTCGGCGAACAGAGGTTCGGTGAGCTTGAAAAGGCTGTGATGAACAATCAAAACCGTTCGGTATCACGGCCATACAGGAGCAATAGTATGAAGACGAGTATTCTGCTGATCCATGGCGCCTGGCAGGGGGCCTGGGTCTGGGAAGAGGTAACGGGCCTGTTGGAGCGTCGAGGGATCCGAACGCGCGCACTTGATCTGCCCGGTAGCGGCAATGACCGAACCCCCATAACAGAGGTGACGCTCGCGGGCTATGCCGAAGCAATTGTCGCTGAGGCTCGAGCAATGCAGTCAGAAAGATTGGTATTGGTCGGGCATAGCATGGGTGGTGCTGCCATTACTGCCGCTGCGTCGCTTGCACCTGAGCTGTTCGCGCGGTTGATATATGTTTGTGCCTTCCTGCCGCGCTCCGGCGAGTCAGTGGCTACTTTGGCCTCTGAGGGTCATGTACCCAACGGCGGCGGTCCCCAAATGGAAATGGTTGACAACGGATTAGCATCCCGACTGATTCCGAGTAATATCGCAGATACCTTTCTGAATGATTGTACGCCGGACGTTATTCGCCAGGCCGTTCCGCGATTTCGTCCTCAGGCTCTCGAGCCGATCATCACCCCTGCGGCTTTGACAGCGGACTTCGAGCAGCTATCGAAGGACTATATCCAATGCCGCAAGGACCGGGTACTTCACCCTGAGCTTCAGGTTCTCATGGCCAAGCGTGCCGGAATCAGCAATGTCTTTTCCCTGGAGAGCGGCCACGAACCATTTCTTTCTGTGCCAGGGGAGCTCGTTGATTTGCTGGTGTTGAGGGCTGCTCCCGACGCGCACTAAGAGGGGCGACACTCCCAGACTGAGCACCTAGCTTATCTTGCGCTGCTCATGTGTAGATCGAGGTCTGGAAGGCGTGAAACCTATCGTGATGCAGGTTACTCAACTCTGGTGATTTGCCCCCAGCTTCTTGTACAGCGTGGTCCTGGAAATACCGAGTTGGCTGGCAGTTGCGGAGATATTTCCAGCATTGGCCTGCAGCGCTGATTCGACGGTGCGGCGCACGGTATCCTGCAAGTCGCACCGTCTTTGCTGCTTACCCTCGACTTGCATAGCGGCTGGCAGGTGTTCCAGCAGTATCATCGGCTCGTCACTGGCCAGCGCCGCCGCAAGGCGCAATGTCTGTTCCAGTTGACGAATATTCCCTGGCCAAGTCTGGCGGTGCAGAGCCAGTAACGCCTGGTGCTCCAGCGGTGGCGCAGCGTAGCGTTGACGCAGGCGGTCGATCAAAGTGTTCAGGTCCTGACGCTCACGCAAGGCCGGCAAACTGATTTGCAGGCCATTGAGGCGGTAATAGAGGTCTTCACGAAAACGCTGTTCAACTATGCATTGCTGCAGATCGCAATGGGTGGCACTGATCACCCGCACGTCCAAAGCGTGCCGTGTCGTACTGCCCAGACGAGTGATTTCGCGCTCTTGGAGCACCCGCAATAAACGGGTTTGCAGCGCTGCAGGCATATCACCGATTTCATCGAGTAACAGGGTTCCGCCATGTGCAGCTTCCAGCTGTCCACTGGCCCCACCTTTGCGCGCACCAGTGAAGGTGCCTTCCACATAACCGAAAAGCTCAGCCTCTATCAGGCTTTCCGGGATCGCCGAGCAGTTGATCGCAACGAAGGGCGCTTGGGCGTTCCATTGATCATGTAAAGCACGGGCGAATACCTCTTTACCGGTTCCCGTTTCACCCTGAAGCAAAATGGGAACGCCCGCAGCGAAGGCCTTGCGGGCGTTATCCAACTGACGATTGAGCTGAGGGTCGGCGCCCAGTACGGATACGGAAAGGAGCGGGGGGGAGATGTGTTGTGCAGTTGATTCTCGACGTTGCTCGATCACCTGTGCATACAACCGAGTGCCGTCGCTGAGGGTCAATTGCTGTGGTGTTCGGTGCAGATCGATTGCGCTGCTCTCTTCGAACAGGTGATCCAGGCGCTTGCCGACGGGTCGAAATTGTTCAAGTCCCAACAATCGCTGGGCAGCACGATTGGCGTTTTGAATGCAGCCTGTATGGTCAACTGCCAGGAGGCCTTGTAACGGCGTCCCCAACAGTCGTGGGTCATGCTGCAGCGATAGGATCCGGTAATCGCCCAGAGTGGTAAACAAGCGATTTTCGGCTGCCATCGCCGCGTGACTTAATTGTTCCAATACAGCACCGGCCTGACGGTCGCCGATCCCGGTGATGTCCAGCGCGCCAATCACTTTCCCCTGCAAACCCCGGATGGGCACGCTCACGCAAAAGAAATGCTCGAAATCGCTGAGATAATGCTGGTTGCCGATCAGTACCATCGGAACGCCTTCGGCCAATGTGCAGCTGGGCGCGGTGGTACCAATGTCGGCCTCCTGAATACGGCGTCCAATTTGCAACGGCAGCAGTGGCCCGCCGAGTGTGTGCGTCTGACGAGCATGGACGATGACACCTCGCGGGTTAACGCAGAAAATTGTCCATGAGGCGCCGCCGATCTGTTGCCAAAGTCGGTCGATTTCTGGTTGCACGCATTGCGCAAGTTGTTGGTCGGTCTCATCAAGCGGCAGCAGACTCTCATCCTGCTCTGCCAGCCAGGATTGCCAGGGCAGCAGGCCCGCTTCACGTGATCGTTCCCAGGAGTTAGCGATGGTGTTTGGCAGAAGATTGGAGGGCAGGGCGACACCTTCGACGAAACGCTGGCGGGCAATTACCAGGCGTTGTTGATCGTGCAGGGTGTGGGCATCCATCGAGACACCTTTTCATTGGTTGGAGTCGTGCCGTTGGTAGCTACAGGCTGGTCACGGCACACTCTGATCTATACCTTCGCTAAATCAACGTCAAGGTCAAAACAGCAGCAGTGCCCTCAGGTTGACGCCTACATCCTCCTGAAAACCGCCTACCACATTGATGTCATGGGTTAGCTGCGCACTGAGCTGCACAGTACGCCCGACCATTTGCTGGTACTCAGCGCGCACTTGCTGCACCTCGGTTTTTTGCCCGGTGTACTGACCATCCAGATACTGTTTGCCACCGGTACTGACGCTATAACCCAGGGCTATGCGTTGGGTCGGATTGAAGTCGTAGCGCAAGTTGCCTTGCAGCTGATAAGTGGGGTCTTGTTTGAGCGTCTGGTTGTCGGTGCCTGCATCATCGTTATGCCCATACGCCACGGCATCACCGTACAGCTCCATGGACACTTTACCCCACAGTGGCTCCACCCAACCCAACTGCAAATCGCCCTTAAAACGGTTCTCGCCAAGGTTCAGTGTGTCGTGTTTGTCATAGTGGCCCCAGGGCAGGTATAGCAGCGGGGTAATTCCGAAGTAGCGGCCACTAACCCCGGCGGCTGGCTGATTGACCAGCCAGAAGGTGGCGCCGATGATCGGGTCGGCCAGACCATTGGCGCTACCCAATGACTGGCCTGCAATGCGTGCGTCATACACATGGCCAAAGGGCAGCAGTATTTGCGGATCGATGGTCATACCGCCGATATCCATAAAGTGGATCAATCGCAGGATACTGATGTTCGACTTCAGACTGGTATCCCGCCGGTTATCGGGCGCACCATCAGCGTTGAAACGATCCGCATGGCTATATTGCTGATACCAGGCCGCGACATTCGTACCGGCGGGCAGGGCGGTGTAGTCGCCAGCATTAACGTCGACGGCCAGAGCTTTTGTCGAACTTAGCGCGAGCGCCAGCATACCCAAGGTCTTTGGGGAGAGGATACGCACGAAGAGATTCCTTTTTTTCTTGTTATTAGAGAAACCCCGGAGTGCCATGCGCTCCGGGGCTGTTACTCAGTTGCCGATGCGAATGATCGGTTTGAGAGTGATGCCTTTTTCGCTGTCTTCAGCCGCCTGGTTGATGTCTTTAAAACTGTAGAACTTCACCAGCTTGTCGAAAGGGAAACGCCCTTGCAGGTAAAGGGAGACGAGCTCGGGAATGAACTTCTGCGGCACACTGTCACCTTCAACGATGCCCCGAATTGTCTTGCCTCCCAAGAGCAGGTCATTGACGTCAAACTCCGCGGTGGTACCTAGCGCCGGTGCACCCACCACCCCCAGGCTACCGCGGCTACCCAGTGCATCGACGGCTTGGCGCAGTACTGTCGGGTGCCCCGTGGACTCAAGGGCGAAATTGACACCGCCACCGGTGACTTCGCGTATAAATGCCACCGGATCGGCGTCCTTGCTGTTGACCACGTGAGTCGCGCCTAACTCGGTAGCCAGCGCCAGACGCGAAGGGACGACATCGACCACAACGATCGTGGTGGCCCCCGCGACCCGGGCTGCCAACACTGCACTTAGTCCCACCGCGCCACCGCCGAAGACGGCGAAGCTGCTACCGGGAGTCACCTTGAGTGAGTTGATCACTGCTCCTGCCCCCGTCTGGATACCGCAGCCCAGTGGCCCCAGCAACTCCAACGGTGCTTCGCGGCTCACCTTAACTGCGTTGTTCTCCCGACTCAGGGCCAGCGTGGCGAAGGAGGACTGGGCAAAGAAGTGATCATTCAGGCGCGCTCCTTCCTTGTCCTGCAAGGCACTTTCACCCTGTGGATCGGCCCCGCTGAAATTACGCCCGAAAAAGTCCTGGCAATACGCGGTGTGGCCACTGCCACAGGACAAGCAATGGCCGCAATAACCATAACTCATCACCACGTGATCACCCACTTGAAGCCCCTTGACCAGTGGGCCGATGGCTTCCACGACTCCAGCGCCCTCATGGCCCAGTACTGCAGGCAGCGGCACCGGGTAGTATTGATCCCGGACGATCATATCGGTGTGGCACATGCCGGTGGCGACGATACGCACCAATACTTCATCGCCCCGTGGATTGCGGATCTGTGCAGGCTCCAGCGTGAAGGGGGCACCTTTTCCACGAGTGACCGCGGCGGTAATAGGACGGTAGACAGTTGTGCTCATTATTATTGTTCTCCAGGTTTTACAACGGGTAGGCTGGAGCTTCACCCTTGACGGTGAGCCATTGCCATTGTGTGAACTCTTCCCAGTTGGCTGCGCCGCCGATGCTGGTGCCATTGCCTGATGCGCCCACACCACCGAACGGATTGATGACTTCGTCGTTAACCGTCTGATCATTGATGTGCAGCAGCCCTACGCGCAGTTGTTCGCCGAGCTTGAGTGCGCGACCAACATCCCGGGACAGCACCGCGGCAGACAGGCCATATTCCGTGTCGTTGGCCAGAGCAACAGCCTCTTCGTCGGTATCGAAAGGCACGAGCACGGCAACAGGGCCAAAAATTTCGTCGTTGAAGGCCGGATTTTCACGGGTAACGCCGCCGAGCACAGTCGGCTCAAAAAACAGCCCTTCATAACCACCACCTGCTTCCAGCGTCGCACCGGCTTGTAGCGCGGCTTGTACTACGCGGTGAGCGTGATCACGCTGCTGGGCGTTGATCAGCGGCCCCAGGTGTACTTCGCTGGTGGCGGGGTCGCCGACCGTCAGGCTCTTGGCCTTGACCACCAGGCGTTCGAGGAAGTGGTCATAGATGCCACGTTGTACAAGCAGCCGACCGGTGGACATGCAAATTTGTCCTTGGTGCAGGTAAACGCCCCACGTGGCGTTGGCCAGGGCCAGATCGATATCGGCGTCATCAAGCACGATCAATGAGTTTTTACCGCCCAACTCCAACGAAACTTTTTTCAAATGACGACCTGCGGCTTCGCCAACCTTGCGCCCGGCAGCGGTCGAGCCGGTGAACTGGATCATTGCCACGTGAGGATCACTAGTCAGCGTGGCCCCGGCATCGACACCGCCAGGCAATACGTGCAGCAAGCCTGCAGGCAACCCCGCCAGTTCAAACAACCGGGCAATCACAAATCCGCCGCATACCGCCGTGCGTGGATCTGGTTTGAGTACGACGGCGTTACCTGTTGCCAGTGCCGGAGCAACCGCCCGAATGGCCAGATACAGAGGGAAGTTGAATGGCGAGATCACTCCCACCACACCCAGTGGGCGGCGGCGCGCAAGGCTCAGACGGCCCGGTGTCGAAGGCAACACTTCACCTTGGTTGCGCGAGGGCAGACCAGCGCTTTCGTGCAGAACTTTGATGCTGATGCTGGTTTCGAACGCTGCCTTGGCGCGGGTTGAACCGCTTTCGCGCACCAGCCAGTCAACAATAGCCGCGAAGTGTTGTTCGGCGATTTGTGCGGTTTTACGGAACAACGCCGCGCGCTCGTCGTAAGGCAGCTGGTACCAGGAGATCTGTGCAGCGCTAGCGGCTTTGGCCGAAGCAGCCACTCGAGCGGCATTGGCATTGGCGACGTAACCCAAGAGGTTGCCGGTGGCAGGTTCGAGTACTTGCGTGGCTGCGACGGGGCCAGCCTCCCAAGTGCCGGTGAACAGGCGCTCGTTCCAGAGTTCAGTGGGTAAAAATTTGGCAGGCAAGGATGTGTTACTCATCGTGTGTATCCCTCTTTTTTGATCTTCTGATTTTGGGCCAGTCGTCATCGACTGCGATGGAAAGCACATAGCAGAGGTCGTGCCAGCTTCTTGCGAGCTACGGACATCGGTATTTGAAGTGTTTTTCGAGGTGCTCGAAGGGCGATTGTTCAGATTCTGGACAGAGGAGGGGGAGGACAGTGGTCAGTATCTGGACAATGGATACGACTCGTTGGGCAATGAAAGTGATTGCCTCAGTCACCCAAGTCGATCCCACCGCTTCTTCGGCAACGACTGACTCATATGAGGCGTCCCCGAGTGCCACCAGGGGCCGCGACCATTGAGCACTGACTTGCAGGTCCGTGCTTCGTTAGCACCAGGTGCGTCAGGTTGCGCGCCCTCGAACGTGTTGGTTTGCTTGGCTGCGATGGTCAGTAGGTGCAAATAATCTGAGTCATCCATAGGCCAAGCTTAGCGTCCGAATGCGATCGCAAAACAGACAGTTTGTCGGTGAAGAACACTCTCTGCCGAGTCTTCCTCACGGCAAGCGTTCAGCAATTTTCCTCCAAAACCCGATTCAGGGCACTGCACAAAACGGATAGCGATCTGCGCAAATCGGATATCGACGCGTGCCCGGCGTCCCTACCCTCAGCTGTACGGACGTTTACCGCGTTACCGATGCTCTTAAAAAAACAACAACAAGAGAAAGATGCCATGCGCACGATCGACGTACATGAGGTTATCGACAACGCACGCTTCAACCGCTTTCACTGGATGGTGCTGTTCTGGTGTGCCCTGATCATCATCTTCGATGGTTACGACCTGGTGATCTACGGCGTGGTGTTGCCGATGCTGATGAAGGACTGGGGGTTGAGTCCTTTGCAGGCCGGGGCGTTGGGCAGCTATGCACTGTTCGGCATGATGTTCGGGGCGCTGTTTTTCGGCCCGCTGTCGGACAAGATAGGCCGCAAAAAAGCCATCACCCTATGCGTGATGCTCTTCAGTGGTTTTACCGTGCTCAACGGTTTTGCCAGCAACCCCACCGAGTTTGGCTTTTGCCGGTTCATCGCCGGGTTGGGGATTGGCGGGGTGATGCCCAACGTCGTGGCGCTGATGAACGAGTACGCACCGAAGAAAATCCGCAGCACACTGGTGGCAATCATGTTCAGCGGTTATTCGGTGGGCGGTATGCTTTCGGCCGGGCTGGGTATCGTGCTGATTCCGAGTTTTGGCTGGCAGGCGGTGTTTTACGTGGCGATTCTGCCGTTGCTCTTGTTGCCGCTGATCATGTACTGCCTGCCTGAGTCGGTGGGTTTCATGCTGCGTCAGGGTCGCGATGAAGAGGCGCGTAGCGTTCTCCAGCGCGTTGACCCGGCGTATATCGCGCAAGCCAGCGACCAACTGCATATGACGGCAGTGAAGGGCTCTGGCACCCCGGTTCTGCAACTGTTCCGTGAAGGCCGGGCGGTGCGCACGCTGATGCTGTGGCTGGCGTTCTTCTGCTGCCTATTGATGGTCTACGCCTTGAGTTCCTGGCTGCCGAAACTGATGGCCAACGCCGGTTATAGCCTGGGTTCGAGTCTGTCGTTCCTGCTGGTGCTGAACTTCGGCGCAATATTCGGCGCGGTTGGTGGCGGGGTCTTGGGTGACAAACTCAACCTGCCGCGGGTCTTGGCGGTGTTCTTCGCCATCGCCGCCGTGTCGATCACCTTGCTCGGCTTCAACAGCCCGACGCCAGTGCTGTATCTGCTGATCGCTATTGCCGGCGCCACCACGATCGGCTCGCAGATCCTGTTGTACGCCTGCGCCGCGCAGTTCTATTCCATGGCCATTCGTTCCACCGGTTTGGGCTGGGCTTCGGGTATTGGCCGTAACGGGGCCATCGTCGGCCCGCTGCTGGGCGGTGCGTTGCTGGGGATCAGTCTGCCGCTGCCACTGAACTTCATGGCGTTTGCCTTGCCGGGGGCGGTCGCCGCCATCGCCATGAGCGTGTTCGCCATCAGCAGTCAGCGCAGCAGCAAACGTGTTGCCCAGGCGCTGGCGCCGACCAACGCCTGAACCTCTCCCTGCTGCCGAGCGTCCGGCTTCACCACTCGCGCCGAAACGCTGCGAGTGGCGCACACCAACCTGTCGATCAATAAAAATAAGAGAACAACGATGAAACAGATTTTCCCCACAAGCGGTTCGGTGGTGTCCCTGGCGGTCGTCTGGGGTTTTTCCAGTGGCTTGATGGCTGCGGAAGGTGGCTTTATCGAAGGCACCAGCGCCACCTTGCAGGCGCGCAATTACTACTTCAGCCGGGATTTCTCCGACATCGTCGGGGCCAACAAACAGTCGAAGGCCGAGGAGTGGGCCCAAGGTTTTATCCTAAATGTCAAATCCGGTTACACCCAAGGCACAGTTGGTGTCGGTGTGGATGTCATCGGGCTGCTCGGTCTCAAGCTCGACAGCAGTCCGGACCGGGTCAATACCGGATTGTTGCCGGTCCAGCGCAATGGGCGCGCAGCGGATGATTACAGTCGTCTGGCTGGGGCCTTGAAGCTGCGTTACTCCAGGACGGTGTTGAAAGTCGGTGAGTTGCAACCTGACATGCCGGTGCTGGCCTTCAGCGACATACGTTTGCTGCCGCCCGGTTACCAGGGCGCGAGTATCAGCTCCAGCGAGATCAATGGTCTGACGTTGCAGGCCGGGCATTTGAGTTCGACCAGCCTGCGTAACGAATCCGGCGAGCAAAAGATGCAGGCCATGCTCGGTCATGTGCCGCAACTCCAGGTCAGCAGTGACGGCTTCAACTTTGCGGGCGCCGATTACGCCTTCAACGACAAACGCACCTCGGTCAGCGCCTGGTACGGGCAACTGGAAGATATCTACAATCAGCGCTTCCTCGGCCTCAAGCACAGTGAACCGTTGGGCGACTGGGTCCTGGGTGCCAACCTGGGCTACTACGACTCCCACGAAGACGGTAAAAAATTGCTCGGCAACATCGACAACCGGGCGTTCTTTTCCTTGCTGTCGGCCAAGCGTGGCGGTCACACGTTCTATGCCGGTTATCAGGGCATGTACGGCGACAGCGCCTTCCCACGAGTCTTCGCCAACATCTCGCCGCTGGGTAACGAGGTGCCGACCTACGAGTTTGCCTACACCGATGAACGCTCCTGGCAGGTGCGCTACGACTACGATTTCGCCGCCCTCGGCGTGCCGGGGCTGACCAGCACCGTGCGTTACATCACTGGCAACAACGTCGATACCGGCAAGGGCTACGAGGGCAAGGACCGCGAGCGCGATCTCGATCTTGGCTATGTGCTCCAGAGCGGTACTCTCAAAGGTCTGGGGATACGCGTGCGCAACGCGATGGCGCGTTCCAACTACCGCAGTGATATCGACGAAAATCGCTTGATCCTCAGTTACACATGGACTCTGCTATGACTGACGTGCAAAAACGTAAACCACGCAAGATCGGCGCGGGTTTGTTGCTGATGATCGCCGGTGTGGGAGCGCTGGTGTTGGCCGGCGGCGATAGCGGACGGCTGCTGCTGGCCGCTGGGATCAACCTTGCGTTGCTGTTCGCCGCCGCGCTTTACCATCGCCAACCGACGGCGGTATTGGCGCCTATACATGCGCCTGAGTGGACGGCTCCCGAAGCGGATGTGGCGCTGATTGAAATCCCAGCACTTCCAGTGCAACCGGAGCGCGAATGGCCGGGCGCGGTCATGCAGCTCACGCTGGAGCAGTTGACCGAGTCCGTGCTGCAAACCGAGGAGGATATGCGTTTCGCCAATCAACTGGCACGCACGGCGGGCGAACGGGTAAAGGCGAGTGCGCTGAGCATGCAGTCTTCGGCGAGCGTGCTGGGGGACTTGAACCTGTACATGCAGCGTCTGGATCAAGTGTTCGACGAACTCGGCAGCCAGTCGATGCGCATCGGTGCGATTGTCGGCAGCATTCAGGACATCTCCCGTCAGACCAATCTGTTGGCGTTGAACGCAGCCATCGAGGCGGCTCGGGCAGGTAGCCATGGCCGGGGCTTTGCGGTGGTGGCGGATGAGGTGCGCACCCTGTCGCGTCAGGCGGCCGACTCCAGTGCGCAGATCAGGCAGATCGCGACGGGTCTGGAGCAGTCAGCCGAGCACGCTCGTCAGGGTATCGAGCAATTGTCCGGTTCAACGCGTCTGGGCCTGGAAAAAGCCGAGGTGGCGCTGCAGTCAATGGGCGAACTGCAAAGCGGTGCGGTGGCCAGGGTCGAGGTAGTCGAGCGCATCATGGCGCGCTTGGCCGGCCTGCATGATCTGGCCGTGCAGGCAAAACGAATGGTCGTCTGAGTTGTGCGCTGCGCGATTGATCACAGATCACTCGTGCAGTTGCCCATGACCTGATAGGTCACACGGTGGGTTTGCCCCTGATGATCGACATAGACCATGGTCGCCGGCACGACTTCGCAGGCGGTTGCGGTGTTTGTCACTGAAACCACCTTGGCGATGTCCAGTGGCTGCGCCGGGTTGTACGCGCTGGCTGCGGCGGGCTCGTTGCCGGCGGCCAGGGCAGAGCTGGCGACAACAGTCAGAAACAGGCTGATCAAGGTTTTCATTTGAGTGTGCTCCGTGTGTGTGCTGATGCTTGAAGTCTATTCCTTGCCCGCTACCGATAAAGGGGCGAACACCTGATGCAGCCTTACATGAAACGCAACAGTCAGCGCCCGAGGAGGGCTTATGGATCTGCTCAATAACTTGCGGGTGTTCGTCCGCGTGGTGGACTGCGGCAGCTTTACCGCTGCTGCCGACGCGCTCGATCTTTCGACTGCGCAGGTGTCCCGATTGGTCGCGGATCTGGAGCAGCATGTGCAGGCGCGCCTACTGCAACGCACCACCCGGCGGTTGAGCCTGACCGAGGCCGGTGAGCGCTTTTTGCTGCGCAGTCGGCAAATCCTTGAAGAGATGGCGGAGGCCACTGCCGAAGCTCGTGGCGCTCATCTCAAACCCAGCGGTCGGCTGCGGGTTCACAGCATGCATGGCCTGGGTGTGTTGATCACCCCGCTGATCGCCCGATACTCCGAGCGCTACCCCGACGTGGTGTTCGAGCTGAGCTTGTCGCAGCGCAATCCAGATCCACTGGAAGGAGGCCAT
The DNA here is from genome assembly GCF_059420925.1 of Pseudomonas sp. GW821-FHT03C07. Classification (NCBI taxonomy): domain Bacteria; kingdom Pseudomonadati; phylum Pseudomonadota; class Gammaproteobacteria; order Pseudomonadales; family Pseudomonadaceae; genus Pseudomonas; species Pseudomonas sp. GW821-FHT03C07. The sequence goes on from NZ_JBWKUQ010000005.1 coordinate 128,406, forward strand.
GACGTGGTGATTTCGATTGCTCATGAATTGGCCGACTCGCAATTTGTCGCCCAGGTCATCGGGCAGATTTACAGCGTGCCCTGCGCCGCCCCGGATTACCTGCAACGCCACGGTGTGCCAGGTAGTCCGCTGGCGCTGAACGATCATCGCTGTTTGCGCATGCTCGATCCGTTGTACAGCGATCAATGGGTGTTCCATGACGTGCAGGGTGAACAGCGCGTCAGCCCGGCCAAGACCTTTCAGTGTAATGTCGCCGAGTCGATGGTCAAGGCTTGCGAGGCCAGCATGGGCGTGAGTCTGCTGCCGTTCTATACCGCGACGCGGTCGTTGAGTGACGGCACGCTGCTGCGCTTGCTGCCGGCTTATCGTCCGCGTGAGCGCAATGTCTATGCACTGTACCCGTCGCGGCGCTTTCTCGATGCCAAGGTCCGGACCTGGGTGGACTTTCTCAAGGCCGAGTTACCGCGATTGTTCGCCGAGCACGAGGCGGTGATGAGCGATCCACGGCACTGGGCTTGAGGTCGAAGCCTAAAGCTTCGCACTGATTCGACCTGGGATGGCCGCGAGCATGAGCAAAAGTCTGTTGCAAATAGCTTAATAACAGCATCACCAAACCTTTTAAAAGAAGATCAGATTGAGTTCTCGTACCTACCAACGCACTGGATTTGTTCTGCTCTGATCTGATCTGGTTTTTTATGCTTGACCTGAATCTGTTACACGTATCACCGGGAGCGCATATTGGTGCCCATCGAAGTTGCCCCGTGCGAGAGGGCAAGCACTGATGAGGTCCCGAGCATGTATCAATACGACGACTACGACCGTGCACTGGTGCTCGAGCGTGTGGAGCAGTTCCGCGATCAGGTCGAACGCTTTCAATCGGGCGATTTGAGCGAAGAAGAATTTTTGCCTCTGCGTTTGCAAAACGGCCTGTATATGCAGAAGCATGCCTATATGCTACGGGTCGCAATTCCCTACGGCACCCTGGCAGCGCGGCAGTTGCGGACCCTGGCGCGAATCGCTCGCGCCTATGATCGTGGTTATGGACACTTCACCACTAGGCAGAACCTGCAATACAACTGGATCGAACTGCATCAGGTGCCTGAGATTCTGCAGCACTTGGCCGAAGTGGATATGCATGCGATCCAGACCTCAGGTAATTGCGTGCGCAACATCACCACCGAGGCCTTCGCCGGGGTTGCGGCCGATGAACTGATGGATCCGCGACCGTTGGCCGAAATCTTGCGCCAGTGGTCGACGATCAACCCGGAGTTTTTGTACCTGCCGCGCAAGTTCAAGATTGCTATCTGTTCTGCAAAACAGGATCGTGCGGCTATCATGATGCACGACATCGGCCTGTACCTGTATGCCGATGAAACGGGCCATATGCGCCTACGGGTGATGGTCGGCGGTGGGTTGGGGCGCACCCCCATTTTGTCTCAGCAGATTCGTGAGGACCTACCCTGGGAGCATTTGTTGTCTTATGTCGAAGCGGTGCTGCGTGTCTACAATCGCCACGGCCGACGCGACAACAAGTACAAGGCGCGGATCAAGATTCTGGTCAAGGCCCTGGGCATAGACGCCTTTGCCAAGGAAGTGGAGGAGGAATGGCAGCACCTCAAGGACGGCCCGGCACAATTGACTGAGGCCGAGTACCAGCGCGTCGCCCGCGCCTTTGTCGCACCGGCGTATCAATCCCTGAGTGATACCGAACTGGATTTTGGCAGTCAGTTGATGGCTTTCCCTGACTTTGCCCGCTGGGTCTCGCGTAATACCCAGGCGCATAAAGTTCCCGGCTACGTGAGTGTAGTGCTGTCGACAAAGCCTGGTGCGGACACACCGCCCGGCGACCTGACGGCTGCGCAGATGGAGGCGGTGGCCGACTGGTCAGAGCTGTTTGGTTTCGGTGAGATACGTATCGCTCATGAGCAGAACCTGATTTTACCGGATTTGCGCAAAAGCGACTTGCTAGCGCTGTGGACGCTGGCCTGCGAGCATGGACTGGGGGTGGCCAATGCCGGCTTGTTGACTGACATCATTGCCTGCCCTGGCGGGGACTTTTGCGCCTTGGCCAATGCACGTTCACTACCCATTACCGCAGCGATCCAGGCGCGCTTCAATGACCTGGACTTCCTGCATGATCTGGGCGATTTCAGCCTGAACATTTCCGGTTGCATGAATGCCTGTGGCCACCACCACATCGGCAATATTGGCATCCTTGGTGTCGATAAAAATGGCATGGAGTGGTACCAGATCACCCTCGGCGGGGCTCAGGGAAAAGCCGCGACACTGGGCAAAGTGATCGGCCCCTCGTTCAGCGCCGAGCAAATCCCGGATGTCATCGAGTGCATCGTCGACACTTTCGTCGATTATCGCGAAGTCGAGGAAAACTTTATCGACACCTTCTCCCGCATCGGTATCGAGCCGTTTAAGGAGCGGGTCTACCCCAAGCATTCGGAGACCCTGGCATGAACAACTTGCTGAAATGGTGCGAAGGCGGTGCGCGACATGTCCTGGATGATCAATGGACTTTGATCCGTGATAATGAGGGTGAGCTTCCGGCCGGTCCGTTGATTCTGCCACTGGCTCGCTGGCGTCAGCAGCGTGAGGAGAACCAGCAGCAGGCAATGAGCCGGGATGGCATATGGCTCGAACCCGATGATGATTTGGAAAGTCTCGAATTGTGGCTGGATGTATTGCCACTTATCGCCCTGGATTTCCCCAGCTTTCGCGACGGACGTGGCTACAGTCAAGCTTATCTGCTGCGTACGCGGCTGGGCTGGCAGGGTGAATTGCGTGCCATTGGGGACGTGCTGCGAGATCAGCTCAGTCATATGCGCCAGTGCGGCTTCAACAGTTTTGCTGTGCGTGAAGACAAATCCCCTGAAGATGCCCTTAAAGGGCTGACCGGAATGAGCGTGATGTATGGGCGTTCCGTGATCGAACCCCGGCCGCTGTTTCGGCGCCGCTGAACCTTGATGCGCCCGATTCCCTGGTTTGAAATGGCATGACCGATGATGCCAACCTGCTGCATGCAAGTTTTCGGGGAAAGGGCACCGCTGTGCGTCGATGCCGGTTCACCTGCCAGAGTACATCTGTGGTTTCTGGCTTTGTCATGGCCAAAGAGTTCGGCACCCACTAGAACGGATTTTCGTAGTTCACCGGACCAGTCACTGGATCGTTGCTAACTTACGAAATTGTGCCGATGCTGTACTGTCTGGACACTCGGCCAACAGACGCCGCAAAATCGCGACTGCCTCCGTACTCTTGGCCATGGCCCATTTCCATAGCCAGCTCTTTATTCAGCGCCTTGATCTGTCCATTGAAATAGATGAAGTGATCATGCAGGCGCTGCAACAATACCGTCATTCGAATGGGCAACTCATGCTCGGCCAATACTTCGGTCAAACGCCTCATGATCGCCAGGCCTTTGGGCCGGCTGATGCTTAACTCCAATAGGAAACCATGCATTTGATTGGCGGTTTTGGTTCGATCACGTACCAGTGACTCACGCATGCGATGCAGGACGGAAAGGGTTTGCTGCGCTTCGGTTTTAGGTGAGAGGAAGCTTATCGATGGGCGCAAAGCCGCCTCGCAAATGGCTTCGGCATCTACAAAGTCATTCTTGTTAGCTTGACGAAGGGGCGTACGAACTACGGGGAAATCAGCTTGGTCGTATGCCCCATGACTGCCAGTTGGCGAGCGACGAAATGCGCGCCGGAGCAGGCTTCCATCTCCACGGTACAGGCTGGCAGATTGCCGAAGAACTGCATCATCTGCGCACGCGAGCATTTTTTGCGAAACACCTCTTGGCCCGATTGATCCTGGCTGTGCAGGTGGAAACTGTGTTCGCCGAGATCGATACCGATCAGTGCGGACTCGCTCATGATGATGGCCCCAAAAACAAAACACGCTGCAAAAGCGTAGCCCTCGCAGGGTGTGGGGGGGGCCATAGATTTTTGTGGCTGCCCGGGCCGCCTATTGGGGCCGGGTCACTGGGTCAGCCGATTCTTGCCGGCCACGTAGCTTTTTCGCCAGCGGGTGATCTGCACCTTGAGAAACAGCTCGGCCTGGTAGAACGGGTCGGCCTCAATAAATGCCTGTGCCTGTTCGCGGGTGTCCAATTCGACAATGTAGAGCCCGCCGCCCAGCTCGCTGGCATCGTCATCCAACTTGGCCCCGCAAGCGATCAACAGCGCCGCGTGGCGGTCTAGGTACTCTAGGTGGCTGGGCCGGTGTCGGCTCCGGACCGCCTGGCTGCCAGGCTTGTCCCATGTTTCGATTACAAATGGCATACGCAGACTCCTGAAAATGATGAGCCGGGATTCACGGGTGGCCCAGGTACCCCCACAGCAGGACAGTGCAGATGTAGATGGCACCGACCCAGAACATACAGATCACGGTGTAGCCCATCACATCCTTGAGTTTCAGCCTGGACAGGGCTAGGGCCGGGAGGATCCAGAACGGCTGCACCAGGTCGTTCCAGGCGTTGCCCAGCATCACCGCCATGGAGGTCTGGGCCAGCGAGCTGTCCAGGGCTCGGGCAGCCTCGATCATGAAGGGTCCCTGAATCGCCCAGTGGCCGCCGCCGGAAGGGGCGAAGAAGTTGATCAGGAACGAGCTGATCAAGCCCCAGAAAGGCAAGGTCTGCTGGTTGGCCACGTCGACAAAGACTTTGGAGACACTGTCCACCAGACCCGAACCGGCCATGATCGCCATGATCCCGGCATAGAAGGGGTACTGGAGTATGATCCCAGTGATGGTCTTGATACCCTCATTGAGCTTGGCTATGTACTGGGCCGGGGTGCGTAGCAGCAGGATGCCGAGGAACAGAATCAGAAAGTTGACCTTGTTCAGATCGAGGTTAGCCCCGCGGAAAAAGCTCAAGGCCACGTAGCCCAGACCCAGTAGGCCCACCGCCAAGCTCAGCAGTGTGCTGTTGTTGAGCCGGGTGGCCAGGGTGTTGTCGGCGAACAGCCCGTCCACGCCCTGACCACTTTCATCCTTGGCGGCGTACTGGCTGGCGTCGATCTGGGTCACCTGTTCCCCCTGCCGGGGGTGCAGCGCTGCATTCAGCAGAGGCAAGGTCACCAACACTACCAGGGCAGTGAGCAAGATTGGCCAGGAAAAGATCGTTTCGCCGAGGCCTATCAGGCCCATGCTTTTCTGCATCGGATGCCCAGGGGTGGAGATAAGCACCGGGATGGTCGCCGACAGCCCCAGGCCGTAAAGAGTGAAGCCGCTGTAGGCGGCGGCGATGATCAAGGGGTAATGCACCCCGCGGACGTGCAGCGCCAGTTTGCGCGCGACGATGCCGCCGACCACTAGGCCGAAGCCCCAGTTCAGGTAACTGCCAACCCCGCCCACCAGGGTCGCCACGATAATGGCCATTCGCGGCGTGCCGACCCGCACCACAATGGCATTGAGCAGGCGGTCTACCAGGGGCGAGGTGGCCAGCACATAACCCATGGCCAGGATCACCGCCATCTGGGTGGTGAACGCCAGCAGGTTCCAGAAGCCGTCGCCCCAGTGCATCAGGGAGTCCAGCGGGGCCACGTCTTCGACCACCACCGCGAGAAAGATCGCGAGAAAGGTCAGGGCGATGGCGAATACAAACGGATCGGGCAGATAACGCCGCATCAGTTCGGTAAAGAATGAAGTGATTCTGCTCATGGTTTTTCCTTATTGTTATGCAGGTTCGGAGCTTGTAAAGGGGACTTTCAGGGCGCGCTGAGGAACGCCAGCAGTTGCTCGTTGAAGGCGCTGGTGCATTCCCAATTGACTAGGTGGGCGCATTCGAAGTCGCTGAAGCGGGCCCCCGCAATGCCCTGTTGCAGCGCTTGGCCCTGTTCCAAGGTGGCCGCCAGGTCGTGGCGTCCGGAGATCACCCAGGTCCGCGCGCGGATCGCCTGGATACCGCGGCTCAGGTCGGTTTCCCGGAGGATCTGACAGCAGTCGATGTATCCCTGGAGATCACTGCGGCCCACCAGGTCCACCATCACCTGGCAACTGGCGGGGTGGGCCAGGGCCCACTCCGGACGCAGCCAGATTTGTGGCACCACCGTGGCCGCCAGTCGTGCCAGGCCCACATCGCGGACCTGGTCGATGCGCTTGCTCCAGCCCTCCCGGCTGCCGATGCGCGCCGAGGTATTGCACAGCACCAAGCGCTGCAGGCGTTGGGGATGGCGCAAGGCAAAGGACTGGCCTGTCATCCCGCCAAGGGACAGGCCGCAAAAGTGCGCGCTGCGGATGTCGAGGTGGTCGAGCAGCGCCGCGACGTCATCACTCAGGTCGTCGATAGAGGTCGCCCGCTGGTTGCTGGTGCTGGCGCCGTGTCCACGGGTGTCATAGCGCAACACCCGCAGGTGCGGAGCCAGGGCCTGGACCTGGGGCGCCCACATTTCCAGGCCGATGCCGATGGAGTTGGACAGCACCAGGACTGGCGCCTCGGCCGCTCCCTCCAGTTGGTAGTGCAGGCGATTGCCGGCGATTTGAGCGAAGGGCATAACATTCCTTAGGTGACGTTAGGTGTAGCGGGCGCCAGGGCGCTGGCGGTTTGTCGGGCGATGGCGAGACGGATCAGCCACAGCGCCAGCAGTTGGCACAACAGAATCAGCAGCGCGGCGGCGACCAGGGCCTGGGAGAGCCCGATAGCGCCGGGAAGGTGGTTCTTTACGGCGAAGAACGCCCCGCCGATGCTGGCGACGAAAAACGCCGAGCTGCATTGCAGGACGGTATTGATCAGCCCGGCGCTCATGCCCGCCTGGTGGCGGTTGAGGGTGTCGCTGACGACCCCGACCATGGCCGGCAGGGCGAAGCCTTGGCCGGCGCCAAGCAAGACCAGGGGCATGTACAGCAGATCTGGGCGTCCGCTGCCGACGCACAGGACCACTGTCAACATGCTTGCGGCCTGCAGGCTCAAGCCCAGCAGGGCCCCAGGTTTACCTTGGCGCTGGCCAAGAAAGGCGCTGCCCAGGGCGGCAAGGAAAAAGCCCGCGCCGAACGGCAGGATCCGCGCTCCCACCGCCGCTGGGCCAAGTTGGAAACCCGAATGCAGATAGTCGGCATAAATCAGAAAGAACGGCGAAATGGCGTAGAAGCAGAACAGCGCCAGAAAGCCGGGCAACAACGCCGGCAGGCAAAAGATCTCGAGGTCGACAAAAGGGGTGCCGCCGTTGCGCTTGAGCCGGGTTTCCCAGGTGACGAACAGGCCCAGGCTGAAGGCGCTGAGGGCCAGCCCCAGCCACGACCACCAGGGCCAGCCTCGGGGCACCGCTTCGATCAGGCAGGTCAGCAGCGGCAGCAGGAACCCCGCGAACAGCGCACAGCCGCCGATGTCCAGGGCCAGTGGCTGGTGGCGTGGGGATTCGTTGAGCAGGCGCGCCGCCGCCAGCAGGCAGAGCAAGACGATCGGTACATTGATCAGGAACAGGCTGCGCCAGCCCAGTCCGCCGATGTCGGCGGCAATCAGCAGGCCCCCTGCGCCCTGGCCCACCAGGCAGGCCAGGCCGAAAATCGAGGCATACAGAGAGAGGGCCAGCGTTTTGTCCTTGCCGTTGAAATTGGCATGGATCAGGGCCAGGGACTGAGGGGCCATGATGGCGGCGAACAGGCCCTGGACGAAGCGCGCCAGGACCAGCCCCAGATCGCTGCTGGCGGTGCCACAGGCCACCGAGGCGGCGGCAAAGCCGAGCATGCCAAGGATGAAAATCCGCCGAGGTCCGTACCTGTCCCCCAAGCGCCCGCCGAGGATCAGGAAGAGCGCAAAGGCTGCGGCATAGATCGACACCGACGCCTGCATCAGGCCATCGCTGGCCCTCAGGTCGGCCTTGATAAAGGGCAGGGCGATATTGACGATGAAGTAGTCCAGGGGCGGCAGGAACGATCCCACCAGAAGGATCGCCAGGCACAGCCAGCGTCTGGCCCCGGTCTGGGCCACGGCCTGCTCCGGTGTCAGCATTGGCGCACCTGCTGTCCGAAGTTTTCCCGCTCCCTTGCGCCCAGTTCAAGCAGGGCCTGAGCTAGCAGGCGTGGGTGGGTGAGCATGGCTAGGTGCCCGGTGGCCAGGCAGCGGCTGGCAAACACGCCGCTGCCCCGGGCCTGCTCCAGGGCGAGGTCGAAAGCGCTAAAGGGGAACTGGCTGCAGCGAATGTAGCTGTAGGCCAGGTCCCGGCTAAGGTCCACGGGCGTCAACGGCTCGAAGAACGCACGACCCGGATGGGCGCTCAGGCGTTGCTCGACTTCGATACGCAGGGCTGGGTCGTCCAGACCGAACCAGTCGGCGCTCCCCAGTTTGAGCGTCGCTCCCAGGCGCTCACGTTGCCACGTCATGAGCAGGGGCCTGAGGGCGGCGGGCAGGTGTTCCAGCAGCGGTCTGTTGTCCAGGGGCAGGAAAGCGTCGAGAAAAATCACCGAGCGTATCCGGTTGGACAGTTCAGGCAAGGCCGCTGCCGCTACGGCACCGCCGTAGCTCCAGCCCACCAGCACCAGATTTTCCAAGCGATTGTCCGTCACCGTGGCAACGATTTCCCTGGCGTGGCTGTAGAGACCTACCTCGGCGTCGATCGAGTCCTGGAGTTCGGCGACCCCGGCCAGGGTCGGGGTCAATACCCGATGGCCCTCTCCGCGCAGCAGGCTGGCGACCTCGCGCCAGACCCAGCCACCGAAGCCGGCGCCGGGTATCAGGACAAAATCCAGGGAGAATGCATCTGTCGTGCAGGCTATGTGCTTAGACGGCATGGATAAAACGCTCCGTGTTGCCCCACCAGGTGGCGCGTATGGTCCGGCGCTGAATCTTGCCCACGGCGCTGCGGGGCAAGGGCTCGTGTTGCAGGACGATGTGTTTCGGGGTCTTGAACTCGCCCAGGGCTTGGCGGCACAGCTCGCGCAAGACCTGGTCTTCGGTGTCGGCCCCCGGACGCAGGACGCAGATCGCCTGCAAGGCTTCACCGCTGCTGGCGTCGGGTACCCCGAATGCCACCGCCTCCAGGACCTGAGGATGGCCCATGAGCACGTTCTCCACCTCCACCGGATAGATGTTCATCCCCGCGCTGACGACCATTTCTTCCTTGCGATCGAGCAGGTAGAGGTAGTGCTGCTGATCGAGGCGGCCGAGGTCGCCAGTCAGCAGCCAACCCCTATGGAACTTGTCCGCGGTTTTCTGCGGATTATTCCAATAGCCAGGCATCACGCCCTGGCCGCGAATGGCAATCTCCCCAATCTGGCCGTGAGGCAGCACTTGGCCGGCGTCATCCAGCACGCAGACCTGCACGTCGTGACGAGGCCGGCCACAGGACAACAGGCGGCCATCGCCTGGGGCCAAGTCATGTAGGTTCGAGGCCAGCATCACGCTGATGATCCCGGCTTCGACCTGGCCGTAATACTGATACAGGACCTCGCCGAAACACTCGCGCAAACGGCGGATAGTAGCTTCAGCGAGTGGCGCGCCGCCGGTGATCAGGGCCTTGAGCCGGACCAGGGGCGGCTCGCTTGCGGCGGCGGCCAGGCGGGTCAACAGGTTGAGGTCGGCGGGGCCGATAAAACTGTGGGTGACTCGGTGTTCGGTGAGGCAGCGCAGGCAGTCGGCGGCGTCGAAAGCCGGCCTGACCAAGGTGCAGGCCCCGGCGATCCAGGTGGGTAGCAATAGGTAACCGGCACCGTGGGACAGCGGGCTGACCTGCAGGAACACGTCCCCGGCCTGCAGCGGCGGCAGGCCGTATGACCACTCGTAGATCGAATAGAGCCAGGTCCTGTGGCTGATGGGTACGCCTTTTGGCACCCCGGTGGTGCCGCCGCTGTGGCGGATGATGAACAGGTCCTCCTCTGCTACGTCGATGTTCGGCGCGTCGTCCGCCTCGCCCGCAAGCCAGGCCTCATAGCTGGCGCCATAGGTCAGCAACCGTAGGGTGGGGTCTTGCCGTTGCATCTCCCTGGCGGTGTCGACGTGGGCCGGCGAGGTGATCAGCAACTGGCAGTGGGTGTGTTGGACAATGTTCTGCTGGATCGCCAGGGCGCTGCCGGCATACAGCGGCACCCGGACGATTCCAGCGATGGCCAGCCCCACCAGTACGTCCAGGGATTCGACGCTGTTGTCTTCCAGCACCGCCACTCGGGTTCCCGGCTCGATGCCCCAGGCCAGCAGGCCGTTGGCCAAGCGGCAGGCGCGTTGCCAGACCTGCTGAAAGCTGTGGCTGCGCTGCCCATCGCTGACCGCCGGGCGCTTGCCGAAGGCCTGTGCCGCCTGTAGAAGGACATCTTTCACGTTCATAGGGTGAAGTCCTGGTGCTGGTGTGCGGGTTTGTTTCCCGCCAGGACAAACAGCGGCCACTGGAAGTCCAGGTATTCCCGGTCCTCGGGCCAGGCTGCGGCCAAGCGCTCGGACAGTTCGGGGCAAGGGTCGATGCCGTGCTGATCGATGTAGAGCTGGGTCGCGGACCAGGTCCTGATGTAGTTGACGTAGTCCTCCAGGTTCCAGCTGCGCTGGATATGCAGTTCCGGGGTCGGCAAGCGCGGGTAAGGAAAGGGCAGGTCCTTGAGTCCGGCGAACAGGACCTCGGTCTGGGCCGGCCAGAAGTCCTTGAGCAGGCCGAACTGGAAGTCGTTGATCACTTGGTCCAGGGCCGGGGTCAACGGCTCGTTGAAGGCATAGCCGATGATCAGCAGCAATCCCTCGCTGACCAGGCACTGGTCGACCTGGGCGTAAAAGCTCGGGGTGTCTATCCAGTGGATAGCCTGGGCCACACAGACCGCGTCGAACTGCAAGGGAGCGAAACGGGCGTCTTCGGCTGCCAGCACCTGGAAACTAATGTTGGCTACTCGGGGGGCTCGCTTGATTTGCTCTGCGCTGACGTCGGTGGCCGTCACATGCTCAAAGGTCGTCGCCAAGTTGATGGCCGCCTGGCCGTTGCCGGTTGCGCAATCCCACACCTGTTGCGTGCCAGGGCTGTGTGCTCGGATGAACTCATAGAGTTTGACAGGGTAGTCGAATCGAAAAGCCGCGTAATGATCAGATTGCTTGGAAAACAGCGTGTCAGTCTTTTTTGTATTTTTTAGGGCCATGTTCATCGTTACTTTCCCTCCTGGAAAATATTTCGTAGTAAGGCAAAATATAACGATGCTCCGGGGCGTCCAACCAATGGTATATTCCCATCAAACCCATCGATACCAGCGATTAATTATGATTGAGTTAAGACATCTGCGGTACTTTCTGGCCATAGCCAAGTTTCAGCATTTGACCAAAGCGGCGGAGTCCTTGTTTGTCACACAGTCAACACTTTCCCATCAGTTGAAACAGTTGGAGTCCTTCCTGGAGGTTCAACTCTTTGACCGGGTGGGTCGCGGTGTCGAACTCAGCGCTGCTGGAAAATCCTTCTTCGACTATGCCACTCGGGCCTTGAAAGAAGTAGAAGATGGCGCCCTGGCCTTGCGTAACATCGACTCCCTGGCCCAGGGGCAGTTACGCATCGGCGGTATCAGCACCTATATAAACAGCTTATTGCCTCCGGTACTTGCCGCCTTGGGGGAGCGTTACCCGAACATCAGTATCAGTGCGGAAGCCCTGTCCGCCGGTGAAATTTCCACGGCATTGCAAGAGGGGGAAATAGACTTGGGGGTTTCTTTTTTAGACTCCTTCAAAGGTGATTTCATTGCTGAGCCGTTATTCTCGGAAGCCTTGGTATTGACCGTGGCTGCCGCTCACCCCCTGGCCGGCCAGGGCACTATCGAAGCTGCCGAGTTGAGTGAGATTAATCTGTTGGTGCAAACTTCTCGTTATCATTCCCGGCACTTGATCGATGAGCTACTCGGGGCGCGGATCGCTGACAATATCCAGATGGAGTTAAGTTCTATTGAGTGCATGCTGGAGGTGGTGAAGTTGAACTCGTCGGTCGCCGCAGTGCACTTCGAACACAAACTAAGGGTGGATCCGCAACTGGTGCATCTACCCATCCTCAACCCCGGCGTCGCTCGCACGGCAGCCCTGATCTGGCATCGCCAACGCAGTGAAACAGCCTTGTTGCGCGAGGTCTCGAGGATGATCCAGGCTGCGGCCAACGCACACTGAATCGGCGGAGGTACTCTCAATGGCGGCTCAACCGCGTCAGTTGGCGTTCGTCGATCTCTACCCCCAGCCCGGGCCCGCTCGGTAACCAGAGTTTGAAGTCCCGATACTCAGGGCGCTGCAGCACCACATCCTCAACCAGCAACAGGGGCCCGAATAGTTCTGTGCCCCATTTCAGCTCGGGCAAGGTGGCAAAGGCGTGGGCGGAGGCGAGAGTACCGATGCTGCTTTCCAGCATGGTGCCGCCATACAGGTCGATTCCCGCCGCCCTGGCAATGGCCGCCGTGCGCAACACTGCGCAGGGCCCGCCGGTCTTGGCGATCTTAAGCGAGAAAATCGGCGCGGCGCCGTCACATGCGAGCGCGAAACTGTCGGCGACCGACTCGATTGCTTCGTCGGCCATCAGCGGGATCGGACTGCGCATGTTCAAGCGTGCCAGTGCTCGGTGCTCATGGCGCGGCAGCGGCTGCTCGATGAGTTCCACTCCAGCGTCGGCCAGTTGGGTGCATGCCCTGATACAGACCGCCTCACTCCACGACTGATTGATATCCACACGCACGCTGGCCCGGTGGCCCAAGGCCTGTGTGATGGCCACTGCGTGCTGGATGTCCAGGGTCGGCTCGCGAGCGCCCAGTTTGACCTTGAACTGACGGTGGCGACGGGCCTCGAGCATCTGCTCGGCTTCCTGGATATCCCGCCCGGTATCGCCGCTGGCTAAGACCCAAGCCACCTCCAGGCAACTTTGCACTGGGCCGCCCAGCACCTCGGCGACGCTCAATCCTAGGCGTTTGCCCTGGGCGTCGAGCAAGGAGCTTTCGACGGCCGAGCGGGCGAAGGTATTGCCCTTTATCAGACTGTCCAGGCGCTGCATTAGGGCGTTCAAGTTGTAGGGATTCTGACCGATCAACAGCGGCGCAAAGTAGCGGTCGATATTGGTCTTGATGCTTTCTGGGCTTTCACTCGCGTAGGACAGGCCACCGATGGTGGCGGCCTCGCCTAGGCCGTCGACGCCGTCGCTGCAGCGGATCCGCAGGATCACGGTGGATTGGGTTTCGATGGTATGCATCGCCAGCCGGTGTGGCCTGATGGTCGGCAGCCCGACGATATAAGCTTCGACCTGTTCAATTAAGGTGTGATGCATGGAGGCTGCTATTCCCTGAGCTGCGTACTGGTTGGATCCCGATGAGCCGCATGGTGGTGGTTTCGCTGGAGGACGTCAAATACCCAATAGGTGGTGATCAACACTTTATGGGTATGGCTCCCTGAGTACTACAACGCCCTGAGTTCCTCGGTAATCGTGCCCATCAGTGTCTATGACGAGTCTCACAACCTGATGCTCTCGGTGAAATACAGCTTCTGAGGACAGGATGAGCGGCTGGGCAGAACCAGTCACGCTACCGGACAACCGAGACGTTGTGTTCAGCCCTAGCACTCGAGGAAGTTCGGCCAAAATCGCCTCGCGTGAGCACATACTGTACTGGTTGCTCGCGCCTACTTGCGATGGCGCACGGCGCACGGCGCGCGACTGCTGATGTCCGCAGAGCACGTCTAAAACCCGCTTCACACGTTCGCGGTCTTGGCCTTGCGGCGCCGTGCGACGCACAATGGTACGCCGCATTCCCAACGCACTTCTCTGACTCACGGCCTTCACATACTGATCTCCGCGAAGCGCAGCCATGGTCCGGTTGACGCTGGACAAGCGATTCTGCGCGGTGGCGATGCCAATGTTGCCCTGATCAACCTGCTCTCGTATGTGTGCGGCGTACCGCATGAGGATCTCGCGGTCGATCCGTCGCGCGTCGTTTACCCTCGGTCCTTCATCGGATCGACACCACTGCACAAATGCCTGCCAGCGATCGCTATGGGCTTTGACGGTAGCAAAATGGCCGTCACCAAACAGATCTTTCAGGGCTTGCGGTCCGGCATAGCGGAGCTGGCGACCGAAGCCAAAATTACACCCAGCTCGCTTACCGACCCGAGCCATTTTTCAGTTCCTGATCGACTGCAGCGAGATCATGAAAAGGGCTCGCCAGTTCGTACTCACGATAGCGAACTGGGCCCAATCAGTCGGGCGAAAACACAGCGTGTTGTCGGCGACGTAGAGATGCGCGCCATCCTCTTTCAACCATTGAATGATGGCTGTCGTCGAGGTGATATGGAGCGAGCACGATCAATCGGGCTACCGTCCCAGAGCGACGATAGGGTCGTCACGGTTTTCAAATGGTTATCCCGATTCATGGTGCTGCTGCCGAGGAACTGCCCTCCGTCATCACAGAACAGGCCCATGCTCGGCAAGTCATGACAGAGCCCTTTGATCAGGGCCTCGATAGTCGGGTCCGTGGCGATCAGCCGAGGGGCCGAGGGCTTCTCTTCGAGCGGTACGTCGTTCGCGGATTTGGGATCGGAAGGATTGATATGCTGCGCCTGTCGCTGTGCGGTACGGTGCCGAGCAAGCTGTTCGTGGTAGCGCTGCCACTGTTCACGACCCCATTACCGCCATGGAGGTCTGGGCCAGTGAGCTGTCCAGGGCGCGGGCGGCCTCGATCGTGAGGGACCTCTGAATCGCCCAGTGACCGCCTTCGGAAGAGGCGAAGAAGTTGATCGGGAACGAGCTGATCAGACCCCAGAAGGGTAAGGTCTGCTGGTTGGCCACGTCGACAAAGACCTTGGAGACGCTGTCCACCAGACCCGAGCCGGCCATGATCGCCATGATCCCGCATAGAAGGGGTACTGGAGAGTGATCCCGGTGATGGTCTTGATGCCCTCATTGAGCTTGGAAACGTATGGATGCAACAGAGCGGCCGCTGCTGCGTCTGCTTCAAGCCGGTGACCAAAGACACACCGTGGCATAGTCGCCATATTGTGAAGCTAGGTCATGGCGGAATGGGCGCAGCGGCTAATCTTGAGATCTACCACCTACGCAGCCCGAGGGATGTGCAATTTTCCTATGCTGATGATGTACAACCGGGTGCCTAAAGGTGCATTAGCAGAGGCTTGAGTCGTGTGCTGGGAAACTCGCATGCACGGTTCTTAGGGGGGCGCGCGGGCAACCGCGTCTGACTACCCGACAACCAGATACGGCCGTGGGCACTTGGGCGCTCTAACTGGTTGTTTGCCAGCTCGCTGCGCTGCGGAAAATGGGCGGCGGCGATCATGAGTTGATCCAGTCTGCGCGGATGAATGGACACGATCCGCATGCTTATCTGAAGGACGTTCTAACTCGTCTAACGCGCAGCGTTACCGAAGCTGGGCGTAGAACTGGCGTGTCTTCATCGGCCGTTGGCAAGGCGGTCGCACGGCTGTAGGAAGAGCTTGGCGTGAGGCTGTTTCATCGGCCCAAGCGTGCCATCACGGTAATGTCCGAGGGCCGCGTGTTTCTGGAACGCTGCCATCGGATTTTTGCGGAGTACGAGGTTGCCAGACGGGCGTTCAGCCAGGGGAGCGGCAAGCACCAGGGGAAGTTGCGCCGTGGTTTGCCGCAGCCGGGCATGAGGTTGAAGACTCTTGTTTGATGATGCGCAAGCTCAACAGCTACAGTCATCCCTTGGTCGCCTCGCCACACTACCTTTCAAGTCGGGGGGGGATCTGCACGGCCATCGGAACTGTCCAACCACTCATGCCTGCGTTACCGATCCCCCACCAGTGGTAAACTCAACGTTTGGCCTCTGGTGTCAAGAAAGGGGCAGGGCAATATTGAACTGGGCAATCAGCTACCGCCAATGCGATTGAACACTTGCTGGCAATGGCCTAGGCAGGGCAGGGAATCGCCTGCCACCCTAACTTTGTCGAGGGCACCATCGCTGACGGGCGGTTGGTACCTGTATTGGATCGCTACGTTCGCGACCATCGTCTCTTCAGTATTCTCTGGCCATCCAGTCGCCAGCCATTGCCCAAGATAAAGGCCTTTGTGGGCTTTATGACGTCGCGCCTGACATGAACCGTTACGCTAGACCCAAACGCAAAACTGCCGATGCCCCAGAGCCTTCCGGAGCATCTGCAGGCTGTGAGTCTGCAGTGATTTACGCTTTGTTGGATGCCTTCACCGCAAAGGCGCCATCACCCAGCAACGCTACGACCAGTGCCGTCACGGACAGGTAGACAGGATATTCCCAGCCGCCATGGGCGTTGGTGAAGCTCCAGCCATTACCGAAGTGGACCGTCGCGGCAACGAACAACTGAATCACCGCCAGAGCTGCCACCCAGCGCGCATAGACACCCAGCACCAGCATCAAACCGCCGATGACTTCAAAGGCCATGACCGGATACGCCAGGAAGCCCGGGAAGCCAATCGATTCAAAAAAGCCCGCGGTACCTGCTGGGGTAAACACAAGGACTTTGGTCAGGCCGTGGGCAATGAACATGATGCCGAGGGCCAAGCGCATAACAAAGGCGGCGTATGGTGCGGTACGTGAGTCGATCATGGTGCAGTTCCTTTGGTTTATTTGGAGAGTAGCAGCGAGTTGGTCAGCCATTTCGAGAAATCTGCCAGTTCTTCAGCGACAATCTCGTGGGCCATGTCGTAGAAATGTGTTTCGTGGGCGACGCCGATTCGTGCCAGCCAGTCGTCCGCTTCTTTCGCCCAAGCCACCGGTAGAACGTTGTCCTGATAACCATGGGCAATGAAGGCAGAGACCGACTTGAGCCGTTCTGCGGAAGCGATCCGAGGATCAAGTTCGCGCAGCATCCTGCCGCTCAATATCGCGAAACCGGCAACCAGTTCGGGCTCGGTCACCCCAAGGCTCGCACTCATGATGCCGCCCTGGCTGAAGCCGGCAATCACGGTCGGCAACTTGGGCAGCGCTTCGATGAAACGGTGCAACTGTTGCCGGCTGGACTCGGCCTGCTCCTGATTGAACGACGGGCCGTTGCTGGTGAAGTTCACCTGATACCAGGCGAAGCCTTGTGGGCCGACCTGCAGCGGACCGCGCAGCAGAATGACTTCCAGCTCCTCGGGTAGCGATGCGGCCAATGATGCGAGATTTGCTTCATTTGAACCAACGCCATGTAGCAGGAGCAGGCGCCCCTTGGGTGTAGCAGTACTGCACCCTTTGCGGAAAAGCAGGCCCGTTTGCGGCTCGCGAGCGGCTTCGGAAAAAGAGGTGTCACGCATGATCTGCAACGCCTTGGCTGAGGTGAGTGGAGTCGAATCCAACAGGGGTGTTCGAAGAAAACAGGTAGCTGTCCATCGCCAGTACGCCGTAGCTCACGCCACCTTCCAGGACACGTGTCGCATAGTGTTCTCCGGCCGCGCCGAGGGCGATGAGCAACGGTAAAAAATGCTCATCAGTCGGGTGGGCACGTTCGGCTGAAGGTGCGTGCTGCTTATAGTCCAGCAGGAAATCGGTATTGCCCGCCTGCAGGGTTTGGGCTGTCCAGGCCGCAAACGCTTTCACGTAATCGGCCCCTTGGCCGGCCGCCGCGCGAAACTCATACAAGTTATGGGTCAGGCTTCCGGAAGCCACGATCAGCACGTTCATATCCCGTAGCGGCTTGAGGGCTTGGCCGAACTTCCAGGCCTGGTGGGTATCGAGACTGGCAGGCATCGATACCTGAACAACTGGAATGTCCGCCTCAGGGGCCAGGTGCAGCAGCGGTACCCACGCGCCGTGGTCCAGACCGCGGCGGGCGTCAAGCCGGGACTTCCATCCCGCATTCTGCAGCAGATCCACGATATGCGCGGCCAGGGCCGGGGAGCCCGGTGCGGGGTAGCGCAACTGGTACAACGCCTCGGGAAAACCACCGAAGTCGTGAAGGGTTTCAGGGGCGGTGCTCGCCGTGACGCTGACCTCGCCGCGGGTCATCCAGTGTGGCGAGAGGATGACGATGGCATCAGGTCGTGGCAGTTCGCGACCGAGCTCGGCCAGGCGTTGACCCGCCAGGCCGGGCTCGATGGCAAACATCGGAGCACCATGAGACACAAACAACAGCGGGAACGAGGTGTTCATGGTGAATGCTCCCCAACGATTACTTGCCCAGCCAGGCAGGGGCGATGGAAGTGCCCAGGCCGGCGCCGTAGCCGAGGTAGATATTCAAACCTGCCAATGGCTCCAGGTAACGGGCATTGACCAGTGCGCCCGCGTCGACCGTGTTCCAACCCAGGCTCTGTGCCAAGGCAATCGCGGTCTGTTTGGCGCGCTCGCTGTCGCTGGCGACAAATACACTGCCGCGCTGGTCATTGGCGAAAAACGGGCCGTCGGCAAGCACTTGGGCGAACAGGGTATTGAACGCTTTTACGATATGGGCTTGCGGCACTGCTTTGGCAATTTCCTCGCTGGCGCTGGTCACGTGACCGATGGTCAGCGACATGTAATCGGCGCTCAGTGGGTTGGTGATATCGATAACCACCTTGCCCCCCAGATCGCCCAGGCTTTGCAGGGCTTTGACGGCGTCGTCATAGGCGGTTGCAACGACAACGACGTCGCTGTCACCCAGTGCCTCGGCAGCCGGGTAGGCGCTGACATTGTCAAACTGAGCGGCCAGGGCCTTGGCCTTGTCGATGTCGCGTCCGGTGATACGAACGATATGGCCGACGCTGGACAGTTGTTTTGCGAACGCCGAACCCATGTTGCCGGTACCCACTACGGTAATTTTCATAGCGACCTCATTTGCCTTGATGTGCGTTTCGATGAGCTCAGTTTATAGGTTGTGAATTTGAGATAAATAAGGTCGAATGTGATAAACCGTTCCACTTATCGAGACAATAATGGACAGAGCATTGGAGATGCAGGTCTTCTGCAGCGTCGTCGATAAAGGCAGCTTCGTAGGCGCGGCCGAATTGTTGGCGATGTCCAAGGCGGCCATCTCGCGCTATGTGAGCGGTCTTGAAGAACGCCTGGGTGTGCGACTTCTGCAGCGCACGACCCGGCGGCTTTCACTGACGGAGGAGGGGCGCCAGTTTTACCACCAGGCGCGTGAGGTACTGGCGCTCATGGATCAGGCCGAGGAGGCCGTATCGGCCACCGCACCGGAGCCCAGTGGTGTTTTGAGAGTGAATGCACCGGTCAGCTTCGGGGTGCTGCATCTGGCGCCGATCTGGGGCGACTTCATGAAGGCCTACCCCAATATCGAGTTGGACATCAGCTTGAATGACCGACTGGTGGATCTGGTGGAGGAGGGATTCGATGCCGCGGTTCGCATTTCCCGGATGGAAAGCTCTTCCCTGGTAGGACGCCGTCTGGCGGGCACGCGGATGTGCCTGTGTGCCTCGCCCGACTATCTGGCGAGCCATCCCCAGGTGCGTAGCTTGAAGGACCTGGCAGCGCACGGGGTGATTGCCTACACCCACTTCGCCAGCGGTAATGAATGGCAGTTCCAGGGTCCTGACGGCAGTGAAACGGTACGCACCCGTTCGATTGTTCGCTGCAACAATGGCGATACCTGTCGCAGTATCGTACTGGCGGGGGGCGGTATCGCCTTGCAGCCCAGCTTCATGGTGGCCGAGGATTTGCGAGCGGGGGACCTGGTGGAGATCCTGCCTGAGTACCAGTCGGTCGAACTGGGTATCCATGTGGTCTATCCCACACGCAAACACCTGGCGACCAAGGTCCGGGTGCTGATCAATTTTCTGGCCGAGCGATTTGCCCAGCCTCGATGGGAGCAATAATCGGCATTTTCCCTGGCAAGGTCTGACTCAGCACTTATCCAGAAAACCCCGCAGGTCGCGAGTGAACTTTTCCGGATTCTTCAATGCCAGGAAGTGTTCGCCTTGTTCGGCCTTGGTGTACACATGCAGCACGGAGCCCGCGACGACTGAATTCATCCCGCGTTGGCTATCCAGTCAGTCACTGTATTCGCCCGTGAAAATGGCGGTTGGAACATCAATTCGAGATTGGATGACATCCCGCCAATCGTTGGTGACGTGATCGAACAACACGCGCTCCAGGAACGTCATGTCGTCCTTCACAGCGGCCTGTGCCAGGCTGATCACGTTATGAAAGTAGGGCGAGTCCAGATCCATGGCCCGTTCGAGAACCCGAGTCGCGCTGATCAGTTGGTTGGTGGGCGTCCCATTGACGTAGGACGCAATCATGCACTCTGGTGAGGTGGTGAAGGCGCCGGCTTGCAGTCGCTCCGGTTCCGTCCAGTTCGCGTGGCAATAAACCGAGGGTACCTGGTCGATGATGCTCAGCGTGCGCATGCCTTGTGTACCGAACAGGTCGATATAGGCCCACAGGATCGACGCGCCCATCGACCAACCGCAGTAGTCGGCTTGGGGCACACCCAGGTGATCCGAAAACTCTTTCACGTCCATGGCGTAGCGGGAATCTCGATTGCCAAAAGTCACCGCGGACGTCACTTGAAGGTCTTCTGCATCATGGAAATGACCAGTGAGATACCGGCGACTACGATGACTGCCCAGAAGTACTCCAGGCTGGCGACCAGGGTTGATTGTTGATAGAGGTATTGTGCAAGCGTCGACACCGAAATCTGACTGGCTGGGCCCGCGCCCAGGGTCGGGGTGAGTGCCTGAGCCAGGCGCTGAGTTTGTTCCAGATAGAAGGGATCGCCTGAACTGAAATGCCCGTTCAGGTTGTTATATTGCAGCGTGGTGCGCCATTGCAGAAACAAGGTCGCAACGGCGGTACCCAGTGCTATTGCAATCTGCCCCAGCATGCTTTTGATCTGATAGGCATGGGCGAACAACGTGTCGTGGTGGGTCACATCACGAAAGGTCTGCATGGCCGCCGTGGCGAGCACCAGCATCACGAAGCAGCCGTTAAGCACCAGCGCAGGCAAGATGTTTGTCCACATATTGGCTTCGGGGGTAAGGGATGACAACAGCACGGCAAAGCCGATCAGCGCACTGAATCCTGCTATGAAAAACTTCTTCGGCGCCGGGTACTTTGGAATGACGATAGCCATGACGACCCAGGTCAATAGTGCGCCGGCCAGGCCGAAGGCCTGGAACGTACCGATGGTATCCCAGGAGTAACCCAGTGCTGTTTGCAGGAAATACGGCAAGATGTAGTTGTTGCTGCCGAGCACAACGTAGGTGAAGCAGAACAACGCAACTCCGAGGATGTAGCGAGACTGCATCAAGTCTTTGACCTTGAGAAAAGGCGTCTCTTTACCGTGTTCGGCGTGGAAGAAAATATACACGCCCAGGGCGGCCAGCAGCGCGAAGGTCAGGAGGATGAACGTCTCGTTGTAAAAGTCGTAGTAGGAGCGCTGGAGCACATACAGCAGGAAGAAAGTGCTGACGGATAACAACAGGATGTTCGCCGGGCTGGAGGGTGTCCGCTCATCTTCGTGAATCGGTGTGTGGGGTAAAAAACGTGTGCAGAGTACGGCCGCCGCCGCCGCACCGGCAATCAGCAGCCAGAAGATGGCGTGCCACGTGTCCTCGACCACCACCAGTGATGACAGAAAGGGGGCTGCTGCCGTGCCGATGGCCAGACCCGTGGCGAATACCTTTACTCCAACGAATCGCCCAGGGCCCGGAGGTAGCAGGTTGACCATCAGGCGCGCGGAGGTCATGAATGAGGCGCCTCCCAACGCCATGATCACCCGGCCGGCGGTGAAGGTGCTCAGGTCACTGCTGACGCCGCATACGAACGCGCCCATCACGTAAATGCTGATGGAGCCAAGCATGAAGTTGCGCCAGCCGAGCCGTTCCACCAGCCAACGCTGTTTTGAGATGACCACCACCGCAATACAGGCATAGAGCGCTGCAACCAGGGTAAATTCTTCAGGGCTGGCGTCGATCTCACCGCGGATGGGGGCCGAGGCAAAGGCAATCATACCGGCCTGCAGATACTCCAGCGCGCACAGTAGCCCTACGGTCATCAACAAGGCGGCGTTTTTCCGATACATGAAATACCCCGTCAAGGTTTCAGAAGCTTGGCGTATTGGCCACGGTCTTCGTTGGCGCTGATCACCTGCTCTACCACTTCGTTGGCGTCCTTGAGCTCGTTTTCAAAGACGTTGGTACTGTAGGCCGGTTGCGCGGGTGTCTTCTTGTTGAGTACCTGGCCACTGGTGTTGGTGGTATTGACGGAGACACGCATGGATAGGCCAAGGCGCAGCGGGTTGTCGGCGACTTCCCGCGGTTGCAGGGCGATTCGCACCGGCACGCGCTGGGTCACCTTGATCCAGTTACCCGTAGCGTTCTGGGCAGGCATCAACGAAAACGCGCTTCCGGTGCCAGCATCCAGACCTGCGATGGAACCGTGAAACACCACCTTGCGGCTGTAGGCATCGGCATGCAGAACCACGGGTTGACCGATACGTAAATCCTGGATCTGTGATTCCTTGAAGTTGGCGCTCACCCACACCTGATCGATGGGGACCACCGACATCAGGGCTACGCCCGGATTGATCCGCTGGCCAACCTGCACGCTACGTTTGGTGATCAAGCCGGTAACCGGCGAGTCGATCTGGGTGCGATGCAGTGAAATACAGGCATCGCGCAAATTGGCGGCGGCTACCAGCACATCAGGGTGGCTGCGTAATGTCGTGTTATCGACCATGGCCAGGCGAACGGCCAGTGCATGCTGGGTGCCGTCCAGGCCCGCAAGGGCGTTTTTAAGCACCTCTTCGGCATGGCTGATTTCTTCGCGCGAAACAGCGCCGCTGGCGGCGAGCTGATTGCGCCGGCGTACGTCGTCCTGGGCCTTGCGTACGTCGTTTTGTCGCTGGCTGACTTCAGACTCCAGTTGTTGCACCTGGTAATACTGGGTACGGGCCTGGCGCACGGCGCGGGCAAGATTGGATTTGGCGCGCTCGAATTGAATCTCGGCATCCACGGCATTGAGTGTAACCAGTGGCGAGTGGGCATCGACATGGTCGGTGTTGTCGCCGCTGATCACCGTCACGGTGCCGCTGACTTGGGAGGTCACCTGAACGATGTTGCCGTCCACATAGGCATCGTCAGTAGATTCGGTACCGAGTCCCAGCAGGTACCAGACTCCCAAGGTTGCCATTAACAGCACAATACCCAGGATCAGCAGCAACTGCGGACGATAGGATGCTTGAGGTTGAGCGGGGTCGATGGGGGAGGGCGTTTGGGTGGTCATGATTTATCAGCTACGGTTGGGAGTGCGGGGGTGGTGGGGAGCTCGGGGCGGTAGCCGCCGCCCAGCGCCCGACTCAGGTTGGCTTGCAGAGAAAGTGCGCGGGACTGCAACGTGACCAATTGACGTTTCTGGATCAGTGTCGCGTTCTCCGTGGCCAGCACTTGCAGATAGGTGGCCAGCCCCGCGCCATAGCGCAGGTTGACCAGATCGGCCGCGGCTTGGGCTGTGTTGACCGCTTCGAGCTGCTGGGCCAGGCGCTCTTTCAACCAGCGCAGTGAGGACAATTGATCGGCGATGTCACGTAGTGCGTCGATGACGGTCTGGTTGTAGTTTTCAACGGCAAGGTCGTAAGCCGCATCCTGGGCATCCAGATTGCCGCGCAAGCGCCCACCCTCGAAGATCGGCAAGCTGATCGCCGGCGAAACCCCCAGAATTCGACTGCTGTGCTCGCTGAAGGTGTCGAACGCAAGGCTTTGCAGGCCGATAAAGGACGTGAGGTTCACGTTTGGGTAGAACCGGGCTTTGGCCACATCAATCTCATGCCCCGATGCCTCTACGCGCCAGCGTTGAGCGACCACGTCGGGACGGTGTCCGACCAGTTCGGCAGGAATCTGGCTGGGTAGCGCGAGGGTGCCGCTTGCCTGCATGTGGGGGCGGGTAATCGAGCGTCCACGGTCAGGCCCCTTGCCCAGTAAAGAGGCGAGCTTGTTCTGGTTCAGCTCAATTACTTCTTTGAGACCGGCAATATTGGCCCGGCTGGCGGGCAGCGAGGCTTGGGATTGCTTGATATCGATTTGCGTGCCTAATTCGGCGGTAAAGCGTTGCTGCGTCAGCTTTTCAATGTGGATTTGCTGGTCGAGTAACGCTTGAGCAACGTCAAGTTGCTCATAGGTGTCCTGCAAGGCGATATAGGTTTGCACGATAGCTGCCGACAGCATCAGCGCAGCCGCGTGACTGTCGACCTCAAGCGCATGTCGGCGCCCCACGGCGGCTTCAACGGCAGAGCGATTTTTGCCCCAGAAATCCAGTTCGTACCCGACATTCAGCGTCGCCTGGTCGACGTTTTGCCAGGTGCCTTTCACGGGCGCAGGTGTGGTGCCGTTGGCACTGAAGCGTTCGCGGGTGGTACTTGCCGTTGCGTCAATACGTGGCAGCAGCGAGGCATCTTCGATAGCCTCCAGGGCCCCGGCCTGGCGTACACGAGCGGCGGCGGAGCGTAAGGTTGGACTCTCTGCGAGCGCTTCTTCAACCAAGGTGTTGAGCTGTGCATCGTTGAAGCTGGTCCACCAGGTTTCGGTTGGCCAAGCAGCAGGCGATAACGCGATACCGCTATTGGCCAGGGTTTCACCGACATCCCCGGGTGAGAGCATTCTGGACTGGGGCTTCAAGTCGCTGAAAGAGCAACCGGCAAGCAGGAGCAGCAAGACTGCGGCTGACACGTTGGCGGCAAAGGGGCGTCCGGATCGCACGTCCGTAAACTCCTCACGTTTTCGACTATTCATGAACGGTACTCTCTGGCGTAAAGACTGACGTGCAGCGACGAACGGTGACCGGTTGGAAGCGCGATAAAGCTAATAAAAACTGTCAGTGTCGTTATGGGCGAAAAAAAACCTGGCCCCCTACCGGCTAGCGAACTCTCAGGCCTTTGACGATCACCGCGACCGAATTGTCGATGTCATCAAGATTCTCCAGGTTCGCGGTGACCAGATGCAGCCAGGACATGCCTGTGAGCATCGAGACGGCCACATTCACCGCAGGACCATCGACGATTTCCCCAGCGCTCACTGCTCTGGCGAATATCTTGCGTAACGTACGTTCACGGCGAGGCAGAAACTCTTCTCGGAATTCTGCAATGGCCTTTGAATCCAGCTGAATTTCAATGAAGAAACTGCGAAGGGTTTCCCCGGCGCTTGACGACCGCCACCAGCTCCAAAGTGAGCGCAAATGCTCAATCAAATCCTGTTCCAGATTCCCGGTGTCGGGGGAGGTGACGAAGGTCAACGCTGCGCGCTCGTAAACATCCCTCAACAAAGCGCCTTTGCTGCGCCACCACCGATAGATGGTCGGCTTGCTTGACCCGGCGCGCTCGACCAGTGCGTCCATGGTAAACGCCCGATACCCTTGTTCTTCAAGAATAGCGGCAGCCGCTTCCAGGATGGCTTCGGTGCTTTGTGGGCTACGCACCGCACCAATTGAGGATCGGCTGCGAGGTTTGGCAGGCGTGGACTTGCTGGTCTTTTGGGGCATGTGCTTGGTGCTGTTCGAAATTGGCTGTTCAGTGCCTTGTGGATTCTATAGAAACTAACAGTGTTTATACAATAGCATTTTTTCCAGGGTAACGTGGCTAGCTGATGATATGGGTTGGGGCTGCTTGCCGGTGGGGCGCAAGGGTGATGTCGCCCGATTGGCTGCATCTATCACCGTAAGGCCAACTTTAGATGGATCGGTATTCTGGACACTGGCATTGGTGATACCGAGAGCGACCAGTGCTACTGCTAGTGTGCTGTGCGTGCTTTTTGTTCTGGTTCAGCTTCCCTATCAAAATGAATACCCCAATTCCAGTCACAGGGAGAGCACTAAGCGGATGCGTTGGCCAACCCTCTCTCTCAGCAGTGCACTGATGGTAATACTCACACGATAGCGGTATATCGAGTCTCCGATGAGGTCTTGTCGACAACGGTCTCATCGCCTGAGTCGTTGCGCTTGAATTTATCTGCCCGGGCGCTGCTCCACATGCGCAAATAGAATTCGCTGGTACAGCGGTCATCGAGCAATTCACCGGGTTTGAGGAAGGTATGTGTCTGGGAAAATAAACGGATCTGGGTGTCGCTGATTCGTCGCACCAAGTGCTCGGCGGTTAGTTGCGAGGGATGCTCAATACCCGCGGAGGCGAGCATTTCGGCCAGTGTCATCAGGGTATTGCGGTGGAAGTTGTAGACGCGAGTGGCTTTGTCCTCGACCACCAGTGCTCCCTGGCGCAAAGGGTCCTGAGTGGCGACCCCGGTCGGACATTTGTTGGTGTGGCAGCTTTGGGACTGGATACAACCGATGGCAAACATGAAGCCGCGCGCCGAGTTGACCCAGTCGGCACCGATAGCCAGCACACTGGCAATATCAAATGCACTGACAATCTTGCCGCTGGCACCCAACCGGATGTTGTCTCGAAGGTTTAGGCCAACCAGGGTGTTGTGTACGAATAACAACCCTTCGCGCAGAGGCATGCCAATGTTGTCACTGAACTCCCTTGGTGCGGCGCCTGTGCCGCCTTCGGCGCCGTCGACGACGATGAAGTCGGGCAGGATTCCGGTCTTGAGCATCGCCTTGGCGATTCCCATAAACTCCCAGGGCTGGCCGATGCACAGTTTGAAGCCTACCGGTTTGCCATTGGACAGTTCACGGAGCTTATGAACGAACTGCAGCAGTTCGATCGGTGTAGAAAAGGCGCTGTGACGAGCCGGTGACACACAGTCTCGCTCCATGCTCACGCCCCGGGTCTCGGCGATTTCCGCAGTAACCTTATGCCTGGGCAGAATACCGCCGTGCCCGGGCTTGGCACCTTGACTGAGTTTGATCTCGATCATCCGCACCTGAGGGTTACAGACCTGTGCGGTGAAACGCTTGGGATCGAACCGTCCGTCCTGGTCGCGACAGCCAAAATAGCCACTACCCAATTCCCAGATCAGGTCGCCAGCATATTCACGGTGATAGGGGCTGATGCTACCTTCGCCGGTGTCATGGGCAAAGCCACCCAGTTTTGCTCCCTTGTTCAGAGCGCGGATGGCATTGGCGCTCAGGGCGCCGAAACTCATGGCCGAGATGTTAAAGATCGAAGCGCTGTAAGGCTGACGGCACTGCGGGCCACCGACCATAATTCGGAACTCCTTGGGGTCGAGCCCTTCGCTGGGAAGCATCGAGTGAACGATGAATTCAAAGCCGGGTTTGTAGACATCCTTCAGCGTGCCGAAGGCTTTCTCCGCACTCTGGTTCTTGGCACGGGCATAGACCAGCGAGCGTTGGGTACGGGAGAAGGGCAGTTCATCGTCGTCACCTTCAAACAGGTACTGGCGGATCTCTGGACGGATATGCTCGATCAGATAACGAAGGTTTCCGATCACGGGATAGTTGCGACGCACTGAGTGTTGGGTCTGATGCAGGTCATTCAGGCCGATAAGTGTCAGGATCGCGGTGATCAGAGTGAAGGGCCAGAGCCACTCGATGCGCTCGAACAGGCACAGACCGACGAGGGTAAAGACGAAGCAAAAGGCGAAGCATGAGTAACGACCCAGTAATGATAGTTTCATGCGTGTTGTTCCTTGTGGTGTTGCATCGACAGCGATCAGTTGGCCGCTCGGTTTCACGTGGATACGAGTACGTTCAAGCCTGGGCGACTTTTAGCGAGTCGTAACGAGCTTGCAGCTCCTGGCGTTGCAGGCGGCGCTGCTGAGCCTGGGCGTACCGGCGTTGTTCGGCGCAGGTATCCGGAACCAGAGAACGCACGGCTACGGGGCGATGGTTGTGGTCGACAGCGACCATAGTGAAGTAACAGCTGTTGGTGTGGCGTACGCTGCGCTCATGAATGTTTTCAGTCATGACCTTCACGCCGATTTCCATCGAGGAGCGACCGGTGTAGTTCACCGAAGCCAGAAAGGTCACCAGCTCACCGATGCGGATCGGCTCCTTGAAGATCACCTGGTCGACTGACAGGGTCACCACATAATTGCCGGCATAGCGCTTGGCGCAAGCAAAGGCCACTTCATCGAGCAACTTGAGCAAGGCTCCACCGTGAACATTGCCGGAGAAGTTGGCTTTGTCCGGGGTCATGAGCACACTCATGGTCAATTGATAGCTTCCTGGTTCCATTACTGCCTCATCAGGTCGGTCAATCATGTGGGCTCAACTCATCCGGATGTTGCTGCGGCCATGGGCGACTGGCGCGGTTGTGCGTCGCCGCAACGAGAAGGGCAGATTCCGGCCGATCGGGGCGTAACAGGATTGCAGGACACGAAGCACCGGGTGGATGAGCCATGGTGGTGGGGGAGTCTAACAATCGAAAAAATCGATAGCTAGCTAATCAAGTGAGAAGGTATGTTACATATTTTGTAACGGTTCGATATGGTTTGCGGGTATTCCGATATGCCCGGACAGTGTGGGAGCACATGAGACGTGCTCCCACAGATCGTTACAACATCAGATCGAGGAACGACGATAATCCCTATAACGCGCTTACCAGAAGTTGCTTTCGATCGCTAAGTGCAGACGCTCGTCACTGACCTCTAAAGCCTTGCCTTCCTCCTGAGCCTGTTTGGCCACGGCGAAGGCGATCTTCTTGCTCACCGCCTGTATCTCGCTCAACGGTGGCAACACCGCATCACCCTCTCCGGTGAGTAGTGGAGAGCAGTCGGCCAAGGCTCTGGAAGCGGCCATGACCGCCAAGACGCCCAGCCCGATACCGGGGAAGATGTAGGCGTTATTGCACTGGGCGATGTGAATCTTGCGCTCGCCCAGGCTGACCGGTGGAAACGGGCTGCCAGTGGCCACCAGAGCCTGGCCATTGGTCCAGGTGAGGATTTCCTGGGGGGTAGCCTCAATCTTGGAAGTCGGGTTGGACAGCGGCATGACGATCGGCTTAGAGCAGCCCGCATGCAAATTCATCTTTGGGCGACTCTCCCCGAGCGCCTTGAACCAGCTGTTCCCTCCTCACTGCAAGACGCTGGCTGAAGTGCCTCCGGTAAACCGGGGCATCTCGGTCGGCGAGTCCGTACCCGTCGTAAAACAACAATAAGATCCAATCGGGAGTGACCCTTCTACGTCGACTGCGATTTCAAGCAGGATAATGCGCCAAAATCTAAGATCGGCAGTTGGAGCCAGGGCTTCGACCTCAGATACCGTTCGGGCTACACCGACGGGCTGGTTCAGTTCGGCTTGGATACTTCCAGCCAGTTTGCCTACCGACTTGATGGAGGCGGCGGGCGAGGCCAGGATTCGGTGCTGCCCTACGATCCCAGCAAGGGCGAGCCGGTACATGAATACGGCCGCGCAGGCATGACCGGTAAAGTCCGTATCTCCAACACCGAGCTGCGCATCGGCGAACATCGCTCGTGGCTTACACCGATGACTCTCGGCAATTGACGACCACCTACGATGGCATCACCGTCGAGTCCAAAGAGTGGAGCCGCTTGACCCTCAATGCCGGTCGCTTTTGGACGATCGCCTCCCGCGAATCCACCAGCCGGGAACCGATCTACCTGTTTGGCGACAACCCCTCGCAGCACAGCAGTGGGCTCAATTTTGCCGGTGCGCGTTATGACTTCAGCCCGACGTTCAATGGCACGTACTACTTCGACCAACTCGAAGATATCTTCCAGCAGCATTATTTCGCCCTGGCCCAAACCTCCGACCTGGGGGGCGGCTATAGCCTCAAGAGCGATGTTCGCTATTACTCCAACACGCAGAAGGGCAGGCGGCTCTCCGGCAGCGTCGACAACCGTTCGTTGGGATTGATGAGTGCGCTGCGCAAGGGCGCCCATACGTTCACCGTAGGGTTTCAGCGCATGTTCGGCGAGGATGCCTTTCCGCTGCTCAATGGCTATGTGCCCGAGCAATATCTGGTCAATTGGTCGTCACTGGGTTTCTACAAGGCACAGGAGCGGTCCTGGCAGGCGCGATACGACTACGACTTCGTGGCGATGGACGTACCAGGCCTCAGGTTCATGATGCGTTACTTGCGCGGTACCAATATCGAGCGAGGTGCGGCCTGGCGGGCAACACTGAAAGCGAGCGCAATTTCACCGTCAACTATGTGCTGTAAAGCGGCCCGCTGCAGGGACTGGGGTTCGACGCCCGGCACATCGGCACGCAGGCCCGCTACGGCGCGGAGTTCGATGAGAACAGCCTGATCGCCACCTACACCTGGAAGCTGTTCTGATCTGCACAAAGTGGATAGCGGTCTGCACTCAACGGATATTGCCGACGCGCCAAGCCGGTGACACTGGCGCTACCAATAACAACAACGGAGGCGCAGACCATGTCCATTGGCGTCGAGTATCTCAATTCCTTGCTTGAAGAAAACCGTGAAGAAGGCATCTACCGCTGCAAACGCGAGATGTTTACCGACTCCCGCCTGTTCGACCTTGAAATGAAGCATATTTTTGAAGGCAACTGGCTCTATCTGGCGCACGAAAGCCAGATCCCCCAGAAAAACGATTACATCACCCTGCAAATGGGCCGCCAACCGATCTTCATCGCGCGCAACAAGGACGGTGTGCTTAACGCCTTCCTTAATGCCTGCAGCCATCGCGGTGCGATGCTTTGCCGGCACAAGCGTGGCAACAAGTCGTCCTATACCTGCCCGTTCCATGGCTGGACCTTCAATAACTCCGGCAAGCTGCTCAAGGTCAAAGACCCAAGCAACGCCGGCTACCCCACAAGCTTCAACTGCGAAGGCTCCCATGACCTGACCAAAGTGGCGCGCTTTGAGTCTTACCGGGGGTTCCTGTTTGGCAGTCTGAATGCGGATGTCGTGCCGTTGGCCGAGCACTTGGGCGAGTCGGCCAAAATCATCGACATGATCGTCGACCAATCCCCCGATGGCCTGGAAGTGCTGCGCGGCTCCTCTAGCTACATCTACGAGGGCAACTGGAAACTGACCGCTGAAAACGGCGCGGACGGTTACCACGTCAGCTCAGTGCACTGGAACTATGCCGCCACGCAAAACCAGCGCAAGGAGCGCCAGTCCGGCGATGCCAACCCGACCATGAGTGCCGGCGGCTGGGCCAAGAGCGGCGGCGGCTTCTACTCGTTTGACAAGGGCCACATGCTGCTCTGGACGCGCTGGGCAAACCCGGAGGACCGCCCCCTGTATGAGCGCCGTGATGAGCTAGTCAGTGACTTCGGCCAGGCTCGCGCCGACTGGATGATCGGTAATTCGCGCAATCTGTGCCTGTACCCCAATGTGTACTTGATGGACCAGTTCAGCTCGCAGATCCGGATTGCCCGGCCCATCTCGGTCAACCAGACCGAAATCACCATCTACTGCATCGCGCCGGTGGGCGAAAGCGCAGAAGCCCGTGCGCGACGCATTCGCCAGTACGAGGACTTCTTCAACGTCAGCGGCATGGCAACCCCAGACGACCTGGAGGAATTCCGTTCCTGCCAGGTCGGTTACCAAGGCAGTGCCACAGCCTGGAACGATATGTCGCGCGGTGCCGAACACTGGGTCGAAGGGCCGGACGACGCGGCACTGGAGATTGATCTGCATCCGTTGCTCAGTGGCGTTCGCACTGAAGACGAGGGGCTGTTCGTCGAGCAGCACAAGTACTGGAAGGACACCATGCTGCAAGCCGTGGCCACTGAACAGGCAGGCAAGATTCCTGCGCGGGAGGTCCAATGAGCATTGCCTACGACACCGTGCGCGACTTCCTGTTTCGCGAAGCCCGCCACCTTGACGACAAACAGTGGGATCAGTGGCTGGAACTCTACTCCGCCGACGCGACGTTCTGGATGCCATCGTGGGATGACGATGACGAGCTGACCGAAGACCCGCAAAGCGAAATCTCGCTGATCTGGTACGGCAGCCGTGAAGGTCTGGAAGACCGTATTTTCCGGATCAAGACCGAGCGTTCCAGCGCGAGCGTCCCGGACACGCGTACCTCCCATAACTTGAGCAATATCGAGATCACCGAGCAGAGCGAGGGTCAGTGCGTCGTGCGTTTTAACTGGCACACCCTGAGCTTTCGCTATAAGACGGTCGACAGTTATTTCGGCACCAGCTTCTACACCTTGGACACCCGCGGTGAACAACCGCTGATCAAGGCAAAGAAAGTCGTGCTGAAAAACGATTATGTCCGCCAAGTCATCGATATTTACCACCTGTGAATCGGGCTGCATTGCGCCGCCCGCCGAACAGGTGGAGGCGTGCAGCCATGCGAGGTATGCCATGAGCCACAAAATTGCCCTGAATTTCGAAGACGGCGTGACCCGTTTTATCGACGCGACCGACAGCGAAACCGTCGCTGATGCGGCGTACCGCCAAGGGATCAACATTCCCCTGGACTGTCGTGATGGCGCCTGCGGAACCTGTAAATGCTTTGCTGAGTCCGGAGAGTACGACCTGGGTAGGGAATACATCGATGACGCCCTGACTGCCGAAGAGGCGCTCGAAGGTTTTGTGCTGACCTGCCAGATGCGCGCCAAGAGCGACTGTGTGGTGCGCATTCCAGCGTCGTCCGATGTGTGCAAAGCCCAGCAGTCCACGTACGAAGGCGAGATCCAGGAGGTACGCCGTTTGTCTGACAGCACCCTGTCACTCTCCATCCAGGGCGAAGCGCTGGCTGGCCTGACGTTCCTGCCGGGCCAGTATGTCAACCTGCAAGTGCCGGGCAGCGATCAAACCCGTGCGTACTCGTTCAGTTCCGTGCAGAAGGACGGGCGCGTCAGCTTCCTGATCCGCAATGTTCCCGGTGGCCTGATGAGCCAATTTCTCACCGAACTGGCCAAGGTCGGTGACCACATGAGCCTGGCAGGCCCCTTGGGCAGTTTTTACCTGCGCCCGATCAAGCGGCCGCTGCTGTTGCTGGCGGGCGGGACTGGCCTGGCGCCGTTTACGGCGATGCTTGAAACCATTGCCGAGAAGGGCAGTGACCATCCCCTGCACCTGATCTACGGCGTTACCAACGATTTTGACCTGGTGGAAATGGACCGCCTGAACGCGATGGCCGCGAGCATTCCCAACTTCACCTTCAGCGCCTGTGTTGCCAACCCGCAAAGCGCATGGCCGCAAAAGGGTTACGTCACCCAGCATATTGCGCCAGAGCATTTGAATGGTGGTGACGTGGACATCTACCTGTGCGGCCCGCCGCCGATGGTGGAAGCCGTGAGTCATTACATCCGCGAGCAGGGCATTTCCCCCGCCAACTTCTACTACGAAAAATTCGCCGCCAGCGCCGCGTGAATATGCGGCTACAGCATAGGTTTTCGAGGTCGCCATGAGCATGAGATTCAACGATAAAGTCGCACTGGTCACCGGCGCGGCGCAAGGCATTGGGCGTGGTGTAGTCGAGCGTATGTTGCTTGAAGGCGCCAAGGTGGTTGCGGTTGACCGCAGCGAACTGGTGCACGAACTGCCGCCGGAAGTCTTTGCCCTGACCGCAGACCTAGAGCGCTACGAAGATTGCCTGCGTGTGGTTGGCCAGGCTGTGGAACACTTCGGCCGGCTGGACATTCTGATCAACAACGTCGGCGGCACCATCTGGGCCAAACCCTTCGAGCATTATTTGCCCGAGGAGGTCGAGGCTGAGGTGCGTCGCTCGCTGTTCCCCACCCTGTGGTGCTGCCACAACGCTCTGCCGTACATGTTGGCGCAAGGCAGCGGGGTGATCGTCAACGTGTCCTCAATCGCCACCCGAGGGGTCAACCGTGTGCCCTATGGTGCGGCCAAAGGCGGGGTCAACGCGCTGACGGCCTGCCTGGCCTTTGAAACTGCCGGACGCGGTATACGCGTCAATGCCACCGCGCCGGGCGGTACGGATGCGCCGCCGCGACGCATCCCGCGCAACACCGCCACGGCCACCGCGCAAGAGCAGCAGTGGTACTCGCAGATCGTCGAGCAGACCAAGGACAGCAGCTTGATGAAGCGCTATGGGACGGTGGACGAACAGGTAGGCGCCATTTTGTTCCTGGCCTCTGACGAAGCTTCCTATATCACCGGTGTCACCTTGCCGGTGGGCGGCGGTGACCTGGGCTGAGCTGCACGCAATCGCGGTACCCGAATACAAGGTGCTTCCTAAGTGTGACGTGATTGGCTGTGTGCACACTAAATCAATAAAAAAGGTGATCGACATGACCGTGAAAATTTCTCAAACCCCTGAACTCCAAGCCTTTTTCAAAGAGGTCAGCGGCTGCGGCAGTGACCAGGGTAGCCCGCGTGCCAAGCAATTGCTGTTTCGTCTGGTCAACGATGTGGCGCGCATCGTTGAAGATCTTGAGGTGACTGACGACGAGTTCTGGGCGGCGGTGGACTATCTCAACCGCCTGGGTGCACGTAACGAAGCGGGGCTGCTGGTTGCCGGGCTTGGCGTGGAGCACTTCCTCGACTTGTTGCAGGACGCCAAGGACGCCCTGGCGGGACACGTCGGCGGAACGCCACGGACCATCGAAGGGCCGCTGTACGTCGCCGGCGCACCGCTGAGTCAAGGTCAAGCCAGGCTGGACGATGGCAGCGAAGAGGGCGTTGCGACGACGCTGTTCCTGGAAGGCGTGGTGCGCGACACCGATGGGAATCCGGTCCCGGGCGCGATAGTCGATCTGTGGCATGCCAACACCCAAGGTACATATTCGTACTTCGACGCCAACCAATCGGAGTACAACCTGCGTCGACGTATCGTCACCGATGCCCAGGGCCGTTACCGCGCGCGCTCCATCGTGCCGTCCGGTTATGGCTGCAACCAGGCCGGGCCGACCCAGGAATGCCTCAACCTGCTCGGGCGCCATGGCCAACGACCCGCGCACATCCATTACTTCATTTCGGCGCCTGGCTACCGTCACCTGACGACCCAGATCAACCTGTCCGATGACAAGTACTTGTGGGATGACTTTGCGTTCGCTACCCGCGACGGCTTGGTAGGCCAGGTGGTGTTCATCAATGACCAGGCGGCTGCCAGCGCCCGGGGTGTCGAAGGTCGCCACGCCGAGCTTGAGTTCGACTTCCAGTTGCAACCAGCCGCCCGCCCTGCAGCGCAGCAGCGCAGCCGTCGCCCACGGGTCTTGCAGGATAGCTGAGGCCACGCCGACTGTTTTACTCAGCCGGGGAGCGCGCGCAGCTCCCGGCTGATGTCGAGGTACACATGGAAACTCTGTTTCGCGACCTGTCCTTGTCGGCGGTGATCGCCGGTTTCATTGCTACGTTGATTTCCTTCGCGGGGCCGCTGGTCATCATTTTCCATGCCGCGGAGCAGGGGCATCTGTCCGAGATCCAGCTGTCGTCTTGGGTCTGGGCTATCTCCATCGGTTCTTCCGTGCTCGGCGCCGGGCTTTCCCTCAGGTATAAAGTGCCCATCGTGGTGGCGTGGTCGATTCCAGGTTCAGCATTGTTGGTCACCGCGTTGCCTGAGATCGGCCTTAATCAGGCAGTCGGCGCCTATCTGGTGGCCAACCTGTTGCTCTGGGTGATTGGTTTCACCGGCGTCTTCGATAAATTGCTGGTCCACCTGCCAGGGTCGATTGCGGCCGGGATGCAGGCCGGGATCCTGTTCAGCTTCGGCATTCAAACATTCCGCTCGGCACCTGAAGCCCCGGCGCTGATCGGTGCTATGTTTCTGACCTACATCGGCTTTCGCAAACTGTGGCCTCGCTATGCGGTGGCGGCGGTGTTGGTGGTGGGGACGGGCATCACACTGGTCACCGGGGAGTTTCAGCAAGAGGCATTGGTATTTGCCTGGGCGACCCCGCAGTGGATCGTGCCTGAATTCAGCTTGCCTGCCATGTTGAGCCTGGCCTTGCCAATGCTGCTGGTGGCCTTGACCGGGCAATTCATGCCCGGGATTGCCGTGTTGCGCGGCGCCGGGTATTCCACGCCCGCCAGCCCGATCATCAGCGCCAGCGCCTTGGTCGGTGCAGTGCTTGCGCCGTTTGGTTGCCATGGGCTGAACCTTGCTGCCGTGACGGCCAGCCTGTGTACCGGGCGCGAAGCCCACGAGAACCCTCGACGACGTTACGTCGCCGCGCTTTCGGGCAGTGTGTTGTATTTGCTGCTGGGGTTGGCCGGCGCGACGCTGGTGTCGTTGTTTGCCGCGTTCCCGCATGCGTTGATCGCGGCATTGGCGGGGTTGGCATTGTATGGTGCTATCAACGATGCGCTGGTACGCAGCGTGTCCGATGCCCATGACCGCGATGCGGGGCTGTTCACGTTTCTGGTGACCGCGTCGGGGGTTTCCTTTCTCGGTTTGTCAGCACCATTCTGGGGGCTGTTGCTCGGTTTGGCGGCGCATTGGGTGATGGGCAAACGCCGATCCGTCTCTGTGCGCGTGGCACCGACTGAGCGCTAGGGGTGTTGTAAAGCGGTATCTGCGTGTGTTCGATGCCCGTGCCGGGCCCATCGCGAGACGGCTGAAGCCAGGCGGTTAGATACCTGCCAGGTATGGTTCCCAACCCAATTTGTATTGGTATTCGCGGGGGGCGTGATCGACAATCGGGTAGCCTGCATGTCATTGCACTACTGCTCCAAGCTTGATTGATAAAAATAATATAAGAGTGACCACCATGAATATGCCCCTGCTAAGCGAGCGGAGCGAGGTGTTCAAGAACGCCGACCCCCATGCTGTATCCAGCTATGTGAACCAGTATGTCGGTAGTCATTGTATTCAACTGCCGCGCAAGGCCAACGCCCATGCGCAGTTGAACCACCGCAAGTTTGCCAGCCTAGACCTGTGCCGTATCAGCTACGGCTCCAGCGTACGGGTGGTCTCCGATGCATTGGAGGACATCTTTCATTTGCAAGTCCTGCTGCGCGGTGACTGCCTATGGCGGGGCCCCGCCGGCGTGCATCATCTGGTCCCGGGGGAGCTGCTGCTGATCAATCCCGATGATCCGGTGGACCTGACGTATTCCCGTGACTGCGAAAAATTCATTCTCAAAGTGCCGACAAGGCTGCTTGAGTCGATCTGCCAGGAGCAGCGCTGGCTGTACCCGCGCGAAGGCATCCGCTTCCTGCAACGACGCTATGCGCTGGACCAGTTGCAAACATTTGTACCGTTGTTGGCGACCATCTGTACCGAGGCCGAGGACGGTGCTGCGTTGGCGCGTGTCCAGGAGCATTACGCGCAAATCGTCGCCAGTAAAATGTTGACCCTGATGCGCAACAACGTGCGGCGCGAACACTTGGCGTGTTCCAACAGCACCTTTGAGCGCCTGGTGGATTACATCACGCGTAACCTGCAACAAGACATCAGCGTCCAAAGCCTGGCCGACCAGGCGCAACTGAGCGTGCGCTCGCTGTACGCCTTGTTTGAAAAACACATGGACACCACGCCGCAACGTTTTATTCGTGAGCAAAAATTGTCACGCATCCAGGCATGTCTGGCCGACCCCAGTTGCAATGTACGCAGTGTCACTGAACTGGCGCTTGATTACGGTTTTGTCCACTTGGGCAGATTCGCCGAACAATACCGTCGGCGGTTTACCGAGTTGCCTTCGGACACGTTGAAGCGCCGCGTGCAGGAGAGGGGCGTTGGTTGAGTCGCGCTACGAATGGGGTGAGTTTGTCGCCCACTTAAGGAAAATCATGCTTTGTCGTAACCGGAAACGTTCGACTGCTCTCCGCTGCTTCAAGCATCAAGCAGTGAAGCTCCATCTTGTGCTCATTCGTGGTCATTGAGATTCTCCCTGCTTGGACACGGTTACCCAAATTGACCAACGAGCTGTCTGCCGCCGATCGTAGCAGCCGGTTCCGCTCGCCAATCATCAGCCGGGTAGAAACCGGCGTACCCTGGCCTGCAACAGTTCGATCAGCTCAGGCGCCATGTAGTCAAACTCATCCGGGATATCGAGACAAATCACGCGTTTGCTGGCCAGCTCAGAGCGGAATCGGGCTGCGAGCTTTCTGCGATGGACGGGCTCCATGACAAAGATAAGATCGGCCCATGCCAGAAGCTCGGCATCCACAAGGACATCAGCGTCATTGCCAACACCGGCCGATGCCGTTTCCGCGCCCGGCCAGGACGCAAACACATGCTCGGCGGTCGGACTACGGAGCCGATTTTTACCGCAGACAAACAGCACATTCACCTTGGGCACTCTCCTTGGCATCAATATCAACACAGCGGTCAGACTGGGCGTCAGTTCCTTGCGCCAATGTCGGCGTACGTTGTACAGCTTACAGGCTGTTGCGATCGTACTGAATGACACCCACCCCACGGTCGTGAGTACGACCATGGGGTGGTTGCTAGGTCCTACCTACGGCTGAGCCACTGACCCCATCAGACGAAACGGGTGCCAGCGGCCTTCCATCACCTTGCTCTGAACGAGCTCCCGATAGGCTTGCGGCGGCAGAGCGACCTTGCCCTGATGCCGACGTACGTTACACACCTTGCAGGCTGCGGCGATGTTTGAGGGGCGGTTTGAGCCACCCTCACACTTGGCCACCAGGTGCTCGGCCGTGCATTGCATCTGCAGGGCCTGCTGGCGCGAGCAGCCATAGAGCTGCGCGTATTTTCGGGGCGAGGTGACATACATGGGGTAGTCGCAGTAATAGCAGCGACCTTCCTGGCGGTAGAACGCAAAGGCGCGTGCTCTTGCTACGGAACTGGGCATTGAAGACCTCCTGGTTTCAGAGGAAGTCCGCGGTGCTGTGAGATGCCTTGCACCGTCTTCACGGATCAAGGCATCAGGGTAAATGGCGTCCGATGCGAGGGCCGCACCGCCATTCAAACAACACCTCGGATTCACAACGTGCAGCAAGGGGAAACCGTCTGCTCACCCGTGAAGGTGAGCAGACGGTTGATGGGCCTCAGTCAAGCTGGGGCAGGGGAAATGAGTCAGTACTCGTAGGGCAGCAGCACGGTAGTGGCGCTTCTGTCTGCCTCGGTGATGATGTAGAGCCTTTTGTTGTCTCCAGCGTCAATGTCGTAGGCCGAGAACAGCCAGGTGCCGTTGTGCAACGCCTGTTCGTTGCTCAGTTTGTCGTCTTCGTCCAGCTCGCCCCAGTCACCGGCAAGGTGCCGGCCCAGGTACGGGGCTATGTCCAGCAGCCCTTGTTGCTCGAGCTGACTGACACTTTGGGTCTTCAACAGTCGACCGGGTTCAAAGAGCATGCTTTGAGTTCGCCCGGTCGATTGACTGGTTTCGCTCCTGAGCATGATCCGTAGCAGCGTTGGAACGTCTTGCTCTCGCTCGACGATCAGGCGCAGGTCCAACCAGTGAAACTGATCCTGCAGATGCTTAGGTGGCAAGCGAAAGAAGCCAAAGTCGTAGGTGTAACTGCAAAGGACCGATACCTCGGGCCGTTGCAGAATGGCCCGATAGCTGGCCCTGATGACCTCAGTCAGGCGTTGCTCAAAGTCCTCCCACTCAAAGGGGTGCTCGGTGTAAACGGCTTCCTGCCAGGTGCGCGCACTGAGCACGATCGGCAGTTTGATCAGTTGCTGTTGCAGCGGGGTAAGGGCATTCAGTTGCATGGGATCTCTCCAGAAAAGCCCAACACGGAGAGACACCGCACCCGTACGGGGGAGTGTTCCCCGCATGGGCTGAATAGGTGGTGAATCAGGACGCGGCGGGTGCCGACGCCTTGTTACGAATGGGCCACCGGTGAAGGTCGGGCGGCTGAAGATTGATACCGTGGCTCAAACCAAGAAGACCTGGTCTACACCCCGAGCGTGTTGCGGATAAAGGGTGCCGCCACACAGAGAAGCGTCAAACCGTTCCCCCATTGTAGGAGCCGAATGGATGATCGGTGGTCAGCCCGTTGCTCCTTGAGTTCTGCCCTCAGCTCAACGCCTAGGTTTGTGATGGACTGTGTCAAATGAGTCTCGACCTGTTTGAGGTCAGCCTTTGTAGCCAGCTTTTCCACTTCGGCCTCCCAAGCGTGTACCACCGCTTTGGCTTTGTCAGGGGTAACGTTGGCGGTCGTCAACGCGTCGTAGATCGTTATCGCAAGTGTCATGTTGTCTCCTGTTCGGAAAGTCGATCAGGAGACCCACCTGACGGTGGATTTCCGTCACGATGGGGTTGATGCATTCGGTCGTCGAGAGACTCGACGATTGTTCGCGCTTCCGAATGCTGAGCGAACTACAGATGACCCATGGGCTTGAAAACCCATCGTAGCCTTAAAGGTCCTGGCTACCGGGGAAGGTGCTGCCAACGACAGCGAACCAGCCCAGATAGTCGATCCAAACCCACTGGTTGAGATAGTCAGACGTTTCCTTGCGTTGCGTGGGTCTATGCCTGGTGTTTTGAGGGGCAGTGATCCTGGGCGCTGGGAGGCGTGGCTTCCGGCGTTAGCGGCGGGCCGAGAGGTATCCGGTTAGTCCCTTTCATTCAGTGACAACTTTGGCCTTTGACACCCATGTGCACTCGAACATGATGAAGGGCCCAGCGCGTCTGGGTGATGTCGATGTCAAGTGGTGGGCAGACTGCATGAGACAGCCTTTATGGATTTGCCCACACTCTGATCGCGAACACTGACAGGTAGGACAAAGGCCCAGCGCGAAGGGCCTGCACAAGGAGAGTGTTTCCATGCTCAATGAGCGCTTCACGGTCGTGATCGACGGCCAGTCCTTCTCTAAACCCTTTCAAACGGAAGATCAGTTCGCCAAGGGCTGGAAGTCCGTACTGGAAAAGGCCTACGGTCGCACTCACGCCACGTGCCGCTGCCCAGGCAACGGTGAGCGCAAGCTGGCGATCAAACGCCGGGAAACGACCGATGACTTCCACTTGGCCCGGTTCGCCGGCACAGGCCCCGAGCACGCCAACGAATGCCGCTTTTACGCACCAGCACCTGAGCGCTCAGGCATGCAGGGCTATGAGCAGGGAGTGGTCGAGGAGGGCGATGACGGAACCTTGCGTGTACGCCTGGCGCGTGGCCTGCTTGAGCAAGCGGCAAAGGGGGAGCGTGCCGATAAAGGCATTGTCATTCATGCGCCGACCGCGGGCACCCGTAAACCAGCGATGACCCTGCTGGGGCTGCTCCACCTGCTGTGGCAAGAGGCGCGGCTGAACGTCTGGTACCCGGCAATGGAGGGCAAGCGCAACAGTGGATTGATCCATAGCGCCCTCCGTCAAACCGCGAGCCGGATCAAGGTCGGGCGCATGACGTTGAGCGACGTCTTACTGGTCAGTGCCACCCCTCGCTCCAAAGCTGAAGTCACCAACGAAGGTGTGGTGTTGGACGCGATCCAGCGCAACCGACGAGCGATAGCGGTTTCGCCATTGGCGCGCTTCGACAAGAACAAGCATGACGGGGCGGTCCTCAAGCTGCCGTTGGCGGGCCCCTTTGGCATGCCATACCTGAGCATGCCTACCGAGGTCTGGGCGGACACCGGGAGGCGATTCAAGCAGGAGATTGCGGCCTGGAAGTGCAGGGAACGGGTCATGGTAATTGCTCAGCTCAATGTGGAGACGGGCAACACCAGTGCTCGCGCCCAGGTGCTGGACCTGGCCCTGATGCACGTCAGTGAGCGCTGGATACCGCTGGACTCCGATTACGAATCCACCCTGGAAGCCAAGCTGTTCGCCGCTGGACGACGCTTTGAGAAACCGCTTCGCTATGACGCCGACGAGTGCGAGTTTTTCCCGGACTTCTGGCTCCTGGACATGAAGCAGGATTTTCCCTTGGAG
Organism: Pseudomonas sp. GW821-FHT03C07; assembly: GCF_059420925.1. Taxonomy (NCBI): domain Bacteria; kingdom Pseudomonadati; phylum Pseudomonadota; class Gammaproteobacteria; order Pseudomonadales; family Pseudomonadaceae; genus Pseudomonas; species Pseudomonas sp. GW821-FHT03C07. The sequence continues at coordinate 169,800 of NZ_JBWKUQ010000005.1, forward strand.
GTCTTCGGGATGAGCACACCCGAATACCTGGCGCAGAAGGCCCGGAAAACCCAGTGGTACGACCGCGTCTACGGAGTTGAGGGCTGGTGGAGCTGGAACGCTGCAGAGGATCCGGATGGGCCGAGGATGCGTGAATTGCCCTGTCTGCCAGTAGGCACCGCTGACGATTCGAATGGATTCCGATAGCACACGGCGCAGTGAATGGCACCCACGAGGTACTCGCTGTTCGCTGCGATCTGCACGTCTCCGGGGCAAGGCTCGATCCATGAGGCAGATGAATGCCCCCGGGGTTGAGTACGCAGGCGAATGCAAGCAAACTCTTCGGCCGAGATTTGCCTGAATACATCGCGGCAAACCCATTTCGTCGGAAGCCAATTGCTAAGGAAGGCCCATTGCACGACTCCAACTATCTGGAAGATCTCCGCTCCCGCTTCAACGCTGGAGAGGCGCTTGAGTACGTCTTTTTCTGGGGGCACCAGCGAAGCAAGCGTGGCATCACGTCTTCGTGTTTCAGCCAGTGGTACAACGCTGAGTTCGTCGTGGAGGGGGAGCGTTACCCAACCGCCGAGCATTTCATGATGGCCGAGAAGGCCGCCTTATTCGATGATCAGGAAGTTCGTGCTCAAGTGCTCCTGGCGCCTACTCCGAACGCAGCCAAGGCGCTTGGCCGTAATGTGCGTGGGTTCAGCGATGAGGTTTGGCTGCAACATCGGTATGAAATTGTCGTTCGCGCGAACCAAGCCAAGTTCTCCCAAAACCCGGAACTGAGCGCCTTCCTCAAGGAGACCGGATCTCACATCATCGTTGAGGCCAGTCCAGTGGATAGCATCTGGGGTATTGGACTCGCCCAAGACGATGAAAGCGCGAACGATCCCAACCTGTGGTGTGGTCTAAATCTATTGGGGTTCGCGCTTATGCAGGTCCGCGACGAGATCTGACCCACTCCTGGTAGGGCTACGGTAATGCCTTGCATTATGGGGCCTCCTGCCTCAATTTTTATTGATGTCGGTAATTATGGTTCAGATGAAACAGCGGATTTTAGATGGTCTCGCGCCGGTAGAGGTGCTTAAGGAACTGGTTATTGAAAGAGCCAATATTTGTAATCATGATCTTTCCTGTGTTTTTGCTGATAAATTTATGGGATTGAGTAGCGAGTCTGTACAAGCCATTTGGTATTGAAAGACCCGGGAAGAGGCCGGGTATCAATGATGGAAAGCTCAATTTTATATTGCTTGAGTTTCTGAAAAAAAGGCAGGCTGTTGACAGGTTGGATGTTTGGATTTTAGGTGGTATGAAATGAAATTGAGTTTTTCTTGGTGCGGATCGAATGGAGATTTTTCACCCAGCTGTGTTTCAAATCTCGTCAACAAAGACGGGGTTAGCCCGCTTGCTTGTCTTTTAACTGATGATGGAGGGCTGGGTCTTTCAGATACCTTGGAATGGCTGGATGAAGGTGTGGGCCAGGCCAGATCGGTTAAGGAACTCAAGACGGATTTTGCGCAGTGGGATCGGGAGTCTTGGGGGGCTGAGCTGACGAATTCTCAGGTGAAAATTTACTCGCTTTACGATGAAGAATATTTTGAGATAATTGCTATTGACTCATTTGAGAAGGCTTTGTTGGCATGGAAAGCATTTGTCCAACTGAAGCCGGATGTGGGAGTGGTTTTGGAAGTTGACATGTAAATGAATATTTAGTGGGTTGAGTGATGGTAATGGAATTTCCAAGCGTAGATGATTTTCTGGAGGAGTTTGGTATTGAACCGGTCGAGGTTGATCCGAATTTAGCGTTCTGTCGCTATATAATAATATCAAAAAATAGAGAGCTGGAGGTCGATATTTCCTTCAGTGCTGTAATGGCATCGTTTCAGGTCGTGTTGCGTCTTGCCAGAGAAGTGCTGATGAGCGTCTCATCGGAAAGCGTGAGTTTTATCGAACTTGTGCGAGATGGCTCAGGAGCAGGAGTCCATGTCGTTTTCGATATTTGTGGCTCAAAGTCAGAGGCGTGGGTGATGATTGAACCTGAGGTGAGTTGCCGCTGGTGGACACTGTGTAACTCTTAGGCTGTGAATTACCCTGCGGCAGCGCGACAAACATAGCCTTATGATATTAGTGAGGCTGATCGCAGAGACTTTCGATCCATAAGTTCGAGACCTATGACGGAGACATAATGAGCAACTCAACACGAGTGACGAGTGCCTGCCCTTCGGAGCGGCTGTCGTGAAACAAGCCACCCCGCCTGGCGGGCGTCCTGGCCCTTCGGGCTTCCATCCTCACGCCTTCGGCCGTGCCGGCCTGCGTGCTCCGCTTGGATTTGCATTCAAAGCTCTGGCAACGGCCCCGCACTTCTGACTGCGCCATGAATGAGTTTGAAAAGCAGAAGCAAAACCGACGGTATCCTGGGAGATAGACGGTGACTGAGTCACCGCTGCTTTTCCTTTGCTCTCAAAACGATTTGCAGGCGGATTTTGCTGAATTCGAGGTGTGAAAATTCTATCCCGCTCCGGTGGGTCAGTTTTCAATCAGCGCCCACAGCGCTAGCGGCATATTGTTGCAGATCAACGAAATAATCAGCCACTCTGTCCACTGCAAGCTACTCTTAGCACATTCAGGGATGGGGGGCTCTCTTATGCATAAGCTAGACACTTTTATCTGGTCCATCAATACATTGTATATACAAAATCAGCCTATTGATCAGCGTATGGCTCACCTTGAAACTGCTTTGAGTAAAGCGTGGTCGCATCTTGATAGAACTAACGACAGACCCACGCCGTGGGGGATGTTTGTAGCGCCTGAATATCTATTTGCAAAGGAAGTATTGGGTGGAGGCAAAAAGCATGTGTACGGAAAAACGCAGCGCTACTTGGATGAAAGTGAAAAAAATCGGATTGTGTCATGGGGGGAGCAACTAAGTGAAAAATACCCACAATTGATTATCATTCCAGGTACCGTGGCGTGGCAAAAGGCGTTTGAGCGTACTGGGAGAAAGGTTTTTAATAAAAGTGAAGTAATGAAAACAAGCAGTCGATATGATAAGGCAGTCGAGGGTGTCAAGCACTATGCTTATCAGGTGCTGCAAAAACAATCTCACATTGGTGTGGGGGATATCTTAGATGAGAAAATTAGCTCGAAGCTTTTCACTGTTTCGGCTTTGTCCACATCGGAAAAAATCCAACAGATAAATTCACTGAAATCTAGTGGGGTTGGGGATTCTAACGGTTCTGAACCAGTAGCTCAGGCTGAAGCCTATATGGGGCGAAATACAGCCTATGTCCTGTATGGGGGTAAGGTCTGTTTGAAATATAATAAGATGTCGGATTTTCATGAGAGCTTGGTGGATCAAAAAACAACCGTTTTTATTCCGGGCACTAAAAGAGGGTTGTTTTCTATTCCGATAGAAAAGTCTGGAGGGCGGCCAATTGATTTTGGCATGGAGATCTGCCTCGATCATAATCAGAAGGTTTTTTCAATATCGAATTCCGGCAAGGCGGTTGATATTCATTTGATACTGTCTGCTTTTACTTCTACTGTTGAGGGAAATTGCAATGTGAATTCGGGAGGCTACATTGTGCATGCCAGTGCAATGGATGACTGTTCTAATATCTTTCAAGCTTTGGGTGGTAGTAGCTTTCATAAAGACTCACTGGAGGCTATTGATAATTTGGTGTTGGTTGACGTTATGAAGAAGTTAGGTGGGGAGCTTTATCGTAAGGTGTTGGAGGTTGAGTTGAAATGACTGCGCTTTGCGCATGTGGTGGTCGTGCAGTACCATAGGTCGATCACATTTACCCCAGCTATCAGCAGGGGGCGAACATGTATCTCAATGCGTTGCTGGTCAGTTTTCCTGGAGCCTAAGAGGCGTCCTAAAGTTAATGACAAAAAGGACGCCGTGCAGCCGAGGCTGTTTACCCCTGCACCTGATCACTCCCCATGACTGAGCTTGAAATCCCGCGCTTCTCATCAATCCGTTGCGCCACAGCCATCGCCGCATCCAGCTCGGTGATACCCCACGCCTTCATCAGTGCGAACCGCTCGGCTTTTTCCTCCGGCTCCGTCATGGCTGTGGCCAGGTAGAGACTCGGCGGTACGGCCCGAAACAATACCTCCATCGATTTGGACAAGATCACCCCTTCGGTGAATTTTCCGGACTCCTTCCTGGCGGACAGCATCAGCGCTTTCTGCGCCTCAGTGAGCGCCCGAAACCGCGCGATCTTGTTCACTTCATCCGGCGGCATATTCAAGCAGATCCACCACTCGATCATATTGAGCATCGGCTCGGCGGCCTTGGGCAGGTCATCGATGTTCTGAGTGGCGAGCCAGAACCAGGCCCCGAGCTTGCGCCACATCTTGGTGATCTTGACCACGTAGGGCGACAGCAGCGGGTTCTTGGTAATGATGTGGCCTTCGTCGGTGACGGTGATGATAGGGCGTCCCAACATCTGGTCTCGCTCGGCGATGTTGTTCACGGTGTTGATGAGCGAGATATAGGAGATGGACAGCTGGGCGGTGTACCCCTCACGGGCGTAGGTGGCCAGGTCCACCAGGGTGATATCGGCCTCGGGCCAGGGCGTGCCATCACGGTTGAATAACTCGCTCTCGGCGCCTTGGCAGAACATGTCCATGGCATCGGCCATTTCCAGCAGGCGCAGACGCCGCGGCTCTGGCAGATGGGGGTCATTGCCCATGTCACGCAGTGCATCACGTACGTCCTGGGTCAGCACTGTTCTGTGCTCGCTTACGCAGGTGTGAGCAGCGTTGAGGATGCACTGCCGAATCTGGCTCCTGTCCGCACGGGTCAAGCGCTGCTCTTCCTTGTCTTCGCCGCCGGTGATCATCAGGCGGGCGGTGATCTCCAGCTCGCCCAGGACATCGCGTTCATCCTCTTCCGTGGATTCGGCCTCATCCAGATCCTCGGTATCCAGGGTCATGACACGGTCGGGTGTTGCGACCAATCGGTAGGCATCGGCGAAGGGCGCCAGACTCACCCCGGAGCCAGGCGCCAGCTTGACCCGATTGACCGTCAGCCCCAGGCGCCTCGCAAACTCTGCAAACAACCCGAAGCTGTTGCCGGCCTCGGCAATGAACAAGCGTGGTCGGTACATGGCCGTGACTTGGTTGAGTAGGTTGTTGAGGGTGGCTGACTTGCCGGCGCCCGTCGGCCCGAACAGAAACAGGTGCGCATTCATCTGCCGGTCGAGACGGTTGAGGGGATCAAAGGTGAGCGGGCCGCCGCCCCGGTTGAAGAACGTGAACCCAGGATGCCCCGTGCCTTCACTGCGCCCCCAGATCGGGGCCAGGTTGGCAACATGCTGCACAAACATCAGTGGGGTGTACCACTCACTCCGACGCATTCCCGGGTTGAACACCCCGGGCAACCAACGCAGGTAGCTATTGAGCGGCGCCACTTCGTGCTCATCGCGCACCGGTTGCAGGCCCGCGTTGAGCATCACGTTGTGGAGCTGCAAGGTACGGCGGTCGAGTTCTTCGACGTCCTGACCTCGCAGGTAAAACGCCACCGCGCCCCGGTACAGCTTGTGGGCGCTGCCCAGGTGCTTTCGTGCTCGATGCACGTCCGCGCGGGTCTGCTCGGAGGCCAGGGTGTCCCCAACCGACTTTTGCGCGAGATGATTGAGGTGGGCTTCCAACTGGTCCTGCGGGCAGATCACCAGGGTGATGCAGAGCACGGTGTCTTCCGGCACCTGATCGAAGAGGGCGTTGATGGCATCGCCGCCTTTAGGGGTTTCCCCTGTCAGATGGCCGATCACCGGCGGCGTGCGCAGACGGTCAAGAACCACCACGCGATGGGGCTGTTCGTCGAAGTACCAGAGCCCCTGGTCCCGGTCCGAGCGCGGTTGTTCGAAGAACAGGCGCTGGGCAAAGTCGGTGCCGCTGGCCCGTTCCAAGGCATCACCTGCTGCGCCCTCGGGGTAGGACGCCAGTTGATAGAACCGCTCACGGTCTGCTCGGGTCTCGCCTAGCAGGCGCGGGTGCGGGTTGAACCAACGCAGTAGCCAGGCATGAATTTGCGCGCCGGTCATGCGCTGGGTTTTGACGCCGGCATTGCCCAGGCCTCCCAGCAGTCGGTCGCAGACGCTGTTGAGGGCCTGTTCGTGAGTGTGGCCTCGACGTCCATCAGCGCCCTTACGGCGCCGGTAGACCACCATCCGTACTTTGCGCCGCTGGCCGCGCCAGGGTAGGTGGCTCACCACCGTGTCTTCAAACAGTCCGCCGGGTTTGGACAGCGCTTTAAGGTGCTGGCCAAACATTGTCAGGTAGCACTCGGTAAAGGCCGTTCCCTGGGCACGCGGTTGTACGTAGTTCCTGAGGGTTTGCAGGTAGCCGTCCCAGTCGGTTTCATCCTGGGCATAGAGCTGCACCACCCAAGGCTGTTCCTCACGCTCATCGAAGCTGTCTTGCAGGGCGTTTTCCAGAGCATCGCGTACCGTGCACAGCCAACTCGCTTCTCGACCCTCTGTACCGATTGGCGTCAGCTCAAAAAAAGCTGCCACCGATTCGCCGTCCTCCAGCAGCAGGCACTGGGTGTCGGGCAAATATTCCACCCAGGGCAACAGGTCGACAAAGCTGGGCGTCACTTCATAGAGGGCTTGTTCATCGGCCTTGGTGGCGGGGCGCTTTCGGGTGCGGTTCCCTGCGCCAGGTTCTGGCAGGCCGTGGGCCTTCAATTGTTCAACGTGCTGTGCCCAGGGATCGGTATCGGTTTTGTCCGTTTCCATCAGTAGGCCTCCGTGCGTTCGCCGGGCAGGGCGTACTGCACCCGCTGGTAAAGCGGGAAGACCGTGCTGTAGCCGGGCACCGGGACCGGGTCAGACCCCGCCAGATGGGGAAAGACGTACATCACAATGTCCGGGTTGGGCAGGCGCTTGAACTGACTGTGGATCTCGTTGCGGGCCGTGCGGGTATAGGTCAACTGATCGGACCCCATGTCATCCAGGGGGCGACGCAAGGCCAAGCGGGCTTCCTGGAGTGACTGGCTCAGGGCACCTTGAGGCGCCGGGCCCGCATGTCTCTCCCAGAGATCGGTCATGGTCTGCGAGCCATGAGGGAGCAGGTCGTCCTTGTCAGTGGTGCAGCCACCGGTCAGCACCATGACCAGCCACAGGCAGGCGAGGGAATTAATCGAGGGTCGATGCATGGGGACCTCCTGTCACATGCCGCACCTGGCGGCCGAGGGTTTCGTAGTCAATTTCCAGCTGCCGGTCCAGGTGCACGGCCACGGGCGCGCCGGGCTGCACATAGACGGCGGCGAACGCTTGGCCGTAGAGCTTGTTCACCCAGTCGCCAATGTCTTTCACGCCACCGGACAGAATGCTGTTCAGCGCCGAGGGGCCTGCACCCACGGCGGCTCCGCCAGGCGTGAGCACGGTGCTGGCGTCGGCCTTGTCGGCTTCGAGCAGCTTGGCCACCCCGGCGCCGGCCGCCGTGAGCAGGCTTTTGGTGCCCAAGTACTGCTGGGCGTTGGAGCGCCGTTCACCGGCAATGCACGGCACGCCATACGGATCGCTAAGCCAGCCAATGCCACCCTGAATCTTGTTCAACTGCGATTGGCCGGTTTGACCGCTGCTTTGGCGGCTGGCCAGTTTTTGCGGGGCGGGGAGCGTGCGGATACGCCCGTCGTTGAACACGAAGGTCAGGCTGACGATCTGCCCGCGCACGCACGAGAGCGTCCAGTCCCCGGCAGCGGTACCGCTGATCACCGCGCCCGCCACATCCGGTAGATCGATGCCATTGGCGGTGAGGTTATCCGGGCCGATCAGCACCTTGAAGGGGTAGGGATCGTTCACCACCCCGTCCACGGGCACCCGGCCAATCAGCGCGGTCATGGCAATGGAACCGGTGAGGGTGCTGTTCTCAGGCAGGGTGTAGACGGGCTTGGCTGCGGTTTTGTCGTCCGTGGTTTTGATGTGGCGGCCGACCGCGCCGGTATTGGCTTTGAGCGCCCGCTGGCCCTTATTGATCTCATCACTGAAGGCCGTCGGGAAAGTGAAGCCCTTTGCCGGTTTGCCGGACCCAGCCGGCAGCGGTTTGCCCTTGGCATCGACGGAGGTGCCGTCCTGAGGCTCGGTCCAGATCAGGTCATTGTGGGCTCCCGAGAACGACGCTTCGTCATCGGGCTCCAGACCCAGGCCGATGGGCAGGTCGGCGCCGCCCTTGTTCAGAAACGAGGTTGAGAGCTGCTGCTTGAGGTCCTCCAGCAGGTTCTGGGTGTCCTGTGGACTCAGGCGTTGCGGGCCTGTGGGCTGGGCTTTCTCAAGTTCCGTGTTCAGGGCTTTCTGGATCCGCTGATCGATGTCGCTATCCCGCCGACGTAGGCGAGCGTTTTCTTTCTGTTGGTCTTTGTTTTCCGTGAGCAGCGCCTTGAGCTCAGTACGCATGGCCTTGGTCTGGGCCACCAGGGTGGCCACGGTGTCATGGGGCGTGTCGCCGTCGATGTCGAGCAGCTTCATGTCCTCTGGCGTCAGGGGCTGCGCGGTGCTGGCGGGTTTGGCTGTGGGGGCGTCCTTGGGGGAGCAGGCCTTGAGTACCCCGAAGACCACCAGCAGGATCAGGGGCAGGAGCAGCCACTTGAGCAGGCCATTACTGGTCATGGTCACCTCCGGGCGCGGCGGAGGTAGGAAGGGTAATGCTGGCATCCACCGGACTGAGGGTCGGTGATAGGGCTTGCGCCAAGCTTCGGCCGCGGGTGACCAGATAGACCACCGTGGTGTCACTGGCCAGGCCAGTGGGCTCCAAGTGCGCGTGCTGAAAGGCCGCACTGATGAAGTCGCCCCGCAGTTCGCGTGGGTCCAGAGCGATGGGGATGGGGGCGCTGTTCTGCAGTTTGACGGCGCTGACGGTGTGGTCCTCCAACTGCCAGGCGCCCAGCCATTGGGCTGTGACCGGTTGCGTGGGCATCAGGCCTGTCAGATCCAGGTCACGCCGCGATTTGACCGGCAATACGCCGGGCAGGGGCTCGACCGTTCGCAAGGGAGCGTAGAGGTTTTGCGCCGCGTAGCGGATCAGGACCACCGGGATTGGCGTTTGTCGTGAAGCGGGAGGGCTGTCCGCCGCAGTGAGAGGCGGGTCATCGTCGCTGCCCGAGGCGGCGGTTTCGGGTGTATCACCGTAGCCCATGGACGTGCCCGAGCCTTTCACGATTTTGATGGGTTCGAGCGCGGGCTGGCCTTGGCCTTCGGTGGCCGCGATGTCGATCAGGATGATTTCACCGGTACGCACATCTTGCAGGTGCAGACGGGTGGACTCGATCGGCGCATTAGCCCGCAGATACAGTGCACCGCCAGTACTCTGGATACGCAGCGTGTCACCCAATGAACGGGGAGCACCGACCCTGACGTTCTGGTCGATAAAGACGATGCGCTCCTGGTCGACGTACAGCGGCACGGCCAGGGGCAATCGTTCCCACGGCATGAGTTCGACAGCTTGGGCCACAGCGCAACCCAGCCAAAGAGGGAGAAAGAGGTTCCATCGACGCATGACTAGCTTCCTTGCGTAGCAGTGGCAGGATCGTTTGAGGCGGAGGGTGCAGGCGGTGGGGCGATGCGTTGCGGCGTGCTGTCATAGCAGTCCAGGGCCAGGCCAAAGGGGTTTTTCTCTGGATCCACGTCCAGGCGTACGACCTGAAGGGGGTAGCGCACGAAGGCCTGCTTGACCCGTTCCGAGCCGTAGAATTCCTCGGTCGCCAGGTCCAGGTTCACCACCCAGTTGTCCCGACCCAGCACCTTGACTCGCTGCTCTGGATCATCGCCGTAACCCCGGCCAGGCATCTCGAACACGCCCCGAGTCCGACCGCGCAGCTCGCCGGCGGTCTGGCGTTTCCGGAAATCGCCTTCGAGCTGGGATTGGCAGCTAGGGGTCAGGTAGGCCGAGAGTTTCTGAATGGCGCGGGGGTAGTTCTTCTCGCCATCGACCGGCCAGCGGTTGAGCTGCTGGAAGATGTAGAAGCCAAAGGTGTACACCGACTCTGGCGCTATCTCCCACCACTTGCGGGTGCTGCCGGAGCGCAGGTCCGGTGGGAGGTTGATGGTCATATTTCGGGGGGCGTCCCACCATCCCAGACCCATGACCAAGGCAACCCCGAACAGCAACCCACACCCGATGCGAAGCGAGAGGAGGTGGGACTCCAGTCGGGCCACCTCATTCTTGAAGCGGCTCATGGGAGTCGACTCCGGCGGGTGCTCCAGCGCCCGGAGCGCCTTACCAGGTCCGCGCCGCCGATCCAGGCGGTGAGCACCGGCCATCGCATCGCGAGGGCGTATTGCAGATAGCGGTACAGCCAGGTCTCTGGCTTGCCACGCTTGTGACGGCGAAGCAGCTTGCCGCCCGCCAGCAGACCCAGCGCCGTGCACATCACCAGCATCGTGGGCACCAGGGCCAGGCTCTGAAACAGCATTGCGATGCAAACCCCCAGGCCAGCGCCGATCACCGCGCTGACGGCGACGGAGATCCACATCTCATCGGCCGTGAGCCCCAGCACAATGACCGGCTGACGATTAAGGCGTGACGGCAGAAACCGAAGGGTGCCGTCGGGCAGTAGGTGATCCGTGTCTTGTGTCATTGCCAGATATCCTCACAAGATGCCCGTGGCCTTGGTCAGCAGCCAGATGCTGATCACCAGCAGCAGGGCGCCCACCCCACAGGTCAGCCCGAACTGGCCCCAGGTCTTCTTGCCGTTTTGCACCTCGGAGTAGGTGGTGAAGGCGTGGTAGGCCACGCCACAGAATGCGGCGGCAGCGATGACCAGAGCGATCAGGGAGAGGATGTCGAAGGCATGGTCCTGGAGGGTCTGGATCATGCTGTCCGATTCGCCCCGGCTCGGGGCCTCCATTTCTGGGAGTGCCCCGAGGGCCCAGAAGGACCAGGCGGCCAAACAAGCCACGCCGCAACGCGAAAAAAGGTGAGTGACGCGGTTTAAACCAATACGGGTTTTCATGAGGTGCCTCCAATGGCAGGGGTAATCCAAAAAAACGGGTCAGTGCAGCAATAGAAAAGTGAGCAGTAGGTAAATCAGCAACACCTTCGTGGCCAGGCCGGCGAACTTCCCTTGGGAGAGTTGGCCGCTGGCCCAACCCCGGTAACCGGTGACGAGGGCCCAGGCAGCGAAGATCAGTGCGCCGGCCAAAGCCAGCCCAATCAGCAAGGTGGTGCTTTGTTGCGGGGTAAAACCGCCCATAGCCTGAAAGGCGCTGAGCTGTGGTGCACTCATGCTCATGGGGACCTCCCCACGGACCGGATGTAATGGCCGGTCAGCTCAGGTGGGGTACGCGGTTGGGCACGTGATGGCGTGAGGTAGCCTTCAATGCCTCCGCGAACCTGCTCCAAGTCGTCAGAAAGACGGGCGTAGTCAAAGGTGAAGCGCGCGTGCTCATCGGCAGGCACGGCGGCATGGGCATTCACCTGCCGCGTGATGGCCTCCAGTTGACGCAGCACCAGACTCAGTTGGGCACGTTCGTGAGCCGTTGGCTCAGCCATCACCTGAGGCACGGTAAGGCTCGCCGCTAACGCGATACATCGCAGAGGTTGGGAGTAGGGCATGGTGTCGATCCGCTCGTAGAAGGTTCAACGAGCGTGCCAAAAGATGAGGCGGGCAACAGCCAGAAAACAGGATTTGGTCGAGTGGGTTTTATTTTCAGTTCATGGCAGTATCGAACGGCAACAGAGGGGGGCTCATGAGTCAGTTGAGCGTGAATCGAAGACGAGGATGGCGTTTATGAATACTCAAAAAATGAGTGCGAATCCGTTAATCAGTTATTCCGTTTTGTGCGTAATGTCAACTTTAGCGCTGGTCATGTACCTGCTCGCCGCCTCGGGGTACGGGACCTTTAATGTGAATTTATGGCAGCCCTATGATGGGGCTTCCGTGGTAATGCTTTCCAGTATCTTACTCTTCGTTGGAATAAGCTTTTATGTCGTTCGAGAGTGTGGGTTCGATCTGAAAGTAATCATTGAGTCCCAGCTTAATATCAAGCGAGCGCAAAAAATGAGGTATTTGTCTCTGCTTTCCAAACATTATGGCTCTTTTTTTCTGATGACGAAGATGTTGGTATTCGGGCTCGTGGCCCTTAAGATGTTTGTTCCTGCGGTCGGGGTTTTTCTGACCTCAATTCTAATGGCCTTCGTCCTCGCGGTTTATCTAGGGGTGTACTCCGTTAACCTTTCTAGGACGTTGTATGGGTCATGGGGGCGACATCCTGTGCAAGTGCTCGCCCTACTCGGAATCATCGCCGTTGATGCTATAGCATTGGTTATCATGCTTACGCATATTTAAAGTAAAGTGCTTGCGCTCCCCGTCTAAGTGGTGAGCGCCATTGCTTGGCCTTTGTCATGGTCTGAGGGGTTGGAATGCCCCGTGAGATGTTAGGCGTTGGCTTTTTTGATCATTAGAACTAAAGCTTCGATTTTATCATTTAAGCCAAAGGTATGAGTGTTCAAGGTTTTTTCGCAAAGTTTTTTGGCGACTTTTACTTTGTCAACGTCTTTTAATGTTGTGCTTGTGTTGGTGTTGAATGGCAGCACATGATCAAATTTACCGGTGTCGATGCGACTTTCGAATGATTTGTAACATTCGCTTAGGGCCGTAGTCATATCATCTTCCGATATGTAATTTTCAATTTCCCTGCCGTCGGTGATCCATACTACTCCTCCGTTGTCTTCAATCTCTTTTTGGATTCGGAGCTTTGTTGCGTTTAGGGGGGTGTCTTCTGAAGCTCTATCGCTGTCGATAACGATTGCCAGATTCCGATTGAGGCGCCTCACTGCGATGAGGGCGTCGAGATCCTCTAGGTTCGGCTCAATATCATTCGCAGAGAGGTGACTCAGGAGCCTGCCGCCGTAGAACATGATCGAGTAGTCAATGCCCTCTACAAGCTCAGGTGCAATCTGACGAATCCAGTGATTGATATAGATTCTGTCTGAAGGGCCTTCCACCCAAATGATTGCATTGGCCTGGAGCAAATCAGAGGCTTTGTAGCCTAGGTCTCTGATGACGTTGGATTTGCTGTTTGAGGATAAACAGAGTTTTATTTCGGTGCATCCATCAACGTTGGAGACGTGGAAAACAGAGGCATCAATGGTGTCAATGATACTAGGTGAGTGTGTAGCGATAAAATACTGATTGGTGGTGTTCTCTTCTAAGTACTTTACAAGCCGACGTTGAAGGACAGGGTGCAGGTGAAGTTCGGGCTCTTCAATGCAGACAATCTGGTTTTCAGCCAATGTACAGAAGGCTGCAAGCATTACGACCTCATGGATCCCGGTACCGAGTGACTCAATGGGCAGTGTTTTGTCGTCCATGTGGACGAGGATATGCTCTCTATTGTAAGGGATTTCTATTTTGGCTGTTCTCGACTCAGTTACGGTCCTCAGGAACTCGTTAATTTGATTAAATTTGTTAACAAGATGACGCTCCTGAATAACAGGGTTCTGATGTTTGGCAAGCTCCTCGATAAGTCCTTTGCCGCTCCAGTCTGAAAAACTCTCTCCTTTTGAGGAGATTTGCCTGATGGCAGGGATTAGATTTACTTTGGTTCTTGAGAAGCCCACTAGGTTGATAAGCCATCTTATAGTATCGAGGAACTTATTTGAGTCGGTTTCGTATTCATTATGATCGCTAATGATTGGGTAGATCCCAAGTATTTTCTTTGCTGTGTGTGGAGGATCATCGAATCTAAAAGTTTCTAAGGGTAAGGCAATGTTGTCTATGGTCTGGAACCATATAGCGCCACTTTGTGAGATGGATGCTAAAAATTCATATATGTTTTCTATTTGCGGGTCGGTGAATAAATTTTTCTCTGAGACTGCGGCTCTGATTGCATCTGCAGGGATTCCGATTGCCGTTTCTATATCCGATGAAGTAGCGCCGAGATGGATATCAAACGTTTTCAGTATTTCAAGGTATTCTGGATTGCTGAGGTTGTCAATGTCTTGATGCGTTATTGAGTTTAGATGTTCTGCAATAAAACTCAGGACGCAGGATTTTCCTGAATTATTTGGTCCTATAAAAAAATTAAATCTTCTGAAAGGTGTAATGAAAGCAGCTTTCTTTCCGATACCTTTATAGTTCTTGAGCCTGATACCGTGCAAAAAAATCTGTTCTTCCATGAGCCAGTGACTGCCTGAATTCGAAATGATGGCAAAATCATATCGCTTACAGATATTTTTTAAAACTGCCTGCTGAAATGCTCACCACCACACCCAGCGCCGCCGCACTGGGCAGCAATACCAGCAGAGGGCTCACGGTCATCGGTAAGGCAGGATAGATGATCCAGGGCGCGACCCACAGAGGCACGATCATCCGCTTTGCCCGATGGTAGATGAACCCGGACTCTCTCCCCGCACCAAAGCGCCGCAAATCTCGACGCACCAGCCCATCGATCAGCCCCGTGAAGACCGCCATCAAGAACAACGGCAGCGTCAGTATCAAAATCAGAATTCGCGCCAGAAAGGTCAGCGCTGCATAGACTGCCGCCAGACCGTAGTCTTCCAGATGCACATAGGCCAGCCCCAGGTAGTACTGAAATCCTGTCCCCCGGTTACTGTTCACTCGGGCCTGCTCGGCTGACTGGGTGACCCAGTGGATCAGACCGGTTTTCTCAAAACCCCACTCGTACGCCAAGCCGATGATCCAACGGGCGGTTTGCCCGGGCTGCTCGACCAACAGACTCTGGACAAATGCTGCCGACAACCACTCAAGCTCGCTGTTCAGCATCTCCTGCGAGTGGTGCCAGCCTTCCTCCGGCCAGAAGAAATACAGCCCGATCCACTCGGTCACCACACTGAAAAGCAACGACACCAACAAAATGCCCAGGAGGGTGAAAGGCAGCCCGATGGCCTTGCTGATCAGGCCCTTATCACGGTGTAGCTGTTGGCTTTTTGCGGTGTCGGTGCTGGTGGCCATGGTTCCCTCCTGCTCAGTGCGCCGTAAGGACCACAGGTTCGAAGCAGACAAATAGTGGACCGGCGACCGGGTCCTCTACCCGAATCTGGAGTACGTTGATCCAGCGTGGAGACAGGCCATTTTTGCTAAATCGGTTAAATAGATCGTTCCCATCATGGGCCCCCCATCGAGCAGCGATCAGTAGCTGATGCAAGACGTTGGAGATCGTCGTTGATGCCGGTGCCGGTTCTGATACCGATGTCGATGCCCGAAGGTGAACGAAACGCAGCTTTACGCGGATTTTTCCTTTCATGGTTGAGCTTCCTCTGCAGTTGTAGCAACGGTCTCGGCCTGGGGAGCTTCCCCCAGCAGATCCGTCGGTAGTGATTCATCCATCACCCGCGTTCCACTGCTCACCCACCATTCGCCACCGCCATCGATGTAGCGTTTGCGCATGTGCTGGGCCAGGGCTTGCAGGTCTTTGGGCATACATTCATCTGGATCAGGGGCAGGTAGGGGCATCCGGACTTTCCAGAGGTTGGCGCCTTCGATTAGGGCAAAGGCTTGCCCCTTAGGCAGACTGACGATGTGGGCTGGTTCTATCAGCGGGACGCTGGTGGAGCTGACCCTGTCTTGGGTGTTGCTGGTGAAGTCGGTGCTGCCGGTCGGGTCCGAACTGTCCGTCGCACCACTGACCAGCGTGGTGGAATAAACGTCCACCTTGGGCAATTGCAGGGTCAGCAACTCGGCGGTGGCGGTCTCGCGTACCCGCAGCATGAAGAGGTTGTTGAAATTGCCCACCACCTGACCGGCTTTGGCTCGGTTGCCGATCTTGGCCTCAATGTCACTGAGGGTCTGGGTGTAGGCACTGACTTGGATACCCGCGCCACCCCCCTTGTTGATCATCGGAATGAACTCATCCCCCATCAGTTCGTTGAACTCATCAGCGTGAAGGTTGATGGGGATTTTCTGGTCCTGGACAGCACCGGGCAGGCCGTCATCGATGCCGAACTTGTAGATATGGCCCGCCACGGACACGAGGTCCGAAAACATCGAGTTGCCCACGGCGGCGGCCACCTCCGGGTCGGACAAGGCATCGAGCCCGACGTACACGATCGCTCGCTTACGGATGATCTGCATCCAGTCAAAAATCGGCCGAGGATCGTTGAGATCCGTGTAATTGGGCGAGATCAACTCGGCCATCCGCCCGGTGGTGAGCTTCTCCAGCAACGGGAGGAGCGAGGCGACGATCTTGTCGAAGTAGGTCTTGTCATAGCGGATCGCCGAACGCAGTCCATCCATCACCGGGTCCGCCACCCGGGTTTGTGAGAGGTACTGGTCAATGGCCGTCACGCGCTTCTGCCGACCGCGCATGTTGTAAGGGGTATTTTTCTCGTTAAGGGCGCCTTCGAGGGTGACGATCACCTCCCAAGCCCTGGGGTCGTGCTTGGCGAAGTAGTAACCGCTGTACTCGATGAACAGCGCGTCGATGTTGATGACATGCTGTTGGATCTTCAGGTAGTCCGGACGAATTCCCAGTTCCACCAACGCCCGGGCAATGATGTTCACAAAGCGCCAGGCGAACTCCCTGAAGGCTGCGCTGTTACCTTCGCCCGAGAGTTGGCCGGCGATGCGGCTGGCCACTTCAGAGATGCGCCCGAAACGGCCCACGGCGTTGTAGCGCGCCGAGAAGTCCGGCCAACCCAAGTGAAAGACATAAAACTCGTTCTCACGCCCGGCGCGTTTGGCTTCGACGTACATGCGCTTGAGCAGGTCCGCATCGCCCTTGGGGTCGAACACAATCACCGGCTCGAATTCAGGCAACCCGTTGACCATCTTCTTGCGGCGAATATCCTGGGTGATAAACAGCTCCGCCAACCGGGTTTTACCCACCCGGGTCGTGCCCAGGATCAGGCTGTGGCCGACGCGTTCCCCGAGTGGCAGGGACACCTCGACTTCATTGGGTTCAACGCCATGCAGGCGAGGAGAACCACCCACTGGCGGCAGAGGACGCACCGGGTTAAACGGGCTGTCCCAGGCGGTAACACGGGGCACCAAGCTCAACGGAAAGGGCGCCACCTCCAGGCGCACTTCCAGTCGGCGAGCCGCTTGAAACCCCGCAGTGGGCTCCACGTAGCGACGAAACTCGGGCCGGTAGGTCTGCATCAGCCGTTGGGTGTGCCGCTGTTCCCACTTGAAGCCGATGCCGACAAAGAGTCGGTGATTGCTCACGGGCACCTGCTTGCTGGTCATCACATAGCGCGGCAGCCGACGGATATTGCGCCGGTAACGCAACACCACCAGCGCCTGGCGAAGGCGCATCGCGCCGAACCCTAGAAAGAACACTGCCGCCCCGACCCCGAACAGTGGCGTCAACGCCAGCGACCAGGGCGCGAACAGACTCAGGTACGCCCCAATGCCACACACCGCCACGGTGTACAGCTCCACCGCAGGCCGCAGTAGGGTCTCAATGGTATGGGACGGGGTCATGGTTACTGCTCGATACCGGTAGCCGTCACCAGAGCGGGGTAGTGCTCAATCCCCAGCCGCTGGGCCAGGTCATCTGCCGCTGCTGGCACCATCTCCAGTCCGGCGCCTAAGGCCCGCAGCTCCTTGAGGGCCGCCATCCGTTGGACATTGACCACCCACCCGACGGCTTTGATTTCGCGCAAGACATCGCCTCGGCGCTGCAGCCATTGCCGTGACAGTTCGTCATCGCCGATGAGGAATACCGGCCGCAAACCGGCGGCATTGTGCACGCGGCTCTTGAAGGGGCCCGGGCTCAGGGATGTGGACTTCACTGGCAACATGTCCGCTTCGCTGTACGTGGTGATGCGTACGGGCGGTAAGGTCATGGCTTTGGCCGGTTGGTCATCCGACAACAGATTGAGCGAGCGGTAATACGCCAGGGCCGAGGCGCCGCCCTGGTCTTCAACGACGATCAGTTCGGCGTGGGCGGCAGCGCATAGCAGGCCAGTCAGTAAGCGCAGCGCCCAAGCAGCCAGCGGTGCACGGGTGACTAACGCAGAGCGTGGGGGATGTGTGGGGTTCATGGGGTCTTCATTCCTTGAAGGTTGGGGCTGGTGAGACGGGTGAGGTGCTGAGCAAAGGCCTGGCGGTAGCGTTTGGCGGGTGCACCGCCAGCGGGGCGGTGGTAACGGCCCGCGGCGGCGGTCCAGTTGCTGTCCGGGGATTTGTGTTTAAGAAGCAGGGCAGTGACGACGGTCAGGTTGCGGTACGGGTCCAGGGCCTCGCAGGGATGCGCAAAGTACTCGCCGTTCCACCCCAGGTTGATCTGACCCAGGCCCGCATCCACTTGCTTGGCACTGACTGTCTGGAGGGCCTGGAGCAGGGCGCGGCATGCCGAGCGTCGATCCGCAAAGCGATAAGGTAGGCCGGCCACATTCAGGGTCCAGGGCCAGGGAACCAGACGGCCACGGACGCGAGCACCGCTCTCTTGTAGGGCCAGCGCGTACAGCACGGGGGAGGGGACGGAGGTGCCGCGAGTGGCCCACTGGTAAGCAGGGGGCGGCAAGGGGGTGGCGCCGACCTGCAAAGCCAGTAGACCGCCACCCACGAGGCCTGCGCATGGCCACAAACGACGCCGGCTCATTGCCGCTGCCATTGGTCATTCACAGGCCGCATGACGGCAGGAAAGGCTCCGCTGTCGCCCAGGCGCGCCCAATGCCCAACATCGTGATTGAGCGTGATGTCGCGGTTGAGGACTTTCTGGGGCTCAATGCCGACCCGCTTGGCCCAGGCCCGAAGACGGTCGTCTTTGCCCCGGCTGTCCACCAGGTACAGGTCGAAACCCTGCGCCGCTTGCTGAAGCAGTCTGACGCGTTCCGCACAACCCTTGCAGTGAGTGGTGACAAACACCGCCAACCGCGCCGAAGAAGTCACAGGGGACGCCTGGGCGGTGCTCTCGGTCCCCATCAGGTTCACTGGCAGTTGCCCAGGGTACAAACGCTGGTAGGCATCGTTGTAGGCGTTCTGGTAAGTCAGCAGCTTCTGCACGCGGGCGAACTCCGCCTGTACCTGCTGTTCGGCATAGCGCTGTTGTTCCTGCGGATCTCGCGCCTCTATGCCCAATGCCGTCAGTGGGTCGAGGTTGGGCGAGTACACACCGAGCGGACCTTGCATCAAACGGCGATAGCGTTGCCACTCTTCGGGCTTGAGGCCCCATTCGGTAGCCAGGGCTTGCTCAAGTGCTTGAGTCGGGTGTTCCCGGTGCTGCGTGTGCGGCGTATTTTCAACGCTCAGGGGGATGAGCGTTTCGGCTTGAGTCGCCAGGGGCAGTAATAAGCAAGTGCTGCTCAACAACAGACAAAGAGGGGATACGTTCATCGTGTAGCCCTCACGGAATCGAGACGGTGAGCGAACCACCGTCAGGCCGAACCCATCGGGCTTTGCCCGGCTCAAGGGCATCCAAGCGCCAACCCAAGAGCATCCGGCCTGGTCGGAGCAGCTCAATGTCATCCAGCCGCCGTACCCCTGTGAGCATCACCGCCAAAAACAACTCGCCACTGCGTGACTCCAGACCCACGACGGTGAAGGGCAGTCGGGTAGAAGCAGTTGTGCTGGCTTTGCGAGGACGTACGGCCTTGGGAACGGTCGATGAAGACCCAAGCGCAACAGCAGAGGACGGAGCCGGCGCAGTGGCCGAGGAAGGAGGGGCCTCTACGGCGGCTTTGAGTGCCAGCAATGCACCCTCTGTGTTTTCCACCTGAGTGGTCAGCGCGGTGAGACCTGAGACGACGGTCTCTACGGAACGCTCTGCCGCCAAGGCTTCGAGTCGTTGGAGGGCTGACTTTTGCGCGGCCTGAAAGTCCTCCACCGTCACACAGCTCAGTGACTGCAAATTATCGAGTTCGGCATCCACCTTTTTCAGGTGCAACTGGATGCTTTCCAGGCCCTCGTGAGAGGGCATCGATTCCACAGCGTTGGAAAGCGTTGAGAGCTTGCCTCCCAGGTACACTGCCGTGCCTGCCAACATAATCAGTGTGGCACCTTGAATGGCCGAATACAGCGTTGGACGTTTCACTGCTCACCTCCCAGCGGCCGCGCCGTAGGCGAGGAAACCGCTCCCGCTGTACCCTCCACCGGGCCAACCATTACGGTTGTCGGTAACTGATCCGCCATTGCGTCTCGAGCCACAAAGCAGACGCTCCGAGCTTTTTCGTCAACCTCCACCCGCCACGCCGGCCCGGTCAGGACCAGCAGTGCATTGCGTACGGTGATGGGCCCAAGCCGGTAATGCGTGGCGGGTAACGGATGGGCATACAGCACCTGCACGCCGCTATTCCCCGCATTGGTTGCCGAGCACAACCGATAGCCTGAGTGGCGCAGGACATAGCGCATCGCTTCCTGGACCGTCGGGTTCACCGTCTCCGGCACGCGAATATCGATCACCTGGCTCAGCAGATCCAACTGTTCGGTTCGAGGCAACGTGCTGGCAAGGGTGTAACGCCCCTTACGCTGAGCAGGCGAACGTTCAGGCCGCAGCCACTGAACCTGTGACTGACGTGAAACCTTCGAAACGGAGGGGCGTATGACCTCCGTCTGAGCAGACGAAGTCGTCGACGATGTGCAGCCCGACAGCGTCATCACTGTCAGCGGCAAGGCGAGTTTTACAGCAGTGGCCAAAGGCCGAATGGGGGAGAAAAACATCCATGTGTCCTCACGCAGTGGTGAGGACACAGTTGCAAATTAGAGCGGTCATCGCAGCCAACAAACAGGATTTGGGGCGTTGGGTTTTTTCAGGTGGTCGCTGTTGTAGGAACAGGGAGCCGTATCAGGCGTCGGTCTAGGCTTGCGATGTTGTGAGATCCGAAAGTGGCCAACTGCATTGCTTGGTATGTTGGCAGTCCGTAAGAGTATAAAACAGCGCTGCTATGGAGGTTGTGAGGCTCCCTATATTCGGATGCTGAGTATATCGCGAGTTAAATAGCGTCTCAATAGCCGGGCCGTGGTCTGCGTGCGTGTTGGCGCTTATGATTTTTTCAACATCGCCGATACCATTGGTTCGATCGATAAAAAATGACCTTGGAATGTCTAAAGTTTTGTTGTCTGTAATCAGTAAGGTTTTGCCAGTGTTATTAGCTGGCGCTCACGATCTTCAGCGAGCACTGCGCACGCCCACTGCGTTTTTGAGGAAGTTAGGGAGCGCAAGTATATGTGCGCTCAAGCTAGTCTGATTGGTCTGCTGATGGCAGCGATCATTATCGCTGCTAAGCTTTCCAGCGCTGAAGGGCGCGGGCGTGTTGCGGAGTAACGATTTTTTGGTGGTCATGCTTGTTCTCAATTTTTTCTTTTGATTATTTTGGGTGCGTGTTTTTGGTTGGACGGTAGGTTTTTTGGTGGGGAAGGTGATCTGTTTTTGGATTTGAATGCTTTTTTTATATTTCAGTCTGCCTTGTGTTTATGAGAGTGGTTGAAGTTCCAACCTTGGGGCACGAATGCATGCGTTGGCACAGAGTTGTAATGCTGGGAGTTATGGTGCGTCTGTAACGGAAACCATTTCGGCAGGAGATATGTACAGGGCTTCAAATGTTTTGATAGGTGTATTTTATGCGGGGTTTGGGGTTTGTACCATAAAAATGCAAAGAGGGCTTAATGATTTTGGTTTTCTGAGAGGGTTCGTTTCTGCCATTTTAGGAATGATACTTTTAAGTCTTGTGGTTGCATACATACAGGAGCCGGCTATCTATTGCGTGGTGTGTGGCTATGAGAGTGTGAAATAAAATGCGCGGCGAGTAGCGGGTGGGGTATACCGTACCTCACCCGCTCCGCTCGCTGGACACCGCCGATAACCTGATTGGCGTAGGACGAAGCGCATCGCTTCCCGGACCGTCGAGTTCATCCTCTTTTCGCCAACTGAAAGCGTCTGTAGCGCTGCATTACCGACTTATTCAACAGTTGGCCGTATACCGAGAGGTTGCACCTTAAGCCCTGGATCGGCCAGCTTGAAGTTATGCCCCACTGTGGGAGAGGCCGTTCCCCCTGCCGCTGCTACGGTTCCACTTCCAGTCTTAACTGTTTCGCACCCTGTCAGCACGGGGCTGAAATTCACACCCCTGTAGCCAACGACCACCGGTAATTGAAACACCTGCCGCAGCGTAATGCCGTTACTGGAGGACCTCACCACCGATCCTGTCACTCCAGGCAAGTCAGGGACAATGGATTCGGTAAGCGAACGCATTTCGGCCTGGACAGCCTCTTGACTGGCTTTAAGTGCCGCCAGCTTGTCTGTCGTGGCAGGTCCCGATGTCATAGCTGCGATTTCATGGGTGGTCGCTGTATTCTGGCTACTCAGATCGGCAAGGCGCGTAACGGCCGCTGACATTTTTAAACTGAACCCATCCTGCGCCGATACGGCCACATCAATCGCGCGGGCCGAATATACTTCTGTAATCAACACTACCACCGTCTGATACTCACATGACGGGGAGAAATTCTGCAGATCATCCGCATCATAAGTTTTGCTACGATTCATAAACTTTTCCTTGGCTGCCATGTAAGGAACTCCGTAAACTTCAGCCGCTGGAACCGAATAAGAAACGCTGTAAGACGATTTACGTCCACCACTGAGAAACGCCTTAATAGCACTATTGGTGACGTTCACACCTATCTGGCTTTCTGACAACGACGCGAATGTGAAACCAGGGAATGCCACCAAGCTATTAAGCTGTTTGTGGCTACCCGTGCGGGTAAGCTCCGGCAGACGCCAGGTTTTCTTCGCAGCAGTACCCTGCCCATCATCGTACTCAGCCATCTTGCTGACATTTAAGTCTGGCGCTGTTTTTTCCAACTCGGCAGTCAGGTCAATATGGTCGTACCACTGCGCCATTGTGGAGTAAAACGAAGGTGGCGGCGTAGCACTTGCTCTCGTCGCCCTGGCCAAATAAATATCGCCAACATCTACGTTGCCACGAGGCGGAAAGACTGCCTGAATACCGAGTTGTTGGGTGTTCTCGCTCCAGTTTTTCGCGACTATGCCTGGCTCCGGCATCGAGCTCTTGCACGCCACCAATCCAGCCGCGATGCTAACGATAAAGCAATAAGACACACGCATGTATCACCCCTCAAGATTGACCTGTGTGGTTTTTAAACGTCGTTCAAAAGCAAGAAATATTTGAACAAAATAACTTTCGAGTGAGGGGCTAAGCTGTACCCGTAGAAGCAGATGCATAATCACGTACTGACATTCATCGGCCACACTAGCCTAGCTCAAGGACCGTGCGGGACTCACAATCTGAAAAATGACGTACGTAATTGTGAAAATCTACCTTCACCACGGATAGACGCTTGCTTGATCAGAAAACACAAAGCGCCAGTAACATCGATACCTATATGTATTAGCTCATCGCTGCAAGAATGCTAGAAAAATCTGAATTATTTATGATCGAAAAGCTTTGCGCCAGTTTCTTGAGGGGGTGCCAATACGGAGGTGCTCTGGGTATCTCCCTGAAAGCTTCGCGCCTGGTTCACAGATTTCAGCTGTGTGGGGATACCCATTCGGCACTCGGTGGGGGTTTACGATCGCTCACGTACCGTTACACTCCCAGCTCTCTGTTTTGGACCCTCGTTATGAATCTATCTGACGTCGTTCTAGTGCTACTCCTGGCTGCACGCATTCATGGTACGGATGACGCGGTGAGGGCATCGGCCAAGAGCTGTGTGAAGAAGCTGCCACGGTCCAAGCGCGACCTGATCTACAACGTGATCAACAGCCGCAGCCCCATGGAACTGGTAGCCCTGCTGGCGGAAAATCTCGACGATTGAACAGCGAAACACTTGATTCGTTCTCCTGATTCAGTAGTTGACATTGTCGTGACCTAAGCGGTGAAACTCAGGGGAACCTCCCCTGCGGGAAGGTTCCCAGCAGGGGTGGGTGGACCCGCTTAGCAAGCAGCTGTCGTCAGGGAATCGGTGAGGGCTGGCCTTGCAGGGTCAACCCCCTTCGTCTTGGTACGGCGCTTACGAGGCGCCTTTTGGAGCGCTCGCGTGTTTGCCGCATACCAGTGATTCAGGTCGATACCTTTGGTGCGAACCATTGCAGGCAAGCGATCCATTTCACGCACCAGGTTATCTGGGATGCAGGGCGGTGGTAGCTGAACCGGAGGGCTTACCTTGGGTCGGGGGCCAGGTGATGTACTCGTTGATTTCACTGCACTCAAAAACTCCCGGGTGACTGTGCCGAGTGCGAAGCCGATGTTGTAGCTGAGTGTAGACATGGTGTTCCTCCCGCTGAATAGGATGCGGAGAAAGCACAGCCCCGGCAGGGAAAGTGATTCCCCGTAAGGTGATTGCATCAGGTGTTTCTATCGGCGCTTGTCGAATGGCCATTTCTCTTCAGATGAAAACGTGGCCAAGGGACCGTCTGGTCGCAGGCAGCCTCTAGCCATGAGCTCAGACTCGCCACCGCAGAGGCAGAGTTAAAACCAGAAAAGTAGGCGCCCGGGGAGGGCGCCGCGATGAGGGTTACATCAGCCCATGTTGGGTCATGGACAGTGGATCACCGGCACCGACAATGATGTGATCTAACAAGACCACATCAATAAGCGCCAGGGCCTCACGTAGCCGTAGGGTCAGTACGCGATCAGCCTGACTGGGTGTGGTGCACCCCGAAGGATGATTGTGAGCCACGATGACCGCTGAGGCGTTGTGGGCGATTGCGCGCTTGAGCACCTGCCTGGGATGAACACTGGTGTGGCCAATGTCTCCGTGAAACATCATTTCAAACGAGAGAACTTGGTGTTTGATGTCCAGGAAAATGACGCAAAAGACCTCGTGATCCATCCCGGCCAGTTTCAGCTTGAGGAAGCGGCCGACCTCGGGTGGGCTCTCGAGTTGAGGACCCCGAGTGAACAGCCGCCGATCCAGAATTTTCATGGCCTTTTCGATCAACAGGTCTTCCTGGGCAAGGCTTTGTGCTTCTAGAGCGTGCATGTTGCTCGAAGTATGGGTAGAGCTCATGACGTCAACCTCTGCATCCAGTCATGGAGGCACGCCATCCCCCAAGGGACATGTATGCCCCCCGAAGGTTAAAGAAGGCGCCGGTTAGGGCGCCTGGGTAGATGATGGAACAGGCCTAGCTGTACGAGACCGTGGAACCTTCAGTAGTATCGGTTGGATCACCTCTTTTGGTGGCCTCCCAATCATCAGCAATCACCGACATATCCGTTGTATCCAGCGTATCGGGTCTCTGAACTGCATTCGCTGGACTGACGTCCGATGTGGGCTCCCTGGGCGGTGCGGTATACACCACCTCACCATTGATTTTGATCATGGACAGCGAGAGGAGGTTGCTTGCCAGTCCAGCATTCGGCTGACCTCGGCCTTCCATTTTTTGTTGCATGAAGGGAAAGACCCAAAGGTCGCTGAGGGTGAAGCGCGCCAGTACGGTTTCACCTGAGTTGATTTCTTGTGCGCAGTGGCTGATGAGCTGTTTCGCCTCGGTGCCGACCACGGTGCAGTCGAAGTACTTGTAATCGACTTTGTCGGCTGGGCCTTGGAGTACGGTAACTGAAACCTTCAGGTACGACTTCTTATGACGAGTGATCGTCCTGACATTGTTGAGATAACCGATGCCTTGAAGGTACAGGTTGAAGTACTTTTTTTCTTCGGCAGTGGATGGGGTTTGAGTCGTCATGAGTGTCTCCAATTTCAATAGGAAAATGGGGAAACACTCATCCCCAAGGGGAAAGTGATTCCCCATTGGGTGGTGGTGCAGTAGGCATTCGGCCGTCAAAGGTTCTGACGACTGACCGCGGTGATGAATGCGAGAGCGGTCCGGTGGTGATCAACGCGATCATCGCGTCGTAGCCTTTTAGATCCGGGCTACCTGGGCATGTTGCCGACAACGTCAGCAGGACACCCCTTTAGCATGAGGAAAGAGCCCTAGGTGGTCTAGTCCGCTCTTTCAGGCGGAGGGTGTCAGATATTTCAACTTGTGCGCCTTGGGGTGGACGACGTCTCCCGCGGCGTGTCATTTCCCGCGGTCCATCCGGCTGATACGCTTTTGTCCTGCCTTCGAGGGATAAATACGGAGGGGGCTGATCCTGTTTTCCGCTGGAACTCAGCGCCCCAAAAAGGCCATAAAAGGAACGGCAAACGGAAGGGACTAAGGGAAGCAAAACGAAGGGCAAAGGGCTTACCCGCAAAAGGTCATCCGTACACTGAACAGCCAAAAGGCTCCCTCACACCACACGGATGGCAGGCTGAATGTTCTGGCGATTCAGATTGAAAAAGTCGGCTGATCGCGAGCCAACCCGCAAGGCTGCTTCATCCGACTACCTCATGCCTCAAACGGCCGCTGAGTTGCTGTCGACCCCGCGTCGGCGCAAACTCCTGGAGCACATCTGGCAACGCACCTCGCTGTCTCGCAAACAGTTTGCCGACCTCTATCTACGTCCCATCGAACGCTACGCCGAATTGGTTCAACACCTGCCGGCCTCCGAAAACCATCACCATGCTTATCCCGGCGGCATGCTCGATCACGGCCTGGAAATCGTGGCCTATGCCCTGAAAATTCGGCAGTCACACCTGCTGCCCATGGGCGCGACCCCTGAAACCCAAGCGGCGCAAACCGAGGCCTGGACAGCGACCATCGCGTACGCAGCCCTGTTGCATGACCTTGGAAAAGTTGCGGTCGATGTGGAAGTGCAGCTGGACGATGGAACGGTGTGGCATCCGTGGCAGGGCCCGGTCAACCGTGCGTATCGCTTCAAGTACCTGAAGGGGCGCCCCTACAAACTCCACAGCGCCACGACGGGCTTGCTCTCGCTGCAAGTGCTGCCAGCGTCGATTCTCGATTGGCTGAGTACTTACCCCGAGCCCTGGAGCGCACTGATCTATGTGCTGGCCGGGCAATACGAACATGCCGGCACCTTGGGCGAGTTGGTCAGTCAGGCTGACCAGGCCTCGGTCGCGCAGGAGCTGGGAGGCAACCCCGTCCGGGCACTGGCCGCACCGAAGAGCTCCCTGCAACGTCAGTTGATTGAAGGGCTGCGCTACCTCGTCAACGAGCAGCTCAAGTTGAACCAGGTTCGTGCTTCAGACGGTTGGCTCACCGATGACAGCGTGTGGCTGGTTAGCAAAACGGTGGCGGACAAGTTGCGCGCCCACTTATTGTCTCAGGGGGCGGATGGGATTCCGTCCTCGAATGCCACGCTGTTCAACGTGCTCCAGGATAACGCGATCATTCAAATCAACGTTGAGGGCAAAGCGATCTGGACTGCCACTGTGCAGAGCGGTAAATGGAAAAAGACCCTCACGTTCCTCAAAGTCTCCCCGGCGTTGCTCTGGGAGGAGGGCAAGCGTCCTCCGGTGTTCAGCGGCACGGTCACAGTTGAAACGACGACTGAAACTACCGGGCAAACCAGTGATACACCTGCCGTAGATCGTTCACCGCCTGAACAGGTTTCACCTTGGGGCGCTGAACCGGGCTGGATGCAAGACGTTGCTCAGGCCCGTTTCACCGTTGACGAGGAACCATTGCACGACATGGGTATGCAGACGCAGGAGCAAGCACTTGGAGAACCCCCCGAATGGTTTCGGCGGTTAGGTGAGGGCAGCTCAATGGACACGCATCTCCACGAATCCGACGCCTCCCCCATCAGGAACACCTCTGCGTCGGTTGTTAGCCCGCGCGCTGTTCCTCGCGAGTCCTGTCCGTCTATCCATTTGCCAGTCCCTGACGTGAAGGGGACGGATCTGGGGGAAGCTTTCATGACCTGGTTACACCAAGGCATCCTGAAGCACACGATCACCCTTAACGACGCCCACGCATCGGTCCATAGCGTCGCTGAGACGGCCTTTCTGGTCACGCCGAAGATCTTTCAGCGTTATGCTCAGGAACACCCCGAAACCGCGCGGATGGCCAAGGAGCAGGGCACCAGCGATTGGCGTTGGGTTCAACGCTGCTTTGAGAAATTGGGTCTGCACCACAAGAGTGAAGGAGGGTTGAATATTTGGGTATGCGAGATCAAAGGGCCGCGCAAAACCCGAGACATCAAGGGGTATTTGCTCAAGGATCCCCGGCTGATTTTCACCGAGAAACCGTATGACAACCCTTATCTAGTGCTGAAGGACTCCTCTTAAGAGTGGAAGGCTGACCGGGTTTCTTCTGTGCGGCCCGTCATCTTTCTATGTAACAGATCCCGCTTTAGCTATTGTGCCGAGGCGGCTTTCTCGATCAGGCGAGCGACCGGCTCGGGGTTGGAGACCATTACGACATGAGACGCGCCCTTGACGACTTCCACGCCTTTGGCCTGTGCTCGTTTAGCCATGAAGTTTATTGCTTGTGGTGGAATGTTTTTGTCCTTGTCGCCGTAGATGAACCAGGACGGGATGTGTTTCCAAGCCGGCGCCCCTGACTTCTCGTTCAGAGCCGCTTCCGTCACAGGCCGTTGCGTCGCCGCCATAAGCGCGGCCTGCGCCGCGGGCACATCCGCAGCAAACTGAGCATGGAATTTATCCTGCTGAATATAGAGGTCCTTGCTACCGTCTGCGAGCGTAACTGGAGGCGCAAGTGTTGGGCCAAGCGTATTGCCAGGGAATTTCCCGGCCAGTTCGGCAGCTGACTCACCGGCTTCGGGCGCAAAGGCGCTGACGTAAACCAACGCCTTTACATTCGATTGATCATTAGCCGCCGCGCTGATGACATTGCCGCCATAAGAATGGCCTACCAGCACGACGGGGGATTTGATGCTGGTCACAAGGCTGGAGATGTAATCTCCGTCACTTTTCACGCCGCGCAGGGGGTTAGCTGCAGCGATCACAACATATCCGTCTTTTCTCAGGATTTTGACGACCCCGTTCCAGCTTGATGCGTCGGCAAAGGCGCCATGCACGAGTACGACGGTGGGCTTGACTGTTTGGGCAAACACACTCGAACCCATAAGCAGCGTGACTCCAAAAGCCAACGCGGTCAGTGTTTTTTTCATTTCGATTTCCTTAAAAGTGAGTGGTCGGATCAATTCGGGAAAGCATCGTCCAACTGGACGACAGTGCTTTGTTGTAGGAACTGACCGTCGAAAATCAGTCCCCATGTCGCTTTATTCGGCTGAGTCGGCCAGTACGGTTACCGTTGCTTATAGGTGGTCCGCGTCGATCACTGCCTTGGCAAAAGCCTGCGGCGCTTCCTGTGGCAGGTTGTGGCCGGTGCCTCCGGTGATCAGCCGGAAGTCATATTTGCCCGTGAACCGAATCTACCCTATTTAAAGTTTTTAACTATCCATATCAATACGTTAAATAGATATACGTTAGTATTGATTCGCTGGGAGTTATTGCGAAATGTCGTGATAAAAAATCCACGCAGGACAGCCTGACAAGTCAATAGGTGCCGGCCGTTTCTTGAGGGGAGAGCAAACTTCGTGGGGTTTTCAACTTGCTGCGTATCTGCAGCAAGTCGAGCGGGTTTTTCGAAGGCGTTATTATTTCCTGCTGGTCACCGCAATGACCAATCCAGTAGACACTATCGCAAGTCCCAACCACTGCAGTGTGGTCGGTATTTCGCCGACCAAAGGAATACCGATGAGGATCGCGGCGGCAGGTGCTAACGCTGGGAAGATCGCTGCTTTAGCGGCCCCCAAAGTACGGACCGCGATGGAGTATGCGAACAAGGCCAGCACCCCGGACAACAGCCCTTGGACCACCACTTGTTCAATCAACATGGCCGGGCTGACTTTACCCATAAAGTCCAGGCCGTGAGTCAGTAGATAAGCCGGTGAATACAACAGGGCGGAGAGCACTGAAACGACGGCGGTCGCTGCAACCGGGGCAACATGCCAACGCCTCGCCAGGACTGAAAATAGCGCCCACATCGATCCCGCTAGAATAAACAGCATATCCCCGATAGGTGCCTGGGATCCGCCTGCCAGCAGGCCGGGGCCAGCAATCACTGACAAGCCGACCACCACAATGGTCAGCCCGGCCAGTTGGCGCGGTTTGCTGCGTTCCTTTAGCAACCACGAAGCCAGCACAAAGCTCATCAATGTCAATGCACCGGGCTGCAGTACGGCACCGTGAGCGAGAGGCGCGAACGCATAACCGCTGGCCCCAATCATCACAAAAGGTGGGCCCGCCAATGCCGCGAGTATGAGTCCACGGCCCAGGCCGACACCGGCGAGGGTCAGGGGAGAGTGGCACAGGAACCACGGCAGCATCAGCAGACCGGCGGTGGTGAAACGCAAAAAGGTCAAGTCGTTGGCTGTTAAGCCCGCCGAGATACCGGCCCGGGAGACGGCCAGAAAGGCCCCCCAGACCAGCGCGGCAAACAATCCGCACATCAGGCCAAATCGCCGCGTTGATGTGCTCGATGGCGTTAAGCGGTCAACGATGGCGACGGACATGACTTGATGCCTCAATTGAAGTCAGTGCTGAGCGACAGTGCCTTCCACTGCTGAATTTCCGCTAGATGAAGATCAAGCTTGGCGCTGACAACCTTGAGGGCATCGCTACCGAGCAACAGATGGGCGGGGGGCGTTGCCGAATCGACGACGGCGATCATTGCGGCGGCGGCTTTGGCAGGGTCACCGATCTGCTGCCCACTGTTTTTGGCTCGTGTTTCACGTATGACGTCGAAGAGTTCGTTGTAGTCGGCAATACTGCGTGGTGCGCGGACCATGGAGCGACCGGCCCAGTCGGTTCGAAAGGCGCCGGGCTCGATGGCAGTCACGAAGATGCCAAACGGTTTGACCTCCTTGCCCAGTGCTTCGGAAATGCCTTCCAGCGCAAACTTGCTACCGTGGTAATAGCCGAGCCCTGGGAACGTCGCGATACCGCCCATGGAGGTGACGTTAAGAATGTTGCCGCTGCGGCGCTCGCGCATGAACGGTAGCACGGCCTTGGTTACCGCAACGGCACCAAAGACGTTGACCTCAAACTGTTGGCGCAACTCCTCGAGGGACGACTCCTCGACAAGGCCTTCGTGCCCGTAGCCGGCGTTATTGACCAATACATCTATCGCTCCGACGCTGCGTTCGATATCGGCAACGACAC
Organism: Pseudomonas sp. GW821-FHT03C07; assembly: GCF_059420925.1. Taxonomy (NCBI): domain Bacteria; kingdom Pseudomonadati; phylum Pseudomonadota; class Gammaproteobacteria; order Pseudomonadales; family Pseudomonadaceae; genus Pseudomonas; species Pseudomonas sp. GW821-FHT03C07. Next base: position 200,692 of record NZ_JBWKUQ010000005.1, read on the forward strand.
CGTCGATGGCTTTGTAGTCTGTTACATCCAACAGACGACCGAAGGAGTAGCCTGGCTTGAGCTGATCGAATGCAGCACGCGCTGTTTCGTTGCGCAGCGTGCCGACCACCCGTTGGCCGCCTTCGAGCAGGGCGTGGGCAAGTGCCTGGCCAAAGCCTGAGCTGACGCCAGTAATAAACCAGGTTTTCTGTGAGGACTGAGTCATGTGTTGTATCCGAAGTCGAAGGTTGGGTGGCATCAGTTCTACTCTTGGCGTAGCGGCACAAACAATCCCTCTAAGGCTTGCAAGGCTATGAAGCCCATCTTCATAAAGTTGAATGCTATAACGAAGGCATTCTTATTGGGCTGCACTGAAGGTAGGTGAACGTCATGCGTCAGGATCAACTCGACGGTCTGGTCACCTTCGTCTACGTGGCCCAACTCTCTAGCTTTTCAGCGGCGGCGTCGCGCTTGGGCGTCAGCCCTTCGGCGGTGAGCCAGGTCATTCGCGGATTAGAGCAGCGCTTGGGGGTGGCGCTGTTCAATCGTACGACACGCAGCGTGAACCTGAGTGAAGCGGGCGCCCGGTATCTCGAGCGAGTCGAGCCCGCGGTACGTGAGCTGATGATCGCCGCCGATGAACTGAACGACAGCATCGGCGAACCTTCCGGGCTACTGCGGTTGAATGTACCCCGGGCCGCTTACATGACAATTTTGCAGCCCATTCTGGCGAATTTTCTAGAGGCGTATCCGCAGATCGATCTGGAGATCACGCTGGAAAACGCCTTGGTCGACATCGTGCGACTGGGCTATGACGGCGGCATACGTTTCGGCGAGTTCGTTGAGCATGACATGGTGGCGGTCAAGGTTGGCCCTGAACTGTTTGTCAACGTCGTCGCATCTCCTGACTATCTCGCGCGGCACGGCACTCCTTCTCACCCTCGCGAGTTGATCGAACACAATTGCCTTGGATTCAGGCATTCCAGTAGCGGCGTCGTGGAGCGTTGGGAATTCGAGAAAAATAACGAGAAAATTCAACTGGCGCTGGCGGGTCGATTGGTTCTCAATGATTCAGCCGCGTTGGTGCAGTCGGCTCTCGACGGGCTCGGCATCGCCTATATGATCAACGGCTACATCGATCCTCTTATCAACGACGGCAGCCTGGTCAGGGTGTTGGAGGATTGGAGCTTCGGATTGCCTGGGTACACCCTCTACTACCCGGATCGACGCCGTGTCACCCGCAAATTGCGAGCGCTGATCGATTTTCTGCGGAGCACCGACTGGTCGACCCCGTCAAAGAAGAGTCTGTTGTTCGTGATCCCGCCGCCGGAGGTGTTATGACAGACTCGATTTTATTTTTTGGGCTGAGCGTTGTTTGTTTTTTGCGTCGCTTACGTCAGAAAGGATGGTGTTTCTCGTGTGAGTGGCAGGTCTATATTAAACCAATGTATAGGTTGCTGGGTCCTAAAGTGTTAAGGGCTGAGCACTGATGTATAGCTATTGAATGGCGTGGTAACGCAGTAATCTAACCCCGTCGCAATAATCATGTTTTAGTTAGCCCGTCGCTTGCTTACTCAAGGAAATCAGAATGTTTGTCGTCAATTTGACCTACCTGAAACCACTTCCAGATGTTGAAAAACATATCGACGCCCACCGCCAATACCTGGATGAAAATTATGCAAGCAAGGTGTTTTTGGCCTCAGGACCCAAAACGCCGCGTGACGGTGGCCTGATCTTGGTGAGCGGCATTGTGACGCGGGGCGAACTGGAGGTGCTCCTGACACAGGACCCGTTCTTCAAGTATGAGATCGCCAGTTACAATATAACGGAATTTACCCCCAGCAAATTCCATCCGGCATTGACCGATATTAAGTAATGACTGGTTTTCGATGACCAGCACACTGGAGCTTCCCATGGATTACATTAATCTCGGCAGCACAGGTCTGAAAATATCTCGCCTTTGTTTGGGATGCATGACCTACGGCGATGCCCAGCGTGGTCGTCATGGCTGGGTACTCCCCGAGGAACCCAGCCGCGAGCTGATACGCCTGGCACTTGAGGCCGGAATCAACTTTTTCGACACCGCTAACAGCTATTCGGCAGGCACCAGTGAAGAGTATGTCGGGCGGGCGATAAAAGATTTTGCCCGCCGCGATGAAGTCGTCCTGGCGACCAAGGTGTACTTCCCCTGGAAGGACAACCCCAATACCGGGGGACTGTCACGCAAGGCAATATTTCAAGCCATCGACGACAGCCTGCGCCGTTTGGGTACCGACTATGTCGACCTGTATCAAATCCATCGCTGGGATTATTCAACGCCTATCGAGGAAACCCTGGAAGCGCTGCATGACATCGTCAAGGCCGGTAAGGTCCGTTATATAGGCGCTTCGTCGATGTACGCCTGGCAGTTCAGTAAGGCCTTGTATGTATCCCGGCTTAATGGCTGGAGCCGTTTTGTCAGCATGCAAAACCATTTGAATTTGCTCAGCCGCGAAGAAGAGCGCGAAATGTTGCCGCTGTGCGCAGACCAACAGATCGGTGTATTGCCATGGAGTCCACTGGCGCGTGGTCGACTGGCACGTGACTGGCAGGAAAGCACCGGGCGCTCGCAGAGTGACGCCTACGGCCATGCGCTGTATGCCCAGCATGAGGAAGAAGATCGCGCGATCATTGATGCGGTCGGCCGTATAGCGGCAGCGCGGGGCGTTTCTCGTGCTCAAGTGGCACTGGCGTGGGTGCTGGGGAAATCCCAGGTCAGCGCACCGATTATAGGTGTCTCCAAAGCCCGTCATCTAGACGATGCTCTGGGGGCGTTGGCATTGCATCTAGACGAAGATGAAGTGGCGCAGCTTCAGACGCATTATCGACCTCGCGCCAACGTTGAGTTGGATATTCAGCGCTAGGCGTAAAGCATGATTTTTGCAGTTGAGTCTTTCGCGTTGTAAAAGTTGTTTCAGTTGATCGGGTTACAACAGTCGCTTTTTATTTATCGAATTAGATAAGCCATTTGCTGTGGAATGTTCTGCTCGTACTACTCAATGAGAGGGTTCAATCGTGCAAGATAAAGAACGTAATGTCGTGGCACGTCCTACGCCTTATGAATTTTCGGAATTGTTTATCGGGGGGCAGTGGCGCAGCGGTCAATCAGTCGTTCTACAGGACCACAATCCATTCAACGGCGATTTGCTCGGTGAGTTTGCACAGGCAAGTACCCGTGATGTCGATGATGCTTTCGATGCTGCGGTCAGGGGACAAGCCCTATGGGCCAATGCGCTGCCGTCAGAGCGTGCTGCGGTACTTCGACGCGCAGTAGATATCATGGACCTTCGCCAAGCCGAGATTACCGATTGGCTGATCCGTGAGTCTGGAAGTGTATGGCTCAAGGCGCAGTTCGAGTGGAGTGCGGTTCGTGCAATGCTGCAGGAGGCGATGGCATTACCCAGCCTGCAAACCGGCAAAATGCTGTCCGGCGATATTCCGCATAAAGAGCACCGTATCTATCGCAAACCCGTCGGCGTGGTCACGGTCATCAGTCCCTGGAACTGGCCGATGCACCTGAGTACCCGCGCCCTTGCCCCCGCGTTGGCGTTGGGTAACGCGGTTGTTTTAAAACCGGCGGCAGAAACCCCGGTCACGGGCGGTCTCCTACTGGCACGCATCTTTGAGGAAGCCGGACTGCCACCGGGCGTACTCAGCGTGCTGTTTGGCGCCCATCAAGAAATCGGCGATCACCTGGTGCTCCATCCTGCCTCGCGGGTCATTTCATTCACCGGTTCCAGTGGCGTTGGCAAGCGTATTGGTTCCCTGGCAGTCACCGGTGCCACACTCAAACATGTCGGTTTGGAGATGGGCGGCAACAATCCACTGGTTGTGCTTGATGATGCGGACCTCGAGCAGGCGGTTCGTGCTGCGGTTGTCGGGCGTTTTCTGCACCAGGGGCAGATTTGCGTCAGTACCAACCGCATCATTGTCGACCAGAAGCTGTATCCACGATTCGTCGATCAGTTTGTCGAGCGCGTATCGACTTTAAAGTATGGCGATCCGATGGACCCGCAAACGATTGTCGGCCCATTGATTGGCCAAAGGCATCTCGACCGCTTGCAGGGCGTTATCGCAAACGCCATCGCAGAAGGGGCTCGGCACCGGTTGGGCGCAAAAGCCGAAGGGCTGGTCCTGCCACCGCAGGTGTTTGATCAGGTGAGCTCAACCGCAACTTTGGGTCGTGATGAGATATTCGGTCCTGTCGCGCCGATCATCATGGCCCGCAATGAGGCGGACGCACTGGCACTGGCCAATGACACTGAATTTGGCTTGTCCAGCGCGGTGTTCACCGGGGATCCGGCGCGAGGTCTGCGCTTTGCCCAAGGGATTGATGCGGGGATGACACATATCAACGATATGACTGCGGTGGACCTGGCGAATATGCCATTCGGCGGTACCAAGAACTCAGGGAGCGGACGCTTTGGGGCCGAGGGTGTGATTGAGCAGTTCACCACGGAGCATTGGATTTCGGTTCAGAACAGGCCTCGCGAATACCCGTTCTGATGCCCAGCTTTGATCATGCGGGATACCAAATTGTGAAATAGGTTTTGCACCTGTTTCAGCGCCAAAGCACCCGATGCATTGCATCGGGTTTTTTTGTATGGCGATTATCAACTTTATTCTGCACGAGGCTGTGTGGAGAAATCATGCGCAAACGGATATTTGCTGCGCCAATTTAAACCAAGGTATAGGGTGGCGAGCCCTACGTATTAACGCTCGACACCTCCGTACAATGGTTGTGCCTCAGGTATTCTCGTAACTTATGTCCAACGCAAGAGCCATCGTAAATACGTGTGCTGACTTGCAGTTATTACTTTCCTGACATATATGAAGAGGTGCACTCATGAAATCTTTGCTCGTCGGCGCAGTCGTCCTGGCTTTCCTCAATACCGCCATGGCAGCGGGTTCCGACACTGCCCATAGCGCGGTAGTCACTAAAATCGACAGCTACAAATACGGCACGCACCTGGATATCTCCAAGGTGCTGTCCGTTTCAACCCCGGCGACGAGTTGCGGTGTTGTTCCTGAGCAAATGATCTATCTGGACTCTAGCGGTTCGAAGCATGAACTTGATTATGAAGTGATGGGTGATGGTTGCAACGGCTAAGCCATCAGACACCAACGCTTTATACACAATCTGAAATGACGTTAAGCCAATAACGTACTGCACAAAAGAGACGACACATGAATATACTGAGCAAGCTCGGAATCGCCGTAAGCCTGGTCTCTGCGATGACCTGTGCTACCCAGGCAATGGCTGGACCGGTCGCCACCGTCAAAGCCGTTAACGTTGTACTGGTGCATGGTGCCTGGGCTGACGGATCGAGTTGGTCAGAAGTCATTCCACGGTTGCAAGCCGCCGGTTTGAACGTGGTCTCTGTGCAGAACCCGCTGACCTCTGTCGAAGACGACGTCGCCGCTACCAAGCGTGTGCTGGATCAGTTGCAAGGGCCGACGGTGTTGGTTGGACATTCCTACGCGGGTACTATCGTCAGCGAGGCGGGTGTCGATCCTAAAGTGAGCTCGCTGGTTTATGTGGCGGCCCGAGCTCCGGACACCGGTGAAGACTTTGTTGCCCTCGCAGCGAAATACCCGACGATGCCGGTGCGTGCCGGTGCCGTGGAACATGAAGGCTTCGTGTCGTTGACCCAAGACGCTTACCTCAAGTTTTTCGGCGGCGATCTGCCGCGGGACAAGGCCCTGGCGCTGTATGCCACTCAACAGCCGATTGCCAAGACCCTGTTCAACGGTCGCACGACTGCCGCTGCATGGCACACCAAGCCGTCCTGGTACGCTGTTTCGAAGAATGATCAGACTACATCGCCGGACCTTGAGCGCTTCCTGGCCAAGCGTATGAACGCCACCACCGTCGAACTCGACTCCAGTCATCTTTCGCTGGTATCGCACCCTGAAGAAATTACCGATCTGATTCTGGCAGCGGCAGGGCGCAGTCAGTAATACGTCCTACCTAAGAAATACCAAGGGACTGCCTCTAACGACGCAGTCCCTTGGCCGTTGCCATTACGAGTGGCGGGACCAGTACTTTTCAGCCAACACACTGCCCTGCTGCAGGAAGCTATCTTCCGCTGCGTTGTCGACCTTTCCATCGGGGGAGCGGGTATAGGAGTTCATCAGGTCGGAGAACATCGTATTGCTGTCGGAGCTGATGGCGCGAATCCCTGCCACGTACTCGTCCACCGACAGACTACCGTCTTTGGACGTATCAAACGTTTTGAACAATTTCGAGGCCGTCTCGGCACTCACTCCGATGCGCTTCAGCTGGGCCGCAAACTCACTGCTGGTCAGTTTCTCGGTTTTACTGGTGTTGGCCTGGAAAAACATCTGCGGACCCCATGCCTCCGTCAATGGGGTCACGGACCTCAGTTGGCCTGGGGTGGATGTCACGATTTGACCATTGCTCAGCGTTACGATCGAAGCGGGGGATGACGGCGCGGTTGTCGGGGCGGGGGCAGCGGCGGAGGTGGAATGGGGGGCAGGGGCCACCGAGGTATTGTTGGATGTCGGCGATGCAGGGCTTGAGTAGGGGCCGGCGGAGTTGCTGATGTTCGATAGGGACATGATTCGATCCTTGATTGAAGGGGGCGGTTGTTTTGATAGTTAGTAATGACCGCACCTAGATAGATCGTCGGGCTGGGTTAAAGCTTTAGTATTTTATTGGGTGTGGCGGGAAAGTTAAGTTTTACTTATTGGGTTGTTAAGTGTTTCTAATTAATGGGTCTGCTACAGCCCCTATTGGGGTGATTCAAATTCAGTCGATTGAATCGCTATACCAGCGACGTGTTATTCTGGGCCCAGAATAAGCCGTTATTTCGGCAGGCCCTGACTAGAGCGCACTACGTTGACGAATTCGACTCTCCCTATGCGTGTTGGCGCTATTGCCCTGGCGGCGCTGATTTTCATCATTGATGCCTTGACCCCGATGGATATTGCCATCGCTGTCCTATACGTCCTTGTTGTGCTGATGGCGGTCAATGCGTTCTCGCGCACCGGGTTGATTGCAATCACACTTGGCTGCATGGGCCTGACGCTTCTGGCCTTTTTCATCGATCATGACGTGCACATGGTGCCGCCTCTGGGACGCTGCCTGATCAGCCTCGCGGCGATCGGCATTAGCGGGGCGTTGGCCGTGCGCAACAATACGATCAACAGCCAGTTGCAGGAGCAGGTAAAGCTTCTGGCGCAAACCCATGATGGGGTGGTCGTGCGCGATATGCAGCATCGAATTCTCAGCTGGAACGCGGGTGCGCAAACCCTCTATGGATGGTCCGCCAAGGAAGTGCTCGGAAAGAAAATCACTGACCTATTGCAATCGAAGATCGGCGCCACCTTCGAGGAGATCATGCAGATCATATTGGTCAAGGGTACTTGGGAAGGGGAAATCACCAGTACCCACAAGGATGGCCATCGCGTCACGGTGACGTCACGCTGGTCGCTGTCGCGAGACCGTCGCGGCAATCCAGAAATGGTGCTGGTGACCAATAACGACATCACTGCGGCCCGGAAGGCGGAGGATGCGTTGCATCGGTCGCAGGCCGAGCTGGCGCACATCACGCGGGTCTCGACCCTCGGTGAATTAGCGGCGTCGATTGCCCATGAAGTCAATCAGCCCTTGGCGGCGATCACCACCAACGCCGAAGCCGGTCTGCGCTGGCTGAATCGCGAGGTACCGGATCTGGGCGAAGCGCGCAGCGCGCTCAGCCGTATTTCCAGTGAGGCTCAGCGTGCCAGCGAAGTCATCAAGCGTATTCGTGCATTGTCGAGAAAGTCCGAGCCCCAGCATTTTCCGCTGGATTTCGGCGAGGTCGTCGAGGAGTCGCTAGGGTTGCTCAAACGCGAATTGGCACAACAGAATGTCTCCTTGCGCCTGGAGTTGGGGGCTGGCTTGCCGGCTGTGCTGGGGGATCGGGTGCAGTTGCAGCAGGTGATCATCAACCTGGTGATGAACGGCGTTCAGGCCATGTCCAGAGTCCATGAGGCTCAGCGGTTGATGCTGATAAAACTGGGACGAGTGGCCGATCAGTTGATCCTGGAAATTCATGACAGCGGTCCCGGCATTCGCGAGCAGGATATTGCTAAGCTGTTCACTGCATTTTTCACCACCAAAGAAGAGGGGCTGGGGATGGGGTTGTCGATTTGTCGCTCCATTGTCGAGGCCCATGGCGGGCATATCGACGCGCACAACCGCCCTGAAACCGGCGCAGTGCTGCAAATAGCACTTCCCGTGGTCGAAGAGGTGAGCGCATGAGTCATCCTGACGATAAACCAATAGAGGGGCGGCAGGTATTCATTGTTGATGACGACGGAGCGCTGCGCGAGGCCTTGAGCAGTCTGTTTCGTTCAGTGGGCATGAACGTCGAGACCTTTGCCTCGGCCGATGAGTTTCTCGCCCGCCCGCTGCCAGCGATACCGTCCTGCCTGGTGCTCGATGTGCGCCTGCAATACACCAGCGGGCTGGAGTTTCAAACTCAGTTGCAGGCTTCCGGCATCGAGATTCCGATTATCTTCATCACGGGTCACGGCGACATCGCCATGACCGTCAAGGCCATGAAAGCAGGGGCCTTGGACTTCCTCGCCAAACCTTTCCGCGATCAGGATCTGCTCGACGCGGTGTCAGTGGCACTGGAAAAAGACCGCAAACGTCGCGAAGGCCAGAAGCAGACCGTGCAACTGCAACAGATTTACGCCACCTTGACCGCGCGTGAGCAGGAGGTCATGGGCTATGCCGCGAGCGGGCTGATGAACAAGCAGATTGCCGGTGAAATGAACCTGAGTGAAATCACCGTGAAGATTCATCGTGGTCATGCCATGAAAAAAATGCAGGCGAAGTCATTTGCCGAGTTGGTACGCATGGCTGAGTTATTGGGCGTTCGGAAAAAGGGCTGAAGAGACATACTTGGGTATTATTTATTAATCGGCCGAGTTTTTTTATAGTGAGCTCAGTGTTAAAAGCACCTGCCAACCGGGTAGGGTGCCGAGTGAGAAGCTGAAGGTAGGTAACAAGTGTCGTTAAATCTTGTGATAGCCATCGTTGATGACGAAGAATCGGTCCGTGTGGCCATCGACAGCCTGGTGCGGTCGTTGGGCTACCAGTCCTGCATCTTCCCCAGCGCGGAAGCCTTTTTGGCCTCGGAGCAATTATCCACGAGCGCCTGCTTGATCACCGACGTGCAAATGCCGGGCATGGACGGCCTGGAGTTGCAGCGTGTGATCGTCAAGAGCGGGCGTCAGCTACCGATCATTCTCATGACGGCGTTTCCAGAAGCCAGCATCAAGGCACGCGCTGAATCCGAAGGTGCCAGTAGCTTTTTGAGCAAGCCGTTCGATGGTCAGACCATGATCAATTGCATTGAGCGGGCACTCCACCGTCATCATTAAACCCCGCAACATGTAACGTTCATTCCTCTTTTTTATTTGAAATCAACTTTCATATCCCGACCGGTTGTCGCGCAGGTCGCTGTGTGGCTGCTTTTCAAAGGCTGACTATACGAAAGTTTATAGCTGTGACGCCCGAGTATTAAAACGCTATGCCGATGTACAACTGGTCGTCGAGAGTGGGCTTAATTAACATGGCGGCCAATAGCGAAGTTGTTCAAATATTAACTTTATAAGAAGGACTGCTTATCATGGCGCTGGCCAAACGTACGGTTCCAAGTTTCACCCGAGAAGCGTCAGACCGTCTGTTCGAGGCGCGCCGTGTGGCCTTCAATCCGGGCCAGTGCCGTACGGTTTTTCGTATTGGGCTGTGCGGCGACGTCGAGTACTCGTTGCTGCCGCAGTTGCTGCGTCGGCTGCGATTGGATACGCCGGGGGCCACTCTGATGGTACAGCGACTTGACGGTGAGCAACTGACCGATTTGCTGGCGAGTGGCGACATCGGTGTTGGCCTGAGTTACCAGCCTTCGAAGACCCATGCCATGCACCGCATGCAACTGCGTAGCTTGCGTTTGAACGTACTACGCAGCGACCGGGCCCCCGGATTCATCGATCTCGACCAATATTGTGCTCGACCTCATGCACAGGTGGGCTACTCCAGCGACGTCACGGCTTATATCGACAAGACCTTGCAGGCCCAGGGCCGCAAGCGGCGGGTTGAAGTGTCTGTGCCGCAATTCAGCACCTTGCCGTTGCTGATGGCCGACTCCGATTTAATCGCCACGGTGCCGGATTACGTCGCTAAAGCGATGGTCGGATTGGGCGGCTTTCGCAGCGAGCCCATGCCGCTGAGCTTGCCCGATTTGAAGCTGTCCATGAGCTGGGGAGAGGAGACTCATGCCAACCCGGCGCAGCAGTGGCTGCGTTCCCGGATCAGGATGTTGTTGCAAGACCATGATGACAACTGAGTCGGTTTCCCCTCGTGCTTAACCAAGTATTCACCCTCTGCATCGTAAGCCTGACTTACTTGAAAACGATGGCCGAAATCGAGCGACAACTTGAAACGCATCGCGGCTTCGATGCTCAAGCGCTAGTCGAAGCCGTTCACCAGGTCTGTCCTTACTCCAGTTCGTCTGCCCGTACCCGTTTAACTCACCCCACCCAAGTAGGAATTGAATATGAACACTGTTGGCAAAACGCTCGCTGGCTCGCTCCTCGCGCTGTCAATCGGTAACGCCCTCGCAGCAACTGACACCGGCGTCGAGCACAACACTCAGGCGTTCCTCGACGCACTGAACACCGGTGGCGGCAAGCCAATCGAGCAGCTTTCGCCAAAGGATGCCCGCGCGGTACTGACCGGGGCTCAAGCTGGGGTCAAGCTGACTCTGCCCAAGGCCGATGTCAGCCAGAAAACCATCTCGGTCGATGGGCAAGACATCAGTCTGACCATCGTGCGTCCAGCCGGCGTGAAAGGCACCTTGCCTGTGTTCATGTACTTCCACGGCGGTGGCTGGGTGCTGGGCGACTACCCGACCCATGAGCGTCTGGTTCGAGATCTGGTAGCCGGCTCAGGTGCGGTGGCGGTGTTCGTCAACTACACTCCTTCACCTGAAGCGCACTATCCGACCGCGATCAACCAGGCCTATGCGGCGACTAAATGGGTGGCCGAGCACGGCAAGGAAATCAATGTTGACGGCAAGCGCCTGGCCGTAGCGGGTAACAGCGTCGGCGGTAACATGGCGGCCGTCGTCAGCCTGATGGCCAAGGACAAAGGCACTCCAACGATCAAATACCAGGTGCTGCTGTGGCCGGTGACTGATGCTAACTTCGATACCGGGTCTTACGGCCAGTTCGCCGAGGGTCACTTCCTCACCCGCAACATGATGAAGTGGTTCTGGGACAACTACACCAGCGATCCGAAGCAACGTGCCGAGATCTACGCCTCGCCGCTGCGTGCATCACTGGATCAATTGAAGGGCTTGCCGCCCGCGCTGGTACAAAGCGCCAGTGCCGACGTACTGCGTGACGAAGGCGAAGCCTACGCTCGTAAGCTGGACCAGGCGGGTGTTCCGGTCACGGCGGTGCGCTACAACGGCATGATTCACGATTTCGGTCTGCTGAACGTAGTCAGCCAGGTACCTGAAGTGCGGTCCGCGATGCTGCAGGCTTCGCAAGAGCTCAAGCTTCATTTGAAGTGACCACGATTTATTGCGCTGGGATGAACACCCTGAACGGGTAACCGCACACCACCACCGAAGAAGCCCGATCATTGAGTCGGGCCTCTTCGTATCCGGCGTTATAGAAGCACCCTGATCATTAATCATCGACGCTTGATCATAATTGTTAGTTTTGCTTCATAGCCTCTGAAGATTACGTAAGTTCTCTGAAGGGGGGGGTTGCTTCTAAAATCACCGGTAGCGTTTTGATCAGTGGCGGTGTTCGCCGAGCCGCTAACCCATTGACCGGCAAGAGGTGAACATGGCTCAGACTTTGAAGGTGAACGGAACCGTACATACTGTTGATGTCGATGACGACACCCCGTTGCTATGGGTTCTGCGAGATGTGCTCGGCATGACGGGCACGAAATTCGGTTGTGGCATGGCTTTGTGCGGTGCGTGCACGGTTCATATGAATGGCGTGGCAGTGCGCTCCTGCGTATTGCCGGTGAGTGCCGTTGCCCAAGCCGAAATCACCACCATCGAGGCGGTCGGCGAGACCATCGCCGGAAAGAAAATCCAGCAGGCCTGGCAGGCCCTGGAAGTTGTGCAATGCGGTTACTGCCAGTCCGGGCAGATTATGTCCGCCAGCGCCTTGCTGGCGAGCAATTCCAACCCGAGTGATAGCGATATTGATAACGCCATGTCGGGGAATATCTGTCGTTGCGGAACTTATGTGCGAATTCACGCCGCGATTAAACAGGCCGCCGGGCAGGCGACGTTCATCAAGGTGGGGGCATGAGCATGAAGCTTGATACCGCGACCGTCTCCCGACGAGCGTTTCTGAAAATCGGTGCGGCCAGCGGCGGTGGGCTACTGCTGAGTCTTGCGCTGCCAGGCGCAATCGGTGACGCCATCGCCACTGAAACCACCGCGTTCGAGCCCAATGCTTTTATCCGTGTTGATCGACAAGGAAAGGTCACGTTCACCATTGCCCAAGTTGAGATGGGGCAGGGCACCTATACCTCGATTCCGGTACTGATCGCCGAGGAGATGGCGGTGCGGCTCGACCAAGTCGTCATCGATCACGCTCCCGCCGACGACAAGCTCTACTCCAATCCGCTGCTGGGTTTTCAAGTCACCGGCGGGTCGACTTCGATCCGCAGTGCCTGGGAGCCGTTGCGCCAGGCGGGTGCCACGGCACGCACGTTATTGATCGAGGCCGCCGCGTTGCAATGGGGGGTTGCGCCCAGCGGTTGCACGGCGCGCGACGGGGTGGTTCATCATCAGGCCAGTCAGCGAACCCTGGCATACGGTGACCTGGTCGAGAGAGCCGCGACTTTGCCGGCGCCGGGAAAAGTCGCGTTGAAAACCCCGGAACAGTTTCAGTTGATTGGGCTGACCAGCCAGCGTACCGATTCGCCGGGCAAGATAAATGGCACGGCGTTGTATGGCATCGATGCCCGGCCGGACGGGGTCAAGGTCGCGGCGGTCATGGCTTGTCCGGTCATCGGCGGCACCCTCGCCAGTGTCGATGATCGTGCGGCCATGGCGGTCAGCGGCGTGCTGCGGGTCCTTCGGATCGAGAATGCGGTGGCAGTGGTGGCCGAGCACATGGGCGCGGCACGCAAGGCGCTGGCCATGCTCGATATCAAATGGAACGAAGGCGCCAACGCGCAATACGCCACGGCGCAAATGCTCACGGCGATCGAGCAGGCTTCACAGTCGAGCGGTGCAGTGGTGCGCAACGTTGGCGATGCCGAGCAGGCGCTGATGCTCGCCAACAAGAAATTCGAGGCGGTCTATCAGGTGCCCTTTTTGGCCCATGCCTGTATGGAGCCGATGAACTGCACGGTGCATGTCCGCGCGCAAGCTTGCGACCTGTGGTTGGGGACTCAAGTGCCGTCCCGCGTGCAAGCCGTGGCCGCGCAACTGACCGGGTTGGCCGAGACTCAGGTTCAGGTGCACAACCATCTGTTGGGGGGTGGCTTTGGCCGCCGCCTGGATGTGGATTTTGTCGTACAGGCGGTCGCCTTTGCCAAGCAGGTCACGTTCCCGCTCAAGGTTATTTGGTCCCGCGAGGAAGACACCCGTCACAGCACCTTGCGCCCCTATCATTTCAATCACCTGAGTGCCGGGCTGGATGCGCAGGGGCGGCCAACGGTCTGGACCCATAAAGTGACAGGTTCCTCGATTCTCGCCCGTTGGTTGCCGGCGCGTTTCGCCAACGGCATCGACGGCGATGCGACTCGTGACCCCAGCGGCCCCTATGATTTTCCCAACATCGCCGTCAGCTACATCCGGCATGAGCCGCCAGCGGGCATCATCACCGGTTTCTGGCGGGGCGTCGGGCATACGCAAAACGTGTTTATGGTCGAAGGGTTTATTGATGAACTGGCCGCCAGTGTCGGCCAGGATCCAGTGGCCTATCGCCTGGCACTGCTGGACAAGCATCCTCGCGCGCGCAAAGTGCTGGAGGCCGTTGCGCAAAAGTCGGGATGGGCAACCCCTTTGGAAAAAGGCCGGGGCCGGGGTGTCGCGCTGACGTTCTGCTTCGGTACCTATGCCGCTCAAGTGGCGGAGGTGAGTGTCGATCAAGGTGGGCAGGTGAGCGTGCACAAGCTGACTTGCGTGGTGGATTGTGGTCGATCCATCGTTCCCGACAGCGTCGTGGCACAGATGCAGGGTGGGGCCATTTTTGGTCTGAGTGCCGCGTTGTTCGGCAACATCACGTTCAAGGACGGGCGAATCGAACAGGGCAATTTTGACACCTATCGTGTGTTGCGGATGAATGAGACGCCTGTCATCGAAACGCACCTGCTCGACAGCAATGAAACACCCGGCGGGATCGGTGAAGTGTCCACGGTGATGATTGCTCCGGCGGTGGTGAATGCGGTGTTTGCGGCGACGGGCAAGCGGTTGCGCAAGCTGCCTGTCGATGCCAGTCAACTGGCAAGTGCCTGAGTCGGAATAACCCTCTGAAAAGCGCTGCGCACTCAGTTTGAAGCTGTGATGCGTAGCGCTGAATCGTGGACTGGACGTTCCCGCCACTTCAACATCTGGCCGCTGTGCTCATTGGGCACCGCGGTCACTCATTATCGATGATCCTGAAGGATGATCAGGCGCACGCCTTGAGCGACGTACACCTGGGGGGGCATGGGTTATTTGGTTTTCAGGCCATAGGTTTTGTTGGCAAAGGAAGCGATTGCATCCGCCATGGCTTGAGGTTGTTCGGGAGCCATGGCGTGGCCGGCCTTTTTCAGTACGACTACCGAAACCCGGTCCCCGAGCATGTTCTTCAGTACCTGTGAGAAGCGGCGAGGCGCAACGGCGTCATCCTCGCCCTGCAGGTCAAGAATCGGTGCTTTGCCAGCGGCAAAATAGTCGTCCACCGGCGTGGTATTGCGCGCGTGGGATTCCGCTTCGTGTGTCGCTTCGTGCCAGCCGTCGAGCCAACCAGTCGGATCATTGCCTGGCGCAAAGAACGCTTGCTTGAGGTAGATCAGGCGCTGCTCCTTGGACAGGGACAGGTCGCCGGCACCGTCGATGGCCTTGCGCATTTCCGGGCTGATGGGCTTTTCTGTCGAACCCGGTGGTACCTTGCCAGCCGAAGCGGATGCCAACACCACACCGCGTACCAGGTCTGGACGATCAGCGGCCAGCTGACGCGCCGGGAAGTTCCCCCAGGCGTGACCGACGACCACTACTGGCCCAGACTTTTCATGTTCGACGACGGCGGCCACGTCTTTGGCAAAATCATGAACGGAGAGGTTTTCCATCGGACCGACGCTTTTGCCGATGCCGCGCGGTTCAGGGCGTACCACCCGGAAACCCTTAGCCTGCAGGTCCGCCGCGACCTGGTCGTAATCACGTCCCGAGCGACCAAGGGAAGGCAGCATGACAATGACGGGGCCCTTACCTTGGGACGTTACGTCGATCTGTACGTTGTCGTACTTGATCACTTCCTGTTGCAGGGCAGGGCTGGCAAATGCGCTGGCGCAGGCTGTCAGGATGGCCGCCGCGCAGAGGTTCAATGCGAATTTTTTCATTGTTATTCTCCAGTGTTGTTGAACATTCAAAGGGTCTTGCCGGGTTCCAGGCCGCTCTCTTCAAGCAACTGAATGGCCGGCTTGCTGGTCAGGTACTCGATAAAAGATTTGGCTGCGGCCGCTTGAGTCGATTGTTTGGCCACCACTGCCGTGAACAGGCTGATCTTTTGTACCTTGTCGGGTAGCGGGCCGACGAAGTCGACACCGGGGGTGACTTTCAACTCGCTGACCTGCTGCATGCCCAGTTCGGCATCGCCACGAGCCAAGGCTGTCCCTACCAGCTCCTTGCCTTCGATCACCACGCTTTTCGATTTCATCTGTTCGCTGATGCCGAGCTCATTGAACAGGGTCGTCGAGATGTAGGCGCCGCTGGCGCCTTGCGAATAGGCGACCCGCTTGGCGTTGAGCAGTGACTGACGCAGAGCATCCACCGTTGAAATATCGGGCTTTGGCTGGCCTTTGGGTACGCCAACTCCGATCCGAGAAGAGGCAATCTGGGTCCGCGTGGTCATTTCGAATGAGCCAGTACCCGAGAGTTGGTCCAGTGTTTCGGCGGCCATGATCGCCAGATCCATGGGCTCTTTGTGCAACACCCGCTGTGGGATCGATTCCGGCGATTCGCCCATCGATGGGCCCCAACTGATCAGCAGCTTGTTGCCGCTGGCTTTCTCGTAGGCTGGCTGCAGGTGTTGCATGGCGCCCTTGAGTGCGCCGGTGGCAATGATATGCAACTCGGCTGCCTGCAGTTGGGAACTGACGGCAAGCAGACCGCTAAGACTTGCGAATGCCATCAGCGACGCTTTTGTTGTTTTTTTCACGACGGTACCTTTTTTTGGGGGGAGCAGATCAGTGGGTTTCAGCGATACAGGGTGTTTGGATTGGTGCGCAGAACTGCCTGCGCGACCGCGGGGTCGGCACAGGTCTGGAGCACGAAGTCCAGCAACAGAGTGTCGTCGGGTACCTGGCCCTTGACGTTCGGATGTGGCCAGTCGGAACCCCAGATCGTCCTGTCCGGGGCGCATTCGAGGAAACGCCGAGCCCAGGACAGACCTTGTGGCCAAGGACCTGCCGCGCCTTGCATGGCGCGGTCGATGCCCGACACCTTGATCCAGCGATCCGGTCGTTTCAGGTGCTGTTCCAGTGCCTGGAGCGAGGCTTCTTCGACCGGTTTGCTCAGGTCCAGGCGCGCCAAATGGTCGATGACCAGTGGCGTGCGCAAAGTTTTCCAGGCGTCGAGCACGCTCAGCAGAACGTCAATTTCGCCGTGCAGAAGTACGTGCCAACCCAAGGCGGCGACGCGCTCGGCAAGTCGACGCAGATACTTTGGGTCACGGTTGCCGGGTAGATGTCCCATCAAGTTGAAGCGGATGCCTCGCAGTCCTCCCTCATGCAGCGCCTGGAGCTGATCATCGGTGGTGGTGTGGTCGATCAACCCGATGCCACGATATCGCCCGTTGCTGGCGGCAATGGCGCAGAGGATGGCGCAATGGTCGGTGCCATAGGGCGCGGCCTGCACCAGCACCCCGTGTTCGATGCCCAGGCTTCGATGCCGTTCAAGCAACGCCTCGAACGGCGCGGGCGCGGGGTGGTAGGCGGCATTGGCCGGTAGCGGGAATTGATCCCACGGACCGTAGATGTGGGTATGGCAATCCCACGCGCCTGCTGGAAGGAGTGTGTGCATGGTCATCCGCTCGAATCAGGAAAAGTCCTGCCCATGAAGGCGGGGCGTACAGGTCAGTCGCAGCGAGCGGTCATGCCGCCGTCGACGACGATTTCGGTACCGGTAACAAAACGGGATTCGTCGCTGGCCAGAAATAGCGCCGCGTTGGCGGTATCCCGGCCATCGCCCATGAAGCCCAGGGGGATTCGTGCCAGACGGCTATCGAGCAGCTTGTCGATGTCTCCGCCGGTACGTTGCCCGGCCAGGCGTGCTTCCACCATCGGGGTATGCAATTGGCCGGGGACGACGGTGTTCACGCGGATGCCTTTCTTGGCGTATTCGACCGCTGTCACTCGTGAAAGCTGAATCACACCGGCCTTGCTGGCGGCATAGGCCACTTGCGCCGAACCGGTCCAGCGGATGCCGGAAGTCGAGGCGGTGTTGATGATCGAGCCACTGCCCTGAGCTTCCATGATGGGCAGCACATGCTTGCAAGTCAGGTAGACGCTCTTGAGGTTCAAGGCGATCTGCGCGTCCCATTTTTCCTCGTCCAGCGCCACGGCGCCGCCGGCTGAAGAACCACCTACGTTATTGACCAGAATGTCCACCCGCCCATAGGTCTGCTTGCAGGTAGCGACCATCGCGGCGACGGATTCACTGTTGGTGACATCGCAGGCGAGCGATACGACGTCCCCGCCGATGTCCTTGATGCGACGGATGGTTTCCTCCATGGCATCGAGGCTCTTGTCGACCGCGAAGATTTTGGCGCCGGCCTGGGCGAACAATACTGCCACGGCGCGGCCATTGCCCCAGCCAGGTCCCACGCAACCAGCGCCAGTGACGATGGCCACCTTACCTTGCAGGCGGGTGTTCGAAGTATTGAGTTCAGTCATGCTTGCATCCTCAGGAAAGACGGGTAGGCAGTTCAGGGGCCACGCCAGCCGGTGGCGGCACCTCAAACACCTTGATGGTCATGGAAATCAGCGTGTAGTAGCCGGCGATGCCCACCAGATCGACCACGACGGTTTCGCCCAGTACGCGGCTGATGTCCTGATACAGGTGGTCGTCGACCTGGCGTGTGTCATGCAACTGGCGGATGAAGGCGTACACCAAGGCTTCGTCTTCGTGCTCGAAAGCGGGTTGCCGGTCATCGCGAATGGCATCGATCACGGCAGGGGACAGACCGGCCTCCAGGGCGAATGGCTTATGGGCGGCCCACTCGTACTCGGCCAGCCAGTGGCGGCCGAGCAGTAGGATGGCCAGCTCCGAAAGGCGTGGCTCCAGGCTACTGTCGTAACGGCAGTAACGACCAAGGTTCTGTGCGCATTGAGCCAGCTCCGGGCGGTGCAGCCAGAGGGCGAGTGGCCCACGCACGCCTTTGCGCGGACCCGTCGCGATGGCGTCGTAGATGACTTGCTGGGCTTGACTCAGATGGGCGGGGTCTATCGCTTTCAACCGATTCATGGTCGGATTCCTGATCAAAGATTCTGGGAGTGGGGCTGGCGGCTCGCGCCAGGTGGCACGGCGTTCTTGGACGGTGCACGCAGCAAGCTCTTGCCGGCACTGCGCCCTGTCTCGCGTTTGAAGGCATCGACATCGAAAGCGCCTTCCCAGCGAGCGATGGCGTACACGGCAATGGTGTTGCCGACGATGTTCACCAACGCGGTTGCCGTGGCCATCATCCGGTCAATACCAAACAACAGGCCCAAACCACCCAGGGGCAGGCTTTGCACCGATTGCAGGGTGGCCGCCAGTTTGATGAAGGCGCCGCCGGCCACCGTAGTACCGCCCTTGGAGGTCAGGCTGAGAATCGCCAGTAGGCCGATCTGCTGCCAGAGCGAAAAGGGCGTGTCGGTGGCCTGGGCAACGAAGCCGATGGCGACGGCCATGTAGAGGGAAGTGCCGTCCAGGTTGAAGCTGTAGCCGGCCGGCAGCACAAAGCCCACCACCACCTCGTCACAGCCCGTGCGCTTGAGTTTTTCCAGCAGCCTGGGGAAGGCCACTTCACCAGAGGCGGTGCCCAGTACCAGCAGTATTTCCTCGCGGATGACTTTCAGCACGGTCCAGAACGGCAGGCCAATGGACCAACTGATAGTCCCCAGCACTCCGAACACGAAGAACAGCGAGGCTGCGTAATAGACGGCAATCAACTTCAGCAGGTAGAGCAGAGTCGCGCCACCGTAACTGCCCACAGCCGCGGCCATGGCACCAAAGGCACCCAGCGGAGCCAGTTTCATGATGAAACCCAGCATTTTGAACAACACGGTTTGGGCTTCGTCGAGTCCCTTGACGATCAACGAGTCTGGGCCGGCGACTCGGTTGATCGCCATTCCGGCCAGCATCGAAATGATCAGCACCTGAATGATGTCGCCCTTGGCGAAGGCATCTACCAGGGTGTGTGGGATAAGGCCTAACAGATAGTCGACCACCGAAATACTGCCGGCACTCGCCGTGGCCTTGATGGCTTCCGCCGATTCGTTGAGGTTGCCGGCATGCAGTCCGGCACCGGGCTGAACCAGGTTGACCAACACCAGACCGACGACCATCCCCAAGGTGCTGACCACTTCAAAGTACAGCAGGGATTTCATGCCCAGGCGGCCAAGCTTGCGCATGTCCTTGACGTGTGCGAGGCCGTGCACCAGGGTGAAAAACACGATGGGCGCCAGCATCATTTTCAGCAGCGCGATAAAGGCCTGGCCGAGGGGCTTCATGGCGATCGCCCAACTGGGCGCCAACAGCCCTAGCAACACGGCCGCTACCAGTGCGACCAGTACTTGTACATGCAGCTTCTTCAAATGTTTCATCGGTAGTCCTCGCCCCGGTGGGCGTCATTATTTTTGTAGGCGGGCACAGGTTGTTCGGAGGGTTCTCCAGGCAATCAACGGCAATAGGGGAGGTAAAGATTGAAGTGTGTACAACCCACATCGAGTGGTCGTCGCATGGCGTCCAGAGCGCTTGACTGAATGCAGTAATCGAAGGTCGCAACCAGGTACAGGCTGCGTCCCTGGTCAATTGAGGGCGCGAGGTTTTCACCCCACTGCAGCGTTAATACGCCAGCAATCGTGTTGATCTGGGCGTCAACGGCACGGATAAAGTTTTCCATGTCGACGTGAGCGGGCATGTTCCAGCTCATTAACAGGAGGGAGGCGACGTGGCCTGGACGACGCGCTTCGGCGCAGGTCCTGAGTACGATCCGCTGACGACCGACGGTTCTGGGCAAGATGCGACGGCTCCAGGGTGTGGAACGTGCGCCCGATACACTCAGGTACTGCGCGGTCTTCAACACGTCTTCGTTCTCCAGCTCATAGAGCGCCAGATAGCGTGGCCAGCCTTCGCTGCACACCCAGCGCTGGCCGCTGAGAAAACCGGGCAGCGTCAGGCGCTGTGGGAAGTGCTCGGTGTCATACCAGTCGTTGAACTCCTCTTCCTGAGAGGCGGGAGGTTGCATCAGCACAAGCAACAGCGCGCCGTTCATGATGGGATTGTCGCGAGTGGGCAGGGCGGTACGACTGAAGTCAGGCATTTGGAGTTATTCATTGTTGTTCTCCTATTTGTGTTCAGCATAGAGAACCCTAAAAAACTAGACAAAAACCTTTTATTGATAGCAATCTATGCTTTAAAAGCATGGGGTTTGAGTCGTGGATATTCGAGAGTTGCGTTCGTTCGTTCAAGTGGCACATGCGGGCAGCTTCAGCCGGGCAGCACGCGATCTGTATATCGCCCAACCGGCACTTAGCCGTCAGATCGCCAAGCTTGAAGACCAGCTCAATGTCACGTTGCTGACCCGTCATGGTCGCGGTGTCGAGTTGACGGCTGCTGGCGCGCGGCTGTTGGAGCGCGCTGAAATGATGCTCCACTACCTGCAGGAAACCACCGATCACGTGCGCAACAGTGCACAGGAGGAGCGCGGGCATCTGGCAATCGGTCTTCCCCCGGCAATCGGCGCGGTAATCGGTCCGCAGCTGATCAGGAGCTTCCGCGAACTGTGGCCCAAGGCCTCGTTACATGTACGCGAAGGGCTCAGCAGCTATTTGCAGGAGTGGGTTCTGGATGGACGGGTGGACTTGGCAGTGGTCTATAACCAACCGTTGCTTGAAGCCTTTGACGTGCGGCCGCTGTTCAGCGAGCCCATGGTGGTAGTCGGCCCCGTTGGCGAACCGGCCCGCGCGTTTCGTATCCATGAATTGGCGGATCTGCCGTTGATCATGCCGAGCCTGCCGCACAGTAACCGACGGTTGGTCGAACAGGCCGCCGTGCAGAATGGCGTCAGGTTGAAAATTGAAGTGGAAGTGGACAGCGTGGATCTGACCAAGCGCCTGGTTCAGGCGGGGCTCGGCTACTCGATCCTGGCCAACGCGGCTGTGCAGGATGAAATTGCGCAGAAAAAGCTGGTCGCCCATTCCATCGAGCGTCCTGCTATTCGTTCCACTGTGACCTTGACGACGCTGCGTGAACGTCGTACCAGCCGGCTGGCCGCCAGTTGGGAGACGCTGTTGATCACCCACCTCAAGTTTCTGGTGACTCAGGGGGCCTGGAAGGATGCTGCTGTTTGGCTGGCGCCTGACGAGTGATCAGGGGCAAGGCTGGCGACCTCTATCGTCGGCCTTGTATGCCCAGCTGGCATGAGTACGTATGGTCTAAAGGTCTTGGTCGGAGGGGAGGCTGCTGGCATATGCTCGGCCGCGTCGAATCTCAAAAAACCAATAACGGACGACTCATGACAACAATGACCTGCCCACAGGGCCGCCTGCGTAGCGATGTGGAGTCGAGTGCCTGCCATCGCGCGTCGGTACGATGGTTCCCGATTGGCTATCGCCTGTTTCGTTAACTACCTGAATCGCACCAACAGCGGTTTTGCCAGCGGTATTTTCTACATCGGTTACTGCTTGTTCGAAGCGTTCAGCAAACTTTAATTGTTTGCTGACGTCGACTTGAACAGCGCTGGCTATTTTTCAAGGTATCAAAGCGTCCTTATTCGATTGGTCTGCGGCGGGAGAGTATTGCCCGCTGTTTGCTTGTGTCGAAGCTCTTTGTCCGACACCCGCTTTCGCCGTTGTCTGCTTGTTCGCTACTGCGCATCAGAGCTATTCAGTTTCAGCACAATAAAAATAGTAATAACTAGAGGTCCACACGTTGAAAAAATCCACACTGGCACTGGCGGTGATCGCCGCTGCACTGGCTCAACAATCAATTGCCGCCGGTTTTATTGAAGACAGCAAAGCCACTCTGGGGCTGCGTAACTTCTACATCAACAACGATAACCGTGACTCCGATGCCGGTATGCCGAAGGTCAAGGCCGGTGGTGTCCAGAGCTATCAATCCGAGTGGGGTCAAGGTTTCGATCTGCGCCTCACGTCCGGTTTTACCCAGGGCACCGTTGGTTTCGGCGTTGACGCCATCGGTCTGTTGGGCATCAAACTGGACTCTAGCGAAGCCAAGCACGGTAACCCGACCGGAGCACTCTCTGGTGGTAACGTCTTCCCAACCCAAGGTAACGAAGCGGTTGACGATTTCGCCAGTCTGGGCCTGACTGCCAAAGCCAGGATTTCGCAAACCGAACTTCGTCTTGGCACCTTGATGCCTAAAAACCCGGTGATCGTCACCAACGACAGTCGTTTGGTTACTCAGACCTTCCAGGGTGGCCAAATCCAATCGAACGATATCAAAAATCTGACTCTGACCGCGGGCCAGCTCGAACATGCCAAAGGGCGTAACTCCACCGACGACAAGGGCTTGTCTATTGCGGGGGCCAACGGCGGTTCCAACTACGACAAGGCCACGTTCAGCAATAAGTTCTACTATGGTGGTGCCGACTACAAGTTCACCAAAGATCTGACCGCCTCGTATTACTTCGGCGAGCTGAAAAATTTCTACCAGCAGAACTTCCTGGGGCTGGTGCACAACGGGTCTATCGGTCCTGGCGTACTGAAAAGTGACCTGCGCTACTATCGCAGTCGAGATGACGGCGCCAACCGCTCTGAACCTGACTACTTCACCAGCGGTTACTACCCGGACAACAGCGGCCTGTCCACGCTGACCAAAGGAAAGGTGGACAACAACCTGTACAGCGGCCTGTTTTTATACTCGGTTGAAGGTCACACCTTCGGTGGTGGCTATCAGTACAGCAACGGCAAAAGTGATTTTCCGTGGTTGAACCAGGGGGACGGCGCGTCCACCAGTACCATCAACGATATACAGATCCAAAAATTTCTCCGCGCCGGTGAGCGTTCCTGGCAGGGTCGTTACTCGTACGACTTCGCTAAGCTCGGTATTCCGGGCTTGACCGCTGGCATCATCTACGTGCGTGGCAGCAACATCGACACTGTCGGCAAGGTCGGAGCAACCCAGGCCTCTCTGCTGGGCACTGGCACCAGCGAGTGGGAGCGGGACATGAGCATGTCTTATGTGATTCAGGAAGGCGCGCTAAAAAATCTGGGCTTCACCTGGAAAAATGCCATGTGGCGTAACAACATTCCAGGTCAGCGTGATCAGGACGAAAACCGTCTGATCGTCAGTTATTCACTGCCGCTGTTTTAAGGCTTTTCTGCCATTGCGTGCCCCGTAATACCTGGTCGCTCCCCCAACATAGGTATCCATGCCTGATCGGCCTCCTCGACAAGGAGGACCGAGCCGATTTTTTATTTTCTCAGGGTATGCCTGTTCGGCATGGATACCTATGGTCTAAATGTCTTGGTCGGGGGGGACACCGTTGGCATATGCTCGCCCGCGTCGAATTTCGAAAAATAATCACGGCAGACTCATGACAGCCGCGCCTCTCAATTCGGCATTTTTCCCGGCGTCATCTTTTTCCTGTCGCTGTGGTTCCTTGCTCATTACCGAGCCCGAATGATGACCTGGTTTCTGTTTGCGATTCCCTCGTCGTCCGTTTTGGGCGGGCCCATGACTACCCCGCTATGACAGGCAGGTCATCGCTTTCGATCTGACCTGTCTTTAACGATCTATCACCCCAACGAAAAAAAAGAGTGAGTGTCCTATGCGCCTAAGCCTGAAGGCCAAAGTCCTGTCTATCGCAGTATTACCGGTTTTACTGTTTGCGCTGGTAATCAGTCTGACGACAGTTCTAATGCTCCAACAGCAGGCGAAAAAAGAGGTCGAAGAGACTCGGCAACGCCTTCTTGGAGAGGCCAGGTTGACGTTGAAAAGTTACATCGACGTGGCGCTCACCACGATTAAACCGCTGTATGACGCTGCCGCCTCAGGTGACCAGGCCGCTCGCGCCGAGGTGATCAAACTGCTGTCAAACATTACTTATGGCAAGGACGGTTATTTCTTCGGTCTTGACTCCGAGACCATTCGCCTGTTCAAGGGCCTTAGCCCGGTGGGCGTGGGCCAAAGTTTTAAGGACGACCACGACTCTAACGGGGTGTATGTCAACCGGGAGCTGGTGAGAGCTGCCAAGTCCGGTAGTCACTATGTGGAGTACAACGCCGCACAACCTGGCAGCGATGTGAGGGTCCCGAAACTGGGCTACAGCGAGTACCTGCCTAAATGGGACATGATTATTGGCTCGTCGGTCAATATCGGTGGTATCGACGCTCAGGTGGCGGCGGTTGAGGCCAAGGTACACGAGCGTCTGCAGGAGGTACTACTGAGCATTCTGGGCATCGCGGTGGTGTTGCTGGTGGTGATTGCCGTTGTGGGCATGCTCATGGCCAATACGATTCTGCGACCGCTGAATCTGATGAAAGCCAATCTGGATGACATCGCGGCGGGCGAGGGTGACCTGACCCGCCGTCTGGCAATCACCAGCCAGGATGAGTTGGGCGAGTTGGCCGGTTCGTTCAACCGCTTTGTCGACAAGATCCACGGCCTGGTTCGGCAGATCACCGAGATGACTACACAACTGACCGGGCTGGTGAGCCAGGTGTCCGATCAGGCCCATCGTTCCGAGCAGGCCATGGAGCGTCAGCGCCACGAGACCGATCAGGTGGCCACTGCCATCAACGAAATGTCCTCGGCGGCGCAGGAAGTGGCCCGCAGTGCCCAGGGCGCTGCGGTAGCTGCCCAGCAGACCGACGAAGAGGGACAGACCGCCAAGCGGGTGGTGGACGGAAGCATTCGGCAGATTCATGCCTTGGTCAGCGATATTCGCACCAGCGGGACCTCATTGGACAGTTTGCAGACGGACGTCTCGTCGATTGTCAGCGTACTGGATGTGATCCGCTCGATCGCCGAACAGACCAACCTGTTGGCGCTCAACGCGGCCATCGAAGCGGCCCGGGCTGGTGAGGCCGGTCGTGGTTTCGCGGTGGTGGCCGACGAGGTCCGAGCGTTGGCTAGCCGAACCCAGCAGAGCACCCAGGAAATTCAGGGCATGATCGACCGTTTGCAGCAGGGTACGCGTAAGGCCGTGGAAGCCATGCGCCGCTCCAGCGATGCGGGCGACGGTACGTCGGCCCAGGCCAATGAAGCCGGTGTCTCGTTGGACACCATGGCGCAATTGATCAGCACCATCAATTCGATGAACGCGCAGATTGCCAGCGCCGCGGAAGAGCAAACGGCTGTAGCCGAAGAGATCAACCGCAGCGTGCAACAAATCGCGATGGCGGTGGACAACGTGGCCGATGAGACCCAACTGGGCGCTCAGACGTCTCGCAGCCTAGCGGACCTCGGGCAGCGGTTGGAACAGTTGGTGGGGCAGTTCCGGATTTGATGTCGCGCTGTCGGTAGGCAAATGGCTTGTCAATTGAGGGTACACAGAGGGGTAGAAAAATCTTATAACTCAAAATTTTCCCTTATGTTCAGCGATAAAGGGAAAGGTTCGATTCCGGCTTCGCCATCTTGCATTCCATAGAACGCTTACAAGTGCTCTGGAGTCCCCGAAAAACCTGCCGTCTGGCGGGTTTTTCGTTTTGGCGATCTGTCGGATTCCAGGGCACTTTCAGATACGGCTGTTCGGCTGGCTCGCGTCAGGTAACGGGCCACAAACGCACTGGGTGACGATGCGCATCACCCAGTGTGCCAGCTTTTACAGAATGTTCAGCGGGTAGCTGATGATCACCCGATGCTCATCGCTGTCACGTTGAGTGGACACTCCGGTACGCAGTGAGGCGCGGCGCAGGGCGATGCTCAGATCCTTGAACGGCCCTTGCTGGATGACATAACTCAGCGTCAGGTCATCTTCCCACTCTTTTTTGTCGCCAGTGGGGGTGCGAATGTTCGAGCCGCTTTCGGACACGCCGAGAAAACTTAACCCGGGAATTCCGACGGCCGCGAAGTCATAGCCGTAACGAACCTGCCAGGTGGTTTCCCCGGCGCGCTGGAACTTGCCGATCATCGACTCCGTCATGAAGTAAGCGGTCGAGCCGTCACCCTGGTTCAACCAGACGGCGTCGCTGGCGCCACTGACCTGCTGCAGGCCAATGGCGAAGGTATGGCCGCTGACCAGGTAGGTGAACTGCGCGCTGCTCAGACGACTGTCGACTTTGCCTTTGGTCACGCCGTTGCCGTAGTAGCCAAAAGTGTAGAAATCAGGGTCATGGCCGTTGGCGCCATCGGAGCGGTTATCGAAATGACGCAGGTCGGTGCGAAGGGTCCCGGGACCGACTTGCCAATCGTATTTGAGGCCGAGGAAGTTCTGTTTGTAGAAGTCCTGGAGGTTGCCGTAGTAGTACTGCAAGGTCAGGTCTTTGGTCGCTTTGTAATCCACGCCAGCGTAATAGAACTTATTGACGAACTCGCCGGTCAGCGCGTTATTCGCACCAGGAATGGACATACCCATCTCGTGAGTGACACCGCGACCTTTGACATGGTCCAACTGACCGAGAACGAAGGTGAAGTTCTCCAGGTCCCTGGATTGGATCTGCCCGCCGTTGAACGTTTGCTGCAGCAAGCGGTCAGTGGACATCACCACCGGCAGCATCGGCACCAAGGTGCCGTATTTCAGTTCGGTATTGGAAATCTTTGCTTTGGCGGTCAGGCCCAGGCTGCCGAACTCGTCGACCGCTCGGCCATTATCGGTGGGGAAAACGTTACCGGTGAAGGTATTACCTTGCGGGTTGTAATGCCGTCCTTTGCCGGAGTCCAGACGTATACCCCACATACCGATGGCATCCATGCCGAATCCGACCGTGCCTTGAGTGAAGCCGGACTGAAAGTTGGCGATGAAGCCCTGACCCCATTCCTGGGTGTAATTGGGGGCGGCGGCACCACTGCGGTTGTCGGCATTACTGAAAAAATTGCGGGCCAGTACGTTGAGCTTGCTGTCTTCTACAAACCCAGCGGCATAACCCTGTTGAGCGATGATCAGGCCGCAAATGCCGGCCACTACTTTAGGTGCGCGATTGAAAAGCTCCATCGGAGTCATCCCCATGATGTTGTCGAGTGTTGTGAGAGGGCAGTCAAAGGCGGCAGCAAAGGTTTTTATTGTTTTTCAGGAGCAGCAGTGGTCGGTGTGACGTTCAGTCTCACCGGCGGCAAACGGTGCAGAATAAATAGCGCCAGTACGCCGATACCTGCGCATAGCAATAGGCCGACACCCACCGATTGGGCCAGTGCGTCCCGTGCCAGGTTGAGCCATTGGGGGGGCTCAAGACGGGCGGGGAGAGGGTGCAAGAGTGCCTGCGGGTCGAAGTACTCCCTCAGCCCTTCAGTCTGTCCCTGAGCGATAAACAGACGTTGCAGGTTGGCGCTGTACAGCAGGTTGACCAGAACACCCATGCTGGCGGTTCCGAGTAACCCGCCGACCAGTCGCAAGGACTGGGTCAGCGCGGTAGCAATCCCCAGGAACTGGCGCTCGGCGAGGGTTTGGGTGAAGACGGTCAGGTTCAACAGGATGAAACCCAACCCCAGCCCCGCCAGCAATATCAGGCTGAGCAGGCGGTTGAACGACGCGTCACGCCCGGCCATGGCCAGACCAATGCAGGCCAGCAGCAGTGCTACAAAACCAAACAGCGGCAACAGGTTCGGATTGCGCAGGCGGGTGACGATGCGCCCGTTGACGATCGCGCCGAGGGTAATGCTCAGCGCCAGCGGTGTAATCAGCAATCCTGCATCCTGCGGTGAATACCCATAGCTGCCTTGCAGCAACAACGGCAGGTAAAACAGCAACGAAAACATGATCGCGCCGGCCGCCATCGACAACAGAAACAACAGGCGCATGCTCGGTAGTCTGAGCAGTGCCGAGGGCAACAGCGCATGAGGGCAGCGCCGCTCCCAGAACCACAACGCGACGGTCGCTGCCACACCGCTCAATCCGAGTGCCAGACTCAACGTCAAGCTGGAATGCCCCAACCACTCGACGAACAATTGCAGGCTGCCCAGCGCCAGAGCGATCAACACTGCGCCTGGCCAATCCAGGCTGATTTTCGTCCGTTGTTGCGGGCGGTAATAAGGTAGGTAGCGCCAGGCAAAAAGCAGCGCCAGGCAGCCCAGCGGCAGATTGAGATAGAACACCGAGCGCCAGCCAAAGGCGCCCGTCAGGTAGCCGCCGAATCCGGGCCCGATGGCGTTGACCACACTGAACAGGGCGCTCAGTAGCATCTGCCAGCGCAGGCGTTGTCGAGTGTCTGGAAACAGTTCTGGAATGCAGGCGAACGCCGTGCCGATCAACATGCCGCCACCGACACCCTGCAAGGCGCGGCCGATCACCAGCCACAACATATCGTTGGCCAGGGCGCAGGCCAGTGACGCCAGGGTGAAGATCAGTGTGGCGGCAATCACAAATGGCTTGCGGCCATAATCATCACCCAGTCGGCCAAAGATCGGGATGGTGACGATCGATGCCAGCATGTAACCCGTGGCGACCCAGGCATAAAGCTCAAAGCCTTTGAGCTCGGCGACGATGCTCGGCAAAGCGTTGCCGATCACCGTCTGATCCAGCGCCGAGAGCATTAACACCAACGAGATGCCCAGCATCGCGAGCAATGCCTGAGTGAAGCTCAGGGGAGGGTGGGGCGCCACGGTCATCGTCGGTTCCTCAGCTTAGCGCCGCAACGGCCGCGGCAATACGCGCGCAACCTTCATCGAGGGTCTTGATGTCGGTGGCTATCGACATCCGGAAGAATGGAGCCAGGCCATAGGCGGTTCCTGCCACGACGGCAACCCCTTGGCTTTCCAGCAGGTACATGACCACGTCGTAGTCGCTGTCCAGTTGCTTGCCTTGGGCGGTGGTCTTGCCGAGCAAACCGCTGCAGTTGACATAGAGGTAGAACGCACCGTCGGGCTTGCGGCAACTCAGGCCGTCAATGCCGTTGAGCAGGTTCAGGCAGCGATCACGGCGTTGCTGGTAGACCTGCACACTTTGCTTGACGAAACGTTGGTCACCGTTGAGCGCTTCGACGGCTGCCGCCTGGCTGACCGAGCAGGCGTTGCTGGTCGATTGCGATTGCAGCGTGGCCATGGCACCGATCAGATCGGCCGGGCCTGCGGCGTAGCCGATACGCCAACCGGTCATGGCATAGGTCTTGGATACGCCGTTGATCAGCACTGTGCGCTCGGTCAACGCCGGTTCGATGGCGAGGATATGCGGGTTGTCCAGGCCTTCATAACGGATGTGTTCGTAGATGTCGTCGGTCATCAGCAATACATGCGGATGCTCAAGCAGTACATCGGCCAGGGCTCTTAGCTCGGCGGCGTTGTAGCTGGCACCTGTCGGGTTGCTGGGGGAGTTGAGCAGCAGCCAGCGGGTGCGTTTGGTGAGCGCGCCGCGCAGTTGCTCCGGGGTCAGTTTGAAGGCGTTTTCTTCGGAGCAAGCGAGGGTAATAGGTTCACCTTCGCAGGCCAGCACCATGTCAGGGTAAGACACCCAGTAAGGTGCGGGGATCAGTACTTCATCACCCGCGCCCAGGGTGGCGGCGAAGGCATTGAAAATCGCACTCTTCGCGCCGCTGGTGACCAGGACCTGATTCGCACCGTAGGTCAGGCCGTTTTCCCGTGTCAGTTTGTCGACAATCGCCTGGCGCAACTGCGGGGTCCCGGCGTTTTGCGTGTAGCGGGTTTCGCCCCGTTCGATGGCGGCACTGGCGGCCTGCCGAATGTGCTCTGGCGTATCAAAGTCCGGCTCGCCGACAACCAGGTTGATGATGGACTTGCCTTGCCGACGCAGTTCGTTGGCGCGATCGGAAGCGGCGCTGCTGGGGGATGGTTTGATACGTTGCACACGGGCGGCGATGCGGGAGGTGGTCACGTGTCGTTCCTCGTTGATGACGTTGACGAGGCACTACAGTACGAGCCGTCACCCGGGCAGCCATAAGACGAGATCGTTCTGGTCGGATAGGAATCGCTTATGGCTGGAACTGAACAGTACCCGCACCAGAGTGGTGCGCTTCGGCCTGTATGGCCATTGCGAGTGTCGATCCCGGCAACACTGATCGATCTATAGCAAAGGCTTATGGTTGAGCTTCACAGTCAAGTGTGCGCCCGAGGTTTCGGGCTGGCCTGCCTCTTGCTAAAGCCTTTGGGCTGCCTCCCTTTTTCGAGCAAGAGCACCGCCACCGTGAATCTGCGCCGTTTGAAGTATTTCGTGAAACTCGTCGACATCGGCAGCATGACCCAGGCTGCCGATGTGCTGCATGTCGCGCAGCCGGCACTGAGTCAGCAATTGGCGACGCTGGAGGCAGAATTGCAGCAGCAATTGTTGATCCGCACCAAACGCGGCGTCACTCCGACCGAGGCGGGGAAGGTACTTTATGGCCATGCGCAAATCATTTTGCGCCAGTGCGAACAAGCCCAGAGCGACATCAATGCAACGGGGCACGCTTTGTCCGGACAGGTGTCGGTCGGCCTGGCGCCAGGCACGGCGGCTTCCGCGCTGTCCTTGCCCTTGTTGCGCACCGTGCGCGAACGTCATCCGGGCATTCTGCTGTATCTCAATGAAAACTTCGGCACCACCCTGAGCGAGTTGATCATGAACGGCCGGATGGACATGGCCGTGCTCTATGGTGGGCGAGAAGTGCATGGTTTGAGCTTCGTCTCGCTGCTTCGCGAGAACCTCTATCTGGTGAGCGCCGATCCTTCTGTCCGTGCGCGCGAAGAGATTGCCCTGGCCGACCTGGCGGACATTGATATGCTCCTGCCGCGGCCCTACAACGTCATGCGTCGGTTGGTGGATGAGGCCTTCCAGCGCATCGGTATGAGCGCGCGGGTGGTGGCTGAAATCGAATCTTCGATCACCTTGACCGCCGCCGTCGCCGAGCACTTCGGTTCGACGATCCTGCCCGAATCTTCGGCGCGAGTGATGGTCGCCGCCACCTCGGTGCATATGTGTCGCATTGTCGAACCCGAGATCGAGGCGCCACTGGCCCTGTGTTTATCCGGTCACCTGCCACTGTCCGTGCCTGCCCAGGCGGTCAAGGCAATCCTGTTGGAGCTGGTCGCCGAGATGCGCGGTAGCCTGATCTGAGTGGTCATAAGGCGCGCTTATCACCCCAAAGCCAAAGCGTCTTGGTCGTTTTTCGGCGGGATCGCTACATTGACCCCATCCACTCAGACACGCTCGACAGGCAGGGGCCCAGGCATGGATTCAGAACGTATCAAGGGGTTGATCGATTTACTGGCTGAGTCTGATCTGCTCGAACTCAGCCTGACCGAAGGCGACAGTACGATTCGTCTCTTCAAGCAGGCAGGGCAGGTGCTGGCCGCCGAGCCGGTTGTCGTCCCTGCGCCGATACCGACCCTGGACTCAGCCACGACAGCGCCCCCCGCAGCGCTCGAGATCAAGGCCAGCCTGTACGGCGTTCTGCATCTGACGCCCGCCGCCGGGGAAGCGCCGTTCGTCACGCTCGGTGAACAGATCGAAGCGGGTCAGACCCTGGCGGTCATCGAAGCCATGAAAATGTTCCACCCGCTCAAGGCCAAATCCGCTGGCAAGATCAGCGCAATCCTTGCCCAGAGTGGTACCGAAGTCGAAGCCGGTCAGGCGTTGTTCCGTCTCGGCTGACTCCAAGCCCATCTTCTTTCAGGTGAATTCAATGTTCGACAAAGTGCTGATCGCCAACCGTGGCGAAATCGCCCTGCGTATTCAGCGTGCCTGCCGTGGCCTGGGGTTGCAAACCGTGGTGGTGCACTCCGAGGCTGATCGCCACGCCCAGTATGTGCAAGACGCTGATCAGGCACTGTGCCTTGGACCGGCCGCACCGAGCCAGAGTTATCTGAATCAGACCGCGCTGCTGTTTGCCGCCAAGGTCAGCGGCGCTCAGGCGATCCATCCCGGCTATGGCTTTCTTTCGGAGAACGCCGGGTTTGCCGAGCGCATCGAGCTCGCTGGCCTGACCTTCATCGGTCCGAGCGCGGCATGTATTCGGACTATGGGCGACAAGGTCGCCGCCAAACGGGCGATGCGCGATGCCGGCGTACCCTGCGTGCCCGGGCCTGATTCGGTCATGCCAACCGACGATGACAGCATCCTCGCCATCGCCCGGGAAATTGGCTACCCGGTGATCGTCAAAGCGGCGGGCGGTGGCGGTGGACGCGGCATGCGCGTGGTGAACGAAGAGGTCGAACTGCTCGATGCCATTGCGCTGACCGGTGAGGAGGCGCGGCTGGCGTTCGGCAACCCGGAACTCTATATCGAGAAGTTTCTCGGTCATCCACGGCATGTCGAAATCCAAGTGTTATGCGATGCCCATGGCCACGCGATCTGGCTGGGTTGTCGGGATTGCTCCTTGCAACGTCGGCATCAGAAAGTCCTGGAAGAAGCGCCTGCACCGGGAATCGACCCGGATCTGATTGCCAAGGTCGGGGAACGCTGCGCGGCGGCTTGCCGGCAGATCGGTTATCGCGGTGTCGGCACCTTCGAGTTTTTGTATGAGAACGGCGAGTTCTTCTTCATCGAGATGAACACTCGGCTGCAAGTCGAGCATCCGGTGACGGAGATGACGACGGGTATCGATATCGTCCAGCAGCAACTGCGCATGGCCCGAGGCGAAGTGCTTGAGCTGCGCCAGCAGGACGTGCAACTCAATGGTCACTCACTGGAATGCCGGATCAACGCCGAAGACCCGATCACCTTCATGCCGACGCCGGGGTTGATTCAGCGCTGGGAAGTCCCCGGTGGCTTTGGTGTGCGGGTCGATTCCCACGTCACCACCGGGTATCGGGTGCCGCCCTACTACGACTCGATGGTGGCCAAGGTCATTACCCACGGCGCGACCCGCGATGAGGCCATGGCGCGTATGCGCCTGGCCCTGAGTGAAATGCGCGTGGAGGGCATCTCGACCAATATCCCCTTGCACCGCGAGATTCTCGACGATCCGGCGTTCTGCTCCGGTGGCGTGGACATCCATCACCTGGAGCGTTGGCTGCAACAAAGGAGTGCGACATGAGTACTGCTTCTGTATCAAAGAGTCCGCTCATCAGTCTGCTGGGGTCCACGGCTTTGCTGTTCGAAGCACCGGGTGAGCTGGATCTGGCGCCGCAACAACGTATTTGGAGCCTGGCCCTGCAGGCCGGGCAATGGGCCGAAATAGACGAAGCCGTTCCGGGCATGAACAACCTGATGCTGACCTTCATCAAGCCGCCGCGCGACCTCAACCGGCTCTGCGAGCGCCTGCTGGAAGCTTGGGATGCCTGCGATCCGCTGCCGCTCGCAGGGCGCATCGTCGAATTGCCGGTGATATATGGCGGCGAATACGGTCCTCACATGAGTGATGTGGTGGCGCACACCGGACTGGACATCGACACCATCGCCAATCTGCATTGCGAGCCGCTGTATCCGGTGTATGCCTTGGGCAGCCATCCCGGCTATTGCTATCTCGGTGGTATGGATTCGCGTCTGGCTACACCACGACGGCAAGTGCCGGTGCTTAGTATCGCCGCCGGCTCAGTGTCGATCGGCGGCGTGCAGACCGGTGTTTCGGCATCAGCCGGTCCCAGCGGCTGGAACACCATTGGCCGGACCGAAATGTCATTTTTTGACCCAAGCCAAAACCCTCCGGCCATGCTGAGGCCGGGCGATATGTTGCGCTTGCGCATCGAGAGGATCATTCGATGATCGAGATTTTATCGGCCACCGCTCTGGCCACCGTGCAGGATTTCGGCCGCTTTGGCAGCCTCGGTTACGGGGTGGGGACCTCCGGCGCGATGGACCAATTGGCGTTGGCATTGGGCAACCTGTTGTTGGGGAATCTCGAAGATGCGGCGGCTATTGAAATTCCGCTGTTTCCGTTCGAGGTGCGGTTTGTTCAGGACTGTGCATTCGCGGTAACGGGTGTCGCCTGCGAGGCCAGCCTGGATGATCAGCCGCTCCCGCCATTCTGGGTGGCACAGGCGAAGGAAGGGCAGGTACTGAGCCTTGGCTATCCGACCTCCGGCAGTCGAGCCTATCTGTGTCTGGCGGGGGGCGTCGACGTACCGCAGGTGCTGGGTTCACGCAGCACTCAATTGCGCGGTGAGTTCGGTGGACTGCAAGGACGGGCCTTGCAGCAGGGCGACCGGCTTTCGGCGCTGCGCCCTGGAGTCAGTGTGCTACCCACCGATTTCGGGGTGGTGTCGCCGAGTCTGGCGTTGCCATTGCAGCTCGCCGGGTTGCCGGCCATGCGCGTACTGCCAGCTGCCGAATATGAGTACTTCCTGGAGGCCTCACGTACGGCATTCTGGGCTGGAGAGTGGAAAGTCACCACCCAGAGTAACCGTTACGGTTATCGGCTCGAAGGCGCACCGATCTTGCCCGCGGCCCCCCTGGAGATCCGCTCCCACGGCATCGTTCCGGGGGTTATTCAGGTGCCCCACGGTGGTCAGCCGATCATCCAGATGCGCGACGCGCAACCCAGTGGCGGTTATCCGAAATTCGGCACGGTGATCGAGGCAGACCTCTGGCGTCTGGGGCAGGCACCGATTGGCAGCAAGGTCCGTTTTATCGAGTGCAGCTACAGCGAAGCTATCGCGGCCCTGGAAGATAATCAGCGCTACCTCGAAGAAGTTCGACGTCTGGTCGAGCTTCACGGGATGGCCTCGCGTTAAGGATATTCAAACATGACAAATCAGGACATCCGACAGTTGGCGGCGTGGCTCAAGGAGGCGCACCTGACTGGCGCGGAAATACATCGCCCAGGGCTGCATCTGATGCTCAAGCGCGGCGCCGACGAAATTGCGAGGTCGGTTCAGCCCGCGACGCCGGTGGTCTCAACGGCTGAGGATGAGCCGCTACTGAAGACACCAGGCCTGGGCCGGTTGTTGCTGGCGCATCCTGAACAGCCCGACGTTCTGGCGTCGCTTGGCAGCCGAGTGGAGCAAGGGCAACTGGTGGCCTTGCTGCAAGTCGGCGACCTGCTGTTGCCGGTACGTAGCCAAAGGGCTGGGCGGGTTGCCGCGGTGCTGCTGCCCTGTGGCACCACCGTCGGTTATGGCGAGGCGTTCATGCGCCTGATAGCAGCATGAGTGTGTGAGGGGAAAAGCGATGAACATTGATTTGAACGCTGATCTGGGCGAGGGCTTCGGACCTTGGCGCATGGGTGAAGACGAAGCGTTGATGAGCCTTATCTCATCGGCGAACGTGGCGTGCGGTTTCCATGCCGGTGATCCGCTGATCATGGACAACACCGTACGCCTGGCGAAGGCTGGCGCCATTGATCTGGGCGCCCATGTCGGTTTCCCGGACCTGATGGGCTTCGGGCGTCGGCGGATGAACATCGAGATCAGGGAGCTGGCGACCTACGTGGTCTATCAACTCGGTGCCCTGGCGGGGATGGCGGCGGTCAATGGCCACCGCATGACCCATATGAGCTTTCACGGTGCGCTGGGCAACATGGTCGCAGCCGATGCAACGCTGGCGGAGCCATTGATCTGTGCGGTGGCCGCTTTCGATCCGACGCTGATTGTCAGCTCATCGAGCAGCCGGGCGATTGAAAACGCTGCCGAAAAATGTGGTTTGCGAGTCGCCACGACATTTCTCGCCGACCGCGCCTACGACGATGACTGCCTGCTGGTCCCGCGCAACATACCGGGGGCGGTGATCAAAGAACCAGGGGCCGTGCTGCAGCGGGTTCGACAGTTGTTGGAGGAGGGTAGCGTCACCAGTCTCAATGGCAAGCGGATTGCCGTGCCCGCGCACTCGATCCTGCTGCACGGCGATACGCCTGGCGCGGTGGAACTGGCGCGCACGATTCGTCGTGAAATCGAGCAGGCCGGGGGGTGTATTACGCCGATTTCGCAGTTGCTGGCGTAACGGTCGCACAGTCATAAGCAGGGCTTATCGCCACACAGTCATTCCGTCTTGGTATCCGGCCTCCGTGCTGGATAGAGTCGAAGTCATCGAGATCAGCCAAGTGATCCACACATAATCGGTCGGTACAGCCTTGCGTTGTCGACCCGTAACACGAGGACAGAGACATGCCGTTTTCAGATTACAAAACCGCGCTGGTGACCGGCGCGTCTTCCGGTATTGGTGCCGCAGTCGTCGAGCGCCTGTGTCAGGAGGGCGTGCAGGTGCATGCCTTGGCCCGCAGTGCTGACAAGCTGCAAGACCTCGCCGCCAAGACTGGCTGTATCGCTCATGCTATCGACGTGACCGACCTGGCTGGGCTGACACGCCTGTTCGAGGCGCAGCAGTTCGACATTCTGGTGAACAACGCTGGTGTTGATAAACCGGGTTCGATTCTCAAGGCCGACGCCGAAGGCATCGACTTGCTGATCGATGTCAATCTGCGTGCGGTATTGCACCTGGCGCGTCTGGCGTTGCCGGGGATGGTGGCACGTGATTGCGGCCACATCATCAACATCAGCTCGATTGCCGCGGCGTACAACTTCGGCGGCAACTCCACGTACCACGCAACCAAGGCTGCCGTGAGCATGCTGTCGCGGCAACTGCGCATCGATGCCTTCGGCAAGCGGGTGCGAGTTACCGAAATTTGTCCGGGTCGAGTGGCCACCGACATTTTTGCCCACGTCCACGGTGACTCCGAAGAGACCTACAAGCGTTTCGTCGAAGGCTTCGAGCTGCCCCAGGCCAAGGACATTGCCGACGCCATTGCCTTTGCCATTGCCGCACCGATTGCGGTCAACGTCGGGCACATGGAAATCACCCCGACCCTGCAAGTGCCTGGTGGTCTCTCGACGGCCCGTCCACAGGATTACCCAGGCTGAGCTTTCCCTTCGCAACACGCGCTGCATAAGAACGGAACAATCCGTCATCGCGGCACTCACGCCACGGCCGAGCCTGGCGACTTTGTTTATTTCTGCCCTTAGCCCAATGCCGATGGGGATTGACCATGAAGCATGACTTCGATTTGGCCGCGGTTCTGCAAGGTGAATATGCCGAGCTGATCGTCAAGGGCATCGAAATAACTCTACAACTGGCGCTGTTCGCCTGGTTGCTGGCGATGGCCCTGGCGCTGTTGCTGGTGACCGTACGGTTGACCGGCAACAAACTCGCGGATCGTCTGGTGGCGGGTTACGTGTCTTACCATCGCAACGTGCCGACGCTGGTGCAGTTGATGCTCTGGTATTTCGGCGTGCCGACGTTACTGAGCGAGTCCACGCAGCTTTGGCTGGCGAATTACAGCAGCGAATATCTGTTCTCGGTGATTGCGTTGGGGTTGTGTCAGGCCGCGTATTTCTGCGAAGACATCCGCAGCGGACTGCGTGCCATTCCGGCCGGGCAGA
Source organism: Pseudomonas sp. GW821-FHT03C07 (assembly GCF_059420925.1). Classification (NCBI taxonomy): domain Bacteria; kingdom Pseudomonadati; phylum Pseudomonadota; class Gammaproteobacteria; order Pseudomonadales; family Pseudomonadaceae; genus Pseudomonas; species Pseudomonas sp. GW821-FHT03C07. The sequence continues at coordinate 238,530 of NZ_JBWKUQ010000005.1, forward strand.
CCGAAGCTTCCCGGGCGCTGGGGTTAGGGTATGTGCGCTCGATGCGCTACGTGATCCTGCCGCAAGGTGTACGCAATTGCCTGCCGTCGCTGATCAACCACACCGTGCTGTTGTTCAAAAACACCAGCCTGGCCATGGCCATCGGCGTGGTCGAGCTGACCTACGCCACCCGCGAGGTCGAGAACTACACCTTCCGCACGTTCGAGTCATACCTGGTCGCCACGCTGTTCTACCTGGTTTTTTCACTCTTGTTGATGGGGCTCGGCGCGTTGTTGGCGCGACGCTTCAGCAAAGCGCTGGCGAGGTAGACGACGATGTTCGATGTCTTTTCGATTGTGCAGCAAAACTGGACCTTGTTTCTCATCGGTCAGTACCCGCACGGCCCTTTGGGCGGATTGGCGAGCACGTTGATTCTGGCGGCGCTGGCCCTGTTGCTGGCATTCCCTTTCGGCTTGCTACTGGCTTTGGCTCGGGTTTCGCCGTGGAGCGGACTGCGCTGGGCCGCCACGGTCTGGGTCTATGTGCTGCGGGGCATCCCGCTGTTGATGGTGATCTTCTGGACCTACTTCCTGGTGCCGTTGTTGATCGGCCATAACATCACCGGATTCGTGACCATGCTCTGCACGCTGGTGATCTACCAGAGTGCCTACCTGTGCGAAATCATTCGTGGCGGCATTCAGGCGCTACCAACGGGACAGTACGAGGCGTCCCGGGCGCTGGGTCTGGGTTACCTACGTACGACGATCTGGGTGATCTTGCCGCAAGCCTTGTACAACGCGCTGCCTAGCCTGATCAGCCAGTTCGTTTCCATTATCAAGGAAACCTCGCTTGGCTATGTCATTAACGTCCAGGAGGTGACTTTTGCCGCCAACCAGGTCAACAACCAACTGCTGACCAAGCCGTTCCAGGTGTTTTTTATCCTGGCGATCATCTACTACCTGCTCTGTTTCGGCCTGACCCATCTGGCCGGCTGGGTGGAGCGCCGTATCGCTCGCAAGCGTCTGGGCAACGGCGGTCCGGCCGCGGCTGCCGAGATCCTTGCTGGTTATCGATAATTGAAGAGGGTTGCGTCCATGCATCCAATGATCATGTTTTCGAGCGTCAATAAATGGTATGGCGAGTATCACGCGCTGACCGATATCACTGCCGAAGTGAAACCCGGTGAGGTGGTGGTGCTCTGTGGTCCGTCCGGTTCCGGCAAGTCGACGTTGATTCGCACCGTCAATCGTCTGGAAAACATCCAGAAGGGCCAGATCCTGTTCGATGGCCAGGATGTACACGGCACCGATGCTCAGGTTAACCGGCTGCGCAGTCGAGTGGGGTTCGTGTTCCAGAGCTTCAATCTTTTTCCGCACCTGTCGGTGCTGGAAAACATCACCCTGGCGCCCAGCAAAATCCGCAACTTGAAAGGCTCGGCCGCCAAACAACAGGCCATGCAATTGCTTGATCGGGTAGGGCTGGCACACAAGGCGGGGGCTTATCCGGCGCAGTTATCCGGCGGTCAACAACAGCGAGTGGCGATTGCCCGAGCGCTGGCCATGGATCCTCCGGTGATGTTGTTCGATGAGCCCACCAGTGCCCTCGATCCGGAAATGGTCGGTGAAGTGTTGAGTGTGATGAAAGGGTTGGCCAAGGATGGAATGACCATGATGTGCGTGACCCACGAGATGAATTTTGCCCGTGAAGTTGCTGACACCATCTGGTTTATGGACGCGGGTCAGATTCTGGAAAAGAGCACGCCCGAGAGCTTCTTCAGTCAGCCCGCGCACCCGCGGGCACAACGATTTATCGCCGATCTGCGCGCCCATTGAGTCGCCGGGATTTTGCGCCCTCTGCCCTCTGAATTTCCCATCCCCAGGAGTTTTTCCATGCGTATGAAATATCTGCTTGTCACGCTGGCGTTAGGTCCTTTGGCTGTTGCGGTAGCGCAGGCCGATCAATTGAGCGATATCATGGCTAAAAAAACGCTGAGTTGTGGGGTGTACGCCGACGTGCCACCGTTCTCTGCTCCAGATCCGGAAACCCGCGAACTGGTGGGGATGGACGTCGATTTGTGCAAGGCCCTGGCCAAGACCATGGGCGTGGCGCTGGAGCTCAAGCCGCTGTCTGTTGAAGCACGGATTCCCGAGGTGAAAATGGGCCGTGTCGATGTGATTTTCGCCAACTTGGCCTACACCAAGACCCGTGCCGAGCAGATCCAGTTCAGCGATCCGTACTACATCGCCAAGGAAACCCTGGTGGTGCGTGCGGCCAATGCCGACCAACCGAAAAGTTTCTTCAAGGACAAACGCATCAGCTCCACCAAAGGCTCGACTTCCGAGCAATCGATTCGCATCGCGGGTGCCACGCCAGTGACCTTTCAGGATACCGGTTCGGCTTACATGGCCTTGCAGCAGAACAAGGTTGTTGGCCTGGTGACCAACACCATGACCGCCCTGAAACTGGTCAACCAGGCTAAAGAGAGTGGTGTCGAGTTGGCGCTGGCCAAGGAACCGATGGCGCTTGAACCGATTGGGGCGGGTATGCGTAGAGATGAGCCGGCCTTTCTGGCCAAGGTGAACGAGTCACTGATAGCGATGGATAAGGCCGGTGAAATCGACCTGATCTGGGACCGCTGGATCGGACCGAATACGGCCTACAAAATGGTCCGCGAGGACAAGGTTCAAAGCCTCAGTAATCTGAAGTTCGATCCCTTGCCTTAAACGTTCACAGGTTGTGTCCAGATCAGGGAGCGTCGCCAAGGACGGCATTGCTCAAAGATGAAATTTCCATCGATGTAAGCATTGCGAAATAATCTTTCTCTTGTTGCGATTATAGGGAGTGTTTGTTCTGTAGGTGGACTGGCTTGTAGCATAAATTGAAAGGTAATTTTTCCAGCTCAGGTATAGCCTTTATCGGTATTAAAGCCGTGTCGGTACGAGCCAGATCCCTCGCTGAGGGAGACCTGATTCCAGGTCACACTCGTTGCGCAACATGAGCAGAGCGAGAGGTTGCCATGCTGGAAATTCGTCACCTTATGGGCATGCAGATGCTGCGCGAGACCGGCAGTATGCTTGAGGCAGCCAAGAAGCTGCAGTTGACACAGTCGGCGCTGTCCCACCAGTTCTCGGGATTGGAAAAACGACTGGGCACCTTACTATTCGAGCGTAGAAGCCGGCCCGTGCGGTTCACTCGTACCGGTAGGCGAATTCTGAAACTGGCTGATTCCCTTTTGCCAGAGCTGTTTTCCATCGAACACGATCTGGTTGGACTGGCCGACGCTGCCAATGGCCGGATCAACATGGCGGTGGAAAGCGCAGACTGGGCCCACTGGCTGATCCCGCTGATAAACCGGTTTCGGGGGGAGTGGACAGAGATCAAATTGGACGTATTGACGCAATACCCCGCTTTACCCTTCGCTGCGCTTGATGGGATGGACGTCGATCTACTGCTGACAACCGAGAGCACAAGGCTTCCAGGCATTGTCAGTGTTCCTTTGTTTACCTATGAGGTGTTGTTGGGCGTGGCCAACAATCATCCATTGGCCAGAGAAGCCTTTATTGCGCCCAGCGATCTTGCCAATCAGGTCCTGATTACTTCTCCAGGTGAACGTCGCCACCTTCCGGTCTTTGAGAAGTTTCTAACGCCTGCCGGTTTCGAACCGGCATCACATCGCCAATCGGATTCTTTGGTGTCACTCACCCATCAAGTGGCGTCCGGTCGCGCTGTTTGCTGCCTCCCTGAATGGGTGATACGAGGCGTGAGTGCTCGTGGCGTTTTATCAGCCAAGAAGCTGGGCAGCGAAGGGCTGCATGTGACGCTGTATGCCGTTCTTTCCCAAGAGGCCTTGAAGGCCCCGCACATGCGCCATTTCCTCCTGGCGGCCCAAGAAGGGCCGCGAGGTTAACGCCGATTTACCGAACACAAATCTTGCTGGAGGCCTTTAGCTCCAGAAGCGAGAAGCTTGACTGCATCTCCTTCACGCCCGGAACGGTTCGCAAGCGGTTGAGGGCAAATTTGGAGTAGCTTTCTAGGTCCTCTGCCAGCACCTGGAGCATGTAGTCGTGCTGCCCGGAAATGTTATGACAGGCGATGACCTCGGGCATTTCCAAGACCCATTTTTCAAATGTGCGGCATGTCGATTCTGTATGGTTTTCTAACAGAATGCTCACAAACACCACCACCCCAAGCCCTAGCAGATGCCTGTCCAGGACGGCTTGGTAGCCGCGAATCACGCCGATCGTCTCCAGGCGTTTCAGGCGTTTCCAGCACGGTGAAGGTGAGAGCGAAACGCGCTCTGCCAGCTCCGAATTGCTCAGCCTGCCATCGTCTTGCAGGATTCTCAGGATTTTTATATCTATATCGTCTAGTTCAATTTTTGCGTACTTAGATTTCATGTTTGCTCTTCGTTGTAGAAGGATATTTCTCATATTAGGTTTTATGGGATGCAAATGGAAAGAATCTTTTTTGCGGTTATGGATACACTGGATTTGCCCACGACGAAGCTCGAATCCCTCGTCAGACAGGCCTGCGGGCGGGGGCGTGTGGTCTCGATTCCAATACCAAGAAGAGGCGCAAATGTCTTACTCCAGCTACCACAAGAAGAAAATCGCTGATCAAGATCTGCATCCGGAAACGCTGATGATGTCGTATGGCTACGACCCGTTTCTGTCGGAGGGTGCGGTCAAGCCTCCGGTGTTTCTGACCTCTACCTTTGCCTTCCGCACGGCTGAAGACGGCGCCGAATTTTTTGATATCGTGTCGGGCCGCAAGCCGCTTCCGGAAGGTGAATCCGCGGGCCTGGTGTACAGTCGGTTCAACCACCCCAACCTGGAAATCGTTGAAGATCGTCTGGCGATTCTCGACGGGGCTGAGGCCGCGGCTGTGACCTCAAGTGGTATGGCGGCTATCGGTGCTGTTCTGCTGGCTTTCCTGCGGCCGGGTGATCAGATCGTTCAGTCGGCCCCCCTGTATGGCGGCACTGAGACACTGATTGCCAAGATCCTGCCGAATTGGGGAATCGGTTCTCACGGTATTGAAAACGGCTTGTCCCGCGAGTCTATGCGCGATGCACTGGAAGCAGGCGCAAGCCAGGGGACTGTGCGAATTTGCTACATCGAGACACCTGCCAACCCAACCAACTCGCTAATCGATTTTGAAGGGCTGCTCCAGGAAATCCATGCCTTCAGCACTCGGCATGGATATCGTCCGATTGTTGTCTGCGATAACACGCTGCTTGGGCCGATTTTCCAAAAACCGATCGAGCACGGCGTTGATCTTTGTGTCTACTCGTTGACCAAGTACGTGGGCGGTCACAGTGATTTGGTTGCCGGTGGCATTACTGGCAGCAAGGAACTGATCGCCAAGGTGCGCAGTATCCGTAGTGCGTTTGGTTCCCAGCTGGACCCACATTCATCCTGGATGATTTCGCGCTCGATGGAGACCTTGGTTCTGCGCATGAACCAGGCTGCCCGTTCAGGTTCGACTATTGCGCACTGGCTTGCAGACAACCCGCACGAAAAAGTCACGGTGCTGCACCCCGAACTCATCAACGATGAGATCTATCAAACCGTTTACAAACGTCAATGCACCGGGCCTGGCTCCACCTTCTCGTTCATCTTGGCGGGTGGTCGTGAGCGAGCGTTCAAGTTCATCAATGCCCTGACGCTTTTCAAGTCTGCCGTCAGTCTCGGGGGCACGGAGTCGCTGATCTGTCATCCAGCCTCCACCACACAGTCTGGCGTGCCCGCCGAGTTGCGCAGCAAGGCCGGCGTTTCTGAAGGACTGATCCGCATATCAATCGGTCTGGAGCACGAAGTGGATCTGATTGCTGACCTCGAAAATGCTCTTCGCAGCTGATTAGCGCACCCATTGCGGGGTAATAGATGAATAGCATGACGAAAGAGGTCATGGCAGTGCAGAACGCCGGCGATATTGATCCTTCTGAAACGCGGGAATGGCTGGACGCAATAGATGGCCTGGTTCGTTCCAATGGTCATGAGCGTGCCCAGTTCCTTCTGAAGAAAATTGAAATTCATGCCCAGGAACTGGGCGTGGCGACACACACAGGGCCGTATTCGGCTTATCGCAATAGCATCCCCCTCGAGTCTCAGGGTGGCTATCCGGGCGACTTGATTGTCGAAGAACGATTGATTGCCATCATGCGATGGAACGCGCTGGCCATGGTGGTCCGCGCTAATCAGGCGTATGGCGATCTGGGTGGCCATATTGCAAGTTACGCTTCGGCAGCGGAAATTTTCGAAGTGGGCTTTCAGCACTTCTTCAAAGGCCCCGATGCGCCTGGCGGCGGTGATTTGGTTTACTTCCAGCCGCACTCCGCGCCAGGTATTTATTCGCGGGCCTTTATGGAAGGTCGGTTGAGCGAGGAGCAGTTGTCCCGCTACCGACAGGAGATCAATGGCGGTGGGCTTTGCTCTTATCCCCATCCTTGGCTGATGCCTGAATTCTGGCAGTTTCCAACAGGTTCGATGGGCATTGGTCCTATGAGTTCGATTTACCAGGCTCGCTTCATGCGATATCTGGAGAACCGGGGTTTGGCTGACACGAGCGCTCGTCACGTTTGGGGTGTGTTCGGCGACGGCGAAATGGATGAGCCCGAATCGATTGGCGCTCTGACACTCGCGGCCCGGGAGAAGCTCGACAATCTGACCATGATCATCAACTGCAACTTGCAACGCCTGGATGGCCCTGTTCGCGGCAATGGTCAGATCATTCAGGAGCTGGAATCGCTGTTTGCCGGCGCCGGCTGGAATGTCATCAAAGTGCTTTGGGGCTCGGACTGGGACGCGCTGTTTGCGCGCGATACTGACCATATACTGCTCCGTCATTTGGCGGCGACGGTGGACGGCCAATACCAGACGCTGGGTGCCAACGATGGCGCGTTCAATATCACCCATTTCTTCGAACAAGATCCGCAGATCAGAGCCCTTGTTGCTCACATGACACCGGATGAAATCGATGGGCTGAAACGTGGCGGACATGATTTCAAAAAGCTGTTTGCTGCGTTCGCGGCAGCGAAAGCCCATAAGGGACGGCCAACGGTCATTCTTGCGAAAACCAAGAAAGGCTACGGCATGGGCGGGGCGGGCGAGTCCCGGATGACCTCTCATCAAGCGAAGAAGCTTGACCTTGAAGCACTGAAGGCTTTCCGTGATCGGTTCAAACTGCCATTGACGGACGAGGCCGTTGCCGAACTGCAGTTCTTCAAGCCGGAGCCGGGCAGCGTGGAAATGCAGTACCTGCACAAGCAGCGCGAAAGGCTCGGTGGGGCGCTGCCTGTGCGGCGTCCCCGTGGCGATTCTCTGCCGATTCCCGCTATGGAGAGCTATGCGAAGTTTGCTCTGGAGGCGGAAGGCAAGGAGATGTCGACAACGATGGCCGCGGTGCGGATCTTTGGGAGCCTTCTCAAGGATTCAATTCTGGGGCCACGCCTGGTACCGATTGTTGCGGACGAGGCGCGTACCTTTGGTATGGCGAACATGTTCCGTCAGATAGGCATTTATTCGCCGCTCGGCCAACTCTATGAACCGGAAGACGCCGCCTCGATGCTCTGCTATCGGGAAGCGAAAGACGGTCAATTGCTTGAGGAAGGGATTACCGAGGCCGGGGCGATATCGTCCTGGACGGCGGCGGCAACGTCTTACAGCGTGCATGGTATTTCCATGTTGCCGATTTACATCTACTACTCGATGTTCGGGTTCCAGCGAGTTGGGGATTTGATTTGGGCGGCCGCGGATCAGCGCGCCCGTGGTTTCCTGTTCGGCGCTACCGCCGGTAGAACCACACTGGGTGGTGAGGGACTTCAGCACCAGGATGGCTCGAGCCACATCATGGCGGCTTCGATCCCGAACTGCCGTGCATACGACCCAGCGTTCGCCGGCGAGTTAGCCGTGATCATGGACTACGGCATGCGGCAGATGCTGGAACGCCAGGAGGACGTTTTCTATTACCTGACGGTGATGAACGAAAACTATGCTCAGCCGACACTGCTTGAGTCGGTACGCGAAGATGTAGTCAAGGGTATGTATCTCTTCAAGGAGCAGAACCTTGAAAAGCCCCGTGCTCGGGTAAGGCTGCTCGGCTCCGGGGCCATTTTCCTCGAAGTTCAGAAAGCTGCGCAGATCCTGGCGGAGCAATGGCAGATCGAGAGCGAACTTTGGAGCGTCACCAGTTTTAGCGAACTGGCACGAAATGCTCGCGAGGTTGAACGTGACAATCGTCAGAATCCAGAGCGTGAGCGGCAGACTTCGCACGTCCAAAAATGCCTTCAAGGAACGTTGCCGATCATCGCGGCAACCGATTATGTCCGGGCGTTGCCTCAGCTGATTTCAAGCTATCTGGACGGTCGTTACGTGGCACTCGGCACTGATGGCTTTGGTCGCAGCGATACTCGCAGCGAGCTGCGAGCGTTCTTCGAAGTCGATAGCAAGAGCATTGTCCTGGCTGCACTTGATGCGCTGGTTATTGACGGCACTTTGGAGCGTTCCGTATTAGCTGACGCGATTCAACGATTGGGAATCGACACTGGCATGGCTGCCCCCTGGAATTGCTAATGGAAGCCGCTACGGGTTGATAACTGATTAGAGGAATTGCAGATGGACGATTTGACGTTTCATGCAGAAACACTTCTGACCCATTCGGGGCGGGAGCATCACCAGGTGGGCGGAACTGTAAATGTGCCGGTGTATCGGGCATCCACACTGCTGTTTCCAACGGTGAGTGCTTTGCAATCAGTGCAAGGGACAATCAATACTTATGGCCGACACGGTAGTCCGACAACCCGTTCATTGGAGCGTGCACTGTGTGACTTGGAAGGCGCTGGCGGGGCGATGTTGACGCCCAGTGGGCTCTCTGCGGTCACGACGGCGTTGCTGGCGAGTCTTCAGCCAGGTGACCATCTGTTGATGACTGATTCGGTCTACGATCCGACCCGTGCTTTCTGTAACGAAACCTTGAAACGTTTCGGTATTGAAACGACGTACTACGATCCGATGATCGGAGCGGGTATTGCGCAGTTGATGAGGTCGAACACTAGGGTTGTATTTGTCGAGTCTCCTGGGTCATTGACGTTCGAGGTGCAGGACGTTCCGGCCATTGCGCAAGTTGCTCATGCGCACAATGCGATTGTGATTATCGACAATACCTGGGGCACTCCATTACATTTTGCTTCGTTCAAGCATGGTGTCGATATTTCTGTTCATGCGGCGACCAAGTACATCGTGGGGCATTCAGATGTGCTCATGGGTGTCATCATGACCACGGAGGAGCAATATCCGAAAGTTCGGGCGTTTTACAAACACCTGGGTGTTTCGGTCAGCAGTGACGATGCCTATATGGCATTACGTGGCCTGCGCACTTTAGCGGCTCGGCTTGATCGTCATCAAAGCAACGCCCTGGCCGTTATTGATTGGCTGAAGAGTCAGCCCGAAGTTGATAGCGTCCTGTCGCCGGCTTTACCTGGTTGCCCTGGCCATGAACTGTGGAAGCGGGACTTCACAGGTTTTAACGGGTTGTTTGGAGTGATATTCAACGCGCTCCCGGAGTCAGCCGTCAGCGCCATGCTTGATGGCATGAAGATTTTTGGCATGGGATACAGTTGGGGAGGGTATGAAAGTCTGATCATCCCGGCAAACCCGTCAGCCTACCGCAGCGCTACGACGTGGAAAGCCCATGGACCTTTAATAAGGTTTCATATAGGGCTCGAGCACCCCAACGATTTAATTGAAGATCTTAATCAGGCATTTTGGAGGTTGCGAACACTCAATAATTGATACTGAAAAAGTAATGCCCGTTTCCAAAACAATAACAGCCTTGGCTATATAGCTTAAGTTCTGCCGTGCTTTCAATCTAAGAAGGATAAAAAATGAAACACAGTAACGCATTAAAAGCTACTTGGAAAATCACACTCGTCGTTGTCACGCTGGGTATGGCCAGCTGGGTCTCCGCTGATCAACTGAGCGAGATAAAAACCCGAGGAGAGTTGACCTGTGGTGTTCTCGGAACCGATGAGCCATTTAGTTACATCGGTGACCCCTCCAGCCGACAAATCGTGGGTTACGATGTTGATCTGTGCAAGGCTGTTGCGGACAGTCTCGGGGTAAAACTGACGCTCAAGCAACTCGCGGTAGCGGCGCGTATCCCCGAGTTGCAACAAGGTCGAGTGGATATCCTGGCCGCTACGCTCACCCGCACCAAGGAGCGTGAAGAGCAGATCGACTTCTCGGCTTCAACGTTTGTGACCGGCGCGAAAGTGATGGTCAAAACATCCAGTGGGGTTGATGAACTTAGCCAGTTGGCTGACAAACGGGTGCTCACGGTCAAGGGCACGACGATGGAGCAAAACATTCGCAGCACCTTGCCGACGGCGAAAGTGATTTCCTTCGACACTGGGCCACAGGCGCTTCTCGCCCTCAAGCAAGGCAAGGGGGTAGGGTTCGCGACCGACGAGGCAACGCTTGTAAAGCATTTTGCCGAATTGGGTGACGATGCGAAAAACTACAAAATCATCGCTCAAAACCTTTCAACCGAGAACCTGGCGCTTGGCATCAGGAAAAACGAACCCGCCTTTAAGGCACAGGTCGACAAAGTGCTGCTCGGCCTGGAGTCATCAGGGGAGGCGCAGAAGATTTTCATGAAGTGGTTCGGCCCCGATACCAAAATGAAGTACGCGACTCGCTCGTTCAAGTTTGAACAAAGCGCTAACTGATTGGACAGCAGCCCGGCTTCGGCCGGGCCACGGACTTGATCATGAAAAACTTCGATCTGTCGATGCTGTTGTCTGGGCAGTATCATGAATGGCTTGTCAGCGGAATCTTTCTCTCGGTACAGCTGGCTTTGATTACGCTTGTATTGGCAGTGCCATTGGCCATCGCCATTGCTACCTTGAGGATGGCGCCGTTCGCCATACTGAGGGGAGTCGCCATTACGTATGTCGAGGCGATTCGAAATGTTCCGCTCCTGGCACACATGCTGTTCTGGTACTTTGGGGCGCCAGAGTTTCTCCCCGATGGCATAAAGGAATGGCTGTACGACCATAACTTTGAAGCGGCGAGTGCGGTGGTCGCGCTGGTACTCTATACCGCCGCATTTATGTCCGAAGATATCAGAAGCGGATTGCGCTCAATCCCCAAGGAGCAGATGGAGGCGGGTAGAACCTTGGGCTTTGGGTTCATGAAAACGATGCGACTGGTCATTCTTCCTCAGTCGCTTCGTGTCACAGTTCCTCCGCTGATCAACCAAACGCTCAACCTATGGAAGAATACAAGTATTGCCATGGTTATCGGTGTTGCAGAGCTGATGTACCAGGCGCAACAAGTGGAAAGCTCTACTTTTCGAGGGTTTGAGTCGTTTGCCTTCGCCACCGCGGGTTATATAACAGTCTCTCTGTTGATCTACGGATTTTCTTTTGTCTATCAACGGCGCTATCCGGTAAGGAGTGTTTAATCATGTTAGATGTATTGCACACCTACGGTCTCTATTACTTGATAGGACAGTACCCAAATGGCCCTCTGGGCGGACTGTTACTGACGTTGATCCTGGCAGCGGCAGCGCTTTTGCTGGCTCTCCCTGTCGGAGTCATCTTCGCGCTTTGCCGTATCAGTCCATTCCCGCTTCTACGTGTGCCCGTCACCGCAATCACCTACTTGATTCGCGGAACACCGCTGTTAATGATAATTTTCTGGGCTTATTTTCTGCTGCCGACCATAACGGGGGAGAGGACTGACCAATTTACTACCATGTTGGCAGCGTTGGTTATTTTCGATGCTGTTTACCTGGCGGAAATTATTCGGGCGGGGATTTTAAGTCTGCCAAAGGGCCAAATGGAGTGTGCGCGTGCATTGGGCTTGAGTTATGTATCTGCGATGGCGTTCGTCGTATTGCCTCAAGCATTTAGAAACATGCTTCCCTCGCTGGTCAATCAGTTTGTTTCAACGGTGAAAGAGACATCGCTCGGGTATATTATCAGCCTGTCAGAAGTTTCCTTTATCGCTTCGCAGATTAATACAATGATGCCCACAAAACCGGGTGAGATTTACGCGATGCTCGGCCTGACTTATTTTGTGATGTGCTTCAGTCTTTCGCGATTTGCCTATTGGTTAGAAAGACGGCTCGCCGTTCGTACGGTAAAGGTATAACTACAATGATTAAGCTTGATAAGGTGAATAAGTGGTACGGCGAGTACCATGCCCTGGCGGATGTCAGTGAACATGTTGCCCAAGGCGAAGTGGTCGTCGTCTGCGGCCCCTCAGGGTCCGGAAAATCCACCATGATCCGTACACTCAATCGTTTGGAGGCGATCCATGACGGCAACATCTACATCAATGGTGTTGATATTTATGATCGCAAGGCCAGCGTCAATGAACTACGTAGCCGTATTGGCTTCGTCTTCCAGCAGTTCAACTTGTTCCCTCATCTTACAGTACTTCAAAACTGCACATTGGCGCCGACACGTATTCGAAAGTTAACCAGGAAAGAAGCTGACGAACTGGCAATGAGCCTGCTGGAGCGCGTAGGTTTGGCGCATAAAGCCTGCGCCTATCCAGCCGAGCTGTCCGGAGGGCAGCAACAGCGGGTGGCTATCGCACGGGCATTGGCGATGAATCCCCCGGTGATGCTGTTTGACGAGCCGACCTCGGCGCTCGACCCGGAAATGGTTGGCGAAGTTCTTCTGGCAATGAAGTCTCTGGCCAAAGAAGGGATGACGATGGTGTGTGTCACTCACGAAATGGGGTTCGCTCGTGATGTGGCTGACCGGGTCATATTCATGGATCAGGGGCGCATCCTGGAGAGTGCCCCGCCCGATAAGTTTTTCATCCAGCCTGAGCACCCGCGAGCGCAGCGATTCCTTTCTGATATTCGCTCGCCATTTTCCAACGCTTTGCCAAAAGCATCGTGAGTGGATGCCTGAGGGGGTATGGCCTATCCGACCATACCTTTTTAGGTTCTCAACGTAGCGTTAAATAAGAATCTCGATTTTGTCGCAGGTTGTCAGGGGACTGTTGTCTCCAGTGCTTTGGGGGTACTTGAAGTGACTGATTTTTTTGAAATTAAAGTTCCTAATATCGGTGACTTTAAAGAAGTTAGCGTTATTGAGATTCTGGTAAAAGTAGGTGATGCTGTATCGATTGATGATGCCCTCGTCATACTTGAGACGGACAAGGCCGCGATGGAGGTGCCGGCTTCGAACGCCGGTACGATTACCGAGGTCAAGGTAAAGCTAGGTGACCAGGTTTCAGAGGGAAGTATTATTGTCGTTCTTGAAGTCAAAGACTCTTTAGTGTCGGCAAACGCTCTCGCCGTCGTAGAGAAGCAGATCGGGTTGAATGTTGTTGAACCGATTTCCATGCCGGTCGGCAGTATGCCAGAGACGGCAATAGATATCCCTGTTGTCCATGCGAGTGTGCAGCCTTCAAATGCGACTCATGATGTTTCGGCCGTTCACGCGAGTCCGTCAGTTCGTAAGTTCGCCAGATCCTTAGGCGTTGCTCTCAATCAAATAAAGGGGAGCGGCCTGAGAGACCGGATTCTCAAAGAAGATATCGAGAATTTTATTAAATACAAACTCGATGCTCCGGCGACGCCGAATAACGTCGGCGCGGGTATCGGCGGTATAGATCTTCTTCCGTGGCCGACAGTTGATTATGAAAAATATGGCCGGGTCGAAAGAAAACCGCTGAGCAGGCTGAAAAAGATTTCTGGCTCCAACCTTCATCGTAATTGGGTGATGATTCCTCATGTAACGAATAACGATGAAGTGGACATTACTTCCTTGGAAGCGTTGCGGGTCCAACTTAACACGGAAAATGAAAAAAACGGCATAAAGGTCACGTTGTTGGCGTTTATGCTGAAGGCCGCAGCTGTTGCGTTGCAGCAATTCCCCGGCTTTAACGCATCCCTGGAAGGTGATCAATTGGTGTTGAAACACTATTGTCATTTGGGCTTTGCCGCTGATACGCCGAACGGCTTGGTCGTTCCTGTTGTTCGCGATGTTGAGCAGAAAGGCGTCCTGCAGATCGCCAAGGAAATGACAGCGTTGGCCCACTTGGCTCGTGAGGGCAAGTTGAAGTCCGATCAAATGCAAGGCGGCTGTTTCACAATATCCAGCCTTGGCGGGATTGGTGGGACGACCTTTACCCCGATTATCAATGCGCCGGAAGTTGCCATTCTTGGTGCTGGTCGAGCATTTATGAAAGCGCATTGGAACGGTAAAGAGTTCGAGCCGAGACTGACAATGCCGCTGAGCTTGTCCTGGGATCATCGAGTGATTGATGGTGCCGAAGCTGCCCGGTTTCTTACCTTTTTCGGCAAGTTGCTGAGTGATTTTCGACGGGTCGCGATCTAGTCATATGAGCAGCCAGGGGCTGATCTTTTACCGGCCCGGCTTAGATGTAAGTTCAAGATGGGAGGAACGGCAGCATGGGCAAACAAATTGAGATAACGGTGCCGGATGTCGGTGACGTCAAAGATATTGAGTGTGATGTCCTGGTGCTTGGCGCTGGCCCGGGGGGGTATTCAGCGGCGTTCCGCAGTGCCGATTTAGGCAGGAAGACGGTCCTGGTAGAACGCTATCCAAGTTTGGGAGGGGTTTGCCTGAACGTTGGGTGTATTCCCTCGAAGGCGCTTTTACATAACGTTGCCGTTTTGGAAGAGGCGCGGCATCTCGCGGACAATGGCATCGTATTCGGTGCGCCTTCGATCAGTCTTGGCCAACTGCGGCGCTACAAGGAAAAAGTGGTCAGTCAGTTGACAGACGGCCTGGCAGGCATGGCTAAGATGCGCAAGGTTGAGGTCATTCAGGGCCGCGGTAGCTTTGTGGATGCTCATCATCTTCAGGTGGCGCTTACCGATGATGATGGTAAAGAGAATTCCAGCACTAAAAAACTTATTCGCTTCAAGCAGGCGATCATTTGTGCAGGCTCACGAGTCAGCAAGTTGCCGTTCATACCTGAAGATCCCCGAATCGTTGACTCAACCGGCGCATTGCAGCTTCCTGAGATACCCCAGCGAATGCTGATTATCGGTGGCGGTATTATTGGGTTGGAGATGGGGACTGTTTATTCCGCGCTTGGCGCGCGTCTTGATGTCGTCGAGATGCTGGATGGTTTGATGCCTGGGGCTGACCGCGATCTGGTAAAGGTTTGGTTCGGTAAAAACCGGCATCGTTTTGATCGGGTCATGTTAAAGACAAGGACGGTTGCTGTTGAGGCGATGGCTGACGGTATTTGGGTGACGTTTGAAGGCGACGAGGCGCCCACGGATGCACAGCGTTACGACCTTGTATTGATGGCAACAGGTAGAGTCCCTAATGGTTTATTAATCTCGGCAGACAAAGCCGGGGTCATGGTGAACGAGCGTGGTTTCATTCCGGTAGATAAACAAATGCGCACCAATGTGCCGCACATTTTTGCTGTCGGGGACATTGTTGGCCAGCCCATGCTCGCGCATAAGGCTGTTCATGAAGCCCATGTGGCTGCTGAAGTCGCGCATGGAGAACGGGCTTATTTCGATGCCCGAGTGATTCCCTCGGTTGCTTACACTGACCCCGAAGTGGCGTGGGTGGGGCTGACTGAGGATCAGTGCAAAGATAAAAAAGTGTCCTATGAAAAAGCGCTCTTTCCCTGGGCTGCTTCAGGACGTGCGATTGCCAATGGTCGGGAAGAAGGGTTCACCAAGTTGCTCTTTGATAAAACAACCAAGCGCCTCATTGGTGGCGGTATTGTCGGAACGCACGCGGGTGATTTGCTGGGTGAAATTTGCCTGGCCATCGAAATGGGGGCTGATAGCATTGATCTTGGAAAGACAATCCATCCGCATCCAACCTTGTGTGAATCAATCGGTCTGGCAGCAGAGGCCTTACACGGGATGTGTACCGATCTACCTCCAAAAAAGTAGTCCTCTTTAAGCGCTGAACGACTGGGTTAGTGATATTTAATTCAACCCGCTCACAGTCACTTTAATTAGATGAAAAACCCAACATGCGGGACTTGAAGATGGCTGACCTGGGCAGTACCGATCGCGCTATTTTGGAACTTCTTCAGCAGAACGGTCGTTTAACCAATGCCGAAATTGCGTTGCGTATCAACTTGTCTGCTCCCGCTTGTTGGAAGCGCTTGAGACGCCTGGAGGAAGAAGTAATAGAAGGCTACTACGCCAGTTTAAAGCGAGCGGCTCTGGGTTTTAATGTTTTGGCTTTTATCAGTGTGACGTTGAGCTCCCATTCCGCAGAGGCGGCCCTGAAATTTGAAAAAGATGTCGGCGATTTTAAACATGTCCTTGCTTGCCACAACCTGTCCGGTAAGTACGACTATCTGCTACAAGTCGTGGCTGCGGACATGGAAGAGTTTCAGTCTGTTGTCATGCGCCGAATCCAGTCTTCAGGAAATATAAAAATGATGCAGACGGGTTTTTCGTTGAGGGAAATAAAGCGATCAACCCGATTACCGATTTAAGCGGGTTGATATTTCAATGTCGGGTGAATCAATAATGTTCAGGCGACTTGGCTTCAGCCATAAGATTCTCAACTATGATATTGTCGAAATCAATCTCCTCAACGAGGCGGGTGTTGAAAGCTTGCAATCAACACTCGGCTCTTGTGCCGATCTGCAAACCCAGATGGCTCGTCTCAGACGGTGGGTGGGTGATTTTCGGATTTGATGATGCCTGGCCTCAATGTATTTACTGGGGAGAAGAGCCGTGCTCGGGTGATTAGCTGGCGTACCCATTGGTTAATGCGTTCAAGCGCATCCGTCACGAGTCGGTAGCGGCTGTGAGTCGATTCGCCAAGAGGTGCCGCTATATCAGCGACAGGCAGTTTCTTCTTGGTCACTTGATTGAGCGCTTGTTGCCCTAGGTGCCATTGCAGTCTGCCACTAGTAGTCACCCGGGGGGGTCAACGTTTGATCAGTGAAATCTTGGTGCCTTCGATGCTGACGCCCGCCATCAGGCCCTGCTGGTCGAAGACAAACGCATAGGCATCGTCCTTCAAGGTCGAGGTCGACAGATTTTTCGAGATCCCTTGGTTAACCAGGACAACGGTGGGACCTACACCCACTTCCCAACCCTTGGTTTCATGGACATAGTTAACCGCTTTGTCAGTCATCAGGAACACCGCGTAGGCATAAGACTGGGCACCGATCTGCAGTCCCCATGAACCGGTTACGGAGTTGTAGTAACCGTCCACGTTCGAGCCACTGAACATGACCCCCTCGCCATAACTACCACCAAACACCAGGCCTGCTTTGACGACGTTCGGAAATACCAGTACAGCCTTGGCGCTGTGGGAGATGGTCTCGGCAAAAGGGTGAGTCTTGTAGAGCATTTGCAGGGCTTGCCGGGCGTCTCTGTTCAGATCCTCGGCGGTAGCGGCGTTTGCACTATTGAGCAAGCCCGTTGAAAGCAATGACAGGGTTGTCGCCGCGATAAAGAGAAATGAACGCAGTGAGGTGGTCATGGTTGTACTCCACTATCCGCGATATGGATGAGCACGGTCATGTCGATGGCCTGTTCATGGCCGTATCTGCGAACATCCGATCATTATTCGGCCACGACCGAGCATTGAGCAGATTAGGCGTCGCTAGCGACCCACGTCTGTTCGGTAGCGCACAACACGCCGCACATCAATGAAATCTATCCGCGACTTCGTGCCGTTCCCCCCGTTCACTGCGAAACAGTGTATCGGCGATTTTTTTCTGGTCGGCGGAAAGCGTGCCGTACAGCACGCTAAACGAAGTAGCAAGCTTCTGCAGATTGTCTGCGTGCACCTGGGCCAGCTTGGCATAGGAGTGCATCGCCTCATCGGCATTTAACGATGGCAGTTTCTGCGCCTGATCCAGGTAGGCTTTATCGGTGACATTTGCATTATCACGCAGGGTTTTCGCATAGGCTTCCCACTGGGGGGACTGTTTTTCGGTGATTTTCAGTTTGGCGTGCAGTTCGTTGATCCGCTTTTCTACCAGATCTTTGTATTTTTTGGCGTGATGGGCGGCAGCTTGAGAGACCGCGTCAGAACTTCTCGCTGCCATCGTCTGTGCTGAGAAAGAAGCGCTGAGAGCGGCCAGCATCAACACCGCCGGCATGGATGCTTTGAATGCGAAGTTTTTCATATTCTCATATCCGGATTAAGGGGGGCGCGGCATCTATGTCCCCTAACCTTACCACTAAGCGCGGCAGCGAACCGACGAACTGTCGGTGGCCTGTCATCGTTCTTTCTCCGGCATTCAGGGATTTTGCTGTGCCAACGACACTTGCCCATGGCAATGAGAGCAGCCGCTAATCCGTTGCATTGGAGAACGATCAAATGAAACGCACGACCCTATGGATCCTGGTACTTTCCAGCGCCCTTCTATTGGGGGGCTGTTGGCCTTATTGGCATGATGACGGGCGTGGCGGGCATGAGCATGGCCGCTACTTCGGTGACGAGAGAGGAGGGAGTCAGGAGTATCGCGGGTAAATTCACCGCAACAGGGCGGTTAAAGACCCGCCCTGTTGCCGATGTGACCTGGGGTAAAGCTGACCGCCAGGGTCAGCTGTTGAGCTTTTTCGGGTACGAATCCAACAGTACCTTGTCCTGCAGGCCGGCCAGGATCTCCTTCAAGCGCGCAGCGCCCGCGGGTGTCTGGTCTGTCTTGTCCGGGTGCAGTGCCTTTTCCAGCACGTCGAGGAAACTCTGGGTTTTCGAGGAACTGACGGGCGTCGTAGTTTGCTCTACCAGATGGCCCGTCACGTATTTGGAAATCCGGGTGGATTGGCTGGCCGACTGGCTGACCGACGCATTGGTCAACTCACCCTTTTTATAACTGATATTGGTCTGGCTGCTGGCGTTGTCGTCGACCTGGTAGAACAGGTAGTTCTGCGAGTCCGCATTGCTGGTCAGCTTCAGCTTTTGACCCGGGTACAACGCCTTGTGATAGCTGGCGTTCAGGTTCGATTGCTGGTCCTGCTCAATGGAGCGATTCTGCGGATCATGGCCGCTGAGTCGAGTGGTTTGGGACACGTTATAAGCAAAGGTATCCCGCTCGCTGAGACGCATCGGGTTGCTCGCCTGGGTTGTCTGTGTCATCGACGCGGAGAAGTCCGCCATGCCGGTCAACAGGTTGCGGTCCAGAGCGGTGGGCGCCAGTGGGTCGACGGTTGCCGGCGTGGAGGTCCCACGGCTGGCGGGATAGTTGCTGTTAAGGGAGGAGAATGCATCCTTGAACATCGACATCAAATCGCGGTCGGCGTTACCTCGGGCGGCGGCGGCATCGATCTGCTTGAGGTAACTCTGCAGGGCCTTGGCCTGTTGACTGGCATTGCCGAGAATCGCCTGGTTCTTCAGGTCCACGGACAGTTGCAGATCACCCGAAGGTCCACTCATGCGCACCGAGCGTTGCTGGTTGTCGGCGTGGAAATCCAGGGTCTGGACGCCTTTGTCATCCAGCTTGAGCTTGGTGCTCAGGTCGACCGACGAAAATACCTTTGAATCAAACTGGGTCAGGGCATCCAGTTTCAGTTGAGGTGGCTCGGCGGTCAAACCGTCGATCGCGGTCTGGAAACCGTTGGCCATCTTGGCCAGGGCCGCGCTCTCTTCATTCGTGAGGTCGCCGCCCTCCACCTGGGCCTGCACGGCCATTCCACCGTCCTGGTTCGCCAGGCTCAAGGTCACGGTTTTACCGCTGGCGGTCTTGAGGGTCAGGCTGATCGTGCTGTCGGCGCTGCTGCTGTGCAGCTTGGCTTGCGCGGCCAAAAGCTCGGCGGCGTTGAGCGGTTTGCTGCCGGACTGCGGGACAACCGATTGCGAGATGTTCTTTTTGCCGTCGGCCAACTGCGCCAGCAACGCCGCACCCAGGCCGGCAAAGCGGGCGGAGTTGGACGTACTGGCAAGGTTGCCGCCCATCGTGAACGACACCTTGTCCAGCGGACTGTTTTCCCAGGCAGGTAGCAGCACGGCGTTAGGCAAGGCTCCACGGGCATTGTAGGTGTTGATTTCGACCACATTGGTCTGGCCGAGAATCACGCTGGACGCCGGTGCGGAAACGGCCGCGGTTGTTTCGACAGACTGGACGCCCGCCGGCGGATTACCAACAAGCTGGGAAGGGTTCAGCGTCAAAGCATTGATCGACGATATCCCTGTCATGGAACCTCCTGGGGCAAGAGAATTGCTCTATGTACAGGAGTGTATCGACTACGACACAAATAACTTTAGAGCGTCGGCCACGGGTCGAAGCGCCTTTGTCCAGCGCATTGAGGGGCAGTGACCGCAGGCTTGGGAGCCTATCCCCGGATACCGTGTCGCTATCATGCTCGACTAGAGTCCGCTGAGCCTCGGGAGCAGCGGTTGCTCCTGGTATTTCAGATCTTGTTGCCAGGCCCGCAGGCCATAGATCGCCAGCGCCACGAACCCGGCGTACAGCGCCGCCGTCAGTTGCAGGTCCTTGAACAGGAACAAGCCGACGTAGATCACGTCCAGCACAATCCACAGCCACCAGTTGGCGACATACTTACGCGCCGCCCAGACGCTGGCCACCAGGCTGAAGGCGGTGAGCGAGGCGTCGACCCAAGGCACTGCCGCATCGGTAAAGCGGACCATCAGGCCCCCCAGCAGCGCAGCGCCCACGGCTCCGCTAAGCAAGCCGAGCAGGCCTTCGCGCAAGGACAATCGGGCAACATGGACTTTGCCAGCGCTCAGCCCGCCCTGGCTCCAGCGCCACCAGCCATACCCTTGCAGCACGGCGAAAATGCCTTGCAGCAAGGTATCGGAATACAGCTTGGCGTCGTAGAAAATCCAGGCGTACAGCAGCACGGCGATGACGCCGACCGGCCAGCACCAGCGAATACGCCGGGCGGTCAGCCAGACGCCGAGGACATTGACCAGGACAGCGATGATTTCAAGTGTGGACATGCAGGGGGTCCTTGACGGAAACACTAGCGGCGTCTCGTGCCCAGGCGCGGGGTGAGAGGCCGACATAGTTTGGTGTCGGAATCGATACTTATCAATGAATTAGCGCAACATCTTCTGAATGGGCCTTTCCAGGTCAAAAAATAGTGCGAAACATTTTGAATATATTTCGTTCTGGACAAATTGACGCCATTGAATTGTCGCCATAGTATCGCCGCCGGCTGATGGCATAGAGCTATCTGAAGGGCGCTCAGTCGCCTCCCTTGTATCGAGATCCCGACATGGACGTTCGTCAGTTTGCCTTCCCGGCTCGCCAGCCTTGTCAGGCCGGAGAAGTGGGTTCAAAAACCATTCTGTGGAACGAAAGCATGGATCCTTGGCGACCTCAGGATAAAGTGCCGGAGCTGTACGACTTGAAGGTGGCCGTATCTCCATCTTTGCCATGGAGTACCGATCCTGGCAGGGCTGGTGATTCCTTAGCGGCTCGCTGGCCTCGGTTTTTCGCTCGAATTTTTGATGTGTGCTGGGAAATTGCACTCGTAGCCGTAATTTCGGGTTTTGTATTAGCTAAGTATTTCCCTGGTTTCTTTGATTGGACTCATAAACCAGGAGCCGCTCAGTTGCTCCGCGTCTTATTCCTCCCGATGGCGCTTATAGTAGATGCTTTGTTACATCGGGTGGCCGGAAATACACCCGGCAAGGCATTGTTCAGGCTAAAAGTTGAAGCATTAGATGCGAAGTCATTAGATTTTTACCAATACCTCCATAGGAACTCTTTAGTGTGGGGTAGCGGGCTCGCTTTTGGGCTGCCTTTAATTAACTTATTGACGATGGCGAGTCAGGCGCACCGGCTGGGAAGTGGGCGGCAGGCGAGTTATGACGAATCCTTAAATTTTTGGGTACGTTCAAGGCCTTTAACCAGGGTGCGTAAAATTGCTTCTGGTTTCGTCTTTGTGGGGGTTTTGGGAGGTATCTCAGTATTAAGTTCCTTGGATCCGACTGCTCAGCGTGAATGGGTACAGTACATCATGCAAAAAAAGAGCTATGTTTGGGAAAATCCACTTACCCATCTTGATGCGAAGCTTGAGCCATGGTGGGGCGTTTCTACTAAAGCAAACAAAGAGGGCCAGCCAATATATGTGTTCTCCGAGAATACCGGCCGAGCCAAAGTTGTTTTTGCTATGGAGCAGAGAGGTTATACCCTGGATGAGTACGTACGTGCATTTCAGAAGAGTACGGCTGTTGATGTGCGCTTCTCGGACAGGGGACGTTTTTTTGAGAGAGCGGGACGTCAACATTGGCAAGGTTATGGCGGAATGGTTAAGGGGGAAGGTGTCCGGCTTAAAGTTGAAATTGTTCAGTCGGGTTCCATTTTTTGGAGAGTTGTGACAACCCAAACAGCTCCGTATGATTACACCGATGTATTAGTAGAGAGGCTCCGCGTTGCGCTTTGGAGTACGGTAAAGTAGTCGGTGGTGCAAAAAATGGGGCACATGCTTAATTTTTTTGTATATCGATTCTTCCCAGTCTCGGCCCTTGTCGGGACGGAAACGGGGACACCCATTTGCCGGTCTCGCGTTAAGGTTATAAGCGGTCATGCAGGGTGATTGCCACCTGATACATGTCCGCCTGCGCGATAAGGGTTTGATGGAGGAGTTGTGACGATTCTCCCCGAAAAAAATGGACTAGAGTCCTACGTGTTCACTAGTCGTTTGGGTATTTGTCCGGTTGCAGTTTTTTGAAGCTTAGAACTGTGTATTTGCGATAAGCGAAAAGGGCGGCAGTTATTAAATTCCGACACGGCTGTGCGTATTTAGGCCGGTATTCAGGTCGGGCGTGTGCCGGCATAGTCGGAGCGCGCCGTAGGGCTTCGAATAGGCGGCGTTCTGTGCTCCAGGCGCAGCCCAGCAACTCTCAATCAGCACGCGAAATAACCTTCTGAAAAAACTCATATTTCCCACACGCTTCAGGCATGGGAGAATATTGCGTGCGCCAAATGGCAGGGCTACAGTTCGGCGGTCGCTGCAAATTCAGCGACTCGGGTTTTGCAGCCCGGATTTTAAGAAGGCGCACAGTGCCGCGTAAGCGGTTTTTGTGCTCGCGTTATGGCGAGCTGTGCGCAGGAGGCTTCGGCCTACCGGTTCCTTCTTACCGGTCTGCAAACCTGTGTACGGCTCGCCACCTTTCGTTTTGCAGCGTGGAGATGACGAGCTCCATTTAGTTAAGAAGGAGCGTCACCATGTCAAAGAAAATCACCCCCGATCCACCAACCCTTCGCAAAACCCTCAGTACCGCCGACAAAGGCCTGTACCTGCGCAAACTCCCAGATACCCCATCCAACGAGCCCGAGCCGTTCCCGGCCAACACGCCTCGTTTGCTCGACACCCTCGCGTTCACCTGCTCCAAACCCGTCACCCCCGAAGCCCCCTATAAACCCACGCTGTTCGCCATCCAACCGGGCATCAACGCCCAGGACGCACTGACCTACGTTTCCAATCTGCTCGAAACCGCGGAACTCAATGGCGATGAAATCAGCCTGCATACCAACCCCGTCGAGCGGGCGTTGTTCTGGGGCATGCTGCATTCGGTGGAAGTGGCGCGTGCGGTGGTGGATGCCTTGCTTGAGGGCTCGTCCCCGTCCAATCAGCTGGCGTCCGCGCTGGACAAGCGTTCGGTTGATTGAGCTAGTGAGACGGCATTTCAGATGAGCTACAACCGCGAACCTGAATAATATTGCCGTGCGGTAGATTACCGGGTTATAGAGAGCGGCCTGGACAAGGTAGGCTTGCCAGCCGCCCTTTCAATCCGACATTCGAACAGCACCACGCAACACTCCAACAAAAAACAAGGATCCGTTCATGACGTTCAATCTCCCCCGCACCGTATTGGCCACCACCCTCGGCCTGGCCCTGGCCTGCGGTTTCGCCGCCCCGGCCTGGAGCGCCGAACCCCATAAACAAATCCAGGCCGACGCCGAACAGTACAAGGCCGAGGCCTTGAAGTTGCTGGAGCGCCTGGTGAATATCGATTCGGGTTCCGGCTACGAGCCTGGTCTGACCCAAGTGCGTGATATCGCCGTTGATGAGCTGAAAAAACTCGGCGCCACCATCGAACTGGTCCCCGATGCTCACGCCAGCAACAGCCATGTGCTCGCCACCTTCAAGGGCACCGGCAAGGCAAAAATCCTGCTGATGGCGCATATGGACACGGTGTTCAAGGAAGGCTCGGCGAGCGAGCGGCCGTTTCATATCCAGGACGGTCGCGCCTATGGCCCCGGCGTGATGGATGACAAGGGCGGTATCGTTGCCGGGATCTATGCCCTCAAGGTGCTGAAGAACCAGAACTTCCAGGACTATGCGCAGATCACTTTCCTGCTCGATGCCAGCGAGGAAACCGGCTCGGAGATCGGCTCCGAACTGATCCGGAAAACCGCCAAGGCCCACGACGTGACCCTGAATCTGGAACCCGGTCGTCCGGCCGACGGCCTGGTGGTCTGGCGCAAGGGCAGTGCCACCGCGGTGGTCGAGGTCAAGGGCAAGGCCGCGCACGCCGGCGTGGCACCGGAGTTGGGGCGCAACGCGGCGATGGAGGCGGCCCACCAGATTCTGCAACTGAGCAAGCTGGGCGACGAAGAGAAGAAAACCACCATCAACTTCACCGTGCTCAAGGCCGGGGACCGGGTCAATGTGATTCCTGACCAGGCCACCGCCAAGGCCGATGTGCGGGCGGCGCTACCGGAGGAGTTCGACCGGATCGAGAAGGACCTGGCACGGGTCTCGGCCAACAAGCTGATTCCGGAAACCGAGGTCAAGACCAGTCTGCTGCGCGGCCTGCCGCCGATGCCGCAAACCGCCGCATCCGATGCGTTGGTGACCATCGCCCAGGGGATCTACGGCGAACTGGGCCGCAAGCTGACCATTGAGGGCAGTGGCGGGGCGGCGGATGCCAGCCTGTCGGCGGGTGTGGGTACACCGACACTGGACGGGTTCGGGATTGTCGGTGGCAATATCCATACCCCCGAGGAATACGCCGAGGTGGAAAGCGTGTCCCCCCGGATCTATCTGCTGAGCCGCATGATCATGGAACTGGCCAAGCGCTAGGGCTTGGCTTTATCAGATCGTTCCTGCAAAGTTGGGAACGACCTGAGTGTTTACATCAGTTTCCCTGGGCATAACGCTCAATCGGTGGTTGCTCGCGATGTTCTGCTTGCCACAGATCATAGTCTGCTTGAATGCTCAGCCAGAGACGTGCAGTACTGATCCCCGCACACTCTAATCTCACAGCAAGATCTGGGCTGATGGGAGCATGACCATGCAGGATTCTCGAAAGAGTCTCTCGAGCAAAGCCCAGATGGCGAGCAAACTCGGTGAGGGTGGTCCCCAGACCTGGTATCACATCTTCGAGAAGAATCCCGCCAGGATGAGGTGGATTGAACATACCCATGAACGACCTCTGTTTGATTCAAGCGAACCAATGATCCAATCGGGCAGGAAACGCTTCTGTCGGATGCAGCTTTGATCTGTGTCGAAATTTCTCTTTTCGAGGTCGTCTAACGACAAATCGTCTGGCTACTGTGCAATTGGGCTACGCCGCTGACCTTGTTCCGGGCGGTTGGCGGGGGCTGGGACAGTGCGGGTGTGGTGGCCTTGGCGATCAACTTCGCTCCGGTCATCGACGACAACCTCTGTATGGCGCGTTCTTCCGAGAGCTTGCCAGCGTCACCGTCCTGCTTGCTCATCAAGGTCGCCCAAGCGCTCCAGGCCCTGAGTTCATTGCGTCGCCAGGGGGGGTAAAGGCGATTGGTGGGGAGAGGAGTGACCAGGGTACACCGAGGTGCTTGTTCAGCTAGTGATCCTGTATAAGGACGGCTACGAATGTGTGCGGGGGGGTTATGTCTTATCTTACAAGCGCAATGCTCACGATACTGTTGGTGCCTGGACCGACCAATTCGCTGTTGCTGCAGTCGGGGGTCAGCCGCGGCCTGGGTGGTTATTCGCTGAAGCTGATTGTTGCCGAATGGACGGCTTACCTGATCCAGATTACCGCCTGGGGTCTATCCATCGATGCGCTGACGGCAAATTACGCCTGGGTCATGGTGGCGACGAAGATCCTGGCGGTGGTTTTTCTGTTCTACATCTCGCTGAAATTGTGGTTTTCCGCGCAGACGGATGTATCTGGAAAGCCCTCTGTCATCTCGGTTTCGGCACTGTTCCTGGCCACCCTGATCAACCCGAAAGGCCTGTTTTTCGTTTCGTTCGTGGCGCCCGCCGAAACATTCATGCACATGCAAAGTTATCTTTCATTCATGGCAATCTTTTCCCTGATGATTTTTCCGGTGGGCATTGTCTGGGTGGGGCTGGGGGCTGTCTTTGGGCGAAATCTTCCGTCGCTGATCTCGGGCAGTCGGGTCAACAGGGGTGTTTCGCTGGTGATTGGCGGCTTTGCCAGTGTGATGTTGTACAGCCTGGCGTCGAAAGTGATATCGGCCTGACGGCCCCCCTCAGTCTCAGCTAAGTTTCCCCGGGTAGTCTCCTCCCTGCGCCGCTTGTGGCGCCGTTAAGGAGACGTCCCCACATGAAAGCGCTGACCACAGCCGACTGGCTGAACAAGGTCCCGGAAGTGACGCTGTCCTTCTGGATCATCAAGATCATGTCCACCACCGTGGGCGAAACCGCTGCCGACTTCCTTGCCGTCGACGCCGGCCTGGGGCAGGGCCTGACCAGCATCGGCATGGCCGTGTTGCTGGCCATTGCGCTGTTTGGCCAATTGCGCACTCGTGCCTACACCCCCTGGATCTACTGGCTTACCGTGGTGCTGGTGAGTGTGGTCGGGACGCAGATCACCGATGTGCTGACCGACAAGCTGGGCATCAGCCTGTATGTCAGCACGGCGATCTTCTCGGTGTTGCTGGCGATCAATTTCGCTATCTGGTTCGCCCGCGAACGCAACCTCTCCATCAACGAAATCGTCACGCCGCGCCGGGAGTGGTTCTACTGGACCACGGTGCTCTGCACCTTCGCCCTGGGCACGGCGGCGGGCGATCTGGCTACCGAGGCGCTGGGTCTTGGCTTCACCCTCGGTTCGATGATTTTCGCCGGGTTGATCGCCTTGACCCTGGTGGCCTGGCGCCTGGGCGGCAACGCTGTCCTGACCTTCTGGATCGCCTACATCCTGACCCGCCCATTCGGCGCTTCCCTCGGCGACTTGCTGACTCAGGCCAAGACCTATGGCGGCCTGGGCATGGGCGCGGCCTGGACCAGCGCTATCTTCCTCAGCGTCATCCTGATCCTGGTGTTGGTCGCGCAGTTCGGCGTCAGCCATCGCAAGCTTGTCACTCAATAACTTGTTCAAACAGCCCCAAGGAATTGTCATGCTCAAGGTTCAAACCGTTATGCGCAAAGCCGCTGTTCTTTCCGTGATTATCGTGCTCGGCCTGGCCGCCGGTTGCTCCAAGCCCAGCGATGCCGCCAAGGCTGCAGCGGCATCCAGTCTGGCCAGCACGCCGGCGGCTGCAAGCCTGGCCAGCGCCTCGAAACTCGGCGATCTGTCGGCCTTCCAGGGCATCGCGCTGGATGTTGCCGCGCTGGTCGACAAGAACGACCTGGCCGCTGCCAAGACGCGGATCAAGGACCTGGAACTGGCCTGGGACTCCGCCGAAGCCGGTCTCAAACCGCGTGCCGCCAGCGATTGGCACGTGCTCGACAAGGCCATCGACAATGCGTTGGAAGCCCTGCGCGCCGGTAGCCCGAAACAGGCTGACTGCAAGGCGACGATGGATGAGTTGCTGAAAACCTTCAACACCATGCAAGGCAAAAAATGATCCCATGTCCTCTGACGTGCGTGCTGTAGGCCGGATAAATCGCTTCGTACACGGCTGAACAGGTGCTTCAATGCAGGCTCGGCAATCATCACGCAGGTGCGCCGCGTATGAGTGCCGGGCCTGTTTTCAGTGGAGAGGGATATGCGGATATTACTGGTCGAAGACGATCCGATGATCGGCGAGGCGATCCAGGGCGCATTGAAGGACGCCAGCTACGCCGCCGACTGGGTCCACAATGGCAACACCGCCCTCGCTGCGCTGGACGCCCAGCATTATGACCTGGTGCTGCTCGACCTCGGCCTGCCAGGCAAGGACGGACTCGAAGTCCTGGGCTGTATTCGTGCCCGCGACCATGACGTGCCGCTGTTGATCATCACTGCCCGCGACAGCCTTGACGATCGCCTGCATGGCCTCGATGGCGGTGCCGACGACTATCTGCTCAAACCCTTCGAGATGGCCGAACTGCTCGCCCGCATGCGCGCCGTGCTGCGGCGCAAGGGCGGCACGGCGTTGTCGCTGCTGAGCAACGGCGTGGTTTCTCTCGACCTGGTCTCGAAACAGGCCCGTAGCGAGGAAACCGCCGAGGTCCAGCTTTCCAGTCGCGAGTTCGCCTTGTTGCAGGCGCTGTTGATCCGTCCGGGTGCGATTCTCTCGCGCAGCGACCTCGAAGACCGGATCTATGGTTGGGGTAACGAAGTGGAGAGCAACGCGGTGGAGTTTCTGATCCACGGATTGCGGCGCAAGTTGGGCAGTCACGTCATCAAGAATGTCAGGGGCATGGGATGGATGGTTTCAAAAAGCGCCTGAGTGAGTCGGTCCAGCTCAGGTTGTCGGTTTCGCTGTCGCTGGCGATCCTGGTGGTTGCGTTGCTGGCCGGGGTGTTCGCCTTTGTCTCGGCTTTCGACGAAGCCCTCGAAATGCAGGACAACACCCTGCATCAGGTGGCCGTGCTGTTCGAGCGCCAGCAGATGACGTTGGTCTATCCGCGGCCGGAGCGCATGATTGCTGGCGACGATGAAGAGTCCCGGGTGACCGTGCAGTATCTGGGCGAGGGTGGTCGAGCCGCGGTCGATGTCGAAGCCGGCGGACCGCTGCCGTTGCCGGCGAATCTGGCCGATGGCCTGTCGACGCTCGCGGTCGCTGGCGAACAGTTCCGGGTGCTGGTCAGGACCCTGGGCAACGGCCAGCGTATCGCCGTTGCCCAGGAAACCGGCGTCCGCGACAAGGATGCCCGGGAGAGCGCCTGGCGCGGACTCTTGCCGTTTCTTATCCTGTTTCCCGTGTTGCTGTTGGTGGTGACGGATCTGTTGCGCAAGTTGTTCCGGCCCATTGTGGTGCTGGCGGCCGAGATCGACCAACGCGGCGATCAGGAGCTGCACCCCATCGACGAAACCCCCGTGCCCACCGAAGTCCGGCCCTTCGTGTTGGCGATCAATCGCCTGCTCGGCCGTGTCGCCCAGTCGATGGACAGCCAACGGCGCTTCGTCGCCGACGCTGCCCACGAATTGCGCTCACCGCTGACCGCACTGTCCCTGCAGGCCGAGCGGCTGGCCGCCGCCGAGATGTCGAGCCTGGCCCGGGAGCGTCTGTTCGCCTTGCGCCGGGGCATCGAGCGCGGCAAGAGCCTGATCGAGCAACTGCTGGCGCTGGCCACCGCCCAAGCGAACGCGACGCCGTCCGGCGCACCGGTCTCGGTGCGCGCGGTCTATCGCCGGGTGCTGGAGGATTTGTTGCCGCTGGCCGAACTCAAGCAAATCGACATTGGTGTCGAGGGCGCGGAGGACGTCTACCTGGCACTCAACGAGATCGACCTGTTGGCGCTGGTCAAGAACCTGGTGGACAACGCCATTCGCTATACGCCCATGGGTGGCCGGGTCGACCTGTCGGTGAGCCGGGAGCAGGGTGGGGCGTTGTTGCAGGTCAAGGACAACGGCCCCGGCATCGCCATCGAGGAGCGCGAGCGGGTCTTCGATCCGTTCTATCGCAGCCTGGGCAGCCAGGAAGTCGGCTCCGGGTTGGGACTGTCCATCGTCAAGGCCATTGCCGAGCGCACCGGGGCGCGCATTCGCCTGGCGTACTGCGATGAGGTGGCGCAACGCGGGTTGTGCGTTTCGCTGTGGTGGCCGTTGACACCAGCCTAAGCTAATGCAAAAAAGATATTTATTGATGGTTTTTAAGATCGTATAGCTTTAACCCGGCGTTGTTCAATCGCTGGGTTCCTTGTCGTTTTCCCCTGCCTTGAACAGCTGTTTATCGACGTGTCAGTTCGACTGATAGCGGGATGAATATTTTTTCAAATCACAGGGGAGTGAACCATGTCGAATTCGCTGGTTATCACCACGCTGCCTTTGCTCGACCTGTCCTTGCTCGACGGCAACGCCACACAGCGTCAGAGTTTTCTCGACGGGCTGCGCCATGCCGCGCGGGATGTGGGGTTCTTTTACCTGACCGGACATGGCATCGACAACGCGTTGTTGCAACAGGTGCAGGTCTATGCGCGGGAGTTCTTCGCCTTACCCGAGGCAGCGAAAAACGCGGTGGGCATGATTCACTCGCCACACTTTCGTGGGTACAACCGGGCGGCCTCGGAGATCACCCGAGGCCAGCCGGACCTGCGCGAGCAGTTCGATGTCGGCGCTGAGCGCGAAGCCCTGGCGCTGGATGAAAACACCCCGCGCTGGGCCCGCCTGCAAGGCCCGAACCTGTGGCCTGCCGAGCTGCCACGACTCAAACCGTTGCTGCTGGAATGGCAGCAGGCCATGACCGCCATGTCGCTGCGCCTGCTGCGTGCGTTTGCCCAGGCCCTGTCGTTGCCCGAAGCGGCCTTCGACCCGCTGTATGGCGACAAGCCCAATGAACATATCAAGCTGATCCGCTACCCCGGTCGTGCGCAGAGCGAAAGCCGGCAAGGTGTGGGTGCCCACAAGGATTCCGGCTTTCTCAGTTTCCTGTTGCAGGACCAGCAGGCCGGTCTGCAAGTGGAGGTCGAGGAGGGTCGCTGGATCGATGCGTTGCCCCGGGAAAATACCCTGGTGGTGAATATCGGCGAACTGCTCGAACTGGCCACCAACGGCTATTTGCGCGCCACGGTGCATCGGGTGCAATCGCCGCCAGTGGGCCGCGAGCGTTTGTCGATGGCCTTTTTCCTTGGCGCGCAACTGGACGCGGTGGTGCCGCTGTATCCCTTGCCGACGGCGCTGCAACGCGAAGCGCGCGGACCGGCCAGCGATCCGGCCAATCCGCTGCTGCGCGATGTGGGCTGGAACTACCTCAAGGGCCGTCTGCGCTCGCACCCCGATGTCGCCCAGCGTTTCTACGCCGATGCGTTACTGCCCAAGGCGCTGAGCGCCTGACTCTTCACTTGATCAAGGACTATCAGTATGTTGAAAAAAACCGGATTGACCCTGGCGGTATGGGCGGGCCTGTTCTCTTCGTTCGGCGCCCTGGCGGCTGAGCCACTGCGGGTGGCGGCGGACCCGGTGCCCCATGCGCAGATCCTGGCGTACGTGCAGAAAATCGACCCGCAGTTGAACATCAAGATCATCGAGATTCCCAACGGTGTGAACTCCAATGAGTTGCTGGCCCATGGTGATGTCGACGCCAACTACTTCCAGCACCTGCCGTACCTCAAGTCCCAGGAGCAGGCCCTCGGACAGCAGTTCGTGGTGGCGGCGAGCGTGCATATCGAGCCCTTGGGGATCTATTCGCACCGGCACAAAAATTTCGACCAGGTGCCGCAAAACGGCACCGTCGCGTTGCCCAACAATGTCACCAACCTCAGTCGCGCCCTTTACCTGCTGCAAGACAATGGCCTGATCAGACTCAAGCCCGGCTTCAACGATCCGGCCACTGACCAGGCGACACCCAAGGACATTGCCGAGAACCCGAAACAGCTGAAGATCCTCGAGATCGAATCGCCGCAGTTACCCCGCGCCCTGGAGGATGTGGACCTGGCGGTGATCAATGGCAACTACGCGCTGGAGGCTGGACTGTCGCCAGCCAAGGATGCCCTGGGCCTGGAAAAGGCGGCGCACAATCCGTACGCGAATATCCTGGTGACCACCCCGAAATTGCAGGATGACCCGCGGATCAAGCAACTGGCCAAGGATCTCAACTCGCCCCAGGTGGCGAAGTTCATCACCGATACTTACTCGGGGTCGGTGATTCCGGTGGTGGTTGCGGGCAGTCAGCCATGATCCGCATCGAGCAGTTGAGCAAAAGCTACGGCGAAGGCCAGGCGCCGGTCCTCGACCAGGTGTCGCTGAGTATCCCGGACGGCGCGATCTACGGGATTGTCGGGCGTAGCGGTGCCGGCAAGTCAACCTTGCTGCGTTGCCTCAATCTGCTCGAACGTCCCAGCAGTGGGCGGGTGGTTATCGACGGCCAGGACCTGACGTTGTTGTCCGCCCCGGCATTGCGGCAACAGCGCCAGCGCATCGGCATGATCTTCCAGGGGTTCAACCTGCTGCATTCGCGCAATGTCTTCGACAACATCGCCGTGCCGCTGGAGATCGCCGGCACCGACAAGGCTGCCCGCCAGGCGCGGGTGCGTGAGCTGCTGGACCTGGTCGGCCTGGGGGACAAGGCCGAGGCCTTTCCTTCACAACTGTCCGGCGGGCAAAAGCAGCGGGTAGGCATTGCCCGGGCCCTGGCGGTGCGCCCGGCGTATCTGCTCTCGGATGAAGCCACCAGCGCCCTCGACCCGGAAACCACGGCGTCGATCCTTGAGCTGTTGCGCGATATCAATCGCCGGTTGGGGCTGACCATCGTGCTGATCACCCATGAGCTGGACGTGGTCAGGTCGATCTGCGATCACGCCGCTATTCTGGATCAGGGGCGGTTGCTGGAGTCGGGAGCGTTGGAACCGTTACCGGCCGACCGGGGCGCACCTCTCGGTCATTCCTTGCTGTCGAGTTACAACCTGCCGTTCAAGAGGGCCGTCCCGCCGTTGAAACTGGCCAAGGTGGTGGATTTTCTCAAGCAACGCGAGATCAGGGCTGAGCCGTCATGAACCGGACAATCGACTGGAACGAGATTTTCCAACTGCTGCTCAATGCCACGGGCGAAACGCTTTATATGGTGTTGCTGGCAGGACTCTTCACCCTGTTGATCGGCTTGCCGCTCGGGGTACTGCTGTTCGTCAGTCGCCGCCGTGGCCTGTACCCCATGCCCCGGTTGAACAGCAGCCTCGGCGCGTTGGTCAACCTCGGTCGTTCGCTGCCGTTCGTGGTGATGTTGATTGCCTTGATTCCACTGACCCGGCTGATTGTCGGCACCACCCTGGGCAGCACCGCCGCCGTGGTGCCGATTACCATCGGTGCCTTTCCGTTCTTTGCGCGTATCGTCGAGAACGCCATGGATGACGTCGACAAGGGGCGGATCGAAGCGATCCTGTCCATGGGCGGCGATATTCGCCATGTGATTTGCAAGGTCCTGTTGCCCGAGGCCCTGCCGGCTTTGCTGGCGGGGATCACCCTGACCCTGGTGATGTTGATCGGCTTCTCGTCCATGGCCGGGGTTATCGGTGGCGGTGGGTTGGGGGATCTGGCGATTCGTTATGGTTATCAGCGTTTCAACAATCAGGTGATGGTCGCCACGGTGATCGTCCTGGTGATTCTGGTGCAGGGCGTGCAAAGCCTGGGCGATCGGCTGGTACGCTCCCTGGCGCATCGACGGTAATCGCCGTACGACCTGTTGTCGGCGCTCGCCAGGCCCAGGAACAGGCCTGGGCGTCCCCTGGTTTCAAGGGCTGGGGCTGGACTTGAACACACCGCTGAGGACAAACGCATAACGCTCCGGGCGGATAAAGAAGGTGGTCCGATCACAGCAGCGGCCGTCGGCAAAATACGAGGTGCGTTCCATCACCAGCAGCGCCGCGCCGCGTTTGACATTCAGGGTATTGGCCAGGTGTCTGTCGGCCTCCTGGGCGCGAATAGCCATATCGGCGCGGGTGACCGGGGAGCCGGTGATTGACTCCAGGATCGCGTAGATCGGACGGTTCTCGACCGCGCTCCAGACCACGTCCGCCAGTGCGGCCGGCAGATGGCTGCGGCCCAGGGCAATGGGTTCGTCGTCGACAAAGTGCAGGCGCTCCAGCAACAGGCAGTAATCGGCCTCTGCAAACAGAATGCGCAGCGCCTCGGGAACCGGCTGCAACTGATAATCGAGGACGCGCATGCTCGGCTCGAGACCTTGCAACAACAGCGCCTCATGAAAGCTGCGCAGGGCATCGAGACCATGGCGGACCTGCTTGGCGGCGACAAAGGTACCTTTGCCTTGCTTGCGTTCCACCACGCCATCATCGCTGAGCTTGCCCACGGCCAGGCGAACGGTCACGCGGCTGACCGCAAAGCGCTGACCCAACTCGGCCTCCGAGGGCAGCTTGCCGCTGGGCTCATAGGCGCCGCGCTGAATCTCCTCCAGCAACTGGTGGGCGATCTGTTCGTAGAGCGAGGTGCTGCTGTCACGAAGAATGGGCGTGGACACTGCGGGGTTCCGTGATCGAAGAAGCGTCGTGCTCAGGGTGCGGCCTTCACTTCTAAGGTTATAAAAATAGGTTATTGGGACGACTTGTATTAATACGTATTATGTCAGGTATTCCCATTGTAGACGACCTGATGATACTTGCCATGCCAGAAACCATCCTTCGTACGCCACCGCCGGCCGATGCATTGAGCGTCGAGCACATCAGCTTCAGCTACGCCAATGGGCAACGGGTGTTTTCCTCGTTCAGCCTGAGCGCGGCCCCCGGCGAATTTGTTGCGATCCTCGGGCCGTCCGGCTGTGGCAAGACCACCTTGCTGAACCTGTTGTCGGGTTTCGTCCAACCGCAGGCGGGGCAGATCCGCCTGAACCAGGCCACGGTGAGTCCCGAGCGTTCGGAGTTGGGTTATGTGTTCCAGGCGCCGCAGTTGTTTCCCTGGCTGACAGCCCTGGAGAACGTGCGTTTCGGCTTGCGCATGGCCGCCGATGTCAGCGAGTCGCAGCAGCGTGAGCAAGCCATGCAGTACCTGCGCCTGGTCGGCCTGGAGCAGGCCGCGCAGCGCTTGCCGCATCAGCTTTCCGGTGGGATGCAGCAGCGTGTCTCGTTGGCTCGCACCCTGGCACTGGAGCCGGAGGTATTGCTGATGGACGAGCCGTTCGCCGCGTTGGACGCCATCAGCCGCAACCACATGAATGAAGAAACCCTGCGCATCTGGGCCGAGCTGGGCCAGACCGTCTTGTTCATTACCCATGATATCGACGAGGCGGTGTTCCTCGCCGACCGGGTGATTGTCCTCAATATCGCGCCGGGCGGTATTCACAGTGAACTGAAGATCCAGCTGCCACGCCCGCGCTCCAATCTGAAAACCCGCCGCTTGCCGGCGTTCCTCGATTACCGCAATGAGCTGATGGAGCGTATTTCCCAGGTCATGGCGTTGTCCGAGGCCCGCGTTTGTTCTCCCTCTCTCTCCCTTGAAGCCGAGTCGATCCAATGATCAAACCTACGCTGCTTGCTCTTTTATTGTCGATTGTCGCGGTGGCCGGCAGTTCATTGGCAGTCGCCGGGGAAGCCAAGCCGCTGCGGGTGGGATATGTCTTTGCCATGGCCAATGCCCCGGCGTTGATCGCGGACAAGGAGGGCTATTACCAAGAAGAAGGCCTGAACGTAGACCTCAGGGCACTGGGGGATGGTCCGGTGATTCAGCAGGCGCTGGCCGCTGGTGAACTGGATGTGGCCTATGTCGGCACGCCGCCGGTGTACCAGTGGTTTTCCCGTGGATTGCAGAGCCGGATCCTGGCCAAGGTCAATTACGGCCAGGCGGCGGTGATTGTCGACAGCAAAAGCCCGATCAACTCATTGGCCGAGCTCAAGGGCAAAAAACTCGCCGGGGTCAAGAAGGGCAGTGGCATGGACGTGCTGCTGCGCGGTTATGTGCTCAAGGAGAAGGCTGGGCTCAACCCGGACCATGACCTCGACATTATCGACATGCCCCCGGGCAATATGAACGCCGCCCTGGAGCGCGGCATCGTCGATGCGGCGTTTTCCTGGGAACCCTTTGTCAGCCAATCCTTGCTGCGTGGTTCGAGCCGGGTCCTGTTCGATGTCAACCAGGCCTTGCCCCAGTACCCCTGGTATGTGGTGATCGCGTTGCCGCAAACCTTGCAGGAACGCCCGGATGACGTGGTGAAACTGTTGCGCGCGCATCGCAAGGCCATCGCCTTTCTCAACGAGCATCCCGATGAGTCGAATCGGATCATCGCCGAGGCGTTCAAGCTCGAAGCGGTGCAAGGGCCCGATGGCAAGACCATCGCCCCACAAACCATTGTCGCCCAGGCCCGCACCCGACTGGGTTGGTCGGCTGACCTGGAGGTCGCGGACATCCAGTTTATCCAGCGCCTGATGAACTATTCCCATGACCTGGGCTTTATCGACAGCACGCTCAAGACCGAGCAGATCGTCGACACCACCTACCTGGAAAAAGCTTCGCGCTGAGTCTGCCCATGTCCTTGCCAAAACCGAATTGGGGATGGGCGTCGTTGCCATTCCTGCTGTTGATCTGGGTCGCCCTGGCCAGTCGTTTTCCCACCTACATCCTGCCGCAGCCTTGGGATGTCGCCCGCGAGGCGTTGCGCTGGCTGGACGACGGTTCGCTCTGGCAGCACCTGCGAGCCAGCGTCCTGGAGGAGCTCGGCGGGTTCTGCGCGGCGGTCATCGTCGCCATGCTGCTGGGCGCGGCGGGCGGATTGTCCTCGCGTTTTCGCGACTTCATCGCGCCGCTCAACAGCCTGTTCATGGCCATCCCACCGATCGCCTGGGCGCCGTTGATCATGATCATCTTCGGCCTGGGCTATGTGTCCATCGTGCTGGTGATCTTCATTGCCGCGGTGTTCCCCATGGCGGTGACGATCCAGGAGGGCGTGCAGGGTATTCGCGGCGGGGAAGTGCGCGCGGCCCGCACGCTGGGCGCCAGTCCCTGGCAGTTGCTGGCCCATGTCTACCTGCCGGCGTCGCTGCCGTTCGTCACGGCGGCCCTGCGCATCGGTTTCAGCCAGGGGTGGCGGGCGCTGGTGGCGGCGGAAATGATCGGCGCCTCCCAGGGCATTGGCTGGATGGTCTCCACCGGGGGCCAGATCGGCAACAGCAGCCAGGTGCTGCTGGGCATTGCCCTGATCGGGCTGATCGCCTGGCTGATGGAGAGTTTCGTGTTCCGGCGCATCGAGCGTCATTACCAGCAATGGCGCGAGCAATAAGTCGCCGGTGCCCCCCTTCAAACCTTCAATGATCCTGTACGAGGTGTCATGTGAGTAACCTGTTCGATCCCCGCGAAGCCGGGCATTACATAGCCCCGCAAGGTCTGTACGAACGCAACAAACAACGGCCGTTCCTGGGGGCGATCAGCTGTGATCGCCAGATCCTGGTGGCCGGCCAATGGGACGAAATCACCTTGGTCTACGAGGTCGGCGGCAGCGGGCTGGCGGACGGTGCCTGGTTGAAGCTGGCGTTCAAGTTCTACTCCGACTGGGCCTTGTTCCAAACCTCGAACCCGGCGGGTCCCAACTACGTCAGTGCCGAGTATCAGGCCGGGGAGTTGGTGCCCGGGCAGAGCCAGGCCACTGTGCAGCACCTGAAGGTGCGTTTCGACCAGAAGGGCCATGAGCGGCCCTTCCAGAAAGCGCTGATCATCGACATCGTCGACGGCTACCTCAATCCTGGTGACCGCATCGTCATCCGTCTCGGCGACCGGCGCCAGGGTGGCGCGGGCACGCGGGTGCAGAGCTTTGTCGAGAAGGACTTCCGCTTCCGCCTGTTCATCGATCCGCTGGGCAGCTCGAAGTTTGCCGAGGTCCCCGGTGATGTGTTGTTGGATATCGTCCCGGGGCCGGCGCAAAGCGTTCAATTGATCGTGCCGCGGTTGGTCAGCGCCGGCGAGGCGTTCGACGTCCTGCTGCGGGTCGACGATGCCTGGGGCAATACCTGCCGCCAGTTGCCGCTCGAGGGCCTGCTGAGCCTGACCGGTCCGCAAGGCGAACAGCGGCAGCAGCCGTTCCGCCTGGCAGCCGAAGGTTGGGCGATTGCCCGGCTTGAGGGTGTGAAGTTCGGCGCGGTGGGCGAGTGGCAATTGGCGGCCGAGGTGCAGGGGCCGTTTGTGCGCGGGGCCCGGGCCTTTGTCACGGTCGATCCGGCCGGTAGCGCATTGCGCCCGCTCTATGCGGACCTGCATGTGCACTCCGACGACACCGTGGGCACCAACGACACCTTGTACAACCTCAGTTATGGTCGTGATGTTGCAGGGCTCGACGTGCTCGGTTATACCGCCAACGATTTCAATATCACCGAGCAACGCTGGGACCAGGCGGTCAAGCTGATTCACCAACTCAACGAGCCGGGTCGATTTGTCTGCTATCCCGGCACCGAGTGGTGCGGCAACTCCTGTGCCGGCGGTGATCGCAACGTGGTGTTCCTGCACGATCGCAAGCCGGAGTTTCCTTTTGACAACCAGGGCCGCCTGGTACGGTCCTTCGAATGGAACGAATTCACCGCCGGGACCATCAAGCCCGGGGCTTGGCCAGTGGACGAGTTGTATGCTGCCTATGCCAAGGACCCTGAAGGCCATCTGATGATGCCGCATGTGGGCGGGCGTCGTTGCAACCTGGACTGGCATCACCCGGAGCTGGAGCGTCTGATTGAAGTGGGGTCGGCGTGGGGGCAGTTCCATTGGGTCTATGCCGAGGCCCTGCAACGTGGCTATCGGGTCGGGGCCGCGGCCAACAGCGACGAGCATCAGGGCCGTTGTGGCGGCGGCGTGCCGGCCACGGCGGTGTTCGGATCGCGCGGCGGGCTGACCGGCGTGGTCGCCGAGCGTTTTGACCGTGCCAGTGTCGGCAAGGCATTGCGTGCCCGTCGGACCTTCGCCACCACCGGTGAGCGCGCGTTCGCCAGTCTGCGCCAGGGTGCGCACTTTATGGGTGAAGTGTTCACTGCACGGGCCGATGCGACGCTGGATTATCGTTTGCTGGGGGAGGCGGGCTGGGAGCAGGTCGAACTGTTTGACGGCGAACGGCGGGTCTGGTCGCGCAACCTGCATGAGGAACTGGGCTTCTCCGGTCACGGCATTCGCCTGCGCCTGGGTGGTGCACGGATCAAGGACCGTTATCGCGGTGCCTACTGGACCGGCGAGATCCGCGTAACCGGTGCGGTGATCAAGGGCTTCCGGGCATTGGGTCTCGACCATCCCGAGCAGACCGTATGGCGCAAGGACGCGACGACACTGGCGTTTCGCACCGATACCAATGGCGATACCGACAGCATCGAAATCGACCTGTCGCAACTGGCTGGCGCGACCTTGCAGATTCAAAGCCGTATCGACAACTACATCAAGGTCGGCGACCCGTCCGAGCCGCAACCTTATGTGCACGCCCCGACACTGCTGATGGAGTTGCCCGGTGAGCAGTTGCTGGCGCGAGGGCAGGTAATCGAGGAACTGCCGGGGGCGGAGTTGAAGGTGTCCCTGGAGCGGACAACCGATGCGTTGTTACCGCGTGAGGTGCAGGGGACGATCGAATTGGCGGCGTTGCAGTTGGCGGCGGGGCGTGAGCATCCGTTGTTCATTTGTGCTCGGCAGCGGGATCAGTCGAGGGTTTGGACTTCGGCGTTGTTTTTGACGGTGTAGGAGCCCGTCTGGACGCGGAGGGCGCCAACTCGCGGCGTTCGATCCTGCTGATCTGTATCTATTCAACCTCGCGGCGGCTTGATACGGTCTGTGGCTCTTTTCGGCGAGGAATAACTCCATGGATCTTACGGCTATCCCCTTCGGTACGACGGATTGGTCGACTATCGAGCCTGTCGCCCATCCGGGCCAGACGGGGACCGCCTATTGGCGGACCTGTCAGTTTGGCAGTGCTCGTGTGCGGATGGTCGAGTACAGCCCCGGATACCTGGCCGACCACTGGTGCTGGAGAGGGCATATCCTGTTGTGCCTGGAGGGCCAGTTGGACACCGAACTGGAAGATGGTCGCCGGTTTACCCTGTCCGCGGGGATGAGCTATCAGGTCGGCAATAATAACGAGGGGCATCGTTCGTCCACTGCGTGCGGAGCGAAATTGTTTATTGTGGATTGAGCTCTGCAACCTGTAACGTCCCATCAGAAACGTATATTTCCTTGAGCTTTTGCCCGTCGCGTAATACGAATAAGGCAACCATTCCGCGTTCCTGAGCCAAGCGTGGACCTGCCTTTTCGCCCAGTACCATCAGCGCCGTGGCCCAGGCGTCGGCGAGCAGGCCGGTTGGCGCCACTACGGTGACGGATGCGAGGGTATTGCACAACGGTGCGCCGGTCGCCGGGTCCATGGTGTGGGCATAGGAGCGACCGGCTAAATCGACCCATTGTCGATAGTCCCCGGAGGTTGCAATGGCGGCGTCGCTGAGATCCATCACCCCCATCACTTCACGTACGCCCCGGTTGGGCTTTTCCAGGGCCACGGCCCAGGCGCTGCCGTCGGGTTTGAGACCACGAGCGCGCATGTCGCCGTCGATACCCACCAGGTACCGGGTGATGCCAAAATCTTCCAGGCTACGGGCCAGTTCATCGACGCCGAAACCCTTGGCGATGCCGTTCAAATCAAGGTTCAGCGGCGCGCGCTTGCACACCTGATTGCGTCGTGAATCGACCACCAGGGCCGCGCTCGCCGATCGACGGGCTGGCGACGGGCTGGTCGCGGACGGCTGTAGCATGACCGTCGGTTCGCCGGGGCCGAATCCCCAGGCGTGTACCAGGTCACCGACAGCGATGTCGAAGGCTCCGTTGGATTGCTGGCTGATACTCAGCGCCGCGGACAACACCTCGATCATTTCTCTGGGTACCGGCACCCATTCCTGTTCGGGGGCGGCGTTGAGGCGATTGAGATCGGAGTCGGCCTTCCAGGTTGACATCTGCTGATCGACTCGGCCGACGGCGTGCGCCAGGTCCCGGCCGATGGCATCGACATCGATCCCGGTATCGGCGTAGAACAAGGCCGTGTAGCGGGTGCCCATGGTTTCGCCATTCAGGCTGTAGCGTTGCAGCTCAGTAGACATCTTCACGGTAGCGTCCTTGTGTCTTCAGGGTCAGCACACTGAGCTCTAGAGGCGCGAGTACTTCATCCAGCGCCTGCATCACGCCCTTGGCCATTTCGCGACTGCCACACACCAATACCTGCGCGCCTTTCTCAATCAACCGGCGTAGGGCCAGTGCATCGTTGATCAGCCTGTCCTGTACATAGCTGCGGTCCTGGGCCTGGGAAAAGGCTGCGCGTAACGCCGTCAGACGCCGGTCCGCCAGGTAGCGCTTGAGCTCCGGTTCGTAGAGAAAGTCCGAGGCCGGGTGGCGTCCGCCCCAATACAGGTGCATCGGGTGCCGGTCCTTGTTGTTACGGATAAAACCGGCCAAGGGACCGATACCGGTACCGGCGCCGATCAGAATCACCGGCTGGTTGCCCGCCGCCGGGCGAAATTGTGGGTTGGGCTGGATAAAGGCATCGATCTGCGCGCCCATTTCCAGGTCATGCAGAAACGCCGAGCACACGCCGTCTTCGTGTTTACGCACGCAGATCTCCAGCACTCCGTCCTCCGAACGACTGGCCAGCGAGTAGAAACGTGGCACTGCGCTGCCCGGGGGCAGGACTCCGACCAGGTCGCCGGCCTGGAAGCTCGGTAGCTCGCCGGCGGCCTTGAAGCGCAGCACCTGGGTCGGCGCATTCACCTGTTCACCGTAGACGGTGCGTTCGGTCAACAGCAGTGGTTGGGTGCGCGGACGTTCGGGGGCATGGACCAGTGTCAGGTCATGTCCCAGTTTCTCACCCAAGGCATGGCCCCAGCGGGCGAACTCCTGGGAGGATTGGCGGTTGATGGTTTCAAGTTCCAGCAACGCCGTGCCACCGGCTTGCAGCATTGCGTCCTGGACTTGATGGGCGAACTGGCAGAAGCGGGCAAACTGTCGATCGCCAAAGCCCAGCACGGAAAACGGCAGGCCGGGTTTGACGCCCGTCTCACCGAGTCGCGT
Organism: Pseudomonas sp. GW821-FHT03C07; assembly: GCF_059420925.1. Taxonomy (NCBI): domain Bacteria; kingdom Pseudomonadati; phylum Pseudomonadota; class Gammaproteobacteria; order Pseudomonadales; family Pseudomonadaceae; genus Pseudomonas; species Pseudomonas sp. GW821-FHT03C07. The sequence continues at coordinate 280,246 of NZ_JBWKUQ010000005.1, forward strand.
CAGGAACCGCGCCGCCGAGGCCGGCGCATCGCCGTCGCCGTGGGTCGCGGTGAGAATGAACAGGCGCTCGGCGCCGTGGTATTCGCCAGTCCATTCATTCATCGAGGTGCTGTGTACCCGATGACCGGCCTGGTGCAAGGTTTCATGCAGGGACTTGGCAAAACCCCAGGTGCTGTTGTTTTCGCTGCCGACCAGAATCACACAGTCGGCCGATTGCGCATCGCTGTTGTGGCCCAGCTGCGGCCCGCTCTTGCGGCGGCGCCACCACAGCAGGATGCCGGTCACGCTCATCAACGGGACGCACAGGGCGCAAGCGCCGAGCGGCAGGCCGAGCCACCAGAGGCCTTCAGCGGTATGCAACTGGTACATCCATTCGTAAGCGTTGTGCATCGCGTCGTGGGCCTGATAGGACAGCCAGGCGCCGTTGGCCGGGTCCACGTAACCGTCGCCCTGGGCCGTGCGCAGGGTAAATACGTCCCGCGGGTTGTCGGGGCTTGGGTAAACCAGCTCGCGCAGATCGTTCAGGTCGGTGCTCCGCAAGGCTTGCAGGCTCGCTATCGGTAAGGCTGGGGCGGCGCTGACCTGACTGGGGAAGGGCGGTTCATCCTGGCTACCGTCGGCGACCAGCCCCAGGGTCGTGGCGGACATGTACAGCCCGCTCAATGCCGACAGCAGCAGGCCGAGCAAAGCCAGGCGCCCGATTTCCGAGTGCCAGCGCTGGCTGAAGGTTCCCCGCAGCGGACGTAGCAAATTGCGCCAGCCACCCAGGCGCCGCGCCAGCAATAGCGCGCCAGACACCGACAGTATCAGGATGAACAGCGCGCCGACGGCGGATACGGCGTGGCCGGGTACGCCGAGGAACAGCGAGCGATGCAGGTCTTTCACCCAGCGCGTGAAGGACGACGGCGCATAGGGCGCCAGGCCCAGGCCGGTCAATGGGTCGACGATGTCCATCGCGGCTTGGCCGTTCTGGTTGTGGTAGACGATCACCGTTCCGGACGTGGTGCGGCGGATCTGCTCCACGCCAGGGAAATGCTCGGCGACGCGCCCGACCAATTGCCCGACATTGACTTGCCCGGTGGCGCTCGGAGCGCTATGCAGGCGCTCCAGGGCCGGGTCAATCGACAGCAGTGCGCCGCTGATGGCCAGGAGCATAACCAGCAGGGCGGCCACCAGGCCGGGCAGTGAGTGGAACTGGCGAAGCATGTTCAGCCTCCAGAAACGGCAGGTATTACAGGTCGTAGGTAAATGACTTTACGTAGGTGCTACCGGTGGTTGGCCTGCCCGCCCCGTTGGCGGTCAGGGGCACGCTGACGTCGGCGCGGCCTTCGCGTTGGTTCTCCACGGCGCTGTCGACGCGAATCTGAAACCCGGCATCGATCAAAGTGTCCGCCAACTCAACGCTGACTTTGAGGGTGTCGCCGCTGCCGACGCTGGCACCGCTGATCCCATCAAATTCAGCGGGTTTTTGGCCGCTGCCACGGGCCCAGTCGCTCAGGTGCCGGTAATACTTGGCCTTCCGGCCGGCGACCCAGAGCGTTTTCTGGTACTGGCCATTGCCGTCGGTGAGGTAGATCGCCAGATAGGCCTCGCTACCGCCGTAGTCCTTGAGCAGGGTGGTCAGGGTCACTTCACGGGCCTGTGCCAACTCCGGCAGGGCAAGGGCGCCGACGAGGCAGGTTGCAGCAATGAGGGTCTTCATGACGGTATCCTGTTTGAGCGGTGTGGCCAGAGTCTGGAGCTGCCGGCTGACAGCAACCTGAAGCTTTGGAAATAGCTGCCGGAGGCGGCGTCTGTGGCATACCCTAGAGCGCATTCCTGACAACCACCTGAATCTTCAGGTTCACGTCAGCAAAGGCAGCTAAGGTGTGCCACGACAACCATCACGAGAGGTGCCGCATGCGGGTTTTGCTGGTCGAGGACGCAGTAGGGCTGGGGGATGCGGTGCGCGAGCAGATCGCCGATGACGGCCACGCCGTGGATTGGGTGCAGTGCCTGGACCATGCCCGCAGTAGCGTGCGCACCACGCCTTACGACTTGATCCTGCTCGACCTGATGCTGCCGGACGGTCGCGGGCTGGACTTTTTGCGTCAGCAGCGCTCGGCGGGGGATGTGACCCCGGTGATCATCCTGACCGCCCAGGATCAGATATCCGAGCGCATCGCCGGCCTGAATGCGGGGGCCGACGATTATCTGGTCAAGCCCTTCGATCTGTTTGAACTCTCGGCCCGGGTGGCCGCAGTGGCCCGACGCTATAGCGGTAATCCCAACCCGCACATCAGGCTTGGCGAGCTGCAGGTCGATATGAGCGCCCGCACGGTCCTGCGCGATGGTCTGATCGTCGACCTCACGGCCCGCGAGTGGGCGCTGTTCGAGGCGTTTGTCCAACGTCCCACCGCACTGCTGTCCAAGTCACAGCTTGAGGAGCGGTTGTATGCCTTTGGCGCCGAAATCGAGAGCAATACCATCGAGGTCTATATCAGCCGTCTGCGCAAAAAACTCGGCCGTGAAATGATTGAAACCGTGCGCGGCATGGGCTACCGGTTGATGTCCGAATGAAACCTTCCGCAAGTCTGCAGAAACGCCTGGGCGTGGGTCTGACCCTGGGCATGACCTTGCTTTGGCTGGGGGGGACCGTCGGCGCCTGGCTGGTGGTGCAACATGAGCTGAACGAGGCGTTCGACAGCGCGCTGGAAGAAACCGCGCAACGCATCCTGCCGCTGGCGGTGCTGGAAATCGGTAGCCGTGAACGGGGGCCGGAGGCACAGCACGTGCCTACCCTGAGAATGCACAAGGAATATCTGGCTTACCGGGTGCGCGATGCCGCTGGCGAAATCCTCATGCAGTCCCATGACGCCAGTCCGAAGATCTTCAGCAAACCGCCGAGCGAAGGCTTTTCCACGACGCGTCAGTACCGCCTGTACGGCGCCAGTGCGCGGCATGGAGAGGTATTCATCGAGATCGCCGAGCCCCTGAGCCATCGTCGTGAAGCCGCGCGTGAAGCACTGGTTGCCTTGTTGCTGCCGTTGCTGGCGCTGATTCCCATCAGTCTGCTGGGCACCTGGCTGTTGGTGCGGATCAGCCTGCGCAGCGTATTGGCCTATCGCCGGGCTGTCGAGGTTCGTGGTGTCGGTGATCTTTCGCCGATCAAGGTGGCCCGCCTGCCGGCTGAAATCGATCCGCTGGCCGAGGCGGTCAATCACCTGCTGGAGCGCTTGCGCAAGGCGTTGGAGACCGAGCGCAGCTTCACCGCCAACAGCGCCCATGAATTGCGTACGCCCCTGGCCGCGACCCTGGCGCAGATCCAGCGACTGCGCCACGAGGCCCCCGAGGGCCCGTTGCGCGTGCGTGCGACAAAGATCGAAAGCTCCCTGCGGGAGTTGGCCCGGCTCTCGGAAAAGCTTATGCAACTGGCCAAGGCCGAAGGCGGCGGGCTGTTGTCCGAAACGCCTCAGGACCTGATTCCCTTGCTGGCCCATGTGGTCGATGAGTGGAAGCACAGCAGTGGTCGGCGGATCGGCTTGCAACTCCCGACCCAGGCCAGTGTTTTTGCGGCCATCGATCCGGACGCCTTCGGCATCCTGTTGCGTAACCTGATCGAGAATGCGTTGAAATACGGCGCGGCGGATCAGCCGGTCGAGGTCAGTCTCACCACCCAGGGTCTGTTGCGGGTGGTCAACGGCGGGGCTGCGGTGCCGGAGCCGGTGTTGCGGCATCTGACCGAGCGCTTTGTAAGGGGCAGCAGCGAGACCAGCGGTTCGGGGCTGGGCCTGGCGATTGCCAAGAGCATCGTCCATGGGGTCAAGGCAAGCATGACGTTAGCCTCACCCGCGCCGGGCAGGACCGATGGTTTCGAAGTCGCCATCCAGTTTCAGCTCGCGCCGACCCTGTCCGCTTGAGCGTTGCCGACTGACGAAAGCGAGTCGAGGTTGGAGCGGGCAGCCAGTCAGTTCTGGGCACGCAAGATCTCTTCATCGCCGTGGAGCTTGGACGGTGACCGCACCTTGATACGACTCGGAAACCGGTTATTACACCGTGCGCGCGGCGTTGGCGAAGTCCCTGTCGGATGGTTCGGTACTCAAGTTGATCGCTGCCATTGCCGAGCGATTCAGCATCCATGTGGGCGAGAAAGCCGCCGCGCAAGCCATACCGGCGATCGGCGCGGTGGGCGGTGCGTTGATCAACCTGGCTTTTATCAATCATTTCCAGGACATGGCGCGCGGGCACTTCATTGTCCGGAAGCTGGAAAGGCGCTACGGCCAGGAGGTGGTCCGGCAGCTCTGCCAGTCCCTTCCCATACGGGGATCACAGAGCTATCGCGTGACCCTTTGAGGCGGGCGCGCCTGCTCGGCAATCACCCGATTGCCGATTACCCGCGCATATCCCGCGGGCTGACCCCCAAGCGCTGCCTGAAGGCCGTGGCCATGTGCGCCTGGGAAGCAAAACCGCAGGCCTGGGCGATGTCCGCCAAGCGCTCCGCCGAGCCGCGCAACAGGCACCGGGCCCGGGCGAGGCGTCGATCGATCAGGTAACTGTGCGGGCTCTTGCCCGTTGCGTCCTTGAACGCACGTATGAAGTAGCCTTCGGATAAACCCAGTGTCTGCGCCATCGCCTGCACGCTCAGCGGCCCGTCGAGCTTGGCGTCAATGAACTCGTCGAGCAGGCGCAGCCGGTGGTTGGTCATCGAACCACGGGACAGCTCCGGCAGCACAGGGTCTCCCGCCGCCCGTTGGGCCAAGGCCAGTGCCCAGGTCTCCCAGTCGTCTTCCACCGAGGCCCGCAACAGCGCGCTGCGCATTCGCTGCGCCAGGGCAATCGCCTGCCGATCAATCCGGTTGTTAAAAGCATGCTCTCCCGCCAGTGCTGTACCGTCGGTGCGGATGATCCGCAGGTATTCGCCGCCCTCGGGCGATTCAGAAAACACGTCGCACCCAGGCGGTATGAATGCCAGGCCGTTGGGCGTGGCCGTGAAGGGGCGCACCCGGTCGCTGCCAATCGCGTGCAGGCCTCGCTGGCTGTCGAAGGCAAAGCCAATGGCGGCCTGGGTCGCTATGTAGCGGGTTGCGTAGCGGGCGCCGGGCAGCAGCTCGATCGCCCACGGCCCGGCCTCGGCACGACGGACCGGTTCGTGTAGGGACGGGGGCGGCAAGTTGTTTCGACGATTCATGGGCACCATCTTACTGAAGGACAACCCTGAAGGTCAGGTCAGTTTTCTGAAAGCCGATGGGCTGTGCTCCTGCCTAGACTGGGCAAAACCTCAGAGAGAACAACCATGCACGGACTGACCCGCGACGACATCGAAAACGCTGCCCGCCAGGTATACCAGGTGATGCCCGCCACCGCCCAATACGCCTGGCCCTTGCTGGCCGAGCGCATGGGCTGCACGGTCTGGGTCAAGCACGAAAACCACACCCCCACCGGTGCTTTCAAGGTGCGCGGCGGCATTACCTTCATGCACTGGCTCAAGCGTACCCACCCGAACACGCAAGGCGTTGTCACCGCTACCCGTGGTAACCACGGTCAGAGCATCGCCCTGGCGGCCCGGGCGCTGGGCTTGAGGGCGCTGATCGTGGTGCCGCGGGGCAATTCCGTGGAGAAGAACAACGCCATGCGCGGTTTTGGTGGCGAGGTCGTCGAGTTTGGCCAGGATTTCGACGAAGCCCGTGAGGAGGCCGCGCGCCTGGCTGAGACGCAAGGCCTCTATCTGGTGCCGCCGTACCATGCCGAATTGATCAAGGGTGTCGCCACCTACTCGCTGGAGTTGTTCAAGGCGGTACCGGATCTGGACACCGTCTACGTGCCCATAGGTTGTGGCTCGGGGATTTGCGGGATTATCGCCGCCCGTGATGCGCTGGGCCTGAAGACCCAGGTGGTCGGTGTGGTATCGACCGAAGCTGACGCCGCGAAGCGATCCTTCGAAGCCGGGAAAATACTGGAAACCGCCTCGGCGAATACCCTGGCCGACGGTATGGCCGTGCGCAAGCCGATCCCCGAAGCCTTTGCGGTGTATGCGGCCGGGGCGGCGAGGATCGTAGCGGTCTCGGACGCGCAGGTTGCCGAGGCCATGCGCGTGTATTACAGCGACACCCACAACCTGGCTGAAGGGGCGGGAGCGGCGGCACTGGCGGCGCTTATGCAGGAGCGTGAGGCCATGGCCGGGAAGAGGGTGGGGGTCATCCTGACCGGTGGGAATGTCGACAGGCCGGTGTATGCGAAGGTGATTGCGTGATCCGCTAATCAGGCAGTCGGGGTCGATTGCTGTCGGGCGCTTCCTGAGGCACGGTCGACCCTCGATGGACAACGCCGAATACGCTCGTTTCGACGTCGCAGCGCCTCCATGGCCAGCAGTAGCGACAAGGCACTGAGCACCATGATGGTTGCCGCGGCAGCGATGGTCGGGTTGAGATTTTCCTTGATGCCCGCAAACATCTGCATCGGCAGGGTGCGTTGCGCAGGGCTGGCCAGGAACAGGGTCACGACCACTTCGTCGAAGGAGGTGGCGAAGGCAAACAGCGCGCCGCTCAGCACGCCCGGTGCAATCAGGGGCAAGGTCACCCGCTTGAATCCATACCAGGGTGTCGCACCCAGGCTGGCGGCGGCCCGGGTGAAGTTGCGGTCATAGCCCTCGAGTGTCGCGTTGACGGTGATCACCACAAACGGTACGCCGAGTACGGCATGGGCGATGATCAGGCCCAGGTAGCTGTTGATCAAACCCCACTGGGCGAAAAAGAAGTACAACCCGACCGCCACGATCACCACGGGCACCACCATGGGTGAAATCATGATCGCCATGATCAGCGCCTTGCCACGAAACTCTCCCCGCGACAACCCGACCGAAGCCAGGGTACCCAACACGGTGGCGAGCAAGGTCGCGGCGGGCGCAATTTTCAAGCTGTTGAGCAGCGCCAGCATCCAGTCCCCGGAATTGAAGAACTCGCGATACCAGCGCAGGGAGAGGCCGCTCAACGGATAGCTGAGAAACGAGCCTTCATTGAAGGACAGCGGAACGATGACCAGGATCGGGATGATCAGGAACATCAGCAACGCCAGGCTGTAGGTGTCCAGAAGCGGGCGCAGCAGACGGATTTCGAACGGTTCGACGTGCTTCATTGCAGGCTCCTCAGGCAGTTCGATTGGCGGGACGCGAGACCTTCGCGTACACCCAGTACAGCAACAACACGACGATCAGCAGTTGAGTGCCCAGCGCGGTGGCCATGCCCCAATTGATGGTGGTGTTGGTGTAGTACGCGACGAAGTAGCTGATCATTTGATCGCCGGGGCCGCCCAGCAACGCCGGGGTGATGTAGTAACCGATGGCCATGATGAACACCAACAGCGCACCGGCCGTCACGCCGGCATACGTCTGCGGCAGGTACACCCGCCAAAACGCTGTGAACGGATGAGCACCCAGGGAAATCGCGGCGCGCTCAAAGCGTGGGTCGAGGCCCTTCATGACCGCGTACAGTGGCAGGATGAGAAACGGCAACAGAATGTGGGTCATTGAAATCAGCACACCGGTGCGGTTGAACACCAACTGCAGCGGTTTCTCCAGGACGCCCAGGTCGATCAACGTGTTGTTGATCAGCCCCCCCGATTGCAGCAGGACGATCCAACTGGCTGTGCGCACGATCAGCGAGGTCCAGAACGGCAGCAGCACCAGGATCAACAGCAGGTTCGCGCGCCGTGCCGGTTGCCGTGACAGCCAATAGGCCAGCGGATAACCCAGCAGCACACAGAACACGGTCACCAACGCGGCGATCAACAGCGAGCGTTTGAGTACATCGACATACAGCGCCTTATCCGGGGCGACAGCGCTGATGTGACCGGCCTCCTTCCTAAGGTCGAACGCCGCCAGCCAATAGAAGTCGGTGTATGGCTGGCCCAGGTGCTTGAGGGTGAACCAGGTCTTGAGATCGGCCAGCGCCGGCACGCCGTTGAGCAACGTTTCACGCACGGGTTTGCCGTTGGCCGGCAGCCGGGTCAGAACGGCATTCGACAGGCTGCTCAAGTGGGCGCTTTCGTAGCCCAGCCGGCGGTTGAAGGCGAACAACTGACCGTTGCTGCGGGCGCTACGCAAATCTTCACCCAGGGCGCTGAAAGCCGCCTCGCCAGGCAGGGCCTGGCCGTCCCAGGTTTTCAACTGAGCCAAGGTCTTTGGCAGGGTGTCGGCGACTTCCGGGTTTTCCACGCTCTTGCTCAGCAGTGAGCCGATGGGGGTCAGAAACCCCAGCACCAGCAACGCCAGCAGGGGAAGAATCAACAGCACCGAACGCCGAGTGTAGGTACGTTTCGTGGCCTGTAATTGCCGTTGTAGTCGTTGCGTCTGAGCCGCTGGCGGCGCTGGCTCGAGGGCAAATGCTTCGGACATGGAGGTCTCCTTTCATCAACCGGACCCGGGTGTGCGGGCGGCGAGCGCCGACACGACCCGGGCAGTCTGTGCGGGCGTTCGATCAGCGCGCCGCCCAGGCGTTGAAACGTTGTTCCAGTTCTTCGCCGTGGTCGATCCAGAAGTTGGTGTCCACTTGCAGGGCGTTCTCCAGGTTGGCCGGGGCCGTTGGCAGTTGTTCCCGGGTCTTGGCGTCGATCAACGGCAGGGTGTCTTTGTTGGTCGGGCCGTAAGGGATATTTTCCGCGAAGACTTTCTGATGTTGCGGCAGGTTGGCGAAGGTAATGAACTGCTCGCCGAGGGCCTTGTGCGGCGAGCCTTTGACGATGGCCCAACTGTCGATGTCATACAGGCTCTGATTCCACACCATCTTGAAGTCATGGCCTTCGTTCTGTGCCGCCGAGACCCGTCCGTTGTAGGCCGAGGTCATGACCACATCGCCCGCCACCAGCCATTGCAGGGGTTGGGCCCCGGCTTCCCACCACTGGATATCGGCTTTGATCAGGTCGAGTTTTTTGAAGGCACGGTCAACGCCTTCGGGGGTACCCAGCACCTGGTACAGCTCGGCGGGCTTCACACCGTCGGCCAGCAGGGCGACTTCGAGGGTGAACTTGGCGCTTTTGCGCAGACCGCGCTTGCCGGGGTAGGTCTTGGTGTCCCAGAACGCCTCCCAACCTTTAGGCGCCGTTTTGAGCTTGGCGCTGTTGTAGGTCAGGTTGGTCGACCAGAGAAAAATCCCGGCGCCACATTCGGTGGCGGCGCCGTTGACGAATTTTCCGGCCTCGCCCAGTTTGCTCCAGTCCAGCGGTTCAAACAGGCCTTCGGCACAGCCACGGATCAGATCGGGGCTCTCGACCTCGACCACATCCCAGCTCACCTGGCGGGTTTGCACCATGGCGCGGACCTTGGCCATTTCGCCGTTGTATTCACCGGCCTGCACCGTGCCTTTGCCGGTGGCGGCGAAGGGCTGGTAGAAGGCTTTGTCCTGGGCGTCCTTGTTGAGACCGCCAAACGACACGACGGTCAGTGATTCGGCATTTACCTGGCCGCCGAAAGCAGCCAGAACAGTCAGTGCAGCAAAACGCTTGAGCATGGCAAGTCACCTGAAGTCATCGATAGGGAGGAGGGTTACGCGGACATGGCACTGAGTGCCGAGGCATCGGCGCTGTGCCAACAGACGGGAAGGCTATGGCCCTCGCGCCAGTGGGGTTGCATCTGGGCGATCGGCACCTTGACGTTGAAGTCATGGTTGCCGGCGACATTCAGGCGTATGCGGACGTGGTCGCCCAGATAAATACACTCTTCTATACGTCCGGCCAGACGGCTGTCATAACGGGCGTCGCCGTCGAGGATCACGCGTTCGGAGCGAATCGACAGGGAAGTTTTGCTGCCACTGACCAGGCCGGGGGTAGCTCGGGCAAATAGAGGTTCGCCCTGATCGAGTTGAACCTGGCAGCGATCTGCACTGAACGAGCCCAATACGCCAGGCAGGACGTTGGTGTCGCCCATGAACCTGGCGACAAAGGTATTGGCCGGGCGCTCATAGAGCGCTTGCGGTGTGTCAACCTGCTGGATGACGCCGTCGTTGAAAATCGCCACGCGGTCGGACAAGGTCAGGGCTTCTGCCTGATCGTGGGTGACGAACACCACGGTGAGGCCGAGGTCACGGTGCAGGTGGCGTATTTCAAGTTGCATCTGTTCGCGCAGCTGTTTATCCAAGGCTCCCAGTGGCTCGTCCATCAGCACCAGTTTCGGTTCGAAAATCAGTGCTCGGGCCAGTGCGATTCGCTGTTGCTGGCCGCCGGACAGTTGGCTGGGGTAGCGCTTGGCGAGATTGCCCAGACGCACCATCTCCAGGGCTTTCTTGACCCGGGTTTCTATTTCATGGCGCTGCATGCGCCGCACCTGCAATGGAAACGCCATGTTTTCGGCGACGCTCATGTGCGGGAACAGTGCGTAGTTTTGGAACACCATGCCAATGCCACGGCGATGGGCGGGGACACTCTCGATAGCCTTGCCTTCGAGAAAGATCTGGCCTTGGGTCGGGGTTTCGAAACCTGCCAGCATCATCAGGCTGGTGGTCTTACCGGAGCCGGAAGGGCCGAGGAGGGTCAGGAATTCGCCCCGGGCGACATCCAGGTCCAGTCGTTTAACCACGGTCTTCAGTCCGTCGTAACTTTTTTCCACCCCTTTGAAGCGGACGAAGGCGCTTGCATTGTTACCGGTCATCTCAAACCCTCCACATTCGTTGTCATTATAAAAACATGATGCATCATGTTTTGTTTTAAGCAGAATCTGTGCCATGGAGCCTGGCTCGCCGGATCTAGGGGTATCGGGGTGAAAGCCCCCGTCCGGCGCACCAGCGGTGTGCCTGGACGCGCGAATCGATGACGAATTGCCCCGGATGAGGGACCAGGCATGGGCGCCGAAGCGGGTTTAGCCAGACCGGCGCCGGCAATGCGTGACGCTCAGCGCAGCTCGTTCAAGGTGCTATCCAGGCGCTCGAGCAGCAAATCCGCATGCTCACGGGCAAAGACCAGGGGCGGGCGAATCTTGAGGATATTGGCCTTGGGCCCGGTTGAGCTGATCAACACCTGACGGCGGCGCATGCCATTGACGACCGCCGCGGCCGCCGCCGTTGCCGGGCTTTGCGTTTGACGATCGGCCACCAGTTCGACGCCGATGAACAGGCCTTCGCCGCGTACATCGCCAATGACTTCGTGATGCTCGGCCAGTTTGCGCAATCCCGCCTTGAGGTAGTTGCCGACCTCACGGGCATTGGCTTGCAGGTCTTCTTCACGCAGCACACGCAGTACCGCCTGCGCGGCCTTGCAGGACACCGGGTTGCCGCCGTAGGTATTGAAATAGCGTTGTTGGCGGCCGAATTGATCGAACAGTGCCGAGCGCCCGACCACGGCGGCGACCGGATGACCGTTGCCCATGGGTTTGCCGAGGGTGACCAGATCCGGAACCAACGCCTCACGGGCAAACCCCCAACGTTGTCCGCCGGTACGGCCAAAGCCGGGCTGTACCTCGTCGGCGATATACAGGCCACCGGCGTCACGTATGCATTGCGCGGCGGCGACCAGTTCGCCGTTGGCGGGGCTGAACACCCCGTCGCTGGAGAAAATGCTGTCCACCAGCAGCGCCGCGGGCTTGATGCCGTGAGCACGCATATCTTGCAACGCAGCTTTTACGCTGCCGACGAAATCCGCCGTTTTGCGATACGTGTCGGGTGCATCGACCAATCGTACATGACTGGCGGTCGGCAGGCCGGTGGCCAGCGACGGCGAAACGTCGGCCAGTGCGCTGGTCACGCCGTGGTAGGCCCAGCGGGTGACAATGATGCCGCTTCCACCGCTGTGGCCACGGGCGATACGCAGCGCCAGGTCGTTGGCCTCGCTGCCGGTGCAGGTCATGGTCAGGTTATCCAGCGGCGCGGGAAACTCGCTGAGCAGATCTTCGGCGTAATCCACGATCGAGGGGTGCAGATAGCGTGTGTGGGTATTGAGCTGGGCACTTTGCTCGGCAATGGCGGCGACCACGGCAGGGTGGCAATGACCGATGGACGCCACGTTATTGTAGGCATCCAGATAGGCTGTGTGGTCTTTGTCGTACAGCCATACGCCTTCACCGCGCACCGGCGCGAAAGGTTCTTCGTAGAACAGTCGATAGCTGGCGCCCAGCGCGCGTTGGCGCCGGCTCAGCAGTTCAGCGGTAGTGGACGAACTCATGGAACCTCCGGCGTGCAGGCCTGGATCAGGCTCTGGGTCAGCAGCCCTGCGGGCAGGGCGGTGAGGCATTGCAGATTGCGCCAACTGTTACGCAGGTTGCGCAGCACGTAGGTGCGGTTTTCCGGATACAGGCTGGCGCGCCATTGGGCAATGGTGATGGCCATGGCCATGCGCAGGGCGATCAGGTCGCCCAGCAACTCAAGCTCCTCGCGCTGCAACGGGATCCGTGCATGGTAGGCGGCGACAAACGCCTTGATCTGCCACAGCGGGTCGAGCGCAGCCGCGTCGAACTGGTAGGAAAGGGCGGTGCCCAATTCGTTGATCAGCGGGGCGTGAAGGGCATCGCCGAAGTCGATGATGGCGGCGACCCGGCTGCCGGTTTCGCCGTCGAGCATGACGTTATGGGGGTTCAGGTCGTTATGAATGACCTGTGCCCTGAGGCTGCCCAGGCGTGGCTTGACGTAGCTTTCGTGGCGATCCAGCAGCGCTGACACCAGGGGCAGTTGATCGGCTTCCAGGCAGTGCAGATAAGGCCTGACCCGTTCGGCGTGGCCGACATCCCAGAGCAGATTGCGGTGCGCGGCCGGGTGTTGGAAATCCTTGAGGGCAAGGTTCACTTCGGCCAGGGATGTGCCCAGTTGGTGCATCAAGGCCACGCTGGGCTGACCCAGATTTTGCGAGATACCGTTGAGGTAACTGACACTGCGCAGTGTCAGTTGCTGCTCGCCGACCCGGACTTCGGGCTCGACCTCGCCGTTGCGCGCCACCAGGACCCGCGGCACTGGCAAATGCGCACCGTGCTGCTCAATGTGCAGCAAGACCTGGGTCTGGAAACTGATAACGCTGGGGTCTTCGGCGGGGTTGATGAATTTCAGAACGAAGGCGCCGCGCGGGGTTTGCAGCAGAAAGTTGGTGTCACGTTCGCCATTCAGTCGCTTGAGCGTACCCTCAAGACCATACACCTGACGGGCGATGTCCAGCGCTGCGCGGCTATCGATACTCGGCGCTTGGGTCGTCATCACGTCGGCGCAGCACACGGGCCCCATGACCGCCTCAGACATGCTGGCCACCATTGACGTGGATCTCCGCGCCGTTCACGTAGGAAGCGCCGCTGGTGCAGAGAAAATAGATCAGAGAGGCGACTTCCTCAGGTTTGCCCAGACGGTTCATCGGCACCAGTCGTTCGACGATATCGGCGGTGCCTGGAGACAGAATCGCGGTGTCGATTTCGCCGGGGGCAATGGCGTTGACCCGAACCCCATGTGGGCCGAAATCGTAGGCCATTTCCCGGGTCAGGGCCGAAAGCGCCGCCTTCGAGGTGGCGTAGGCGACACCGGCGAAAGGGTGGACCTTGGACCCGGCAATGGAGGTAACGTTGATGATGCTGCCCTGGGCCGCTTTCAGTTCATCGAACAGACCCCGGGCCAGCAACGCGGTGGAGAACAGGTTGACGTTGAACACCTTCAACCAGGTGGCGTAATCGGTTTCCAGCACGCCGAGTCGGCTGCTCTCCGGGCCTTTTGGCGAGATGCCGGCGTTGTCCACCAAGGCATCCAGGCGCCCGCCGAGTTTGTCCTTGATGGTCGCCAGGCTGGCGCTGACGCTGTCGATGTCTTCCAGATCCAGGTGGATATGGTTGAGCAAACCTTCTGCCCAGGGACATTCAGCGACCCAGTTTTGCCGGGAGGCGGTGAAGACTTCCCAGCCCGCGGCATTGAAATGCTTGACCGTCGCATGGCCGATGCCGCGGCTGGCACCGGTTAACAGCAGCTTTCTTTTCACGCTCATGAGTGCACCTCTTCAGATTTGAAGTTTGATGCATCATGTTTTTAGGCGTGTCGAGTGTCAATAGGCCGGCGCACGAAAGTTTCGCTAGGCCGTCACTTCCTGGCTGACGGCGATGAACTCGAGCATTTTTTGATTGCCGTCGAGAATGTCGGTCTGAATCGCGTGCTTGGCGGCGGCGGGATCTTGTTGGCGCAGGGCGTTAAGCACTTCGACGTGGTGCTCGATGGCCATGGTCAAGGAGAAATGCACATACGCCTGGGCGATCAAGGGGCCGGCGCGCATCCACAGGCTATCCAGATAGCTGCGCAGTAACGGCATGCGTGCGGTTTCCGCGATCAGAAAATGAAACTCGCTGTTAAGGCGTAGCGCTTCAGGCAGGTCGTTCTGCTTGATGGCTTCAAGGTTGAGCTGGATGTTGGCGTCGATACGCTGCAGATCGTTTGAGGTGGCCAGCCGTGCGGCGGTTTCGGCGCCAAGGCCTTCGAGATTCAGGCGTAGCGTGCGGATTTCCAGATAGGCCGCGCTATCGAGCACGGGCACCCGGATGTCCTTTGGGGTCTTGAGCACCAACGCTTTCTCTTTTGCCAGTTGCAAAATGGCGTCACGCACGGGGGTGACGCTCGTCCCCAACTGACTGGCCAGCTCCCGGATACGCAGGCGGTCATCAGGCTTGAGGCCGCCGGTGATCAGCGCGTTGCGCAGTTGGGAATAGACGTTGCTGCCCAAATAGGTGTGAGTGATAGCGTCGAGAGGGTAAGACATGGATCACCGAGTGCATGGAAGCGTTTAGTCAAAGACTATACAACATGATGCATTAGGCTTTTTGCGAAAATTGGCGTTGCTCCTACCCACGCGCGGTTGCAGCATGGGCATAGACCGCGAGGCCCAGGGCGATTGACTGCTATTCTGACAGGCTCAAGTGCTCCAGCGCGGACTTGACCTGCGTCTGGCCATAGCGATGCGATGGGTATGCGCAACGGTCTGTTGGCCTTGCCCATCATCCGACTGACGCTAGACTTTTCCAGGCCAGGCATCTGGACCCGTTGAGCCGCCGTCAGGGGGGGGCGCGGACTCGATCTCAAGCCGCGCGTGCACCGCGGAGTGCATCTCATGCTCAGAAATGTGAGGCCTCTCGGAAAATCGCATAAACTACACGTCATCATTTCAACCACATGGAAGGGTTTCATGATCACAAAAGCGACCTCGTTTCTTAAAGGCGAGTGGGCCGATGCCACGCTCAAGGTCGGCCATGTGGTGCTTTTTGTGGCAGCGGTATGTATCTCATTGATCGCGATCAGCATCTGGGGGGTATTCAATTCTCTGGAGTATCACCTGCATGACAAAGAAATCGAGATGTCAAATCTTTCCAAGACCTTGTCATCCAATATCGCGGCGACACTGACTCAAGCAGATACCGTGATATTGGGCATTCAGGGGCAAGTGGAAGTCGAAGGCACCGGGGCGCAGACCTTGGAACGCTTGGGCGGCATACTGAAAAACCAACAAAAAAGCCTGCCGCAAGTCCATGGGTTTTTTATTTATGATGAGCAGGGGCGCTGGCTGTTCAATTCGAACGGTGCCGTGCCGTACGGCGTCAATAACTCGGATCGCGACTATTTTATCTACCATCGTGAGCATGCCAGCTTGGCGCCCTATATTGGCCCGGCGATACGCAGTCGCTCAACAAATGAATGGGTCATTACCATTTCGCGAAGGCTCAATCACCCGGACGGTAGTTTTGCCGGGGTGACCCTGGCCACGCTCTATCTTAAATATTTTCTCAGCCTCTATGATGGCATTGACATGGGCGCGAATGGCCTGATCAATCTGACCTCCGCCGCAGGGCATATCATCGTACGCAAACCCTTCCGCGAGATTGATATTGGCACCGATATTTCAACGGGAGAGATATTTGCCTTGTTAACCCCCGAGGTCAGCTCGGGCACCGCCACCATCCGATCATTTATTGACCATGCCGAACGGGTCATCAGCTTTCAACGGGTCAGTGGCTACCCTCTTGTGGTGATCGCCGCCTTTGATAGAAATGAAATACTGGCGGATTGGCGCAGCGAATCCTTTGCCAGTTTTCTTATATCAGCGGTGTTGCTAATTATTCTCAGCGTTCTTGGCTATCGACTGATAAGGCTTATGAGTCGGCAGTTGCAACTGCAAAAGGAGTTGCAGCGTTCTGAGGCAAACTATATCGAGGCCAACAAGGTGCTTGGGCAGTTGGCTCTCGAGGATGGGTTGACCGGTCTGCCCAATCGTCGCAAGTTTGACCTGTTTATCAATACGGAAGTCTACAAGGCAAGACGACGACCCGATGACGTTGCGCTGATCATGATCGATGTCGATCTGTTCAAGAAATACAATGACCATTATGGCCGTGTACAGGGCGATGAGTGTTTGAAAGTGCTGGGCGCTATCATCAAAAATAATATCTCTCGGGAAGGTGACCTGGCCGCCAGGTACGGTGGCGAGGAATTTGCCATCTTACTGTCGAACACCGACTATGTAGGCGCCTTTATCATCGCCGAGAGAATTCGCACTGAACTGGAGAGCAGTTCGATCCAACACAGCGAATCACCCGCCAAAGTCGTCACCATCAGCGTGGGCATCAGTGTTTTATCAGGCTCAAAAGGGGACACGCCCGAGAACTTGATCGATATTGCTGACAAAGCACTGTACGTGGCAAAAACCAACGGCAGAAATCGGACCGTCATTTCCAATCACCGGTCTGATACCTCGACTTGAGCTGATACGCCAGCGGGCGGCGTCGCTCAGGCGTTCGCCAACCAGGCCTGCTGGCGTGCCTGAACCGAAACCGCGGACTCACCCACCCGCTTGGCGTAGACGCCCGGCGCTGATCAGCAGGATGCGTGAGCGGGCGTTGATGCCAACCGTTGGGATTGGCGAGCAACATAACGGACTCCGTCAGGCAAGGCCGCGCCCATCACCACCGGTTTTTTGCCGGTAGCGCGTGGTTTCGGATGGGCATTACAACAGGATATTCAGGCGTCGCAGGACCACATCAAGGAGCACCTGGGCGCCCTTGATCAACTGATCGTCATCGGTGTGTTCGCGGGGGTTGTGGCTGATGCCTCCACGGCTGGGCACGAAGATCATCGCCGACGGCGCAATCCTTGCGATCATCTGCGCGTCGTGGCCCGCACCTGAGGTCATGCGCTTGTGGCTGAAGCCGAAGCGTTTGGCGGATGCCTCGATTTCGTCGGCCAGGCCGGCGTCGAATACCACTGGTTGGAAGCGCACCAACTCCGTGGTGCTGATATGCACGCCCTCGGCTGCCGAGATTTCGGCAAGGAAGCGCGAGAGCCGCTGTTCAGCGCGAACCAGTCGCGTTTCATCGGGGTCGCGCAGGTCCACCGTGAAGCTGGCCTTGCGCGGTATGACGTTGATCACGTTCGGCTCGAAGCTCATGCAGCCGACGGTGGCCAGGGTGGTTCCGTTCGCGTCCAGGGCGATCTTGCGCAGTTCGGCAACCACTGCGCTGGCCACATAACCGGCATCGTGCCGCAAGCGGGTCGGGGTGGTGCCCGCGTGGTTGGCATTGCCTTGCACGATCACCTGTTGCCAGGAGATCCCCTGGAGGTTTTCCACCACGCCGATCAAGGTATTCTCGGCTTCGAGGATGGGACCTTGCTCGATGTGCAGTTCCAGGTATTCGTGTGGAATGATGGAGCCTGGTTGCAGATCGCCGGCATAGCCGATGCGCTCCAGCTCGTCGGCGAGGCGGGTGCCGTCCGTGCCCAGGGTGGCCAAGGCCGCTTCGACCGACATTCCCCCGGCGTATACCAGTGAACCCATCATGTCCGGTTGATAGCGGACACCTTCTTCATTAGTAAAGGCCACGATGACAATGGCGCGTGGCGGCAGTCCACCTGACTCGCGGAAGGCACGGGCCACGGCCAGGCCCGCCAACACGCCATAACAACCGTCCAGTGCGCCGGCATTGGTCACCGTGTCGATGTGCGAGCCGATCATCAGGGGGGCTTGCCCGGCTTGGTCGTCAGCAGCGTGGAGCGTGCCGAAGAGGTTGCCAATACGATCAACCTGGATATCCAGATCCAATTCTTTCATCCAGGCCACGAGCTGGTCGCGTGCGGATTTGTCCGCATCGGTCAGCGCAATTCGGGTACGACCACCGTTCAGGGGGTCGGTACCCAGTTCGCCTAACGCACGGAGCTGCTGAAGAAGCATGGCGCCGTTCAGGTGAAGATCGGGAAGGGGGCTCATGGGCTCTCCGGGCGGCTGAAAGTCCAGCAGGTAGGTCAGTGGACTGCGGTTGTGGAGTCAATCTTATTTCAATGCGATGCACTTATTTATTGAATCTCGATGAGTAACGTCAAGGTAGGACTTGAGGTCCCGGCAACGTTTGAGTCATGGCCAGGCGGATTGTCAAACATCTGATTTACCCCGGGACAAACATCGCTACCGCCGCCGTCCCCATCACCGCCGTCGCTATCCAGCCCAGGACAATCAACGGCCGGCTCACCGTGAAATCACCCATCACCGATTTCTTCGACACCAGGATGATGATGACGACCATTAGCGGTACGGCAACGACCCCGTTGATCACCGCGCTCCAGAACAAGGCTTTCATGGGGCTGATGGGCGAATACTGGATGGCCAGCGCGGCGAGCACGCTGATGGCGATGATGCTGTAAAAGCCTCGGGCGTCGCGCACTCTGCGTTCGAGGCCTTCGTTCCAGCCCAGCGCTTCGGACAGGGCGTAGGCGCCGGAACCCGCCAACACGGGGACGCCGATCATGCCGACGCCCAGTATGCCAAGGGCGAAGAGCAGGTAGGCGAAATCGCCAGCCAGTGGTCGCAATGCGCTGGCGGCCTGCGCCGCGGTGTTGATGTCGGTCACCCCCGCCATATTGAGGGTCACGGCCGTCGCGAGAATGATGAAGTAGGCGGTGATGTTGGAGTAGAGCATGCCGCTCCAGGTGTCCCAGCGGATGCGTCGCAGCTCCTTGCGAGCGGTCCGCGAATCTTGGTTGAGCGGGACACTGTGGGGGTTTTTCTGCATGTCCTCGACCTCTTCGGAGGTCTGCCAGAAAAACAGATAAGGGCTGATGGTCGTGCCAAAAAGCGCCACGACGACCGCTGCGGCGCTGGCATCCGGAGTGAGTTGGGGCCAGACCGTATGTAGGGCCACCTGCTCCCACGGGATATGCACCGTAAACAGCACGGCGGCGTAAGCCAGCAGCGAAAGTGTCAGCCACTTCAGGAACACGACGTAGCGGTGGTAGGGGATGAACATCTGCAGTGCCAGCGTCCCGAACACGAAGATGGCGGTCATCAGATGCCGGTTGACGCCGCTGACCAGTTCCGCCACTTCGCCCATGGCCGCCACGTCGGCGGCAATGTTCAGTGTATTGGCGATAAGCAGTAGCAGCACCACGGCCTGGAGTACGAGCGGTGAAAATGCTGTTTTGATGTTGGCGGCCAACCCCTTGCCGGTCACTCTGCCCAGGTTTGCGCACATCAATTGAACGGCTGCCATCAAAGGAAAGGTCAGTGGCATCGTCCATAGCATGTTCAGGCCGAACTGAGCGCCCGCCTGTGAGTAGGTAGCGATGCCGCTGGGGTCGTCGTCGGCCACGCCGGTGATGAGTCCGGGCCCCAGCTTCGACAGCGGATGTTCTTTCAGGCGCCCCCAAAGGATCCGAAAAACATTCGCTCGGGGAGTGCCTTTGACATCCATTGATACACCTCAATAGTGCTGCGACGGGAGGAGAGTGGAGTGAGTGTCGCAGTCGAAGATGAACGGCTTCTACCTGCGATCAGCGTAGATGTCAAAGCAATCAAATAAGGGCGTCCGGTTGTTTCAGCGCCAGCACCCTGGTGAGCCATTGGACGTTCGCATCCGTGAATCCCCTCGGCCCGTACGACCTTGCGGGCGGCATCCAGGCTGGTTTGCCTGGTGTCTGTTGTGGCTATGATTTGTTTTCTACCTATCGATAGATATATGTTGACAGGAGATAGTGCGCGGCCTCACTGTCTACCTCCCGATAGATAGATAGCAGCGGAGTCAGCATGAAGATCTACGATATCCCCGGTTTTCCTAGCCCGTTACGTATTCGCGTGGTCATCGCCGAGAAAGCATTAGCCTCCAAAATCGAGTTCATCAAGATCGACTTGCCGGCGGCCGAACATAAGCAAAGCGCCTTTTTGGCGATCAACCCTACCGGCACGGTTCCGGTTCTGGAGCTGGATGACGGTACGTATCTGTCTGAGTGCACGGCCATTACCGAGTATCTCGACAACCTCGAGGGCAGTCCCACGCTCACCGGCATCACGCCGAAAGAGAAGGGGGTGATCCACATGATGCAGAAACGTGCCGATGACCAGCTTATCGACGCCATCGGCATCTACTTTCATCACGCCACCGATGGGCTCGGGCCTCAACTGAAACCCTATAAAAGCCCGGAGTGGAGCGACCGGGCCGTATGGGGTGAGCGGCATCGTGAGAAAGCCATCAGCGGCATGCGCTACTTCGACCAGGTCTTGAAAACCCAGCCATACGTGGCGGGCGATCAATTCTCGATGGCCGATATCACCGTTTGGGCCGGTCTGGTCTTCGCTGGTTTTGCCCAGATTGCGATTCCGGATGAATGCACGGCCCTGGTGGCCTGGAACGCCAAGGTCAGTGAGCGGCCAAGCGTAAAAAACCCGGCCTGATGTCTATCTGGAGCAAGGTCTAGGCGGACGTCAGGAAGTTCGCGATGCGGGCCTGGGGCAATGTGTTTGTCGTTACCGGTCCGAGCTGGACTTCAGAAAGGACCTCGTCGCCCTGAGCAGCTCATCGGCCAACGGTGAACCTGTGGTGGCGCGGGCCAATGTCATGGCGCCGACCATCAAGGTGTACTCCACCAGGGCGGTTTGTCTGGCGTGGTCTGAGTCAGCGTCATCCAGGGTGCCCTGGTAAGTCGCCAGCAACTGCTCCAGGCCTTCGACATAGCACTGTTGCAGCGTCGAGGGGACGGGTTCGTGGGCCAGGTCGCTGGCAAAAGCCAGCACCGGGCAGATCTCGGCGTCGTGTGCTCGCAGGCTGTCGGACAGGTAATTGTCGACGATGGCCTGGCGCGACTTGCTCTTTTTGCGATGAGCATCGACGCGTTCCCGCCAGGTCTTGGTGGCCTGCTCGAAGGCCTTGGCACAGGCTTCGTTGGCCAGGGCCTCCTTGGAGTCGAAGTGGCCATAAAAGCCGCCGTGGGTCAGCCCGCTGGCCTTCATCACCTCGTTCAAACTGACGCCGTTCATGCCGCGCTGGCGGAACAGCCGGCTGGCGGTTTCAGTGATGGTGACACGGTTCTGTTCGCTCTGTTTCCTGGATACCCTGGGCATGGTCGCCTCGCGTGATGCTGAAAATATATGTCAACGATCATACATGTCGACGAATCGACAGTCTTGCCAAGCAATAATACATGATGTAAAACATTTATTAAATAAAGGTCGAGCATAATCTATTTGGCCCTTCCCCCCGATGAAGCGCGGCCCGCCCCGCAAGCATAAGGAACACTCCATGTTGTCTAGATTGGTCGCAAACCGCCTGGCACGGCGCCAGGTTCACTATGGCTGGGTGGTCGCCGCCGTCACCTTCCTGACCATGCTGGTGATGGCTGGCGCCATGGGCGCGCCGGGTGTGTTCATCGTGCCTCTGGAGCATGAGTTCGGCTGGAGCAGCGCGCAGATCTCTTCAGCCCTGGCGATTCGTTTCATGCTGTACGGGTTGATGGGACCTTTCGCGGCGGCCTTCATGAACTACTTCGGTCTGCGCCGGGTCGTACTGGTGGCGTTGGCGATCGTGCTCGGTGGCATGATCGGTTCGATGTTTATGAACAGCTTCTGGCAATTGGTGTTGTTGTGGGGCGTGGTGGTGGGTGTCGGCACCGGACTCACTGCTATGGTGCTCGGGGCTACGGTGGCGACCCGCTGGTTTTCCCATCGTCGCGGCCTGGTGGTCGGGCTGCTTTCGGCCAGTTCCGCCACCGGCCAACTGCTGTTCATGCCACTGATGGCTTCCCTGACGGAGCACTATGGCTGGCGCTTGGCGCTGGGCTTGATCTGCGGCGCCATGGCGGTGGTCGTGGTGGCGGTGCTTGCGCTGTTGCGCGATCGTCCAGTGGACCTCGAATTGCCGCTGTACGGGGAGAAGGACGTGTTGCCGGCGCCTGCCCAACGGGGCAGTTTGCTGCAGATGCTGATAAGCCCGTTGAAGGTGCTGCGCGACGTGTCGGGCAGTTGGACGTTCTGGGTGCTGTTCCTCACTTTCTTCGTCTGCGGAGCCAGCACCAACGGGCTGATCCAGACCCACTTTATCAGCATGTGCGGCGATTTCGGCCTGGTCGCCACCAGTGCCGCGGGTATCCTGGCGATGATGGGGATCTTCGACTTCTTCGGCACCGTGGGGTCGGGCTGGTTGTCGGACCGCTTCGATAATCGCTGGCTGTTGTTCTGGTATTACGGCTTGCGCGGCATCTCGCTGATGATCCTGCCATTTACCGACTTCACCGTGTTCGGCCTGTCATTCTTCGCAGTGCTCTATGGCCTGGACTGGATCGCCACCGTGCCGCCCACGGTAAAACTGGTGGCGCAGAAATTCGGCGGCGAGCGGGCCAATATCGTCTTCGGTTGGGTGTTTGCCGGACATCAACTGGGTGCGGCCTTTGCCGCCTACGGCGCGGGGCTGACGCGGACTTTGCTGGCCACTTACATTCCGGCGTTTTTTATCGCCGGGCTGCTGTGCGTGATCGCGGCACTGATTGCCCTGTCGATACCGGTGGTGCTGAAAAAAACGCTGGCGCGTTCGCAATCTCCGGCCTAACGGGGCCAGCCAGGGCAACAAGCGTCCTGGCTGCTTCCGTTCACTCCCTTCAAACACTCAAGGCGAGATAGTCGGTGTAACCCTTCTGGCTGCCGCCGAAGAAGGTGCTGTTGTCCGCTTTGTTCAGCGGCGCATCGGCCTTCAACCGCTCGACAAAATCCGGGTTGGCCAGAACCATCTGACCGTAGGCTTCCATATCCGCCAGCCCGGTAGCCAGGTCGGCGCCAATCTGTTCCCGTGGGCGGCCAGGGCGGTTCACAATCAGAGTGTTGTTCCAGGCCTTGCGGATGTCCGCCAGCAGCGTGTCGTCGCCTTGATGCATGACGTGGAGGTAGGCAAGGCCCAGCTTGTTCAGTTCGGCCACCAGGTAGCGGTAGAGGTCCGGACCTTCTTCGCCTTCGTCAATGCCCCACAGGGTGATGCCCGGTGAGAGGCGAATGGCGGTTTTATCGGCACCGATTTCCTCGGCGATGGCGGTCGCAACCTCGATGGCAAAGCGTGCGCGGTTCGCGATGGAGCCCCCGTATTCGTCCGTTCGGGTGTTTGCGCTTGGCGCCAGGAACTGTTGGACCAGATAAGCGTTGGCGCCATGAATTTCGACACCGTCGGCCCCGGCTTCAATGGCCCGGCGTGCGGCGAGGCGGAAGTCGCCGACTGTCTGGCGCACTTCTTCAGTACTCAGTGCGCGTGGCACGGGGATGTCCTGCATGCCCGTGACGGTGAACATGGGGGTATTCGGCGCAATGGCAGACGGCGCCACACCCTGACGATGGTGGGGCGTGTTATCGGGGTGGGACATACGACCGGCATGCATCAACTGGATAAAAATATGCCCGCCTTGGGCGTGCACCGCGGCGGTGATTTTTTTCCAGCCGGCAACGTGCGCATCGCTATGGATCCCCGGTGTCGTAAGGTAGCCCTGACCATCGGCGGAAGGTTGTGTGCCCTCCGTGACAATCAGGCCGACGCTGGCGCGCTGGGCATAGTATTCGGCCGCCAGCTCTCCCGGCGTGCCATCGAATTCCGCGCGGCTGCGGGTCATGGGGGCCATGGCCAGACGGTTTGAAAAAGTCGCCTGGGCGACCTGTATGGGGCTGAAGAGTGAGCTCATGGTGCGATCCTCAAAAGTGTATGTTGCTGGAACCGCATCATCAGCCTTATTATTTTTGGGATAAATAGTGGTTTCTTGATTTAATTGATCCATTTGTGGAGCAATTGGCGTGGAATTTCTGAACGATATGGCGTTGTTTGTCGAGGTCGTTAAAGCGAAAGGATTTCGTGGGGCGGCCGAGGTGCTGGGCATGCCGAACTCCACTCTGTCACGGCGTATCAGTAGCCTGGAGAAGGCGATCGGTTTGCGCCTCCTGCATCGGACCACGCGCAAGGTCGAGGTGACTGAAGCCGGGCAGATCTACTTCGAGCGCTGCAAGCGGATTGTCGATGAGGCCCGGCTGGCCCATGAGCAGCTTGGCGAAATGCTCGCGCAACCCAGCGGTGTGCTACGGGTTTCATTTCCCGTGGACTTCGCGGTCACTTACCTGGCGCCCTTGATCGCCGAGTTCGCCAGCCTCTATCCGGGCATCAGCTTCGATTTCGACCTGACCTCACGGCGCGTCGACCTGGTGAGCGAGCCCTTCGACGTCGCCATTCGGATTGGTGAATCGGAGGACTCACAGTTGATCGCCCGACCCTTGACCTCCGTGGTGGCGTATTTGTACGCCTCGCCGCGTTATCTCGAAGTCTCGGGCGAGCCCCGCACACCGAGTGATCTCGAACGGCATCAGTGCCTGAGTATTCAGAAGGGCGGGAGCTGGACACTGAACGATGGCGTACAAACCCTCTCGGTAGCGGTGGGAGGGCGTTTCATGGTCAACAGCGTCGGGATGCTTCGGCGGCTTGCCGCGCTTGATCAGGGCATCGTGCTGATGAACGAGGAAATCATTGCCGATGAACTGCGTAGTGGCCAGCTTCGTCGTGTCATGCCCGAATGGAAGGGCAAACCGGTGACGGTCTATGCGGTGACCGAGACCCGATTACTGCCGGCCAAAACCCAGCGTTTCATTGAATTCCTTCGGGCGCGCCTGGAATAAGCGCGGCGGCCGTTAGGCCACAGGTGTGGACATCGGCTGTTCGGCTGCCTCCTGGTGATGAGTGGTGCCAATGAACATATACATGGCGGGCACCATGAACAGTGTCAGCAGGGTGCCGATCGAGAGGCCGGCGAAGATCACCAGGCCCATGTCGTGACGCCCGGCCGCGCCGGCACCGGAGGCCCAGACCAACGGGACCACACCCAGGACCATGGCCGCCGTGGTCATCAGGATCGGCCGCAAGCGTACCGCCGCGGCCTCTTCGATGGCCTCGCGCTTGCTGCGACCTGCGCGTTGCAGTTCGTTGGCAAACTGCACGATCAGAATCCCGTGTTTGGTGATAAGCCCGAGCAGGGTCACCAGGCCCACCTGGGTGTACACGTTGATCGAGGCAAAGCCCATGGTGATGAACGCCAGTGCGCCGAAGAGCGCCGGCGGCACCGAAAACAGGATCACCACCGGGTCGCGGTAGCTCTCGAACTGGAAGGCCAGCGCCAGGTAGACGATCAGGATGGAGAACAGCAGCAGGCCGACAAAGCCGCCCGACTCCTGGATGAACTGACGCGACTCACCCGATGCATCGGAGGTGTACCCCGAGGGGGCGACCTGGTTGAGGATAGTGTCCAGTTTCGTCAGCAGTTCACCCTGGGACAAACCACTCACGCCGGACAGGGTAGCCGAGTTGAGTTGCTGGAAGTGGTTGATGGACTCCGCCTCGGTCGACGTCTCGATATGGGCCACTGTGCGCGCCTGGATCATTGCCCCGGAAGGCGTGCGAATGTAGTAATCGAGAATCTGCTCGGGGTTGAGACGGTCGACCTGCAGTACCTGGGGAATGACTTTGTACGAGCGCCCGGCGGTGGAGAAGTAGTTCACGTAATTGCCACCCAGCGCCGCCGAGAGGGCTGCGCCGACGTCGGCCTGGGTCATCCCCAGGGTTGCGATCTTGTCACGGTCGACGATCAGCTTGGCCTGCGGCTTGTCGATCTTCAGGTCCAGATCGGAGAACCAGAACAGCTGTTGCTTCTGGGCCTCGGTCATGACCGCCTGGGCCACTTCATTCAGGTTCTCGACCGACTCCGTGGTGGTAATGACAAACTGCACCGGCAAGCCTTGGGCGCCCGGCAGCGACGGCAGTGGAAAGGCCGCCATCTTGGCGCCGGCCACCTGGTTCCACTTCTGTTGCAGGTCCAGTATCAATTCTGCTTGCGAACGGGTGCGCTGTCCCCAGGGCTTGAGCAGCACGCCGCCAAGCCCGGAGTTGAGTGACGGCACCCCGGTCAGCTGGAACATCTGCGCGTACTCGGGCTCGGTTTTGGCGATCTGGAAGGCCTGGTCAGCCAGCCGTTCCATCTGCTGCGGGGAGGCTGTCGGCGCCCCCTTGACCTGCATGAACACCAAGCCCTGGTCTTCGGTCGGCGACAGCTCGCTCTTGGCCGTCATGCCGCTGGCGGCCACCAGCAGGAACAGGATAAAACCAAAGGTGACCAGCACCGGCCAGCTATTCAGCCCGGCTGACAGCACCCGGTGATATCGCTTGCGTAACCGGTCGAAATAGCGATCCAGCAGGCGGGCAAATCGACCCTCTTCCTGCCCTGATTTGAAGAGCCGTGAGGTCATCATCGGCGAGAGACTCAGCGCCACCACGGCCGACACGGTCACGGCACCGGCCAACGAGAAACAGAACTCCTTGAACAACGCACCGGTGAGACCGGTGCGCAGTCCGATGGGAACGTACGCGGCAATCAAGACCACGGTCATCGCGACAATCGGACCGCCGAGTTCCCTGGCGGCGACCATGGCGGCCTCCAGTACCCCTTTGCCTTCTTCCTTGATATGGCGGTCGACGTTCTCGACCACAATAATCGCGTCATCGACCACCAGGCCGATGGCCAGTACCAGTGCCAGCAGGGTCAGCAGATTGATCGAGTACCCCAGCAGGAACATGATGAAGAAGGTCCCGATCAGCGACAGCGGTATCGCCACCAGTGGCACAATCACCGCGCGAAATGAGCCGAGGAACAAATAGATGACGATCGAGACGATGATCATGGCTTCGACGAGGGTCTTCACCACCTCGTAGATCGAGGTATTGATGAACTCCGTGGAGTCGTAGACGATCTCGCCCCTGACGCCGCTCGGCAGTTGCGATTGCAGGTCGGGGAAGGCCTTCCTGACGCTGGCGGCGACCGTCAGGATGTTCGCATTGGGCGCCACTTTGATGCCGATGAACACCGAGCGCTTGCCGGAGAATGCGACGCTGGTGTCGTAGCTTTCCGCGCCCAGGGTGACCGTGGCCACATCCTCCAGGTGCACCAGCGCATCGCCGTTCTGCTTGATGACCAGTTGTTTGAATTCATCCACGGTGTGCAAATCGGTACCGGCGGTCAGGTCCACCGTCACCATCTGTCCTCTTGTCGAACCCAGGGCGGACAGATAGTTGTTGTTTGACAAGGCGGCGGAAACGTCCTGCGCCGAAACGTTGTGGGCGGCCAGCTTGCCCGGATCCAGCCAGGCGCGCATGGCGAACTGGCGCCCGCCAAGAATCTCGGCCGTCTGCACGCCTTCGATCGAATCGAGCTTGGGCTTGACCACCCGCAACAGGTAATCGGTGATGTTGTTGGTGGGCAGTACATCGCTGTAGAAGCCCAGGTACATGGCATCGGTGGTCTGTCCAACCGCCACCGTGAGTACCGGCTCCTGGGTCTGCGCCGGCAGCTGGTTCTTGACCGAGTTGACCTGGGTGTTGATCTCCGTCAGCGCCTTGCTGGCCTCGTAGTTGAGCCGCAGGGTCGCGGTAATGGTTGAGATCCCGGTAATGCTCGAGGACGACAGGTAATCAATACCCTGGGCCTGGGCGATGGCCGATTCGAGCGGTTGGGTGATAAAACCGGCCACGGTGGCCGCGTCCGCACCGTAGTAGCTGGTGGTGATGGTGACCACTGTGTTTTCGGTGCGTGGCCACTGGTTGACCGGCAGCCCGAAGATCGATCGCAGCCCCAGTATCAGGATAAACATCGAGACGACAACGGCCCAGACCGGTCGCTTGATGAAGATATCGGTGAGTTTCATGGGCGCGCAGACCTATTGTTCTTGTGGCTTCGGCGACGCGTCGTTCAAAGGCGCGCCCTGACTGTCGATTTTCACCGGTGAACCGTTCTTGAGCTTCATCTGGCCACTGGTGATCACCTGGTCGCCTTCCTTCACGCCGGAGAGGATGGCCACCTGGTCACCGCGGGTTGGCCCGGTCTCGATGAACGTTTGCTGCGCGGTGAGCACCTCGTTGCCCTGGTCGCTCTTCTGTACGGCGATAAAGACCGTCGTCCCATAAGGGTTATAGGTGACGGCGGTTTGTGGCACGGTGAGGTAGCGCTGCTTCGCGCCGGACTCCACGACGGCCTGGGCGAACATGCCCGGCACCAGGCTTTGTTTCGGATTCTCGACGGTGGCTTCAACGACAACGTTGCGTGTGGTCGGATCGAACCTGGTGTCGATGGCCGTGACCTTGCCGGCGAAGGTTTGCTTGGGCAGGCCGCCAGCCGTGACCGCGACCGCCTGGCCGAGGGAAATCGCTGCCAGCTGCGCTTGCGGTACGTTGAAGTCGATGTAGATGGGGTTGAAGGTTTGCAGGGTCGCGATCTTGTCGCCGGGGTTGAGGAATTGACCGGGATTGACACTGGTGATCCCGATCTTTCCGGCAAAGGGCGCGCGGATGGTTTTCTTCGCCAGCAACGCTCGTTGTTGCTCTGCCGCCGCCACTTTCGCCTTCAGGTCGGCGTCGTCCGCTTCGACTTGGGCTTGGGACACCGCGTTCACCGCCAGTTGCGCCTTGTCGCGCTTGAGGACCGTTGCGGCCAGGTTGGCGGTGGCTTCGAGCGAGTGAAGTTGGGCGATGTCCGAGTCCGCATTCAACTGGACCAGCAGGTCGGCGGCCGCCACTTGCTGGCCCGGCTTGAAGCCGATAGTGCGAACGATACCGCCGACCTCGGTGGTGACATCGACGCCCCGTACGGCCTTTATCGAGCCCACGGCGGAAACGCTCGGCTGCCAATCGGCAAGCTCGGCCCGGATGACGGTTACCACGGCGGCTGGCAGCGGGATTTTTGATTGGGCGATCAGCTTCGATATCTGGCTGAACTTCACGCCGGCGATGATCGCAACGATCACCAGCACCACCCCGATCATGACGAGCATAGGCTTGAGCAACCGTCGTTTACGGGCACCGCCAGGTTCGTTCGGCGGGGTCGATGGAGAAGCGGCGATCTTGGCGTCGGCCATGGTTTTTCTCACTGTTTCAATAACGCTCAAGGCTTCCCACGGAGGCAGGGGCCACATCGGTTCGGTTCCACCAGCCACCGCCCAGTGCCTGGAAGAGGGCGGTGGTGTCACTGTAACGGGCGCTTTGCGCCCTGACGCGGGTGAGTACCGCGTTCTGATAGGTCTGTTGCGCGGTCAACAGATTCAAATAGGCCACGGCACCCAGTTGGAACTGCGCCTGGGCCAGCGTCAGGCTTTCGTGGGCAGCCTGTTCGGCCAGCACTTGCTGGTTGAGGGTGTCGGCGTCGGCTTCCAGTGCCCTGAGTGCGTTGGCGACATCCTGGAAGGCGCTGATCACGGTGCCGCGATAGCGCGCGGCCGACTCATCATAGGCGGCCACGGCGGCCTGCTTGCGATGTTTAAGGGTGCCGGCGTCAAAGATCGTCTGGCTGACCGAGCCGGCGAGACTCCAGAACCCCGTCCCCGACGAGAACAGCCGGGTGCCGCTCAGCGCACTGGAGCCCAGTGTTCCGCTGATGCTGAATTGCGGCAGTTGATTGGCAACGGCCACGCCGATATTGGCGCTGGCCTGATGCAGTTGCGCCTCGGCGGCGCGCACATCCGGTCGCTGCTCGACGATGCTCGAGGGCAGGCTGAGCGGTAACCGCTCTGGCAGGTGGAGGGAGGCCAGGTCGAAACTCTCGCCCTGATCCTGATTGGGAAAACGGCCGAGATAAGCCATCAATTGGTTACGGGTTTGCGCGAGCTGCTTTTGCAGGGGCGGCAAGGTTGCGCGGGTTTGCGCGAGTGCCGCCTGCTGCGTGAGCACATCGGTATTGGCGATTGCCCCCAGCCGCCGTCGCGACTGCAGGAGATCAAGCTGATCGTTCTGCAGCCGGATGAGTTCCTGGGTGGCGGTCACCTGGTCGCGCAGGGAGGCCAGGGTGATGGCTGTGTTGACGACATTCGAGGTCAGTGTCAGGTAGGTCGCTTCCAGTTGGTAGCGCTCATACTCGGCCTGGGCCGTGGACGATTCAATCTGGCGACGGCCACCGCCGAACACGTCGGCGTCGTAAGAGACGCTCAGCGAGGCTGAATTGACAGTGAGAATCCGCGCGGGCAAACCAAAAGTGCTGGCGGTCGACGGCAACTGTCGCGTCCTGGACGCACTGCCGCTCAGGGAGGGAAACAGCGAGGACTGCTCGGCGTAAGCCAGTTCGTTGGCCTGATGGAGGGCCGCTTGCGCGGCGGCCACATCCGAATTGGCCTTCAGCGCCTCTTCCACCAGCGCGTTCAGGGCTGGCGAGCGGAACAGCGTCCACCATTGGCCGGGGATATCCATGCCTTCGACCAGTTTTTGCGCCGCGCCTCCTGCCGCCACATCGGCCGAGGCGGTCGTCGTCAGCTTCTCCCGTGAATAGCCGGCATCTTTGGCCGTGCTGGGCCGAACAAAGTCCGGGCCTACGGCACAGCCTGTGAGCATGGCGACGCAAAGCACGCTCGCAGGCGCAAGAACCTGCCAGGTGCGAGAAGTCGCCTGCCGCTGGGGTTGCTCTTTCATGGGCTCTCTAATCAATTAGTCAGTTGTATGAATAGATCAAGCCTGTGCCCTTTGCCTCCTTGCACCAGGGGTCATGCGCAAAATTCGGGGGAGGGCGGCGCCGCGCTCAAGGCGCCACTGCTCATCAGCAGCCTAGTTCTTGAGTTAATGACCGGCAAGTCAAGTGAATGTTCCCGTGGGCGCGAGCCAGCGCTTGAGACGTTGCTGCAAGTGCATGGGATAACGAGCCCGCCCGATCACTGGCTGCATTGCGTGATTCGCCCTTACAACCCCTGGCTGCTGCGAATCAGGTCATAGGCCCGGCGTACCAGTGGGTTCACGGTATTGGGCCGGATCCACAGGTGATAGGTCACATCCGGCAAGCGCGGCAAACCGTCGTTTTCCCCCAGTACCCGCATATCCGGCCCCAGCAGCTCCATGCTGCGCGGTGTCACGCCGAGCCCGGCGCGAATCGCTGCCTTGATGCCGATCAGGTTCGAGGCCAGGTACGCCTGGCGCCAGGCGATGCCTTCACGTTCCAGTGCTTCGATGGCATAGCGTCGGTAGATGCTCGGCTCTTCCACCAGGATCAGCGGCAACGGTTCGCTGGGGACGTGGATGTACTGCGCCGAGCAGATCCACCAGACCGGTGAGGTGCGCAGGGCAAAACCTTGCAGGCGCGAGTCCTCGCGGGTGGAGATGACCATGTCGATCTTGCCCCGGTGCAGGTCCTCCATCAGGTACGGGCTGCGGCCCACATCGATTTCCAGGCGCAGGCGCGGCGCCGAGCGGGCGATATGGCTGAGGATCGGCGGCAGGATGGTGTCGGCGATATCGTGAGGGGAGCCGATACGCAGCACGCCGCTCATATGGTTTTCCTGCAGCGAACTGAGCGCCTCGTCATTCAGCGACAGCAATTGCCGGGCATGGCGCAGCAACTGGCGCCCCGGCTCGGTGAGCTGCTTCTGGCGCCCCTGTTTCTGGAACAGGCCGACGCCCACCTGCTGTTCCAGGCGTTGCATCTGCTGGGTCACGGACGATTGCGTGCGCGCCAGGTGCTGGCCGGCTTCGGCAAAACTGTGATGGTCTACCACCGCGACGAAGGTGCGCAGCAGTTCCAGGTCCAGGGTCGGAGAGGGCATGGCGGCTCGAATTCATATCAAGGACGTTCGCCAATAGATTACAGATCCTGATGTATTTGGCGAGTCGAAAATATGGGGGATGCTTAAAGATCCAGTAAACAGGGCTTATACCGTTTTTCTAAAAAGCTAATAACCAGAAAGTTATAACAATATTAGATATTTGAATTTCCGTTCGCGCCTGGTGCTCCCTAGCATGCGTAGCCACCAGGTCGGGATACGCCGATTGTCATCAAGGGGATAGTCATGTCGTTCAAGCGCACACCGGGCCAACGCCTGCTTCCTGCTTTTATCGGCGCCGTGCTGGCGTTGGGGGCGGTGAGTGCGGTCCAGGCCGACGCCACCCTGGACAAGATCGAGCAGCGCCACACATTGGTGGTTGGCGTGCTGCTGTCCGGCGGGCCCTTCGGTTCCATCGAGCCGTCGACCCAGGCGCCCAAGGGCCTCAATGTCGACCTGGCCAATGCCCTGGGCAAGGACCTGAAGGTCGATGTTGAGCTGGTGCCGGTACTGCCGGCCAACCGCGTGCAGTTCCTGCAGCAGGGCAAGGTCGACCTGCTGATCGCCAATATGGAATGGACGCCGGAGCGTGACGGTCAGTTGGGCCATGTGCCGACGCCGTTTTATAAGGTTGGCGGTACCGCGGCAGTATTGAAGGACAGCAAGATCAGCCGTTGGGAAGACCTCAAGGGGCAGCCGGTGTGCACCTCCCAGGGCAGCAGCTACGTCAAGCCGTTGAGCGAGTTGGGGGCCCAGTTGAAAGCCTTCAAGAGCTCGTCGGAGTCCTTGTTGGCGCTGCGCGGCAACAACTGCGTGGCGGCGGTCCATGACGCGACGCTGATCAATCCGCTGCTGGCGGGCAATCCGGAGTGGCAGGAATATCGCGCCATCACCCCGGAGCTGAACCCGGCGCCGTCGGTGATCTGGACCCGCCAGGGCGAAGTCGACACCCAGAAGCGCCTGGACACGGTGGTCCAGGGCCTGCACCGCAGCGGCTGGCTGATCGAGGCCGAGAGCCGCAATCAGATTTCTCCGAAGTCGCCGGCGCTGGTGGAGCTGCATAACCAGTTCAAGGGTTGATCGTACCTGCAATGTTTTTTGGCGCTCTTGCGGCCCCCTTCGCGGGCAAGCTCCGCTCCCACATTGTCCGAGTGAGCCTGAAGGGGCTGCGGACACTGCAACCTGTGGGAGCGAAGCTTGCCGGGACGCCGGACCGCCGCATAGGCAGACTCCAGGTCGCCCGATCTCTTAAGGATACCCCCGCAATGTTCAAGTATTTGCCCATCGCCCTGGCACTATTCGCCTCCCTGGCCCAGGCCGATGCCACACTCGACAAGATCCAGGCCCGGCACAAGATCAGTGTCGGCGTGATCCTCAGTGGCCCGCCATTCGGCACTATCGACCCGGCCACCGGCGCCCATCAGGGCTATAACGTCGAACTCGCCAAGGGCCTGGCCCAGCGCCTCGGTGTGGAGTTGGAAAGCGTCTCGGTGCTGGCGCCCAACCGTGTGCAGTTCCTGCAACAGGGCAAGGTCGATGCTCTGATCGCCAATATGCAGTTCACCGAAGAACGCGCCGAGATCCTCGACTATGTGCCCACGCCTTACGAAGAAGTCGGCGGCGCCGCGCTGATCCGCAAGGGCGCTGGCATCACCCGCTGGGAAGAGCTCAAGGGCAAGCCGGTCTGCGTTTCCCAGGGCAGCAACTTCACCAAGCCCCTGCAGGAAATCTACGGCGCGCAGATCAAGGCGTTCCGCAGTCAGTCCGAATCGCTGCTGTCCCTGCGCGGTAATGGCTGCGTGGCTGCGGTCCACGTGAGCCCGACCATGCACAGTCTGCTCGACGAGGCCGAATGGTCCGATTACGAGATCCCGTTGCCCACCGACCTGATCCCGTCCCGTTCGGTAATCTGGGTGCGCAAGGGCGAAAAGGATGTGCAGGCCCGTCTCGACGCGATTGTCCGCGACTGGCACCGCAGCGGTTGGCTGATCGAACTGGGCAAGCGCAGCGGCATACCACCGTCCCAGGCGCTGCTGCAGCTGCATGAGCAGTTCAAGGCTGCGGCTCCATTGGCGCAGCTACCATGAGCGGATTGTTCGCGCAGTTACAACAACTGCTGGGCGCCGCCCATGTCCAGGACTCCGTTGCCGGCCGCGCGTTTCTCAGCGACAAGCACCGTGTCTTCCATGGCCAGGTTATCGCCGTGGTGCACCCGGCCAGTACCGAGGAAGTCGCCGCCGTGGTGCGGGTCTGTGCTCACCATGGCGCACCGTTGGTGGTGCAGGGCGGCAATACCGGTCTGATGGGCGCGGCCACCCCGGATGCCAGCGGTAACAGCGTGCTGGTTCTGCTCGACCGGATGAACCGTATTCGCCAACTCGATACCGCCAACGACACCGTCACCGTGGAGGCCGGGTGCATCCTGCAGAACCTGCAGGACGCGGTCCGTGACGTCGGGCGCCTGTTTCCCCTGAGCCTGGGCGCGCAGGGCAGTTGCACCCTCGGCGGCAACCTGGGCACCAATGCCGGCGGCACCGGCGTGTTGCGGTATGGCAACACCCGCGAGTTGACCCTGGGCCTGGAAGTGGTGACCGCCGACGGCGATATCTGGAACGGCTTGCGCGGGCTGCGCAAGGACAATACCGGCTACGACCTGCGCGACCTGTTTATCGGCAGCGAAGGCACCCTGGGCATCATCACCGCCGCCACCTTGAAACTTTTTCCGTTGCCCAAGGCGCAGAGCACCGCCTTGCTGGCATTCGACTCCCTGGAACAGGCGGTCACTTTCCTGTCCCATGCCCGCGCCGGTTTCGGTGCCGACCTGACAGCCTTCGAACTGATGTCCGCCGCCTGCCTGACGCTGTTGCGCCAGCAGTTTCCCGCCGACCCGCAGCCCTTTGCCCAGGCACCGCAAGCCTGGTTCGCGCTGTTGGAGCTGTCCGACAACCACAGCGCCGAACATGCCCGGGAGTCCTTCGAACGGGTGCTGGGCGAGGCCTTCGAGCTGAACCTGCTGGCCGATGCGCTGATTGCCGAAAGCCTGGCCCAGAGCGCCGCGCTGTGGCAGTTGCGGGAAAACATGAGCGAAGCCCAGGCCCGCGAAGGGCGCAACATGAAGCATGATATCTCGCTGCCGATCTCGCGGATCGCCGACTTTGTCCGCGAGACCGACGCCTTGCTGCAGGAGCATTTCCCCGGCGTGCGCAACCTGACCTTCGGCCACCTCGGCGACGGCAACCTGCACTACAACGTCGCCGCGCCCCTCGGCCAGCCGGTCGAAGCGCATATGGCCCACTATGCGGCGCTCAGCGCCCTGGTGCATCGCAACACCCACGCCCACGGCGGTTCCATCAGTGCCGAGCACGGCATTGGCCAACGCAAGCGCGCGCTGCTGGCTGAGGTCAAGAGCCCGTTGGAACTGGACCTGATGCGGCGAATCAAACAAGCCCTCGATCCCCGTGGCTTGCTCAATCCAGGCAAGGTGCTGCCATGACTGTTCGACTGTCCAAACGGGTGCAAAGGGTTTCGCTGTCGGCCAATGCGGCGGCCAAGTCCCGGGCTACGGCCCTGCGCGACGGCGGTCGCGACGTGCTTGACCTGACCACTGGCGAGCCGGATTTCGATACCCCGCTGCATATCAAGGAGGCCGCCTCTGCGGCCATCGTCGCCGGGGCGACCAAATACACCGCGACACCAGGTGTACCGGCCTTGCGCGAGGCGGTACGGCGCAAACTCCAGCGCGAGAATCGCCTCGACTATGCACTGCCACAGATCGTCATCGCCAACGGCGCGAAACAGATCATCTTCAATGCCTTTGTCGCGACCCTCGACGAGGGCGATGAAGTGCTGGTGCCAGTGCCGTACTGGCCGTCTTTCCCGGACAGCGTGCGGATCAACGGTGGCGAGCCGGTGTTTATCCCGTCGACCCTGGAGCAGGGCTGCAAGCTGACCCCGGCGCAATTGGACGGGTTGATCAGCGAGCGCACCCGCTGGCTGATCCTCAACAGCCCGGGCAATCCCAGCGGTGCGGTGTACAGCGCCGATGAACTGGGCGCGTTGGCCGATGTGCTGCGCCGCCATCCCCAGGTGCTGGTGCTGCTCGATGAGTTGTACGAGCACATCCGCTTCGACGGCCAGCCGCCGCTGAACCTGCTCAATGTCGCGCCGGATTTGCAGGCGCGCTGCCTGCTGGTGGGCGGCGTGTCGAAGACCTACGCCATGACCGGCTGGCGGATCGGCTTCGGTGCCGGTCCCCTGGCGCTGACCACGGCCATGAGCGTGGTCCAGTCGCAATCGGCATCCGGTGCTTCGTCGGTCAGTCAGGCGGCGGCCTTGGCGGCCTACGACGGCGGGCTGGATTTCCTCAAGCCGCAAGTGGCGGCCTATCGGCTGCGCCGCGATCTGCTGGTGGCGGCCTTGAGCGAAGTCGACGGGCTCGAAGTGTTGCAACCCGAAGGCGGCTTTTTTGTGTTCGTCCGTTGTGCCGGCCTGATCGGTTGCTTGCGTCCGGACGGTCAGGCCATCGGCAGTGACAACGAACTGGTGGACTATCTGCTGGAGGAGGGCGTTGCCGGGGTCGCGGGCAGTGCCTATGGCCTGTCGCCCTGGTTCCGCCTGTCGATTGCCACGACCACTGACAGTGTCCGTGAAGCCGGCCGCCGGATCGCCGCGGCCTGCGCTCGCCTGGTCGAGGGCTCGGCGTGATGGAAACCTTTGTGCAAGGGGCCGCCCACCTGGGGCTCAACTACCGCTTCCTGCTGGATGCCTACCAACGCGGCAGCCTGATCGACGGGGCCTGGACCACGCTGCTGCTGTGCGTGCTGACCATCATCGGCAGTTTGCTGGCGGGAATCACCCTGGCGGCGATGCTCACCAGCGGGAACAAGGCGTTGTCGCGCCCGGCCCGGGTGTTCGTCGAGGTCACCCGCAATACGCCGACCCTGGTCCAGCTCTACTGCGCCTTCCTGGTATTGAATATGCTGCTGACCCAGGCGGTGGGCGCGGCCAACCCGCTGACGCCGTTTGCCTGGGTGGTGATCGTGATTTCCCTGCACAAGGGCGCCTTTCATGCCGAAGCCCTGCGCGCCGGGATCGAGGCGGTGCCGGCGGTGACGATGGAAGCCGCCAGTTCGCTGGCCTTCAGCCGTCGCCAGTTGCTGTGGAACGTGCAGCTGCCACTGGCCCTGCGCTTTGCCCTGCCGTCGCTGGTCAACAACCTGATCGACCTGGTGAAGATGACCGCCGTGGCTTCGGCTATCGCCGTGGGCGATATCACCTACGCCTCGATCATGATCTGGACCCAGAGCGACAACGTGCTGGAACTGATGATCCTGATGCTGAGCTTTTTCGGGGTTTTGAGTTTTATCGTCAACTGTGTGGGCCGGGCGTTGGAAGCGCGGTTGAGGATGCCCGGTTATGGTTATTGAAGCCTTGTGGCAATGGTCGCCGGCGCTGGCCGTGGGCTTTGCGCAGAATATCCTGATCAGCCTGCTGGCGATTGCCATCGGCTCGCTGCTGGGCTTGCTGATCGGTGCGCTGGGGTTGTCGTCGCTGCGGATCCTGCGCCTGCCGGCACGCTTGTGGGTGCAGTTGTTTCGCAACGCGCCCTGGCTGGTATTGATCTACTTCACCACCTACGTGTTTCCGTTCGAAATCCATGTCGGCAGCTACTACCTGCCGTTTCCCGACTGGCTGAAGGTCACCGTCGGCCTGGCACTGCCGGCCAGCGCCAACGTCGCCGAAATTTTTCGCGGGGCCATCGGCTCGATCCCCGGTACTCAATGGGAGGCCGCGCGCTCCCTGGCCTTCAGTCGCGGCCAGTTGTTTCGCTCGATCATCCTGCCGCAGTGCTTCAAACGCATGTTGCCACCCTGGATGAACCTCTATGCGGTGATCACCATGGGCACCGCGTTGGCTTCCCTGGTGGGCGTGCATGACCTGATCGACACCGCGCAGATCGCCAGCAACACCGTCAACCGCAGCGGTTTCACCGTGCTGATCTACTTCAGCGTGCTGGCGTTGTTCTTCGTCTATTGCTACCCGATTTCCCGTCTGACCCAACGCCTGGAGCGACGCTATGCCTTCTACTGAACCCCTCGTCAGCCTGCGCGACCTGCACCTGTCGTTCGGCGCCAACGCGGTGCTCAAGGGCATTGACCTTGATGTGCAACGCGGCCAGGCGGTGTCCATCATCGGGCCTTCGGGCTCGGGCAAGTCGACGATCCTGCGCTGCATCACCGGGCTGCTCAAACCTCAGCGCGGCACCATTCGCGTCGGCGCCACCGAGGTGCAGCAACTGCAGCGCGAGGCGGAGCTGATCGAGTTGCGCAAGCGGGTCGGTTTCGTCTTCCAGCAATACAACCTGTTCCCGCACCTGTCGGTGCTGGACAACCTGCTGATTGCCCCGTGCAAGGTGCTCGGTCGCCGCCGCGCCGACGCCGAACAGGAGGCCCGGCAGCTGCTCGCCAAGGTGCGCATGGAGCACAAGGCCGAGGCCTTTCCCGGGCAACTGTCCGGCGGTCAGCAACAACGGGTGGCAATTGCCCGTGCCCTGGCCATGCGCCCGGAGCTGATCCTGTTCGATGAGGTGACCTCGGCCCTCGACCCGGAAACCGTCGGCGAGGTGCTGACGGTGATTCGCGAGTTGACTGAGGAGGGCATGACTTGCGTGCTGGTGACCCATGAAATGCGCTTTGCCGAGGAAATCAGCGACCGGGTGTATTTCACCGAAAACGGCCTGATCGTCGAATCCGGCAGCGCCCACCAGGTATTCCAGCAGCCGCAAAGCGAGCGCACCCGCGAATTTCTCCGGCATGCCTTGGGCGATGTCGGCCGTCGCCACCTGCAACCCGATCCGTATTGGCTGAACAATATCAGCCGCTACAGCCTGTCCGTCTGACCGTGATCCACCTGATAAGGAGCCTGCCCATGAGCACCACCGAACGCGCCAACGTGATCGAATCTTTCCTGGTGAAGATCCGCGCCATCCACCAGCGCGGCGTCGACCGCGCCGCTTTGCAAGAGATCGTCGCCCTGTTGGAAGCTCTCGCCGAGCGCCGTGATCTGTTCAATTTCGAAACCTTTCCGGCACCCGTGGCCGGCGAGGGCAATACCGCCTTCCGCTATCGCCTGAACGACGACGGTGAAACCCCGACCCTGTACCTCAACTCGCTGCTGCCGGGCAAGAACACCATCGCCCATAACCACGAGACCTGGGCGGTGATCAGTGCCGTCGAAGGCCAGGAACTCAACCGTGTCTATGCCCGCGCTGACGACGGCAGCGACCCTGAGCGCGCCGAGCTCAAGCTTGAGCGTGAAGTGGTGGTGCAGCCGGGTACCTCCATCGCCTTCCTCGGTGAAGACCTGCACAGCATCCGCGTCGATGGCGAGCAGGCGACCCTGCATTTCCATCTCTACGGGCGTCCGCTGGAATCGCTCAACGGCCGCTATGGCGTGCAGGACGACGGCAGCATCCTCAACTACAACGCTTCGCAGATGGCGCCTTCGATCAAGGCTTACGCCGCATGATCGACCTCCATTACTGGCCGACGGCCAATGGCTTGAAAGTCGGGATCCTGGCCGCGGACGAGCGCTCGTGGGGGCTGGAATGACCTCTTCACTGGAAAGCAGGGTTTCTGTGAGTAAAACCATTACACCGGCACAGTTGCAGCAATGGCTGTTCGACGGGCGCGAAATCGCCCTGTTCGATGTGCGCGAACACGGCCAGTACGGTGAGGCTCATCTGTTTCACGGGGTGCACTTGCCCTATAGCCGCCTGGAGCTGGAAGTCCGTCGTCTGGCACCCGAGCCGCGAGTGCGGCTGGTGATCTACGACCAGGAGGGCGGCGAACTGGCCGCCCGTGCCGAGCAACGCCTGCAAGCACTGGGCTATGAGCAGGTGCACATCCTGCAGGGCGGTGCCGACGGTTGGCAGGCGGCGGGCTTGCAGTTGTTCGCCGGCGTGCATGTGCCGTCCAAGGCCTTTGGCGAGTTGGTGGAAGAAGCCTGCCATACGCCGCATATCAGCGCGACTGAACTGGCCGACTGGCAGGCCCGGGGCAAACCCTTGGTGTTGCTGGACGGTCGACCGTTCGACGAATACCGCAAGATGACCGTTCCGGGTTCGGTCTGCTGTCCGAATGGAGAGTTGGGTTATCGCCTGCACGATCTGGTGGAGGACCCATCGACGCCGATCGTGATCAACTGCGCCGGGCGTACCCGCAGCATTATCGGGGCGCAGACGCTGATCAACCTTGGGGTGAAGAACCCGGTCTATGCCCTGGAAAATGGCACCCAGGGTTGGTTCCTGGCTGACCTGCAACTGGAGCATGGCAGTACCCGCCGCTACGCTGATGCGGCACCGCCGGCCGGTATCGAGCAGCAGCGCGAGGCTGCCCGCGTGCTGGCCCGGCGTGCCGAGGTGCCGACGGTCACGGCGGCGCAGGTCACGGCCTGGGCGCAGGCGGGCGAGGGCAGTCTGTTTCTCTGCGATGTGCGCAGCGCCGAAGAGTTTGGCCTCGGCAGCCTGCCCCGCGCGCAACATACGCCAGGCGGCCAGTTGATCCAGGCCACCGACCTGTATATCGGTGTGCGCCAGGCGCGGCTGGTGCTATTCGACGACGATGGCGTGCGTGCCCCGGTCGTTGCCAGCTGGCTGCGCCAGTTGGGGCACGATGCCCGGGTACTGGAAGACGGACTGTACAGCGGTTTGCGCTTGCCGGTGGCTGCAGCCTTGCCGTTGCCCGAGCTGCCCGTGCTTGAGGCTCGGGATTTGTCCCGTGAACTGGCTGAAGGCGCGGTGGTGCTGATCGATCTGCGTCCGAGCATGGCCTTTCGCAAAGCTCATCTGGTCGGTTCGCGCTGGTCGATCCGTTCGTTGCTGGCCGCTGAAGTGGCCAATGAAGAACGGCCTCTGGTTTTACTGGCGGACGATATCGCCGTGGCGCAGTTGGCGGCCCTGGAGTTGCCCGAGGTCCAGCGGGCGCGGCTGCGGTTTTTCCGCGCGGACCTGTCGGCCTGGAAAGCGGCCGGGCTGACGGTGAGCAACGACCCGTCGGCGTTGCCTGACGAGCGTTGCATCGATTTCCTGTTTTTCACCCACGATCGTCATTCCGGCAACAAGGACGCGGCGCGCCAGTACCTGGCCTGGGAAACCGGCCTGCTGGGGCAAATGACGCCGGCGGAGATCGCCAGCCTGAAGCCGCTGGCACCCGCCAAGGCGCCAGTGGATGTACGGACTCGGCTGATTCACGCTGCTCGTACCGTCAAGGGCAGTGGCCCGCGTTCGGTGAACGTGCCGGTCACCCGCTTGAGTACCGTACTGTTTGACAGTCTGGCGGATATGCGTGACGCCCGCCGCCGCCGCGACAGCGAACGGGTCCTGAGCTATGGCGCCCGGGGCAACCCGACGGCCTTTGCTCTGGAAGACCTGGTGACGGAGCTGGAAGGCGGCCATCGCACACGTCTGTTCGGTACCGGGCTGGCGGCGGTGGCGCAGACCTTCCTGGCCTATCTGCGCCCGGGCGACCATGTGCTGATTAGCGATGGCGTCTACTTCCCGGTGCGGCGTCTGGCGCAGGAGTTCCTCGCGCCCTTCGGCATTGAAGTCGGCTATTTTCCGGCGGACGGCCGGGATATCGAGTCACGCCTGCAGGCCAACACCCGGATGGTCTATTGCGAGTCGCCGAGCTCCTTGCTCTACGAACTGAACGACCTGCCGGCCATCGCGGCCCTGTGCAAGCCGCGCGCTATCCTGCTGGCGGTCGACAATACCTGGGGGTCGGGTTACCAGTACCGGCCGTTGGCCCTGGGGGCGGATATCTCGATCATGGCGTTGACCAAGTACCTGTGTGGTCACAGCGATGTGGTCATGGGCAGCGTCTGTACCTGCGCGGCCGCTTGGCCGGCGCTGGCGCGGATGAGCGACAGCTTTGGCAACACGGTGAGTCCCGACGATGCTTATCTGGTCCTACGCGGTGCGCGGACCCTGGCGGCGCGCCTGGAGGTGCACCAGCGCCAGGGCCTGGAAATCGCCCGCTGGTTGCAGACGCAGCCGCTGGTGCGGCAAGTGTTCCATCCGGCCTTGTCCACGCACCCGGATCATGCGCTATGGGTGCGGGATTTCAGCGGCAGCAACGGGTTGTTGTCGTTCGAGTTCGCCGAGGCCGATCCAGGGCAGTTGCAGCGTTTTATCGGCGCCTTGCAGCTATTCGGGCTGGGCGCTTCGTGGGGCGGCTATGAAAGCCTGGTAACGGTGGCGGATGTGAGCGACCGGCAGTTTGCCGGGCCGAGGCGCAATCCGCTGATCCGGCTGCATATCGGCCTGGAGGCGGTTGCCTCGCTGATCGAAGATTTGCAGCGCGGTTTTGCCGCCCTGGCACGACCCTCCACCTAGCACGGTCTCCCTGTAGGAGCTGGCTTGCCAGCGATGGCGGCCGCAAGGCCGGTACAAGCCTCAAGGGCCTCATCGCTGGCAAGCCAGCTCCTACAGGTCCGCGTTCTGCCTCTGAATCCGGGTCATCAGCCGTGGTTCTGCTCGGTCAGACGTTGTACCGCCAGGCGCCGGTAATGCGAAGGGGTCATGCCCTTGAGTTGCTGGAAGCGCCGGTTGAAGTTGGAGATATTGTTGAAGCCGGACTCGAAGCAGACATCGGTCACTGGCTTGTCGCCGTCCGCGAGCAATTCGCAGGACTTGCTGATGCGCAGGCGATTGACGAATTCGACGAAACAACGGCCGGTGGCCTGCTTGAATACCCGGGAAAAGTAGGTGGGTTTCATGCCCAGGTACTCGGCCACTTCTTCCAACGGCAGTTCGCGGGCGTAGTGGGCAAAGATGTAGTCGACCGCCCGGTTGGTGCGGTCGATATTGTGCTCGTCGGCCAGTTGTGGTGTGGTAGCGCCAGACAGCAACTGGTAGTCGTCACAGTTGCCCAGCAGTTCCAGCAGGATCAGGAAATGACCGAGCCGGGTGACCCCCCGGGAGTCGGCGATACGTTGCATCAGTGTCGTGGCCTGGCGCACGGTGTGCTGGCAACGGAACTCGATGCCGTACTGGGCCCGTTCCAGCAGCGGTGTCAGGGCTTTCAGCTCGGCAAACACCAGGTGGCCGCTTTCGAACAGTTCGTCGGTGAAGTTCACCAGCATGTCGCGCTTGGGTACCACTTCATCCTCGGCCACCTGGCTGATCCAGTTGTGGGGCAGGTTGGGGCCGGTCAGGAACAGGGTCTGCGGGTAGAAGTTGCCGATATAGTCGCCAATGAACACCTTGCCGGAGCTGGCGACGATCAGGTGCAGCTCGTATTCCTTGTGGAAATGCCAACGAACCAGGGGGCAGGGAAAACCATGCTGGCGATAGATGATCGACAGGCCGTTGTGGTCGTCCATCAACTCGTAGGAGGGGTCGGTGACGCGGGCTGCTCGGGTCATGCCTGGCTACTTTTTGTCGTTTTTTGTTGTGGGCGCCTGCCGATAATGCCCTCATCCTCGCCATCGCGCCAGTTGCACCGTGCCCAAGATGGGCCCGTGCCAGGCGCCGGACACCTGGAGCGCCAGTCATGAAAACCCTCCTGCTGATCGGCATGGGCCCCGGGCACCCGGAGCAGATCACCGTGCAGGCGATCAACGCGCTCAACCGCGCCGCGGTGCTGTTCCTGCTGGACAAGGGCGAGGCCAAGGACGATCTGCTGAATCTGCGCAAGGCCATCTGCGAGCGTTATATCCAACAGCCCGGCTGCCGGCAGGTCCAGGTCAGCGATCCGCTGCGCGAGGACTCGGCGGCGTCCTACGAGGCGGGGGTCGAACACTGGCATCGGCAGCGGGCCAGCCTGTTTGCACGACTGATCGACGAGGAGCTCGGCGAAGATGAGTGCGGTGCGTTCCTGGTCTGGGGCGATCCGGGGCTCTATGACAGCACCCTGAGGATTCTCGAGCGGGTTCGCGCGCTCGGCGGTCCGGCGTTCGCCGTCGAGGTGATCCCGGGCATCAGCAGCATCCAGGTGCTGGCCGCGCACCATCGGATTCCGCTGAATCGCATCGGCGAGCCGCTGCTGATCACCACCGGGCGGCGTCTGGCGGCGGCCGACCTGGACAACGTGGTGGTCATGCTCGACGCCCGCTGTGCGTTCGGCCAGTTTGCCGACCAGGACCTGGAGATCTATTGGGGCGCCTACCTGGGCACCGAAGACGAACTGCTGGTGGCCGGCAAGCTGCACGAGGTCGGCGAGCGGATTCGCCGTGTGCGCGAAGCGGCGCGCAAGCGCAAGGGCTGGATCATGGACTGTTACCTGCTGCGCCGGCCACTGAAGTCCTGATTGTGGTGTGGGAGCGGTGCGGCGGTCCGACAAGCCCCGCGCCAACATCCGCAGAT
Organism: Pseudomonas sp. GW821-FHT03C07; assembly: GCF_059420925.1. NCBI lineage: Bacteria > Pseudomonadati > Pseudomonadota > Gammaproteobacteria > Pseudomonadales > Pseudomonadaceae > Pseudomonas > Pseudomonas sp. GW821-FHT03C07. The sequence continues at coordinate 324,398 of NZ_JBWKUQ010000005.1, forward strand.
TTTTAGTGTTTTCACTCGATTCGAGGGGAAGGGGACTACAGGGCATTTTCTCCTCTGTCAGTTAAGGTTCGTCGGTTTACACACCTGAATCGACGAGGACAACATGAAGGCCACGCCGCCGCGCTGGGTGAATGATCGTCGCTGCTTGCAGATCTGGCTGACCCTGCTCGGATCGGCCTTATCCCTGACGGTCGAATGCGCTTCCCTGGTCTACCTGCCCCATCGTTCAGGTACCTTTGTCATCGACCCGGCCAGCCTGGCCGTGTCCTTGCTGCACCGCGACGAACACCGGCCCCCGGACCTGCTCAGTGCCGCGGCCTTCGACAAGGACACTCAGGTCATCGAGCACACCGGCAACCGCTGGCGGGTCCGACAGGCTGAGCAGGATTTCAGGGTCGAGGTCGGGATGGACCGGGAGGCCCTGGTGGTGACGGTGCATGCCCAACAGCCGGGGCGACTGGAGTGGCCTCGGCCCATCGACGGCGGGGCGATCGAGGCCCATGCGATTCCGTTTGGCGAAGGCGCCTATATTCCCAGTGATGATCCGAAATGGCTGGACTGGCTGCTGCGGCGCTATCAGCCATCGCGGCTCAACGGCGTGCTGTCGATGCCGTTCTGGAGCGAACTGCGCAAGGACTATTCACTGACCTGGATCGTCGAGACGCCGTTCAACACCAGTTTTGGTATCAAGGAGCAAAACGGTCGCCCCGTGCCGACCCTCGGCCATACCTTCAATCGCTTGGCCCCCGATGCACCTTACCGGGTGCGCATTGTCGTCGGCCCGCGGGAGTCGCTGATCGGCGCACGGCTGTACCGGCAATGGCTGCGGGATAACGATCAGTTCGTCTCGTTGCGCGAGAAAATCCACAGCCAACCGCAGATTGCCCAACTGGGCGGCGCGCCGCATATCTATCTGTGGGATGCCGGGCCGCTGAAGGCTGGCGATGTCCTGCACTGGCCGGAGTTCCTACGCTTTTTTGCCCGCCACCGCGACGATAGCGATCACCTGGCGTCCAGGCTCTGGGGGGCCTTCGAACTCAAGGCCCGTGAGGCCTTCTTGCTGGCGCTGGGCGAAGCCGATAGCGCCTCTGAGCAGGTTCCGCCTTTTGCCCGGATCCAGGTGATCCGGGCGATCAACTCCGGGTTGCCTGCGGTGATCGTACGCGAGGCCCGGGCGCCGTTGCCCGGCAATCACGATCCGCAGGCCGAGGTGGCCTGGGCGCAAACGGTGCGTCGGCAGTTGCGCGAGGCCTTTGGTGATCTGCTGGCGCCGGCCGAGCGCTGGGGCGGTGGGTTGTCCCTCGACACCGTTGTCGCCTTGCAAGGCGCGGGTCTGGCGCGGGCCTGGTTGGGCGCCGATGACTGGCGCGACACCTTCTGGCACCCCGAGGCGGTGGACGCCGCCAAGGCCGCCGGCTACCTGGTGTCGGCCTACGACAGCTACGGCAGTGCGCATCCGTCGAATCTGCAAGCCAGTTGGGCGACCGCGAAGATGGGCGATGAACTGGCCGCCGCCGGTTATACCGATGAGCAGGGCAAGAAAGTCCAGGGCTTCAATGGTCGAGGGGTCTACGTCAATCCACGCCGTGTCGAAGCCTATGCCAAGCGGCGGATCAGCGCCGTGGCGCAGGCGGGGCGCCTGAACAGCTACTTTCTCGATGTCGATGCCGCCGGCCCCGAGTTCAGTGATTACACGCCGGGCCGGGAAACCAGCCAGGTGCAGGATGCCGAGGCGCGCCGCCGGCGTCTGGCGTATCCGGTCCAGGCGCTGGACCTGGTCACGGGCAGCGAGGGTGGGCTGGCCTTCTATGCGCCGGTCATCGCCTTCAGCCATGGCATTGCCACCCAGCCCTTTGCCTGGATGGACGCGGATATGCGCAAGAACAAACGCTCGCGCTATTACCTGGGCGGCTATTGGCCGCCGGAAACCCCCAACCTGTATTTCAAGGCGGTGCCGTTGAAGCCGGAGGTGGCGCGCTTCGTGACCTCGGCCGAGTTTCGCTTGCCGCTGTATCAGATCGTGTTGCATGACAGCCTGGTCAGTACCCATCACTGGGAGTACGGTTCGCTGAAATTTTCCAGCGAACGCGAGGTCACGGCGTTGCTGCAATTGCTGTACATGGTGCCCCCGCTGTATCACCTCAACGATCAGGTGATTTCCCGCGATTTGCCGCTGATCAGCGCCTACGACAAGGTGTTCCGGCCCCTGCACGAGCGCCTGTTCAGCCAGGCCATGGATGACTTCCAGATCCTGTCCGCGGACCGCCTGCTGCAGCGCTCGACCTTTGCCGACGGCACGCTGATCACCGTCAACTTTTCCGTCCGGCCCAGCCGCACGCCGGAAGGTCGGCAGCTGCCGCCGTTGTCGGCGCATGTCGTGGTCTCCGGCGAGCCGGCGCAACTGATCGAGATCCGCCAGGTCCTCGGCGCCTCCTGAACATCAGTCGACGCGGTTTTTCGCCTCGATCCACTGGGACATGTACTGGGTGCTCTTGTGGTGATGATGCCGCAGCATCGCCCCGGTGAAATTGTCCCGGCGGTGGGCCGCGAGGTCGAGGCGGCAGGCCTGGATCCGGGCAATCAGCGCGGGGCCGTGGACCCGGCGCTCGTAACGGGCGGCGAGCAGCGCCTGGCCGTTGGCCTGGGCCTGCTGCCACAGCGTGCGGTCCTGGTAGAGGCGCACGGCCGCTTGGGCCAGGGCGACGGCGCTGGTTTCGATGGCGCCGGCCCAGGGCAGCCCACCGTGCATGGCTTCGGCACCGATGGGGGTGGTGACATTCGGCGTGCCGCAGAGCATGGCGTCGATGATCTTGCCCTTGATCCCGGCGCCGAAACGCAATGGCGCCAGGCAAATGCGCGCCGCCGCCATGACGTCCAGGGCATCCTCGGCCCAGTTCATGATGTGAAAACCCTGGGCGGGGTTGTGCAGCGCGGTGGCCTTGGGCGGGGTGTAGGCGCCATAGATCTGCAGCTGGGCCGTGGGCAACTGCTGGCGGATCAGCGGCCAGAGCGTGGTCTTCATCCAGAGCACGGCATCCCAGTTCGGCGCGTGGCGGAAGTTGCCGATGCTGAGAAAATGCGCACGCTCGTCGAAATCGCGATAGGCCGCCACAGGTGTGTCGATCATCAACGGGCACCAGTGCAGCAACGCCGCCGGGACCTTGAATTGTTCGACCAGCAACTGCGACTCGACATCGGAAATCATCAGGCTCAGGTCCGAACGGTAAATCGCGGCGATTTCCCGCTGGGCCTGATCGGTTTCGCTCATCTGTTGGAACACCTGCCGCTGATCGGGAGCGAACAGGCTGCTGAAGTCATTCTGGTCCTGATCGTCTTTCAGGCGCGCCTTGAGCTGTTGTTGGCGGGCATCGCGCAAGCTTTGCAGGTCCGCGGTCTCCAACACCCGCAGGGCCTCGGGGCAGTGTTTTTCCACGCGCCAGCCGAACTGCTCCTCCATCATGAAGCGGTCGAACAGCACCACATCCGGTTGCAGGCCGGCGACAAAGCTGTCGAAACTGCTGCTGTTGAGCTCGATGCGACACTCCTCGATACCCAGGCTCGCCAGGTCGGCCTTGTGTTCGCCGACGGCGGCGGGGCTGGCGAAGGTGACGCGCCAGCCGGCGTCGAGAAAACTCTCGAGGATCTGCATCATGTGGCCGCCAGCCGCCGACGAGCGCGGTTCCGGCCAGACGTAACCGATAACCAGGACCTGAGTGATGTCGGTGGCGTGCATGAGTACGATTCCTTGAAACGGGCAGGGCGGGAAAAAGGGGCGCAATTAAACCACAGCGACGCTCGCGATTGACCTGCCTCGACGCACTGCGTAGCCTTGCAGCTTCGAGGTTCTTCGGCATTCGGCCGAAGCTAAGAAGGGAACGCGGTATGCCGCGGCTGCCCCCGCAACTGTAAACGGTTCGATAGCCCTGCAATGCCACTGTCTGCGGACGGGAAGGCGCAAGGCCAGGTCTACCGCGTGCTGCCCAGAAGGCGCCGCGACGGCCCGACCGTAAGCCAGGAGACCTGCCTCGTGACCGTTTCTCACTACAACCGGGCGGGGTGATCCGGTGGCGAACGCATCCGCGCCCCAGGGCCGTGGTTCTCGTCCCGTATGCCCGCCACTTTGCCAAAGGGCATCCGATGAAAACACTGGCCAAGCTTCCCGTCACCATCGTCACCGGCTTTCTCGGCTCGGGCAAGACCACCTTGTTGCGCCATATGCTCGACAACGCCCAGGGCCGCCGCATCGCGGTGATCGTCAACGAGTTCGGCGAACTGGGCATCGACGGCGAGATCCTCAAGCAGTGCTCGATCGGCTGCACCGAAGAAGAGGCCAGTGGTCGCATCTATGAACTGGCCAACGGCTGCCTTTGCTGCACGGTCCAGGAAGAATTCTTCCCGGTGATGCGCGAATTGGTGGCGCGCCGTGGCGACCTCGATCATATCCTCATCGAAACCTCCGGTCTGGCGCTGCCCAAGCCCCTGGTGCAAGCCTTCCAGTGGCCGGAAATCCGTAGTGCCTGCACCGTCGACGCGGTGATCACCGTGGTCGACAGCCCGGCCGTGGCCGCCGGCACCTTCGCTGCGTTCCCGGACCAGGTGGATGCCCAGCGCAAGCTTGATCCGAACCTGGATCACGAGTCGCCGCTGCACGAACTGTTCGCCGACCAACTGTCCAGCGCCGACCTGGTGATTCTCAACAAGGCCGACCTGATCAGCCCTGAAGACCTGGCCCGGGTGCGCCTGGAAGTGGCCGAAGAACTGCCGCCGGCGGTGAAGGTCGTCGAAGCCAGCAGCGGCCGCCTGCCGCTGGACGTGCTGCTGGGCCTGGGCGCCGGTTCCGAGGAGCATATCGACGGCCGTCACAGCCACCACGATCACCACCACGATGCTGACGATCATGACGATCACGATCATGATGCCTTCGACTCGATCTCCCTGGAGCTGCCGCAAGCGGATGAAAGCCTGCTGCTGGACGTCCTGACGCAACTGGTGGTCAAGCACGGCATTTTGCGGGTCAAGGGCTTCGCCGCGATCCCGAACAAGCCGATGCGTTTGCTGATCCAGGGTGTAGGCACACGTTTCGACAAGCATTTCGACCGTGCCTGGACGGCGGCCGAACCCCGCGTTACCCGCCTGGTGCTGATTGGCCAGGATCTGGATGCCGCGCTGCTCGAATCGACCTTGCGCACCGCGCTGACCGCCTGACCCATGCACCTGCTCAGGACCCAGCCCGGCGGTTTTGTGTCGGATGACAATATTGCCGACCTGGGACAAACCCCCGCCGAGCTGGTGATCCTCTGCAGCGGCGATTCCAGCCTTGCGCTGCTGGCCGAGGCGGCCGGGCAACTGCCCGACGATTACCCGAGCCTGCGCCTGGCCAATCCCATGCAGGTGCAGAACCATGCCTCGGTCGACCTCTATGTCGACCAGGTGCTGCGACATGCCCGGGTCATCCTGCTGTCGCTGCACGGCGGGATCGGCTATTGGCGTTACGGTATCGAGCGTTTGGTGCAACTGGCCGAGCGCGGGGTGACCCTGATCCTGGTGCCGGGGGACGATCGTCCGGACCCGGAACTGAGCGACTTGAGCAACGTACCCGCCGCGGAGGGTGAGCGACTCTGGCATTTTCTGCGCCAGGGTGGCTTGGGCAATGCCCTGGACCTGTACCGCTGCCTCGCCAGTCGTTGGTTGGAGCGCGACTATGCCTGGGCCGAGCCGAAGCCGTTGCCGCGCACGGCGATCTATCATCCTCGCCACGGTGACGCCGGACTGGCCGGCTGGCGCGCCGATTGGCGGGTCGGTCAACCGGTCGCGGCCTTGCTGTTCTATCGCTCGCATTTGCAGGCGGCGAATACCGCCTTTGTCGATGTGTTCTGCCAGCGCTTGCTGGTGGCCGGGCTCAATCCCTTGCCGATTGCCGTGGCCAGTCTCAAGGAGCCCGGGTGCCTGAGCGTGGTTGAGGACCTGCTGGACGAGGTGACGGCCGCAGTGATTCTCAACACCACCGGATTTGCCCAGTCCAGCCCCGAAGCCCCGCATCTTCGGCCATTTCGCCGCGATATTCCGGTGATCCAGGCCATCTGTGCCCAGGACAACGAGCCCGGTTGGCAGGCCAGCGAGCAGGGCCTCGGCCCCCGTGACCTGGCGATGCATATCGCCTTGCCGGAACTGGACGGGCGCATCATCAGCCGGCCCATCAGCTTCAAGGACTTGGCTTGGCGCAGCGAGCGCAGCCAGAGCGATGTGGTCTGCTATCGGGCCCAGCCCGAGCGCATGGATTTCGTTGCAGAACTGGCCCGCCGCTGGGTCGATCTGGCACGGGTGCCGAATGCGAACAAGCGCGTTGCCCTGATCCTCGCCAACTATCCGACCCGCGACGGGCGGATCGGCAACGGCGTGGGCCTGGACACACCAGCGGCGGCGCTGAATATCCTGCGCGCGCTCAAGGACCAGGGTTATCCGCTGAGCGAGGCGTTGCCTGAGAGTGGCACGGCGCTGATCCAGGCTTTGCTCGGTGGGGTCAGCAACGACCTCGATAGCCTGGACCTGCGGCCTTGCCAGCAGAGCATGGCCCTGGCCGACTACCAGGTGATGTTCGAGCGCCTGCCCGAGAGCAATCGCCAGGCGGTGTTGGCGCGTTGGGGCCGGCCGGAACAGGACCCGATGTTCCGTGGCGGGCGGATGATGGTGGCCGGTCTGCGTTTTGGCCTGACCTTTGTCGGCATCCAGCCGGCCCGGGGTTATCAGGTCGATGCCAGCGCGGTCTACCATGATCCGGACCTGGTGCCGCCCCACGGTTACCTGGCGTTCTATTTCTGGCTGCGGCACACCTATGGCAGCCATGCGCTGATCCATGTCGGCAAGCACGGCAACCTGGAATGGCTGCCGGGCAAGGGCGTCGGTCTGTCGCAGCAGTGTTGGCCGGATGCATTGCTGGGGCCGTTGCCGAATATCTATCCGTTTATCGTCAACGACCCGGGCGAGGGGGCCCAGGCCAAGCGCCGGACCCAGGCGGTGATCATCGATCACCTGATGCCGCCGCTGACCCGGGCCGAGACCTACGGCCCGCTGCGCGACCTGGAGCTGCTGGCCGACGAATATTACGAAGCGCAGTTGCTCGACCCGCGGCGTGCCCGCGAGTTGCAGCGGGACATTCTCAAGCTGGTTCGCGAGACGCAGATCGATCGTGAGCTGCAACTGGACGCGGGCCTCGACAGCGATGCCGAGGCGGCGATCTGGCTGCCACGGTTGGATACCTACCTTTGCGACTTGAAAGAGTCGCAGATCCGTGACGGCTTGCATGTGTTCGGCGAATCGCCGACCGGGCGCCTGCGCATCGATACGCTGCTGGCCTTGCTGCGGATTCCCCGTGGTGACGGGCGTGGCGCCCAGTCCAGCTTGTTGCGGGCCTTGGCCAAGGCCTTTGCCATGGGTTTCGACCCGTTGGACTGCGCCCTGGGCGAACCCTGGAACGGGCCTCGGCCTGAGTCGTTGCAAAGCCTCAGCGAGGAAACCTGGCGCACCGCTGGCGACAGTCGCGAGCGCCTGGAACTGTACGCCGGGCAACTGATCGAGCGTGCGCTACGGGGCGAGGTCGATTGCCCGGACACGGCAGGCTGGGCCGATGTCCGGCTGATCATCGACGGACTGCTGACGGTGGTCGCGCCGCGCCTGGATGCCTGTGGCCCGGCGGAGATGAGTGGTCTGCTCGACGCCCTGGCGGGTCGCTTCGTACCGGCGGGCCCCAGCGGCGCACCAAGTCGCGGACGCCTGGATGTGTTGCCCACCGGGCGCAATTTCTTCTCCGTGGATGTGCGCAACCTGCCGACCACCACCGCCTGGCGCATCGGCTTTCAGTCGGCCAACCTGATTCTCGAGCGGCATTTGCAGGACCATGGCGACCATTTGCGCCAGCTTGGTCTGTCGGTCTGGGGCACGGCGACCATGCGCACCGGCGGCGACGATATCGCCCAGGCCATGGCGCTGATGGGCGTACGGCCGGTGTGGGCCACCGGCAGCCAGCGGGTCGACGATTTCGAGATCCTACCCCTGAGCCTGCTGGACCGGCCGCGGGTGGATGTGACCTTGCGGGTTTCCGGGTTTTTCCGCGATGCCTTCGCCAACCTGATCCGGCTGTTCGACGCCGCCGTGCAGGCCGTGGCGGCGCTGGACGAGCCGGCGGAGTTGAATCCGCTGGCCGCCAGGGTCCGCGAGGAGCGCGAGCAGTTGCAGGCCGAAGGCCTGGATGAGCAACAGGCGGCCCGCCAGGCCGGTTGGCGAATCTTCGGCGCGAAGCCGGGGGCCTATGGCGCCGGGGTGCAGAACGCCATTGACGGGCGCTTGTGGCAGAGCCGCGCGGACCTGGCCGAGGTCTACCTGAACTGGGGCGGTTATGCCTATGGCGGCCAGGATGAAGGCACGGCGGCGCGCGGGCAGTTTGCGCAGCGGCTGGGCCAGGTCCAGGCAGTGCTGCAAAACCAGGACAATCGCGAGCACGACCTGCTCGATTCCAATGACTACTACCAGTTCCAGGGTGGCATGTTGGCGGCGGTGGAAACCCTGCGCGGCGCGCCGGCTGCCAGCTATCATGGCGACCACAGTCAGCCGGACCTGCCGAAGATCCGCACGCTCAAGGACGAGTTGAACCGGGTTGTCCGCTCGCGGGCGGCGAATCCGAAATGGATCGACGGGGTCAAGCGCCATGGCTATAAGGGTGCGTTCGAGCTGGCGGCGACCGTCGACAATCTGTTTGCGTTCGACGCCACTACCGGCCTGATTGACGATCACCAGTACGCCTTGCTGGCTGATGCCTATCTGCTGGACCCGGACACCCGCGACTTTGTCCGCGAGCACAATCCCGCGGCATTGCGCGACATGACCGAGCGTCTGCTGGAAGCCCAGCAGCGCGGCTTGTGGCGCGAGCCCGGCGCGTACCGCGAGGCGCTGGAAAACCTGCTGCTGGATATAGAAGAAGATTCCTGAGGTGTGCAAGTCATGAGCGATACCCCGCATTTCCCGCTGTCGGCCGTGGTCGGTGCTGACGACCTGAAGCTGGCGCTGTGCCTGACGGCGATTGATCCGAAGATCGGTGGCGTGCTGATCGAGGGCCCGCGGGGCATGGCCAAGTCGACCCTGGCCCGTGGGCTGGCGGATCTGCTGGCCAGTGGCTTGTTCGTCACCCTGCCGCTGGGGGCGACGGAAGAGCGGCTGGTGGGTACCCTCGATCTGGACGCGGCGTTGGGCGAAGGTCGGGCGCAGTTTTCCCCTGGCGTACTGGCGAAGGCCGACGGCGGGGTGCTTTATGTCGATGAGGTCAATCTGTTGGCCGATCATCTGGTGGACCTGCTGCTGGACGTCGCCGCCAGCGGCGTCAATCGGGTCGAGCGCGACGGTATTTCCCACCAGCATTCGGCGCGATTTGTACTGATCGGCACCATGAACCCGGAAGAGGGCGAGTTGCGCCCGCAGTTGCTCGACCGTTTTGGCCTGAACGTGGTGCTCAGTGGTCAGACGCCGCCGAGCGAGCGCGGGCAGATTATCCGTCGGCGCCTGGACTTCGATAGCGATCCGCAAGGTTTCTGCGAACAGTGGGCGCCGGCGCAGGAGTCCTTGCGCGAGCGTTGTAGCCAGGCCCGGGCCCGATTGCCGGAGATCGCCCTGGATGACCAGGCTCTGGAGGCGATTACCCAGCGCTGCTTTGCGGCGGGTGTCGACGGCCTGCGCGCGGACTTGGTGTGGTTGCGTGCCGCCCGGGCCCATGCGGCCTGGCGCGGTGCCGGACAGATCGCTGCCGAGGATATCGAGGCGGTGGCCGAGTTTGCCCTGCGTCATCGCCGTCGTGAGCGGATGCCGCCAACATCGACACCGGCTTCGAATCCGAGCGCGTCGCCCCAGGCGGCGAGCGAGCCGGACCCGAGTCCGGGTCAGGGGCAATGGGGTGAACTGCCGGCCCAGGCCTTGCCGGTCGGTGCACGTCGGGAAATTCCGAGCTGGCCAAAAAAGCCCCAGGCATCCGCCCTCGACTGAAGCCGGGGGCGGATGCCAGGCCTCGCTCAGGTCACTTGTCTGGTGGGCGTCAAGGCGTCAGCCGGGCCGGCGAAAGCGGCGCGATCAGTTGGGTGGAAACCTTGTTGGGCGGGCGCCCGCGTTCGCGCAAGGACTTGCGCTTTCGTCCGCGCAGCCGTGCGCCCCATGAACTGTGGCTGGTGATTGTCGATGCGTCGGCGTCGACCCGCCGGCACCAAGCGTTGAGTGACGCCAAAGGCTTGCTGGCGCAGTTGTTTGACGATGCTTACCGGCAACGGGCGCGTTTGGCGCTGATGACCGTCAGCGGTGATCGGCCCCGCTGGCAGCTGCAGGGCTTGAAGGCTTCGAGTGACTTGCGCGGTTGGCTGGACGGCCTGGGGGCGGGAGGCGGAACGCCGTTGCAGGCGGCACTGGCGGAAGCGGCGGATTGGTTGAGCAAGCGACAGCGGCGCCATGGGGCTGAACGGCAGCGGGTGTTGTTGCTGACGGATGGGCGCTTGAAAGCCTGGTCGGGCTTGCCGGTCTTCAACTGCCAGGCGTTGCTGGTGGACCTGGAAAAAGGCCCGATCCGCCTGGGGCGCGCTGTGCAGTTGGCGGCGGAGCTGAGCGCGCAGTACCTGCATATCGAAGAGCTTTCAACACTCTGACAGGCTCTGCGATCCTGCTGGGGAGCACGATCAACTGTAGGAGCCGGCTTGCCGGCGATGGCGGGCGTGTGAGCGGCGCAAGGCTCAAGGGCCTCATCGCTGGCAAGCCAGCTCCTACAGGAGGTACGGCGATATCCTGCGGGGAACTCGATCAACTGTAGGAGCCGGCTTGCCGGCGATGGCGGGCGTGTGAGCGGCGCAAGGCTCAAGGGCCTCATCGCTGGCAAGCCAGCTCCTACAGGAGGTACGGCGATATCCTGCGGGGAACTCGATCAACTGTGGGAGCCGGCTTGCCGGCGATGGCGGCCGTACGGCTTGCATCGCCATTGCTGGCAATCGAGCGTCGCCCCCTACAGATCTTGCAGTGTTCTCTGGAGGCGCTTCAGGCCGACAAGGTCCAAGGCTGCAGGTCGTAGCCTTTCTGGCTCAACTCCGCACGGGCCTGTTGCAGCAGGCTGACCAGTTGCTCGGAGTCGGAGTAGGCGCTGCAAGGAATCTGCTGGCGACCGATGCTGTTGTTGGTACGGTCGATCACGGTCAGGCTCAGTTCACCTTTGTCTTGCGCCACCCAGGCAACACACTGGAATGGTTTAAGGGCCTGGCCGGCCATCAGAAGTGCTTCGTTCATACGGAGCGGGGCGTTCATGGATTTTTCTCTCAAGTATGCCCAAACAGTTCGTTGGACCGTCGGCTTGGGCTCACCGTCTCGGTCGGTTACTTGTACTGATGTCCCAACACCGGCATCAGGTCACACAAGTCGTAAAGTTTTTTTCACTTTTTTTCACTTGCTCAGTTCAAGCGTTGTTTCGACCAGACCAACCCCGATGAGTTCGCAGCAAGGGCGCAAAAGCTCTGGTACAGGGCTTCTGGATATAACGCTGGTTTGTCGCCGGGTTTATAACCAAACGGTACAAGATCGCGTCAAATTTTTGCTAGTGTTACAGACAGGTTTGCCAACTGATTGTTTCTAATAAATATTTGAAATTATGGCGCCAAGGATCAGTCATGCAAGAAGCGGTTCCGCTCAGACGCCTGCTGGTGGTTGATCCTTGCGATGACTGTCATCGCTTGCTCCCCGGCTTGCGCATGGTGGGCTGGGATGTCGACAGCTGCAATCTGGACGTCGCCGGCGACCGTTCCTGCGATGTGGGTCTGTTGCGCCTGCAACCTTTTCATCTCGAACGCCCCGAGGCGGTCAAGGACCTGATCAGCCGCAGCGGCACCGAGTGGATTGCGGTCCTCAGCCAGGAAGTGCTGCGTTTGCAGAACGTCGGTGACTTTGTCTGTGAGTGGTTCTTCGACTTTCATACTTTGCCCTTCGATGTTTCCCGCGTACAGGTGACATTGGGTCGCGCCTTCGGCATGGCGCGCTTGCGCGGCCAGGGTTCGATCCATGTCGACCAGCCGGAGCACGAACTGCTCGGCGATAGCCGGTCGATCCGCGAGTTGCGCAAACTCCTGGGCAAACTGGCGCCCACCGAGTCGCCGGTGTTGATTCGCGGGGAAAGCGGCACTGGCAAGGAGTTGGTGGCGCGGACCCTGCACCGCCAGTCCCAGCGCCACGCCAAGCCATTCGTGGCGATCAATTGCGGGGCGATTCCGGAACACCTGATCCAGTCCGAGTTGTTCGGGCATGAGAAGGGCGCCTTTACCGGGGCGCACCAGCGCAAGGTCGGGCGGATCGAGGCGGCCAACGGCGGCACCTTGTTCCTCGATGAAATCGGCGACTTACCGCTGGAGTTGCAGGCCAATCTATTGCGCTTCCTGCAGGAAAAGCATATCGAGCGGGTCGGCGGCAGCCAGCCTATCGCGGTGGATGTACGGGTGCTGGCGGCGACCCATGTGGATCTGGAGGCGGCCATCGGTACCGGACGTTTCCGTGAAGACCTCTATTACCGGCTCAACGTCTTGCAAGTGATGACGGCGCCGCTACGCGAGCGGCATGGCGATGTGGCGATGCTGGCCAACCACTTTTCCCATTTCTACAGTCTGGAAACCGGGCGCCGGCCGCGGAGTTTCAGTGAAGAGGCGCTGGTCGCCCTGGGCAACCATGCCTGGCCGGGCAATGTCCGCGAGCTGGCCAATCGGGTCAGGCGCGGGCTGGTGCTGGCCGAAGGGCGGCAGATCGAGGCCCGGGACCTGGGGCTGGACAGTCTGCCTTGCGACAGCGCGCCCATGGGTACGCTGGAGGACTATGTGCACCGTGCCGAGCACCAGGCGCTGTGCGATGTATTGAACCGACATAGCGATAATATGAGCGTCGCCGCCCGCGTACTGGGGGTATCACGCCCGACTTTCTACCGATTGCTGCACAAGCACCAGATCCGCTAAGGCGCGGTAAGCGAAACGAAAAGGCCCGCAACGTTTGCACGTTGCGGGCTTTTTCATGGGCGGCGTCAGAAGTAGTAGGGGAACTTCACGCTGAAAGAGAAGTTCGGCGCATCGGGGGTCATGCCCAGGGAGAGCATGGGTACTATGGTGAGGTTGGGTGAGGCGGCGATGGTCATGCCGATGTTGAAGAACCCGGAGTTGGCGTCGCTGCCGACCACGTTCTGCCAACCCTGGCCGCTTTGCTGGAGCCGGCTCTTGCGTTGCACCAGGTCCGAGACCGAGAAGGACATGCTCATCTTCTCGTTCAAGGCGAAGGCCACGCCGGCGCCGATTTGGAAGCTGTCGCCGAGCTGAACTTTGCCGGGAACCACCTCGCCCTCCTGCGCACTGATATCGCTGAACGACCTCTCGAAGTTGTGGGTGTAGGCCAGGGTGCCGAACAGTACGGCCGGGTCAAAGGTCTTGACCAGCGAGATGCCCGGTGTCAGGGACCAGACCCCGTTGCCGGTGGGTAAGTCGGTCGGAAAGGTCAGATTGCCCTCGGTGGCCGGGGCCTTGACGAATTTGATGCCATAGGGGTCCTTGCCGGTCGGGGCCTTGACCCGCAGGCTGAAGACCGCGTCCGGCCAGCTTTCCGATTCGTCAAGGAACTTGTAGGCCACGCCGAAGTTGACGTCGCCCAGGGCCGGGTCCTTGGTGACCGTCTGCTCGGCCGTGATTGACGCCGCGCCGTTGTTGCCACCGCCCGATTGATAGGTGGACTCGCGGTAGACAATGGGGGCGTTGATATCGAATTGCCAACGGTTGTCGACGTTGTAGCGGGCCGTCAAGTCCATTGTCCAGGTGTCGGCCTTGATCCTGTCCAGGTTGACCGTACCCAGCAGGATCGAGTCCAGGGCCAGGAAACCGTTGAGAAACAATTGGCGAGTGTCATAGCGCGTATAGGTGATCCCGGTTTCCACGCTGAACTTGCCATTGCCGAAGAAACCGCTGGCCTCGTTGTACAGGTCGGACACACTCTGGGCCGGCGCCGAATCATCCTTGAGCGATTGACCGTAAGAGGCGCCAGAACTGCTGGCCGCAGACCCAGGGGCGTTCGCGCTGGCTGCCGCCACCGTTTGCCCCTTTTTCAGGTCGGCCGGGGATTTGACCAGGCGTTTGGGTGGCGGCGGCGTTGGCTGGTCCTCTACCTGGCGAACCCGTTGTTCCAATACCGACAAGGCTTGTTGTTGTTGTACGTAGCGTTGTTTCAGCTCCTGGAGTTCCTGTTTCAGGGCCTCTACCTCGGGGTCAGGCGCTGCTTGCAGCATCGACGCCGGGAAGAGCACACCCACACATACAGCAGCGCGTAGCGAGAGCGAGAGAGACATGAAATAAGTCGTCCTTTTCTGACGTCCAATGGTCGAAAATGAGCGTAGTTCAGAATCCCATGCTGCGTAGTCCCTTGAGTTGAGTCAGGTTGCAATCCAGTGCTCCTACGGTAGGCATGTTGTTCTGTAACACCACATTGAGTTGAGTCATGCTGCGGACCAGGTTGTTGCCACCCAGCAGGGTGGTGGATTGCAGCACGCCGCCCTGGGCGATCTGCTGCTGCAGATTGCCCTGATTGTTATTGGCCAGTATCTGCATTTTCAGGCCGCTGGAAGAGGCGGAGACGGTGACGCTGCCCGCGGCGCCGAAGCCGGTGATGCTGCCGCCGCTGGTGAGCACTTGCCCCGTTGGCTGAGGACCTCCCGGGACCTGGTTCGCTTCGCTGACATTGATGAGCACGTTGTTGCTGGCGCTGTTGCCGTCGCCAGCGGCGCGCACCACCTGGGTCACACCCGCCGAGGCGTTCAGCCCTGCACCGCCGATAACCGTGCCGGAGCCTTGGGTCGGTGCGGAGCCATTGCCTTGGGTGCTGTAGGTGGTGACGTAGAACTGCGGCTTGACAGTCGATTGCTGAATTTGCAGGGAAGTGGCCGCGCCGATGAGGTCTCCCTGGGCGTTCGTCCAAGTGCTTTGCATGACAATCCCAAAGCTGATGATGCGTCCTGGCATGACATAGCGGCCACGCAGTTCGGAGAGTTCCTGATCTTTCAGTTCGATGGGCTTGAAGGGCAGGGTTGCGTGTGCCGGCAGGCAGGTGAGTGCCAGGCAACTGACCATCAGCCAGTGTGAGTTTTTCATATGCTGCTCCCGGAGCGTCCTGCTCCTTTATTTTTAGTGCACCTTAAAAGAAGTCGCTCTGGATAAAGCCGAAATCCATCAGTTCCGCGTCCTTGATCGGGTGAAAGGTGTCCAACTTGTTCTTGGCCGTGAGCGGCGCCGGTGGGTCGAGCAAGGCGTTGCTCTTGTCGTAGCCGGGGCCGATGATGGCGAAAATGATGCCGTTCCAGCCTTTCTGGAAGTCGGCATTGGTGTAGCGTTTGTGGCCCAGTACCGGGTCGCCGATATAGACCCAGTCCTTGTCGGCGCGCTGCATCACCACGAAATGCTTGTAGCCGCGGATGTCCATCATCACCACGACCGGAATAGTTACGCTGGGCAGGCTGTCGGCGGGAATCTTGTAGCCCCGCGCACGCATGCCGATGCTTTCGATATAGCGCTTCATGTCCAGCATGGAGAAACCCTGTTTCTTGACCAGTTCCTGATCGGAGGTGGTCAGCATGCCTTTGATGATCTGTTCTTCGTTGACGTCCAGCCAGTAGGCTTGGCGCAAGAGGGTGGCGAGTGCGGCGGCACCGCAACTGAAGTCGGTCTTCTGCTCGACCAGATCGGAAAAACGCCGTTCGCGAATGCTTTGTACCTGTTTGTAGAAAAGCACGGCGCCGGGTAGACCGGGCACGGCCATGGTGGCGGCCTGAATTGGAACAGAGAGAAAAAGCGCGAGGGCAAGGGCGATAGCACGCATGGTCATACGCCTCTCAGAGCTGAAAAAAGAGCCCCGTTTCCGGGGCTCTCAGTGCTGTTGCCACTACATGCAGGCGCGGCAGCCGGCAGCAATGGACAGCGTGTTGCCTTGTTGGTTGCCGACACCGGCCGCCACGTTGGCACCCACGTTGCCCGAGGCATTGTTGAGCGAGTTGTTCATGCTGGCGTTGTTGACCACAGGCATTTTCCAGCCATTTGGTGTCATGACTTGATAGGTGATCACACCGTCCAGATCAATGGTGCCCATCTCGGTACCCTTGATGGTTTCTTTCCCTTTGTCACCCCAGCTATCGTTGCCATAACCGCCTTTGCCGCCGCTTTCGGTACCTGAGAAGGTCCCTTTGTAGCTGCCGTCAATATCGATAGTGGCTTTGAGGGTGGTGACTTTGTAGGCTTGTACCGCATCGTTGTTGACTTTCAGGCCGGTGGAGGTCTGGGTAGCCGCACCGCTTGCCGAAGCGACACGACCGCCGGATACCGCGATGGCCAGGTCGTTTTTCTGTTGGTTGAAGTCGCCAGCGGCCACGTTGACACCTATGTTGCCGGAGCCATTGTTGCCGGAGCTGTTCATCGAACCATTGTTCTGGGTGGATTGGTTGTTGACCGTGTTGCTGTAGTTGGTCTGAGTCAAGCTGGTGCTGGAAGTGGCGCTGCCGAAGATGAAGCTTTCGTCGGCGGTGGCCAGCGCGGCTTCGTTGAGTTGCTGGTTGCCATCACCGGCTGCGGTGTTGGCGCCGACGTTACCGCTGGCACTGTTTAGCGAGCTGTTGATGCTGCCGTTGTTCTTGGTGCCTTGGTTGGAGACGACGTTGCCGTGGCTGTCCTGCTTGTCGTTCACCGAGGCGGTGGCGCCGGCGGTGATTTGCAGCAGGGTGGCGAGGCTAGGGTCGTGGTCATGATGACGACGACCGTGTCCTTCATCGCCGCCTGCCTGGGCGGCCATTGCCATGACGGCGGCCAGTGCGAAGACCAGTGGTTTGAGAGCCATTGTGGGTTTCATGGTGTGTATCTCCGTGCTTATTAGTTGAGTTAAGTGTTGGTACTTTCTAATTGGCACTGCACGGGTCAATTCAATCAGCGACCCGGATACTGAGGGTGTTGGCCATTCGGTTGCCCACCCCCGCGCTCTGGCTCACCTGAATCACGCCTCGGCTGCCGGTGAAGGCCTGGTCGCTGGTAACGACCTGGCGGCTGCCTGGTGGTGTGGAAGAGCCTGAGTTCGCTGACAGCGCCACGTTCTGTTGGGACAGGACGCTGTCGTCGATGCTTTGTGGCACCGCACTGATGCTGATGCGCACGACGTTGATCATCTGGTTGTTGGCACCGGCGGATTGGTTGACCCCAACCATGCCGTTACCGTTACTGAAAGCGTTGCCCTGGATGGCCACCTTGGCGTCGATCGCGGTGCTGGCCCCGCTGCTGATTTTCTGGGTCAGCGCGGTGCTGGCGCTGGCGCTGGTGCCGACTGCAATGGCGCGGCTGTTGAGCTGTTGTTGCTGGTCGCCGGCAGCCTGGTTGACCATCACGTTGCCGTTGTATTGCTGGCCGCTGTTGCTGAGGGTGGCGCTGTCGATAACCGGGCTGGCGGAGTCGGCGAGTACGCTGGCGCTGCTGAACAGGGCGAGAAGAAACAGTGAGTGGCGCATGTCATTGCCCCTTGCCGATGGCGCCGAGGGCGTTCATGCCGGCCGAGAGTCCGTGGTTGACCGTATTGGCGATGCTGGCGCCACTGCCGCCGCCGTGTCCGGCGGCCATTCCCGGCAGACCATTGGGGTTGTTCAGGCCCGGCATATCGACGGTATGCTTGTCGATCAGCTGGCTGATGGAGCCGCCGGTGCTGACGCCGGCGATATCGCCATCACTCAGTTCCCGACCGGTAATCGAGGTGATGCGGGCGGACTGGTTGGCGTTGACCGTGGTCGGATTGGGGTCGGGTTGCGCCGGTGCGCGGCCCCACGATTCGGGCTGCAGGGGACGGCTCAGCACAATCACCCCGTTGCCGCCGGCCTGGACCGCGAGGCTGAGCATCGAACTGATCGCGCAACTGATCAGCAAGGTGCGGGTAAAGCCGGTTGTGAGTGTCCCCATGACGAGATTCCTTTTTCAGTACGCTGGCCCTAGCCTGGCGTTGACAAGGAAAGAGCAGAAGTTGTGCCTCTTTTTGTTTTTCTTTTGAAAACAATGAGTTGTTTTGGATTTCGGAGGAGGCGCGCGAAAGCTGTTTCAGGGATGAGACAGGCGCAAGGGGGGCGGGCGGGGGGATTTCTGCGCAACGCAGTAATACGGGCCTTTCAGGGCCGGTGTATCAGCGGCTTAACACCTGGGACATTGTGGGAGTTGAACCGTTGATTTTGAGGCTTCACCTGCGTGCCGGATGTTTCAAGAATGGACACAGGGCTGGAAAATGGCCGGGCCTGACCTTGAAAACACGATGGCTCCTGTAGGCGTTGGCTTGCCAGCGATGAGGTCCTTGAAACTTGCGGTGTCCGTCCGGCCGCGATCGCCGGCAAGCCGGCTCCTACAAGGTGCGCGATGTTTTCAGGCGTGTGTTTTACCTTCCAGCAGTTGGGCGACAGCCGCGAGGGCCTGCTCGCGACGCGCCTGCCAATCGCCGTCAATCACAGTGACCGCTTGTCCATGCCGAGTCAGCCAGTCGAGGCTGGCAGTGAAAAATGCCTGGCGTTCGCCCAGTCCGGGTTGGCAGCGCTGGCCGTCGTCGGTCCAGCCCACGCCTTCGGGGCGCAGTAACAGGTGCAGGTCATAGTGGCGCGCCTGGAGGGCCTGTTCGATCCAGGCCGGGCATTCGCCGAACAGGGTTTGGCTCCAGAGCAGGTTGCTCAGCAGGTGGGTGTCGAGAATCAGCAGCGCCGGTGCCTGCGCGCGGGCCGCGTCCTCCCACTCCAGCTGTCCGCGGGCGATGGCAGGGATGTCCGCCAGGCAGGTGTCGCGCGGGTTGCATTCGATGAAGTAACGCACGTACTCGCCGACCACCAGGCCGCCGAAGTGTGCTTGCAGCTCGGCGGACAGCCCGCTTTTACCACTGGACTCAGGTCCCGCCAGGACGACGACCTTCATGGGCGCGGACATGCGGATTCCTTGGGCTGGAAAAAGGAGGGCGATTGTACCCTCCCGCTGTCACACCTTGAACTGCTTGAGCAAGGTATTGAGCTGCTGGCTCAGGGCCTTGAGTTTTTCACTGTCGACACTCGACTGTTCGGCCGCCAGGGCCGTGCTGTGGGACAGTCCCGCCGCGTCGGTGACGTTCTGGTTGATTTCCTCCACCACATGGGACTGTTCGAGGGTGGCGCTGGCAATCGAGGCATTGAGCCCGTTGAGGTTGCGCAGAGCCTGGCCGATGGCATTCAGGCTCTCGCCAGCGAGACCCGCCTGCTCAATGGTCAATTGCGAGGCACGGCTGCTGTCGCCGATCACTTTCACCGCAGCCTCGGAATGGCCTTGCAGGCGTTCGATCATCGACTGGATCTCCGCCGTGGACTTCTGCGTGCGCTGGGCCAGCAGGCGCACTTCATCAGCCACCACGGCAAAGCCGCGACCTTGTTCGCCGGCCCGGGCGGCCTCGATGGCGGCGTTCAGGGCCAGCAGGTTGGTCTGTTCGGCAATCGACCGAATCACTTCAAGAACGCTGCCGATCTGCGTGCTTTCGGCCGCCAGGGTGCGGATCACTTCCACGGCTTGGTCGATGGTGGCGCAGAGCGAATCGATCTGTTGCAGGCTGTTGTCGATGTTCAACTGGCCCTGCCGGGCCTGGGCTTCGGCGTCACGCATTTCGCTGGCGGCCTGCTCGGCGTTCTTGGCCACATCCTGCACGCCGTAGGTCACTTCGTTGATTGCCGTCGCGACCATTTCCATCTGTTGCGATTGCTGCTGGCTGCGGGCCTGGGCCTGGGTGGCGTTGCTGCCCAGGTCGGTGGAGGATTGGCCGAGCGCCGTCGCCGAGGCCTGGAGCTGGCCGACCACGCTGCGCAGCTTGCTGGTAAAACCGTTGAAATGGTGGGCCAGTTGCGTCACTTCGTCCTGCCCGTGGGTGTCGAGGCTGCGGGTCAGGTCGCTTTCACCGCTGGCGATATTGGCCATGGCGTTCACGCTTTCCTGCAGGGGGCGCACGATGCTGCGGGCAATCATCGTCACCAGCAGCGCCATGATCACGGCAATCCCCAGGCCGATCAGCGACGCGCGCCATACCTGGCCGTAGAACTCGTCCTGCAGGTCGTCGACGTACACGCCCGAGCCGACGATCCAGCCCCAGGGCTCGAAGAGCTGTACATAGGAGGTTTTCTGCACCGGGGCGCTGGCGCCCGGTTTCGGCCAGCGGTAGTTGATCATGCCCGCGCCCTTGGCCTTGGTCAGGGTAACCATTTCGTTGAACAGGGCGTAGCCGTCAGGGTCCTTGATCCCCGAGAGGTCCTGGCCTTCAAGCTTGGGGTTGGCCGGGTGCATGATCATCACCGGGCGCTGGTCGTTGATCCAGAAATAGTCGGTCTGGTTGTAGCGCAGGCCGCGGATCACGCTCAGGGCCTGCTTCTGCGCGGCTTCGCGGCTGAGGGTGCCGGCGGTTTCCAGGTCATGGTAGTAGTTGAGGACGCCACTGGCGACCTGGACCACGTGCTGGGTCTTCTGCGCCTTGCCCTGGTAAAGGTCGTCGTGGATCTGCTGGAGCATCAACAGGCCCAGGGTCAGCAGCATCGCCATGGCGACGATGAGGATGAGCCACAACCGCCGACTGATCGACACATTTCGCAAACTATTCATGAGGACACCGCTCCTGGTTTCTTCTTGTTTTGATCATCGCCGATCTGCATCCAAACAGGTTTTGTCGCTCTTGCCCAGTCAGCTTACGGCTACTTTCCAGGCAGCCACAAACAGGCGTGTCTGATAGGATCTCGGCCCGAAACCGGCAAACCTGAGTTGATGTTTGATTTTTCAGGCATTTTTTACGCTTTGACGACAGACGGTACGGCACGCTGGGCGCCGGTTGCCCACGGGCAGATGATTGAACGTCGAGTTTTTCAAGTGTCACGCGGGGTGCGTGGCAGCATGGGGGAATAATGGATCTTTGGACCGCCGCACAGGCAGTGATTCTGGGTATCGTCGAGGGGCTGACGGAGTTCTTGCCGATCTCCAGCACCGGGCACCAGATTATCGTTGCGGACTTGCTGGACTTCGCTGGGGAACGGGCAATCGCCTTCAATATCATCATCCAGCTCGGGGCGATCCTGGCGGTGGTCTGGGAGTTTCGCCACAAGGTGTTCTCGGTGGTCCGGGACCTGCCGACGCAACGCAATGCCCAGCGCTTCACCCTCAACCTGCTGGTGGCGTTCCTGCCGGCGGTGGTGCTGGGGGTGTTGTTCAAGGAGATCATCGCCACCTACCTGTTCAACCCGATCACCGTCGCCGCCGCGCTGGTGGTGGGTGGTCTGATCATTCTCTGGGCCGAGCGCCGCCAGCACGTGGTGCATGCCGAGACGGTGGATGAAATCACCTGGAAAGACGCCCTGAAGGTCGGCTTCGCCCAATGCCTGGCAATGATCCCCGGCACTTCGCGTTCCGGTGCAACGATTATCGGCGGTTTGTTGTTCGGGCTGTCGCGCCAGACCGCCACCGAATTTTCATTCTTCCTGGCGATGCCGACCATGGTCGCCGCCGCGGTGTACTCCGGCTATGGTTTTCGCCATCAGTTCCAGATGGCCGACCTGCCGGTGATCGCCCTGGGCTTCGTGACCTCCTTTGTCTTCGCGATGATCGCCGTGCGCGGTTTGCTGAAATTCATTGCCAGCCATACCTATGTGGCATTCGCCTGGTACCGAATCGTCTTCGGCCTGGTGATCCTGGCCACCTGGCAGTTCGGCTGGGTCGACTGGTCGAGCCACGAATGAGGGCGTCACGTAGCCCGGAGCGCAGTCGCCAGGCCACTGCTCCGGTTCGGCACCTCAAGCTCAAGCTGGCGGTACTCTTGCTGCTCTGCGCATTGCCCGGATTCGGCGCGTTGCGGATGGGGCTTGGCGGTGGCAGCGTGCTGCCGCTGTGGGCGTACGGAATTGCCAGCCTGCTGGCGTTTTTCCTCTACTGGAGCGACAAGCGCAAGGCCCGCGACGAGACCTGGCGTACACCGGAGAAGGTCCTGCACGCGATCGAACTGCTGGGCGGCTGGCCAGGGGCGCTGATCGCCCAGCAGGTGTTTCGGCACAAGACCCGCAAAGTCTCGTTTCAACTGGTGTTCTGGTTGATTGTGCTGATGCACCAGGTGTTCTGGATCGACCATCTGTTCCTCGGTGCCAGCCTGGTGCACCTGTCCTTCTTATAGCAGCAGGCCGACCTGGACACGCTTGGGCAGTTTCGCCGCCACCAGTTGGTGCGAGCGCTGGATCAGCGCTTGCAGCTCGTCACGGCCCAGCGGATAGGGCGTGTCCATGATGATCCAGTGAGCCCTGGCCAGATACGGCGCCGGGCCGATCCCCGGACGGTCGACGTGACCGAGGAACAGCTCCTTGTCGACCTTGAAGGCCAGCGAGTCGCCGCGCAGCCCCTGCACGGCGAACATCTTGTTCCCGGCAATGGAAAACACCCGCACGCCGCCCCATTTGTAGTCTTCCCGCGCGCCGGGTAGTGTCAGGCAGAAACTCGCGACGTCTTCCCTGTTCATGCTTGATCCTTTCACAGTGCTCTATCTCCGCAACCTTTGAAAACTTCTGCCAGGTGATCGATCCAGGCCCGCACCGCCGGCAGTACGCCGCGCCGATGAGGGTAGACGGCCTGTAGCCAGCCGCCGGGCAAGGACCATTCGGGGAGTATCCGCACGAAGGTGCCGTTGGCCAGCTCTTCCTCACAATACAGCATCGGCAGGACGGTGAAGCCCAGGCCGGCGAGGGCGCAGGCCTTGCGCACGACAAAGTCGTCGACCCCGAGTCGGGCTTCGAGAGTCAGCTCGCGCTTTTCACCCTCGGCGTTGAGCAGGCTCAGGTGCACCAGGCGATCGGCCTCCAGCGCGCCCAATATAGGTGCATTCCTGAGGTCGTCCAGGCGGCTGATAGGGTATTGCTCGAGAAAGGCCGGCGTTGCCAGGATAAAGGTCTGCGCCTGGCGTAGGCGCCGGGTCACCAGCAACGGATCTTCGTCGCCCTGTTCACGAACCCGCAGGGCGACATCGATGCCTTCCGTCACCAGGTCGACTCGCCGATTGACCATCAGCACCTCCAGCTGGACCAACGGGTGCGCGGTCAGGAAGCTGGAGATCACCCAGGGCATGAACTCCTGGGCCAGCCCCACCGGAGAGGACACGCGCAAGCGTCCACGGGGCTCGCTGGACATGCTGGCAACGGCCTCGTCGGCCATCTCGGCTTCCAGTAACATCGCCTGGCAATGGCGCAGGTAGCGCTCGCCGACGGCGGTCAGTTTCAACTGGCGGGTGGTGCGTTGCAGCAAGCGCGCGCCGAGGCGTTCCTCCAACTCGGCGATCCGCCGCGACAGACGCGACTTGGGAATCCCCAGCAGACGCCCGGCCGCCGCGAAGCCGCCGGCTTCGACCACCTTGGCGAAGTAGTAGAGATCGTTGAGGTCTTGCATGGCCGTGACTCGATTGTTCTATGGTTGGGACAAACTATCACATTCAAGCCGTCTAATCGGCCATTGGTTTCGCCTGTAGGATTATCTCAACTTGATCGCCCAGTGGCGATCCTCACTTGGAGATCCGGTATGAAACTCTTGCACATTGATTCCAGCATCCTCGGCGACAACTCCGCCTCCCGTCAGCTGAGCCGCCAGGTTGTCGACGCCTGGAAGCTTGCCGAGCCTTCCGCCGTGGTGACCTACCGCGACCTGGCCAGCGACGCCATCAGCCATTTTTCCAGCCTGACCCTGGTCGCTGGCGGTACCGCGGCGGAACTGCGTGACGCGGCCCAGCGCCACGAAGCCGAGCTCAGTGCCTCGACCATCGAGGAGTTCCTCGCCGCCGATGCCATCGTGATCGCCGCGCCGATGTACAACTTCAGCATTCCGACCCAGCTCAAGGCCTGGATCGACCGCGTCACCGTCGCCGGCAAGACCTTCCGTTACACCGAAGCCGGTCCTGAAGGCCTGGCGGGTGGCAAGAAGTTGGTGATCGTCTCTACCTCCGGCGGCCTGCATGTCGGCATGCCTACCGGCGTGGCCCACGAAGATTACCTGAACGTGCTGTTCGGCTTCCTCGGCATCACCGATATCGAGTTCGTTCGCGCCCACGGCCTGGGCTACGGTGAAGATGTCCGCGCCAAGGCCATGAGCAGCGCGCAGGCACGGATCAGCGAAGAGCTGTTCGCCACCGCGTAAAGCTTTGGTAAACACACGAGCTTCTTTCGGGAACCCCCATTAAACTCTGTACGTTGATCATTCTGAATGGTCAGCGTACGGAGTTTTTTTGCGTCTGGCTGTTCAGGTTTGGCTCGGGTTATGCATCATCGATCAACCATAGGTGCTCTGAAAAACCTCGAAAATTAGCCAAAGCCTGCTCCAGAGCTTTAGTTTCAAGGATTTGAAGAGAATTGGTGTGCTAATTACGCAGCAAAGGTGGGCATCCCCATGATGCGTCTTTGTGCAGTGTTACTGATCTGCTTGTCCAGCAGCCTCCTGACGGTGCAGGCGGCGCCGCCTGCTCATTGGAGCGTTGGCTATCATCGCCTGACGTTCCTTGATCCGCTGGATCTCAAGCCGATGACGGCGATTGCCTTCTATCCTTCCAGTGGCCGCGAGCGTCCGAGCCGGATCGGCAATTACACGATTCAGGCCAGCGAAGACGCCAAGGTCGCCATCGGCCGTTATCCGTTGCTGATGTTGTCCCACGGCAACACCGGCACGCCCCTGGCCTTGCATGACCTGGCCACCTCTCTGGCGCGTAAGGGCTTTATCGTGGTCGCCGTGCTGCACCCTGGCGACAATTACAAGGATCAAAGCCGCCTGGGCACCTTGAGCAACCTTTACGGTCGGCCCATGCAGATTTCCGAAGCCATTACTGCCGCCCTCGGCGACTCGACCCTGTCACCTTTTATCGAAGCCGAGAATGTCGGCGTGATCGGTTATTCGGCGGGCGGCGAAACCGCGCTGATCCTGGCGGGAGCCCAACCGAACCTGGAGCGCTTGCGCCGCTATTGCCAGCAGCGTCCGGATGACAAGGATGCCTGCAACACCAAGGGTGAACTGATCGTCGACCGCGATGACCTGCAGCCGGTGGCTGATCCCCGGGTGCATGCCTTGTTGCTGATGGCGCCGCTGAGCCTGATGTTCGGCCGCCACACGTTGTCCGATGTCCACGTGCCGGTGCTGATGTACAGCGGTGGTGACGACAAACTGGTATTCCCGGACAAGAACGCCGCCGCGCTGGCGCGCAAATTGCCGGTAGCCCCTGAGTTCAAGTTGATCGCCGGGGCCGGGCATTTCGTCTTCATGGCGCCGTGCAGCCCCGAGCAACTCCAGGCCACACCGGGACTGTGTACCGATGCCGAAGGGGTCAACCGCGAGGATATCCATCGCGATCTGATCCACGAAGCCGGGCGCTTCTTCACCAAGACCCTCAGTACGCCGAGCCATGGCGGGATGCAGACCGCCGATCAGTGAGTCAGTCGGCTGCCGCGTGACGTGCCAGCAGCACTGTGACGGATAGGCCGCTGATCGACAAGAGTGCCGCGCTGAAGAAAATCCAGGAATAGCCCAGGTTCGAGGCCACCGCGCCCATCACCGGACCGGCGATGGCCAGTGCCAGGTCGAAAAACACCGCATAGGCACTCAGGCCCGCACCGCGACTGCTGCTCGGCACCTGTCTGATCGCCTCCACCCCCAGCGCCGGATATACCAGCGACAGACCAAACCCGGCCAGGCCGGCGCCGGCCAGGGCGACACCGGTGGACGGCGCTAGCCAGAGCAGCACCAGGCCGAGGGTCTCGATACTCATGCAGGCAATGGCGGCCTTGAAGCCACCGAAGCGGTTGATGCAGCCGATAAACAACAGCCGGGCAAGGATGAAGCAGGTGCCGAACACCGTCAGGCAATAGGCGGCACCGGTCCAGCCGCGGCTGAGGTAGAAGAGGGTGACAAAGGTCGTCAGGGTGCCGTAGCCGATGGACGCCAGGGTCAGGCTGGCGCCATAGGGCGCGATGCGCCCGAACACGGCCCAGAACGGCAGGCGCTCGCCGCGAATCACCGGGACCGAGGGTTTGTTACGGATCAGCAGCAAGGCCCCCAGGGCCAGGGTCGACAAGGCGATGCCGAGGCTGGCGAAGCCGTAATCCTCGACCATCAGCACCCCCAGCGGCGCGCCGATGGCGATGGCGCCGTAGGAGGCGATGCCGTTCCAGGAGATGACCCGGGCAGTCTGGTCGGCACCGACCTGGCCGATGCCCCAGCTGATGGTGCCCACGCCGATCAGGCCCTGGGCGATGCCCAACAGCAGGCGTGCGCCGATCAGAATCCCCAGGCTTGGCAGCGGCAGGTGCTGCACCTGCGTCGACAGCCAGGTCAGGACGCCGCTCAAGGCGATGCCCGACAGACCATAGATGATCGAGCGTTTGGTGCCGATGCTGTCGGCCATGCGCCCGGCCATGGGGCGGCTGAGCAAGGTTGCCAGATATTGCGAGCCAATGGTCAGGCCGGCGATCACCGCGCTGAAACCCAGTTGTCCGTGCACGTAACCGGGCAACACCGCAATCGGCAGGCCGATGCAGAGGAAGGCGATAAAGGTATAGAAAACGATGGAAACGATCTGCAGGGTGATCGTCAGGTTGCTGGACGGTCTGGGCGGTTGCTGGGCGGACATGAAGGCTCGTTCGCGGGCGGGCGGTTAGAGAGCAACATGATGGCGGGATGGTGAGATAAAAGAAAGCAGGCTAACTAATTTCTTGTATGCGCTGTGGACGCTGGCTGCAATGCAAGGCTCACCGCCGCTATCGCCAGCAAGCCGGCTCCTGCCGGTCCGGGGTTGGCTGTCAATCATCGTCGTACATAGAACCTTGTAGGCGCTGGCTTGCCAGCGATGAGGCCCGCCAGTCTTGCATCGACTGTACGGCCGCCATCGCCGGCAAGCCGGCTCCCACAGTATTTAGAACACCACGCCCTGACTGCGCAGGTAGTCGTCATAGGTGCCGCTGAAGTCGATCACGCCGCTTGGGCTCAGCTCGATGATGCGGGTGGCCAGGGACGAAACGAATTCACGGTCATGGCTGACGAAGATCAGCGTGCCCGGGTAATTTTCCAGCGCCAGGTTCAGGGCTTCGATGGATTCCATGTCCAAGTGGTTGGTCGGTTCATCCATGATCAGCACGTTGGGCTTTTGCAGGATCAGCTTGCCGAACAGCATGCGACCTTGCTCACCACCGGAAATCACCTTGACCGACTTGAGGATCTCGTCGTTGGAGAACAGCATGCGGCCCAGGGTGCCGCGAACCACTTGTTCGCCTTCCTTGGTCCAGCGGCCCATCCAGTCGAACAGGTTCGATTCATCTTCGAAGTCCGAGGCGTGATCCTGGGCGTAGTAGCCCAGTTCGGCCGCTTCGGTCCACTTGACGGTACCGGCGTCCGGGGTCAGTTCGTTGACCAGGGTGCGCAACAGGGTGGTCTTGCCGATCCCGTTCGGACCGATGATCGCCACGCGCTCGCCGGCTTCAACGGTGAAGCTGAAGTCCTTGAACAGAGGCTTGCCGTCAAAGCCCTTGGCCATACGCTCGACGATCACCGCCTGGCGATGCAGCTTCTTGGTCTGGTCGAAGCGGATGAACGGGCTGACGCGGCTCGACGGCTTGACTTCAGCCAGTTGGATCTTGTCGATCTGCTTGGCGCGGGAGGTGGCCTGCTTGGCTTTCGAGGCGTTGGCCGAGAAGCGGCTGACGAAGGATTGCAGCTCGGAGATCTGCGCTTTTTTCTTGGCGTTGTCCGACAGCAACTGCTCGCGGGACTGGGTCGCCACGGTCATGTATTCGTCGTAGTTGCCCGGGAACAGGCGCAGCTCGCCGTAGTCCAGGTCCGCCATGTGGGTGCAGACGCTGTTCAGGAAGTGGCGGTCGTGGGAGATGATGATCATCAGGCTGGAGCGCTGGGTCAGGATGTTTTCCAGCCAGCGGATGGTGTTGATGTCCAGGTGGTTGGTTGGCTCGTCGAGCAGCAACACTTCCGGATCGGAAAACAGTGCCTGGGCCAGCAATACCCGCAGTTTCCAGCCAGGGGAGACTTCGCTCATCGGGCCGTTGTGCTGCTCGATGCCGATACCCAGGCCCAGCAGCAATTCGCCGGCACGGGATTCGGCGGTGTAGCCGTCCATCTCGGCGAAATCGGTTTCCAGCTCGGCCACGGTCATGCCGTCTTCTTCGGTCATTTCCGGCAGCGAGTAGATGCGATCGCGCTCGGCCTTGACCTTCCACAGCTCTTCGTGACCCATGATCACGGTGTCGAGCACGCTGAATTCTTCGTAGGCGAACTGGTCCTGGCGCAGTTTACCCAGGCGCACGTTCGGTTCCAGCATGACCTGTCCGCCGGACGGATCGAGGTCGCCGCCGAGGATTTTCATGAAGGTCGACTTGCCGCAGCCGTTGGCGCCGATCAGGCCGTAGCGGTTACCGGCGCCGAATTTGACCGAGACGTTCTCGAAGAGCGGTTTGGCGCCGAACTGCATGGTGATATTTGCGGTGGAGATCAATTACTTTACCTATCAAGGGGTTACGCGCTGCTGATTGGGTGCTTGGGCCATTCCCTGGGCATTTAGGAGCGTGTCCATCTCGCTCCGGTCACCGCTAGAGTTCAGCCAGCGCGCGTACGTAAAGAGCAGCATCCGACGTGGTGTCCGAGCTGCTGTGCAATAAAAAGGCGGGATTCATTCCAGACATTGGCTCCATTGTCGCATACGTGTGACGACAGTTACATGTCTGTCGGCAAGCCCTTGTCGTCCAAGGCCTGGGGACGGCGTGCAATAGATATGTACGGCCTGAGACGTAACGCTTCTGCGCAGAATATTTTCCGGCGGTTCGGGTGGTGTTTCGGGCGAATGCCGATTACCCGGGCTGGTGGCAATGAGTGTCAGTTATTGAAGCCATGATTCTGGAGGCCGTACATGCGCGATGGAGCAGCTACAACCACTGAAAGTGTCGATGGGGCAGACAGCAACGGGGCGTTGAAAAGACCTGGCTCGTCGATCCAGGCGGGAGGGAAAAGACCCAGGCCCCTGGACAGTGAAATCTCGGCTGCGACGCAGGGCCATGAACCGAGCCAATGGGGCGTCGACCTGATGCCTTGGGGACAGTCGACGCGGCAGGCCGAGACTGCTGATCCCTTTGACTGCCAGATCGTTCTCGAACTGGGAGAGGTGCCGGGGATTGCGGACGCCATCCAGACACTCGTGTTGCAACATCCCGACAAGTCTTTGCTGTGGTTCCGGCTCAACGAGCAAGGCTATGCGCCGGTACTGGGCGACCCGACCGTCATGAGCGGCCATGCGCGGATCCTGGTTCTGGGCGTGGCGGCCGAAGCGGGGACCCTGGGCGGTTATACGACCTCAGCCCTGGAGCAAAAGATCAGCGAGTTTCGTGGCTGGCTGCGCAGTCGCTACCACTACGGCGGTTATGGCTTGAGAGGGTCGATCTACGAGGATTACTTGTCCAATGCCCCGTCGTGGAACAGCAAGCACTGGGCTTACCCGGTTTCCGGCATGGGCGGCGACGGCAAGCGCGATCCTGATTTCTGGCGTCAGGTGAAAAAGGTATTGCGCGATAGCGCTGGAACACGCGAACAAAAGATGCAGGCACTCCGCAAGTTGGATCTGCGGCTGGATTTGCATGGCCTGAATTTTTTCCGCATGCCGGGAAGTATCGCCACCGAACTGGAATGGCTGGATGGCGCGCTGATTGCCGATATTCTCCAGCGCAAGTCCGGTGGCGGTCATGAGTCCGCGGTGAGCCGTGTGATAGAGCCCATGGCCGGCTCGGGGGTCTACTCGAACTGGGTCAGGGCGCTGGGGTTCCGGGGCAAGGTCATCGTCAACGATATCAACCCGTTGGTCTCGCTGACACAGAGCGAAGTGGTCAGTCATCCGCAGGTGCTTCTGCGGGCTATACAGGAAATCAAATCCGACCTATTGGCGATTGGCCGCCAGCATGGCTTTGATTTCGACGATAACCTGGCGATGAGCTTTGAGCGCGCCTTTCCAGAAAACCTGGCTTTGCCAGACAAAAAGCAGGAAAGAATAAAAAGAAAAGAAAAATTCAAGGCATTTGTCAAAACGGATCGGGCGAAGCGTCTTCGCCAGGCCATAAACGAGTATTTCGAAGACAGCCTGGCTCAACTGATCACACTGAAAGACGGCAGGGTGATTGTCGATGAGCAGCCGGAAAGGCCACTGATGACGGAAAACCACAGGACAACGGCCAGAACCCGGGTCGCCGCGTTGTTTTATATCATGCAGAATTCGGCCAATCACAATGGCACGGTGACCCTCATTTCTGTCCCCGGCAAAGGGCACCGGCTACATTTACCCCTCAATCTGTTGACGGCTGATGAGCATTACAAGGTCCATCTTCTGCCGTTGAACACCAATGAGAGGAAGTTGCTTTTTCTCAGTCGACTGCACCATGGGCACCCCGAAACCACTGAGTTTCTTTCAGGTGACGGTTGGGCCCTGTTTGCCCGTTCGGATGTCGGGCCGGGTGATTTGATTCTGCTCAGTGGCCATTTCAGTGACAGCTATTTAAGCGTGGAGGCCTTTTATGAAAAAGTCGATCAGTACGTCCAGCGTGCGGCTGAAAAGGGCGCCCAGATCCTTATTGTCAATGATTTCAGCGAGGTCAAAGAGCAAAGGTTCAAGCAGCGCGGGTTCCAGGTTTCCCGTCATGCAAGAGCGAACGGCAATAAAAAGTTCTACCTGCTGGCCTTGAAAAATATTGTGGTATCGCCCGGCACGCCGGAGGCATTGACCGACAACCTGCGAGATTTCGTGGTCACGATGCGTGGCATCGAAAAACAGGTCGGTTTTATTCCTGGTGAAACACCGGCCCTCTGGAATGACAACGATTACTACGACCCCGAGGCGGTCAAAAGGGCCAATGTCAGTGCTTGGAGCCCGGGCGAGGGGCGTGAGCACCTTTCGCAAGAAACGGGTGCGCTCAGCCGGGATGAAGTCGGCGAGTGGGATCTGCCGGTACCGACGGCATCCAACGACAGCGAGAGCACCAGCCGGTTCGATTACCAATTGATTCTTCAGCTTGAGGACAATCCGACGGTCAGGCAAGCGGCGATCGACCTGGCGGGTAAACACCCGGCGAATTCGCTGGTGGTGCAGATGGACGTCACGGCCAAGCTGCAGTGGGGCAATGCCCAGGATGCGCTGTTGACGCGGATCGGCCAGTGGAACCGTCAGGGAAAAAGCCACTGGCGTCTGCAAGCGGTCGGCCACGGTCGGGACAACAGCGCCGGACAGCGGACCCTCGCGGGTTATCTGCCGGCGGAGCTGGCGCTGGCCATCCGGCAGTTGTTGAATCATGGGCTGCTGGATGGGCAGGCGCGGGCCCGTAGCCCTGCGCCGGAACATATCAGCCTGGTGGGCTGCGCGTTGGTGGACAACGAGCCGACGCAAACCGCCAGTTACATACAGGCGTTCGCCCACGCCCTGGACCGGGAAAATATCCCCACGCGGTCCATCGCGGCCCACTCGGCCAGGATCATCGTCAACCCGCGCGGCGGCAAGCGTGGTGTTACCGTCACGGATACCAAGCGGGTGCTGCGCCGCCAGGGCGAGTCCTGGGTAGCGCTGGTCGCGCCAGGAAAAACCGGTTTTGACGAAAGCCTGCTGTTGACTGAGACGCTGGGCGAAAAAATGGCGCAGTTGCGGGTGAAAAACCAGCGACTCGTCATGCTGACGCGGGCCGACGATTTCCAGCAGGGCATGAAACAACTCTACCGCGACCAGCATTTGTCCGCGGCTGAGTGGCTGCCACTCTGGCATAGCCTGACGCCAGAGGGCGGTGATTACCGGCTGGCGTTCGTCGATGCTGCACACCCGGGGCAGCCACCACGGATACTGCGGTTTGCCGATCGGCGCGTGGCGGATTTCCTGGAGCATTACAATCAGCAACTGCTGACGCTCCGCCAGGCCCATGGCGTGGAAGGCGAGTACTTGACCCAGCGGCCTGGGGTGACGGAAGGCGAGGCCCTCGATGGGCTGAACGCCTTGTTCATTGTCCAGAGCCTGTTTGCCTGGTTCAGCCAGAAGAGCCGCGCGCAGGCGGCCGACGGCGAGTTGCCGGAGATCTTGAACCGGACATTGCAGGTGCATGGTTGGCTGAACACGGTGCAGATGGTCCACGGTGCATTGGAGGACGCGGGGAAAGTCGCCCAGCTTTATCGTTCGGCGATGGCCATCAGTGCGGGCAAGGTGCTGTTCAGCGAGGGGAAGTCCCTGACCTTGCTGTCGTCGATCTCGAAACTCAGGACCGGGGCCGGGCTGTTGTTGAACCTGGGCAGCGCGGTCCTCGACATCATCGAACTGTCGCAGGCGCAGAATGAAGCCCAGCGCGCGGTCTTCGCGACCCAGTTGGCCTTTGATAGCATCGGATTGACCACCAGTGTGTTCAGTCTTGGTGCGTCGATGGCCGCGAATGCCGGCGTCGTCGGCGCCGCCACCGCCGCGGGTTTCGCCGGTGCGCTGGCGGTGCCGCTGGCGGGCCTGGGGGTTGGCTTCAACGCCCTGGCCCATGCATTCAGCGCCGTGGCGGAGGAAGCGGCTCAGGTGGGCAGTTATTTTGCCGGGCTTGATGAAGCCTATCGCCTGGGCGGCTACCGCCGTGTGGAACGCAACACCCGCGGCGATCATGAGCAGGGCCCGGCCCATGTCCTGATGGAATCGATCCCGGGCGCGGTGATCAGCACGCTGGATCTGCGCCTGCGGCAACTGACCCTGGACAGCCAATACCTCTATCGCAACGACCCGACCGACGCGATCGGTTCCGGTCGGAGCAACTACTTCTTCTGGTGGCCAGGGCGGGCGCCGAACCTGGAGAAGCAGCAGGCGATCAATATCCGCGAAGGCATCGGTTATCGCCAGGCCCAGGTGGGCTTCGTTGCTGATGACGCGATATTGGTGTTGCCGTCGACCGCGAAGTCGTACCTCAATTACGAGTATATGATTCTGCCGTTTGCCACCGGCCGTAACGATCACGGCTTCGATGTGTTGCGCAGGTTGGAGGAAGACTATCGCTTCGACTTTGATTTCTATGCATTCCCCGGCGAGCGGATTGTCCGGCGGATTATCCCGGAATATGTGGCGACGTCGGTGACGGTGCTACTGGACCGGCAGGCGCGTGACATTCTCGTGCCCGCGCTGCCGGAGATCATGCAGGGCAAACTGTCCTATCAGCTTGAGGGTGATGGGGGTGAATACCGTCTGAGTCTGCAGGAAGGTGTATCGATTTCCCTGGGTGGCAGCGCGACCAGCCGCTGGAGGCTGGATGCCCGCCAATTGAAGGAGGCCGCGATCCGCCTCAACGGCAACCAATTGCAGGTGGGTAGCCTGCGGATCACGCTGCACGAGGCCTGCGGTGAGATATCGCTGATCAATGCCAGTGCCGAGCTTTTTTCCGTCGACCGGGAGAAACAGGCGCTGGTCCTGCTGGAGGCCGATGGCAGCGGCTTTGCCGACTGGCGGGCCCTGCATGCGCACCTGCGGCAGTTGACCAGTCAGGCACCGCACAGCCAGCCATTTGTTCCGGTCGACCACTATCGGCCGGCCGGAGAAGACACGGGCCGGGCTTTCTATCAGGTGAGCCTTGACCGTTTCATCTACACCCATTTCCCGCAGATCAGTGAGTTTCTCAGCCAGGCGCTGCTGGGTGGCACGCTGGACGACAGGGCCTGGTTTTACCGGGGGGCGGATGTCTGGCAGGTGCAGATCGCCACGGGGCAGGTGTTGCGCCAGTATCGGCCACGAACCTTTGCCGCGCAGGTCAGCCGCAGCAGCCTGGTGCAGCGTGATGGTCAACTCCTGCTATCGATTGAAGAGGCGTTGCCTGATGGCACGATTCAGCACATTTACCAGGTCGAAGAGGCCGCGCTGAAACTGCTGGCTATCCAGCTGGACGGGCCGCTGGCCCAGCCCGGCGAGGACAGCGCTGACCTGCTCTCAAGCGTCCCGCGGTGGCGCGAACCGACAGAGCTGATGACCACGCAGGATCGGCAAGTCAGGGCCAGTTATGCGCGCGTGGTGACCTGTACCCTGGGTCGTGCGCCGGCCACGGAACGTCAGTGGCTGCTGTTTGACACCGAGGGTCTGTCGCCGCGTGTTGTCAAGGCGAACCTGGGGGCTGCCATGGCGCAGGACCTGGCGCTGGTCGGTACCATGGCGGGGGATAAGCCGAGCTTCTACTTTTATGACCCGCACGGGCGACAGGTCTACTTTCAGGCCGATGACGGCTTGTCCGGGGCGCCGGCTACGGTGCTGGCTCTGAGTGACGTCACCTCGGTCAGTGGCGGTGATCAGTCACCGTGTCTGGCACTGACGATGGAGGGCAGCGTGTGGTTGCTGGACCGCGGTGCCGTGCGGCTGGCGGGGGTGGTGTCCAGTTGGTTGCTGCGTCATCGGGTGGGGTTGACCACGGCGCTGGAGAAACTGGCCAGCGCCAGCGCGGGCCAACTCGACAACCTGGTGCTATGGGGCTTGCGGGATTCAGCCGGGAAAGCGCTCAACGCCTGGTACGACATTGCCGCGCGACAGGTCGTGCAGGGCGGGAGCAATCTGGATGGCCGGCATTCCCTGACTTATCTGGGATTGACCACAGAGGGCGGCCACGCCTGGATCCTGGATGCCGATAGCCAGCAACTCTATCGTCAGGCCCAGGTAGCGGTGTCGGAACTGAGCCTCGATGAACAGTTGGTGCCCTCACCGAGCGCCGCCGACGCGCAGGTCTGGCAGACGCAACGAAACTGGATCAGGGCGCTGCGCCAGGGCAATAGCCTGCGCCTGGAAAGTCGCGACGGCGCGATAGTTTTGCTAACAATGGCCGCGACCCCGGCGGACCGCGCGGTGCTGATCGCCCTGCGCATCAAGGCCCATCAGCCGGCGGGGCAAATCGCCGAGTTGATCAGGGCCTTGCGCCAGCACTATGAGTTGCCGTCGGCCGTGAGGCTGTTGGTCGAGCCGGGTCAGGCTCCGGGCTGGTATCTGCCTGACAGTGCAGAGCTGTTGTGCGCCGCCGGTCCGCAGGCCGGCCATCAGTTGACTTACCTGGGCAAAGCCGCGGGGCAGGCGGGTGGCTATATCCATGATGAGGACAGCGGGCAGTTGTGGTGTATCGATAGCCGGCAGTCAACCCTGGCGGGTTGCTACAGCTTTGTCCATTTGTCCGAAGGCAGCCTGATCCTGCAACTCGACGAGGCCGATACGGCGGCGTTGCCGGTCCTGGAGGAGGCGAATTGCCTGATGCTCTCCGGTCGGAGCGGCGCTGTGCATCACTACCCACTGGATCGTACGCTGTTGACCCATTACCGGCAGATCATCATCGATGAGCAGAGCCATGATGCGGTCATCCGTTCCGATTCCGAACGCCTGGTGTTGCATCGCGGTGGCCAGGACTTGATGCTGTACGACAATGATGCCCATACCAGCCTGTTGATCCCCGATATCGATCAGGCGGCACAGCGTGGGACGAAAGTGCAACTGGCACCGCAGCCGCTGAGCGGCGTGCTGGCTGGGCTGGGCCGCCAGTGACGAGATCGGCGGTCCCGCGGCGGCGCTGAACTCGACAGCACCGTGGGTATATTATGGGGTGAGGCGTTGTCCAAACCCCATAACACACTCACCCTTGAGGAGAGCCGCCATGTACAGACTTGTCTTCGCGCCGGCAACCTTGCTGGTCATTGGGCTTCTGGCCGTTGCTCTTCCCGCCGACGGCGCGCCTAGGGGCGGGACGTCCGCTACGATCCTGCTGGCGCAAAACCTGCCCAACAGCGACAACCCCTACAACCCCTACAACAGCCCGATTCGCCGCGCCAACCCCAACAGTCGCCAGGGGTCGGTGTCCAGCGTACCGCCCTTGCGCGGTCCGAATACCCTGCCGACGCCACGGCCCTCGACGATTGAAAACGGCGCGATCGAGAATGGCTACCCACGTGACACATCAGCGCCGATGGCGGTGCCGATCAAGTCGGGCACCCGCAGCGATCCGAATACACAACGCTGAGCCAGGCTGCCAGTTGAGGTGGTGGTGATTGAGGTCAACGACAACCCGAACATGGACGCTGGCATCGAGGACGCCTATCTGCAGGATGACCTCTACGCCCTGGTGCTTGAGGAGTTTGTCCGGCGCCTGGAGCTCAAGCGTCGTGGCCAGGCCTGGTAGTCGATGATTCCAGGCATTGACTTGACCGCGGCGCCCGGATAACGTCAGTGCATGACTTCCACCCAGCGCTTTTCTCAGCCAAGCATTATTACCGCCATTCCTTATCTGGCGGGCTGACCTGTATCTGTTACCCAAACCCGCCTCCGAGGCGGGTTTTTTGTTTCTGTCTCCGAGGCCAACCGATCACCCGGAGACCGCCATGCCCAGCACCGCCAGCCTCAGCCTGGAACCTGCCACCGATAGCCGCCTGCTTGGCGACTATGTACGAAAGATCCTTGCCGCGCCGGTCTACGACCTGGCGATCTGCACGCCGCTGCAAGGGGCCCCGGCACTGTCCCTGGCCCTGGGCAATCAGATCCTGCTCAAGCGCGAAGACCTGCAACCGACGTTCTCGTTCAAGATCCGTGGGGCCTACAACAAACTGGTCCAGCTCAGTGAAGCCCAGCGGCGCTGTGGCGTGGTCACGGCGTCGGCGGGTAATCATGCCCAGGGCGTGGCCCTGGCGGCCCGGACGTTGGGGATCGAGGCGACCATTGTCATGCCGACCAGTACACCGGAGCTGAAAGTGCAGGGGGTGCGCAGTCGCGAGGCCACGGCGGTGCTGCACGGGGAAAGTTTTCCGTTTGCCCTGGCCCATGCCCTGCAACTGGCCGAAGAGCATGGTTACACCTTTGTCTCACCGTTCGACGATCCGGATGTGATCGCGGGGCAGGGGACCGTGGCCATGGAGTTGCTCAATCAACATCCCGGGCCACTGACAGCGATCTTTGTCCCGGTCGGTGGTGGCGGGCTGATCGCCGGTATCGCCGCCTATGTCAAATACCTGCGGCCAGAGGTGCGCATCATCGGCGTGGAGTCGGAACACTCCAACTGTCTGCAAGTTGCACTAAGGGCCGGCGAGCGGGTGGTGTTGCCCAAGGTCGGGACCTTTGCCGATGGTGTGGCGGTGGCGCAAATCGGTGCGTACGGCTTTGAAGTCTGCCGTCAGTATGTCGACGAGGTCATCACCGTCAGCAACGACCAGCTGTGCAGCGCGATCAAGGACATCTATGACGATACCCGCTCCATCACCGAACCTTCCGGTGCGCTGGCGGTGGCGGGCATCAAGCAGTATGTGGAGGTCCATGGGCTACATGGCCAGACCCTGGTGGCGATCAACTCGGGGGCCAATATCAACTTCGACAGTCTGCGCCATGTTGCCGAACGCGCGGCCCTGGGCGGGGCCGCGTGAGTCGGAAGCGGTTATTCGCGGCTGGCGGGCTTGACCAGCTTGGACGGTGTCCAGATCCGGTAACGGATCTCGAGGTCATCGGGGGCGTAGATCACCAATGGCAGTTTGCTGTTGTAACGCAGCATGTAGCCTTCACCGATCACCGGGACGAAGTCTTTTTTCGTCTTGCTGCCGGGCGGGCAGGCCATCAGGGTGGACATCGGCCCGGTGACTTTCTCCAGGCGGTAATAGGCGTAGCTCCAGCCCTCGAGGTTTTTCTCGTCGAGGTTGCCGCCCAGGCGTTTCGGGTTGCAATCGACGGGCATGACCTTGCCAGCGATGATCTCGACCCGGTGATCGGCGTCCTTGGTCATCTTCGGCACGCGGATGACCGAACGGCTGAAACCGTCCTCGGCCTTGGGGAACGGCGCCAGGTCGGCTTTGTCGGCGGCGATCGCGCCAGTGGTGGTGGTTAGCGCCAGCAGCAAGGTTGCGGCGATAGTCGTCGAATTCATGAGCTCTCGTTGCCCTGTCATGAGGGAGACTCCCTCGTTTGATGGATGCGGTGGCGGCACGGCGCCGAATGATACTGGCGTTGGATGCCTGTCCAGGCCAGGGGCGTTTGCCACGATACCGGCAAACGGTATGGTCCTAGAAGGCATTTAATGCATTTTGCATTGGCACGCGGGCCTATTAGCGCCTTAACGCATTGATTTTTCCAGCAAACAATAATTCATCTTGTTTCAGCACGCGGTGTGCACTGTCGCCGTGTCGGATTGTCGGACGAATAACCTTAACGAGTGGTGTGAAAAGGCCTAATCTAAATTCGGTGTCGTCCTCCATGGCTGGACCGGGCGCCCGCCTGAAACACAGATGTGAATGGCTAACCCTGGCTGTTCTGCCCAAGACCTGGCCGTCTCACATAAAGGAGAGAGTCGCCATGCAAGTATTATCCACGTTGGAACTACGCAATATCATCGAGAGCAGTTTCCTGCCCACACGCTGCCAATGCAGCCTCGGCGCTGACGAGTCGTTGACGGTGAGAGTCTTCGACCGAAAATCCGAACGGGTGGACTTGGTGGTCACCGGTATCCAGGCTTCGACGCTTGATAGCAGCCGGGCCATTTCCGACCTGATTGCAGAGCTGCGTTATGACCTGAAAAATCATCAGGTCGCCGCGCTTGGCGAGATGAAAGCCCGGGCGCGCTAACGCCCCGTCTCATTTGCGCCCACCCAGACACGCGCTTCCCCGACCGGGGGAGCGCGTGTCGCATGGAAAATCTTCGCGCCAACGGATAGAACCCTTAACGTCAGTGTCGAACTGTCAGTAAACTGCGCGTCTTCCCCCAGTACCATCCATCTCCAGAGGTTTTGCATGACACTCAGTCCTTTTGCGGGCAAGCCGGCACCGGCACAGTTGCTGGTTGATATTCCGCGACTGGTATCGGCCTATTACACCGGCCAGCCCGATGCGACGATCTCCACCCAACGCGTGGCCTTCGGCACCTCCGGGCATCGCGGCAATTCGTTCGAGCTGAGTTTCAACGAGTGGCATGTCCTGGCCATCAGCCAGGCCATCTGCCTGTATCGCCAGGCCCAGGGGATCGATGGTCCGCTGTTTGTCGGCATCGACACCCACGCCCTGTCCACGCCGGCCGGCGCCAGTGCGTTGGAAGTATTCGCTGCCAATGGCGTAGAGAGCATGATCGCCGCCGGCGACGAGTACACGCCGACACCGGCGGTGTCCCACGCGATCATCTGCTACAACCGCGGCCGCACCGCGGGCCTGGCGGACGGTGTGGTCATCACCCCGTCCCACAACCCGCCGGAAAGCGGCGGCTTCAAGTACAACCCGCCGAATGGCGGCCCGGCCGACACCCATGTCACCAAGTGGATCGAGGCCAAGGCCAACGAACTGCTGGGCAACCGCCTGGCCGGCGTGAAGCGCGTGAGCTACGAGCAGGCGCTCAAGGCCAGCACCACCCATCGCTACGATTACCTCAATACCTACGTGGCCGACCTGATCAATGTCATCGACCTCGACGCCATCCGCGCCTCCGACCTGCGCCTGGGTGTGGATCCGCTGGGCGGGGCCGGGGTGCGTTACTGGACGGCGATTGCCGAGCACTATCGACTGAACCTGGAAGTGGTCAACCGCGAAGTCGACCCGACCTTCCGCTTCATGTGCGTGGACTGGGACGGCAAGATTCGCATGGACCCGTCCTCCAGCCATGCGATGCAGGGCCTGATCGGCTTGAAAGAACGTTTCGACGTGGCCTTTGCCTGCGACCCGGACCATGACCGTCACGGCATTGTCACCCCCTCCGGCGGCCTGTTGGCGCCGAACAACTACCTGGCCGTGTCCATCGACTACCTGTTCCAGAACCGTCCGCAGTGGCGTAGCGACGCGGCAGTGGGCAAGACTGTGGTCAGCAGCGGCCTGATCGATCGGGTCGCGGCCCGCCTGGGCCGGCGCCTGTACGAAGTGCCGGTGGGCTTCAAGTGGTTCGCCGACGGCCTGTTCGACGGCTCCCTCGGCTTTGGTGGCGAGGAGAGCGCCGGGGCCTCGTTCCTGCGCAAGGATGGCAGCGTCTGGACCACCGACAAGGACGGTTTGATTCCGGCCCTGTTGGCGGCGGAAATGACCTCGCGCACCGGCCGCGATCCGAGCCAGATCTATCGTGGCCTGACCGATGAACTGGGTGAGCCGTTCTCGGTTCGGGTCGATGCCAAGGCCACGCCGGCGCAGAAGGCCCTGCTGAGCAAGCTGGCACCGGAACAGGTGACCTCCACGCAACTGGCTGGCGAGGCGATTCAGCGCATCCTCAGCCATGCACCGGGCAACGACCAGGCGATCGGCGGGTTGAAGGTGATGACCGAGAACGGCTGGTTCGCCGCGCGTCCTTCGGGCACCGAGGACATCTACAAGATCTACGCCGAGAGCTTTATCGGTGACGATCACCTCAAGCGCCTGGTGGAAGAAGCACAGGTGCTGGTGGATGGAGCGATTTCGCCGAACTGAACAGGGTTTCTGTAGGAGCCGGCTTGCCGGCGATTGCGATGTGACATTCACCACCGTCATCGCTGGCAAGCCAGCGCCTACAGTTGATTGCGTTTGCAGCGTAAAAAAGGGGTGAACGACGATTGTCGTTCACCCCTTTTTTGCTTTGCCGATCAGCGAATCAGGCCAAATCCACCAGGATGATTTCGCTGTCCTGCACGGCCGTCACCCGCAGCACCTGCTCATCCGCCACCGCGACCCCGTCGCGCGCTTCGGCCCGCAGGCCATTGACCTCGATCACCCCCGTGGCCGGTACCAGGTAGGCGCGCCGACCGCTGTCCAGACGATACTCGGCGCTTTCCCCGGCTTTCAGGTTGGCCGCCACCAGGCGGGCATCGGCGCGAATCCGCAGGCTCTGGTCGTCGCCGGCCTTGCCGCTGGCCAGGGTGACGAAGCCTTCGCCACGTTCGCCCTTGGGAAACGGCTTGGCGCCCCAGGACGGTGCCGAGCCGGCCTCGTTGGGAATGACCCAGATCTGGAAGATCTTGGTCGGCGTCGCTTCCAGGTTGTACTCGCTATGGGCGATCCCGGTCCCGGCGCTCATGACCTGGACATCACCGGCTTCGGTGCGGCCCTTGTTGCCGAGGTTGTCCTCGTGGCTGATGGCGCCTTCACGGACGTAGGTGATGATTTCCATGTCCCGGTGCGGGTGCTTTGGAAAGCCGGTGCCGGGCGCGATCACATCGTCGTTCCAGACCCGCAGGTTGCCCCAGTTCATGCGCTGCGGGTCATGGTATTCGGCGAACGAAAAGTGGTGGTGCGCATCCAGCCAGCCGTGATGAGCGCCGCCCAGGGTCTTGAAGGGTCGAAGTTGCAGCATGAGTCTTCTCCTGTTCAGGTTCGTCACGGGCCGGCAGGAGCCGGGGCAGGACGGTAACCGATGGTTGATGGCAACGATCATCTATCAAAGTGATATCGATAAAAAGCGTAAAAAATGCCTTAAAGCAATCGGTTTATTCGATGTTTATAGTTCTCCCTGGACTTTCAGTTCGTCGCCTAAATGGCTGATCGGCAAGCAATTGACTAGAACTCAGGACGCAATGGAGCGACCATAGGCCTTTCGCCCAGACCGTCGCCTACCTGGAGTCAGCGTGCCATCACCGACACCCGAACCGCCTGCCGAACTTTCCTCCCTGGCTCAATTGCCCCTGTTCAAGCGCCTGCTGGCCAGATTGCTGGGCGGCGGACTGAGTCGCCTGCGGGCCCAACACGTAGCGTCCTGGTTGCAGGGGCAGGCCGATGGCTTTCGTAGTGGTCATGGCGCGGGCGTCGAGTACGGTTATGACGAAGGGCGGCGCGACGGCCTGGAGGAGGGGCGCCAGGTCCTGCTGATTCGCGATACGCGGCCGCTGGAGCATCGCGCCCCGGGGGTCGACGATAACCTGTTCGACGACTGGCGACTGCCGCTGACGGCCGAATTGAAGAAGCGGATCAAGGCCGATGTGGCCCGGCTCCTGCCTGCGCACGCGCAGCCCAGTGCCGCGCAATGGAAAATGATCTTCAGCGATACACCCTCGACG
The DNA here is from genome assembly GCF_059420925.1 of Pseudomonas sp. GW821-FHT03C07. NCBI lineage: Bacteria > Pseudomonadati > Pseudomonadota > Gammaproteobacteria > Pseudomonadales > Pseudomonadaceae > Pseudomonas > Pseudomonas sp. GW821-FHT03C07. The sequence goes on from NZ_JBWKUQ010000005.1 coordinate 366,457, forward strand.
GCGGTGATTGCCGGCGCCGGTGCTGGCAAGTCGACTTCGCTGGTCCTGCGCATCCTGCTACTGACCCACTACCTGGGCTTCGAGCTGGATGCGATGACCGTGGTGACCTTTACCCGTGAGTCGCGCAAGGACTTCATGACCAAGCTGGTGGAAGTCATGGGCCTCTGGGGACATAGGCTCAGCCCCCGGGATGCCCGTGAAGTGGTACGCACCTTTCACTCGCGGATTCTGCCCATGGTCCGCAGCCTGCCGGGCTTCGGCCAGTTGCAAGCGTTCGAGAACCTCAGCGAACGCGACCTGTTTACCGATGAGGGCGCCGACAGCAACCCGTTCGACCTGCGGATCAACGACGCCCAGCGCCAGCAGTTGAACGCCTGCTATCAGCGTTTGCACACGGATCATCCACGCTTTCGCGAAGTGCTGGTGCCGCTCTACAAACAAGCCTTGCAACTGCGCGAGCTGGATCAGGACCACCCGGATGTGCGCAAGCGCATGGCGGTCACCGAGCTGGCGTCCAAGCGCGACGAGGAACTGTGCGATACCCTGGAGGACCTGTGGTTTCGCGCGGGGGCCTGGCCGATCGCCGGGATTGAACCGGACCGCCAGGTCATCGAGATCAACGGTTCGGCGTTCCATTGCCACGGTTACATCGCTGAGCTGGAGGCGTGGGTGGTGCTCGGCTTCGATCCTCGGGAGAGCCCGCAGATCAGCCGTCCCGGGTCCAAGCTGACAGTGCGCGCCGAATGGGCGGTAAAGCGCACCCTGTTTCAAGCTTTCTGTCGTAAACCATTGATATGGTTGGAAAGCTATGAGTCAGCCAAGTGTGTTCTTTCATCCCTGGCCGGGGATGCCACGGCCGGCCCTGGCTTCGATTACAAGGTCAAGGGTGAGCTGGCGTCGGCGCCACTGCTCGACTGTTTTGTGATGGCCGCCGGCTTTATCGAGAACCTGGGCCTGGATGTACCCGCCGCTGTGGCGCGAATGAGTTTCGCCCAGGACGATCCGGACCGTTTCTTCTTCGAAGCCCTGAGCCTGTTCTGGAAGGCCCTGGAAACCCATCTGTTGGCCCAGTCGCCACCGATCATGACCTATAACCGCATGTTCTCGCTGTTCGGCGAAAACACCCCGGAAAACCAGACGCTGCTCAGCGACGAGCTGTTGCGACCGTTGTCGCACCTGATGATCGACGAGTTCCAGGACGTTTCGCCGCAGATCGTCTCCTGGCTACGGGCCAGCCTGCGGGAAATCCGTCGGCGCGGTCCGGCGCTGCAGGTGGGTCGGGCGGCCCGGCATTCGTCACTGTTGTGCGTGGGCGATGACTGGCAATCGATTTATGGCTGGCGCGGCAGTTCACCCAAGTACTTCATGGAGTTCACTAAACAGTTCCCGTCGCCAGGGACGACCCGGGTCATGCTCAGCGATAATTATCGCAGCCACCAGCACATTATCGATGCCGCCGAGCATATCGTCCGCGCGGCACCGGCGATTGCCGGGAAAAAGGCCAGGGCCGGCGGGGCGCCGAAGGTGCTGTGGCCGGTCAATGTGCTGGATCGTGACGATGCCGGTCTGGCCAAGCGCTTGGAGGAACACTATCGGCGCGGTGAAAGTATCTTGATGTTATTTCGAAAAAGTAGCGATAAGTTACTGATTAATGAGCATATTTTATCTGTGGTTAATGTTGATTCTAGTTTGCCTGTCGAGCAGCGCCGGCTCAAGCAATTGACCTATCACAGCGCCAAGGGGTTGCAGGCCGATGTGGTGTTCCTGCTGGGCGACTGCCTGCACCTGACCCGTTCACCCTACAAGAATCAAGTCTATCGCATGGCCGGGCTGGGCGACGATGGCGATGCGGAGGCCTACGACAACGCGCAGAAGGACGAAATCCTGCGGTTGGCCTACGTCGGTATTACCCGGGCGGTGAAGCACTGTTACTGGTATCTGGATGGGCAGGATGGCCAGGCCGCGAACGGGCCGAAGGCCTCGGATCGGATTGCGCCGGACAAGGCGTTTTTCGCTGATTTGCGGGTCAAGCCCTGAAGGTTGCGCGGCGGTAGATGGAATATTGAAACTGTGGGAGCGGAGCTTGCCCGCGAAGGCGTCCGTGAGAACGCTAAAAGCTTCGCGGGCAAGCTCCGCTCCCACAAGGTTGGGTGTTTGCTCTTGGCCGCCTGAGTCAGTTGACGGCCCGCAGGCTCATGGGTGGCACGAAGGATTCAAGCTCATCCTCAACCGCCTCGATGATTCGCTCGACATCGGCGGCATTCATCACTGTGGCACAAGGAATACCGGCGATGGCGATCAGCGTCTCGCCACTGGCCCGGTCGAACAACCGGGCGATCATGCTGCCCGGTGCGTCCATGCTGGCTTCGAAGCCCATGGGATGAAAATGCCAGCGCATCAGTTGGCAAGCGTTGGGGAAGGTCACCTTGCTGAAGACTTTATTCATGTCGCCCACCTGTTTCATTGAGCGCTTCCTTTTGCTCGCGGGTAGGAACGGCTGGACCTCATGGTCCGGCCACCAATAGGAGGCTTAAAAATAGCATCCGTTCAGCGGACGCAGGAGAGTTTTTTCAAGCCGTTCGGCGATTGTTTTCGTGTAACTTGATCTGTGTCTATAGATCTTGATTCGAGTGCGCCATGTCCGATGACGATGACGGCCCGCAGCAGACCCGGGCGACCGGTGAAACCGTTCTGCGTTACCACCTGTGCTGGAAACACCGCGACCTCGACGGGGTGATGGCGCTTTATCACCCCGAGATCCAGTACCACGACTTCTTCCAGAACCGTGTCCTGGGCCTCGCGGAACTGCGTGAATACGTGCGCCTGAGCATGCCGCGCGAATCGGACGAGGCCCTGGAGCACAGCGATCGCATCCGCCTGGATGGCAACACCGCCTTTATCCAGTACCAGACCACCCTGCGTGGCGGCCAGGGCCTGGTGTCGTTTCGTTCCAGCGAGGCAATCACCGTGCGTGACGGCCTGATCTGGCGCGTCAATGAGTACGCCTCCCTGGTGCGGGAGCAGGTCACCCGCGAAACCACCGGCGGTCTGCGCGCGGCGGCCAGTCGCCTGGGGTTGTCGCCGCGGCAACTGAGCTTTATGGCCGCCGACCTGCAACAGTATTTCCAGCGCCAGCAAGCCTACCTGGATCCCGACCTGGACCTGCAGCGGGTGGCCAAGGAATGCGGTTACAGCCGCAATCAGATTTCCTATCTGCTCAATCAGGTGCTCGGCCAGAGTTTCTACCGCTACGTCAACCAGGCGCGCTTGCAGCACCTGCTGACGGCGCTGGACAAGGCCGCGCCACCGGTCCGTGTCGACGAACTGGCGTTCGCCGCCGGGTTCAATTCCCTGTCGGCCTTCTACAAGTGCTTTCGCGAGCACACCGGCCTGTCGCCCAAGGCTTATGCCCGGCAAATTTCTCTGCGGGCACGCGCGCAAGACAGCCTCTGAGTGCTGGCACTAGGATCGCAGCCATCTGTTACGGGTTGTGGAGTCTGGAATGCCGGCATGGCGCAATATCAGTTTATGGATGGATCAGCTCGATGAGCCGCTGACGCCCCGTGCGTCCCTGGAGCAGGACCTGGATGTCGACGTGGCCATTGTCGGCGCCGGTTACACCGGGCTCTGGACCGCGTATTACCTCAAGCGCCAATCCCCGGCATTGAACGTGGTGATCCTCGAGGCACAGACCGCCGGTTTCGGCGCTTCGGGGCGCAACGGCGGCTGGGTGATGGGCAATCTGCTGGGCGAAGAGCGCCTGCTGGCCGGGCTGTCGCCCGAACAGCGGCGGGCCTCCTTCGACTTGTTGCATGGCATTCCCGACGAGGTGAAGCGGGTTATCGATCGCGAGGGCATCGACTGCGACTACCGCAAAGGGGGCGTGCTGTACTGCGCCGCGCGTTACCCCGAGCAGGAACATAGTCTGCGGGCCTACCTGGACAAACTCTACCAACAAGGTCTCAACGAGAGCGACTACTGCTGGCTGAACCCCGAGCAATTGGCCCGGCAGATTCGCCTCGCCCGACCCTACGGGGGCATTCATGCCCCCCATGTCGCCACCATCCAGCCGGCGAAACTGGTGCGCGGCCTGGCGCGGGCCGTCGAGCGCCTGGGGGTGCGGATCTTCGAAAACAGCCCGGTGACCGACTGGCGTTCAGGTGGCTTGCGCACCGCCCAGGCACAGATCCGCAGTCGCTGGGTGGTTCCGGCCGTGGAAGGCTACTCGGTGACGTTGCCGCCCCTGGGCCGCTATCAACTGCCGGTACAAAGCCTGCTGGTGGCTACCGAACCTTTGTCCGAGGCGACCTGGGACGAAATCGGCCTCAGCCAGGGCCAGGCTTTCAGCGAGAGCAGTCGCCAGGTCACCTACGGCCAGCGCTCGGCGGACAACCGGCTGATCTTCGGTGCCCGCGGTGGCTATCGCTTTGCCGGTCGGCTCCGGCACGACTTCGACCTCACCGACAGCGAAATCGAATTGCGTCGCTACCTGTTCGGCGAACTGTTCCCGCAACTGAAGAAGGTCCGCATCAGCCATTCCTGGGGCGGCAACCTGGGCATGTCGCGACGCTTCCAGCCGCACATGCTCTGCGACCGCGCCAATGGCCTCGCCCTGGCCGGCGGTTACGGCGGCGAGGGCGTGGGTGCCAGCCAACTGGGCGGGCAAACCCTGGCCGACCTGATCCTCGAACAGGACAGCGAGCGGGTCCGGCAACCCTGGGTGATCCGCGAGGGCGGTCTCCAGGCGCTGAAGGCCTGGGAGCCGGAACCCTGCCGCTGGCTGGGTTACAACGCGATCATCCGCAGCTTTGTCCATGAGGACCAGACCCTCGCCAACCCCAACACAGCGCCCTGGCGGCGCAAGCTGGCGAGCGGCGTGGCCGGGTTCATGGAAGGTTTCATGCAGTAACCGGCGCCTGGGCGCCGGCTCATCCACCCGTGGGATCAAGCCTATGAGCATTACACAATTCAAGCACACCGCGACTGCCGTCCTCGAGGTTTCCAACCCGGTGGCGGTGCCCCTCGGCGAGCCGGTTTCAGTGGCCTCGGTCACCTGCGTCGAGCGCGACGATGGCGTCGAAACCGGGGTCTGGGAATGCACCCCCGGTCGCTGGCGGCGGCAGATCGTCGCCCAGGAGTTCTGTCACTTTATCCAGGGGCGCTGCACCTTCACCCCGGACCACGGCGAGCCCTTACAAATAGAAGCCGGCGATGCACTGATGTTGCCGGCCAACAGCTGCGGAATCTGGGATATCCAGGAAACCGTGCGCAAGACCTATGTGCTGATTTTCTGATCCTCTGATCGCCCGAACCTGCCAACAAAAACTCACACAGGAATCGACTCATGATCCGCATGTCCCTTGCTCCCTTGATGCTGGTCGCGTCCCTCGGCCAGGCGGCCGAGACCGTCAAGATCTTTAACTGGTCGGAGTATATCGGCCCGGATACCACGAAGAACTTCCAGGCGGATACCGGGATCGGCTTCAGCTATGACGTCTATGACAGCAACGAAACCCTGGATGGCAAGTTGATGACCGGCAAGTCCGGCTACGATGTGGTGTTTCCGTCCAACCACTTCATGGCCCGGCAGATCGAGGGCGGTGCGCTGAAAAAACTCGACAAGCGCCAACTGCCAAACTGGAAGAACCTCAACCCGGCGTTGCTCAAGGCGCTTGAGGTCAACGATCCTGGCAATGAGCATGGTTTCCCGTACCTGTGGGGCAGCACGGGCATCGGCTACAACATCGACAAGGTCAAGGCAGCCCTTGGCGACAATGCGCCGCTGGACTCTTGGGATTTGATCTTCAAGCCCGAGAATATGCAGAAGCTGCAGAAGTGTGGGGTGGCGATACTCGACAATGGCCCGGAGTTGCTACCGGCGGCCTTGAATTACTTGCACCTGCCGCATCACAGCAAGAATCCGGCGGACTATAAAAAAGCCGAAGCCTTGCTGATGAAAGTACGTCCCTATGTGGCTTACTTCCATTCTTCCAAGTACGTCAGTGACCTGGCCAACGGCGATATCTGCGTTGCAGTCGGTTTCTCCGGCGATATCCTGCAAGCCGAGAGTCGGGCCAAGGAAGCGAAGAACGGTATTAATATCGGTTACTCGATTCCCAAGGAAGGCGCCGCCATCTGGTTCGACATGGTGGCCATGCCGGCCGATGCCCCGGATGAAAAGGCCGGCTATGCCTTTATGAACTACCTGCTGCGCCCGGAGGTGATGGCCAGCATCAGTAACTATGTGAAGTATGCCAACGGCAATGCGGCGGCCGATGCCCTGGTGGACCCGGTGCTAAAGGCCGATACCAAGGTTTACCCGAGCCCGGAAATGATGGGCAAGCTGTTTGCCCTGGAAGCGATGCCGCTGAATATCGACCGGGTTCGTACACGGCTGTGGAGCAAGATCAAGACGGGCGAATGATTCGCTACAATTCCGTGATCCGCTTGTGGGAGTCCAATGCTCCCACACGTTGTTTTTGCGGCCACTTTGTACATCTATGTACAGATAGTAGCGCATGGCTACTATCATAAAGTATGAATGACATTGCGTGTATCAATAGCGAAGCACTTATTCGCAGGCTATTCATAAACTAAAATATTTTTCATTTCCCCCTGAATAAAATCCCGGCTCGTGCCGATAATCAGTTCAAGCCCACCGTCGATAAGAAGAGTGGCGCCAGCACTGTCGGTATGGCCTTTTGCTATCCGGCACGTCTCCGGCATGGAAGCTAATAGTCCTCACGTCTATAGAGAGCAGCCCATGTCCCTCCGAAATATGAATATCGCCCCTCGCGCCTTTCTCGGTTTTGCATTTATTGCATTACTGGTGATTGTGCTGGGGGTCTTTTCCCAGACCCGCATGACAGTGATTCGTCAGGCGTCCATCGACATGGAAACCAATCAACTGCCCAGCGTGGGGTATCTGGGCAATGCGCTCGAAGATGTCCTGCGTATGCGTATTCTGTCCTTTCGCGTGCTGGTCAACCGAGAGCCCGCCGCCTTGCAGGACTCCGAAACACGTATCGCGGCGCTGGTGGACAAAGTTCGCAAGGACGTGAAGAGTTACGCCGATCTGCCAGCGGATGGGGAGGAGTTGGCCAAGTACAAGGAGTTCGCCGCGACGCTCGATACCTATCTCCGGGACCAGGGCCAGATGCTGCTGCTGTCACGCCAGGACAAGGTCGAGGAGATGCGTAACCTGATCAACAACCAGATCAAGGCCGGTACGGACCTGATGGGCGTGCAGCTCAACCAGTTGGTGGAGATCAACAAGGCCGGGGCCGTGGCCGCGTCGGCGCTGGCCGGCGAGCAATACAGCAATGCCAGTTTCGGCATTATTCTGGTCTCGGTGCTGGCGGCGCTGATGACCGTGCTCTTGGCCTGGTTGTTGACCCGCAGCATCGTCGTGCCACTGAACAAGGCGGTCGAGGCGGCTGAAACCATTGCCGGCGGTAACCTGACCAAAGCCATTGTCATCGAGGGCAAGGATGAGCCGGCGCGTTTGCTCAGTGCCTTGTCGGCGATGCAAGGTAATCTGCGCAAGACCATCGAACAGATTTCCGGTTCGGCCACCCAGTTGGCATCGGCGGCCGAAGAGCTCAGCGCGGTGACCGAAGAGGCGTCCCGTGGGCTGCAGCAACAGAACAACGAGATCGAGCAGGCGGCCACGGCGGTCAACGAAATGACCAGTGCGGTGGAAGAAGTGGCGCGCAATGCGGTGTCGACCTCCGAAGCTTCGCAACAGTCCAACCAGGCGGCACGGGAAGGGCGCGACCGGGTGGTGGAAACGGTGGGCGCGATCCAGGCCATGACCCAGGACGTACAAAACACTTCGGTATTGATCGAAGGCCTGGCGACCCAGGGCCGCGACATCGGCCAGGTGTTGGACGTGATCCGTGCCATTGCCGAACAGACTAACCTGCTGGCCCTCAACGCCGCCATCGAAGCCGCGCGGGCCGGTGAGGCCGGGCGTGGTTTTGCGGTGGTGGCCGATGAGGTGCGGGCGCTGGCCCATCGCACCCAGCAGTCAACCAAGGAAATCGAGCAAATGGTTGCCGGGATCCAGAATGGCACCGGCCAGGCCGTGCAATCGATGCAGCAGAGCAACCAGCGGACCCAGAGCACCCTGGAGATGGCCCGTGCCGCCGGTGTGGCGCTGGAGCAGATCACTCAATCCATCAACCTGATCAACGAACGCAACCTGGTGATCGCCAGCGCCTCGGAAGAGCAGGCCCAGGTGTCGCGTGAAGTCGATCGCAACCTGGTGAACATCCGCGACCTGGCTTCCCAGTCGGCCTCCGGTGCCAACCAAACCAGCGCCGCCAGTCATGAACTGTCGCGTCTGGCGGTGGATTTGAATTCGATGGTCGCCAGATTCGTGATCTGATTGTTGATCGGGCGTGTCGGTGCTGTAGGCACGAGCAATTGAATGCCGCTCCTACACGCCGTTTAGATAATCGTCCGAATCACCACCACAGTGAACCGAACAGCGCCAGTCACGGCGCTACACGCCATGCCTGGCGCACAATAAAAAAGGCCCATCACCAGGATGGGCCGTTCTTTAACCGGGTGTCACATCATCCAACAGATAATCAGGTGATTACAGGAAGTTGATTGGGTAGTCGGTGATCAGGCGGAAGTCGTTGACGTTGCCTTCACTCTCGGCAGCATTGGCACGGTGCCAAGCCTGGCGTGCACGGATGGACAGGTTTTTCAGAGGACCAGACTGTACAACGTACTTGGCTTCCAGGTTGGTTTCGAAGTGATGACCGTCTGAGCCATAGCCGTTTTGGGCAGCATATACAGCGTTCATATGGGTACCGTCGATACCTTCGCCATGGGCATAACGAAGCATGAAGCTCAGGCCTGGGATGCCGTACTCGGCCATTTTGATGTCATAACGAGCCTGGAGGGATCTTTCACCCGGGGCGTTGAAGTCGGAGTACTCAATCGAGTTGCTCAGGAAGATCGACTCGGTACCGCGGTTTTTGTCACCCGCACCGATGTAGTCGAATGGCTCGTTGCCGTTGATCTTCTGGAACGCCAGAGTAACGGTGTGTGCCTTCAGGAACGAATAGGCTGCTGCCAGCGAGTAGGCGGTGTTGGAGATCTTGCCTGCTTTCGCCGCACCGGTGTCGGTGGTGCGATAGAGGTTGAAGTCGAAGTTCAGAGACTGATCGGTCGCCAACGGAAGGGTGTAGTTCGCGTTGGTGTAGTACTGATTCCACGTGTCTTGGGCCTTGGCACCGTAGAGCGATACGCTCAGGTTCTCATTGAGACCGTACTTGCCGCCCACGTAATCAATGCTTCTGATCGGAGTAACGCCGTATTGGCTAAAGAGGTTGCCTTGCAGTGTGGTGTTGTCCTCGCTGCTGCTGGCGTAGAAGTGACCGGCGTCCAGATCGAGGTCTTTGACCTCGCTGCTTTGCAGCTGGAAGCCACGGGCAGTCTGTTGGAACTGACGGGGGGTGCCGAAGGCGAATACTGGCGCCGTGTTTGGGGTGAAGTCACCGAACTTCAGCTCGGTTTTGGAGATGCGAACGGCAATGTCGGCACCGGCTTTGCCGTAGCTGTTGTCGTTTCCAGTATTGCTGCTATTGCGGGGTAGATTGAGCGAGCCACCCTCATCGTCACGACCATAGAGTTTGTAAGCCGCATCACCAAAGCCTTCAACTTTGACACCGACAGTCCCTTGAGTGTAGCCGGAGCTGAATTTTCCCCGGATGCCTTGGGTCCAGTCGATTGAGTCTTTATTACGTTTGTTAGGTTTTTGATCCTGCCGGGTCCGGTTGAAGTAGAAGTTCTCCAGAACCACGCCAGCCTTGGCTCCTTCAACAAAGCCCGGGGCATCAGCCTGAGAGGTTACAAACGGCTCAGCCATGGCCAATTGGGAACCTACTGCAGAAACAGCCAGGGCGATCATGCTCCACTTCATTACGCGCATCGTCATTTGCTCCGTTTATTTTTAGGAAGAATACTGCCGTCCCACTTGTATTTTTGTCTGGGCGGCTCTTTCTTTTTTTGAGCGTCAGCTTTCTTATTTTTGCGTCGGCGCGAACTTATATCAGGTCGGTATTTGTCGGGCAAACTTCGTTTTCGGTGTGTTGCTGAGTTTTATGGTAATTGAGATCTGTTTGCAAATTACGTGCGGTCTCTAATCTACCGTCGGTCCGTTTTACAAGGGTTCGAACATATAATGTGGGGGGCGCTTGTTCAAGGCGCTTTATTGAAAGGTGTCAGAAAGGTTGGTGGTTTAAGGTAATGGGCGCAAGACCAAAATTTGCGATTTCTGCAGAGGTTAATGTTAAGGGGCTTTGTTGAAAGGTTCCAGAAAGGTGGGTGGTATATAGTAATGGATGCGAGACTAAAATCTGCGGTTTCTGCAGGGGTCAATATGATTAAGGGGCTTTATTGAAAGCTGTCAGAAAGGTTGGCGGTATATAGTGATGGGTGCATGACCAAAATCTGCGGTTTCTGCAGAGGTCAATATATTTGGCTGCGTGAAGATCTGACAAAACAATGAAAACAATAAAAGCAGTGGAGAAAAATATGAAAGCGAGTCCGTCCGAGCAGCCGCTGGTGGGCAAGGATGAAGTACCCACTAAATTCTGGCCGTACGGCTGGTGGAAAATCATGGAGATTCGCATCGGTATCATACCGTTGCCGGTGTACCTGCTGCTTCTGGTGTTGCTCGGTGGATTCGCCCTCACCGACAAGGTGCCGACTGACATTTCCGTGTCGATCGCCATTCTGGCGATAGGCGGCTATAGCTGCGCCGAGCTTGGCAAGCGCCTGCCCTTTTTCCGCAATATTGGCGCCGCCGCGATTTTCGCCACGTTCATTCCCTCGTTTCTGGCTTTCCAGCATCTGGTGCCGGATCTGGTTCTCAAGAATGTGACGGAATTTACCAAGTCGTCCAATTTCCTTTATCTGTTCATTGCCTCGATCATTGTCGGCAGTATCTTCAGCATGGATAGAACGGTGCTCATCAAGGGCTTTCTGAAGATATTCGTGCCGCTCGCTGCCGGCACCGTGGCGGCGGCCATCGTCGGCACCCTGGTCGGCACCTTGTTGGGCTTGGGCGCCTTCCACACCTTCTTCTACCTGGTCGTTCCGATCATGGCAGGCGGCGTTGGTGAAGGCGCGATCCCGTTGTCGATCGGTTATGCCGCCATCCAGCATGTGCCTCAGGGTGATGTTTTCGCGCAAGTTCTGCCGCCGGTGATGCTGGGCAGTCTGACGGCTATTCTGCTGTCCGGACTATTGAATGCCTATGGCAAGAAAAATCCGCACCTGACCGGCGAAGGCCGTCTGCAGCCGGGCGAGCACGATGACATGGAGCCGAGCAAAGAAGCCCTGCCGGGGCATATGGATATCTCCCATATCTCCGCGGCCGGCATCACCGCCATCACGTTGTACATGGTCGGGTTGATGGCCTTCAAATTGTTCGGATTTCCGGCACCGGTCGCCATGCTGTTTGTCGCGGTTGTGCTTAAGCTGTCGCGCGCGGTGTCGCCGCAATTGCAGCAAGGTTCGTTCGTCGTCTACAAGTTCTTTTCGACGGCAGTGACTTATCCGTTGCTGTTCGCGATCGGCGCTGTCATGACCCCGTGGGACAAGCTGGTCGCTGCTTTCAATTTGCCCAACCTGATCACGATCGTGGCAACGGTGGTGACCTTGATGGCGACGGGTTTTGTGGTCGGGCGCTGGATGAAAATGTATCCGATCGAGACCGCGATCGTGAACGCTTGCCATAGCGGCCAGGGCGGCACCGGAGACGTGGCGATCTTGACCGCCGCCAACCGCATGCAGATGATGCCGTTTGCGCAAATCGCCACGCGCATCGGCGGCGGTATCATGGTGACATTGGCGCTGATCGCCATCTCTCAGTTGACATAAGACGACAGAGAAAAGCCCCCCTCCAGGTCTGGAGTATTATCCAGTTTCAACAACACTCATGGATATTGCTTAATCCGTACAGCATGAGTGTCGTGTATAGGCAGGGGCGTAGCACCTATAGGGGGGGCATGATCATCCAGCATCATGCCCTGGATGAAGTTTTTCAGGCGTGAGACTTCAAGAAGCTGCGCAGGTTTTTTATAGTTGATTGCCCGGAACCCGGGTATTGAATAAACGGGTGTGGAGTCTATTTTTCTGAAGACTTCAGCGTGGCGTGTTTGGGCGAAATAAAGCGTGAATGCTGATGAAAAGGCTATGTCGGATTAATGACTCCGTCAGGCTCGCCATTGATTTGGTGTGACATGTTTTGATCAAGGGTAATTAGGGAATTGTAACTCGGTCAGAATAGCGAGACTGCAAGTAATAATATTTCCTAAAGGCGCGTAATCTGCACGTGTGAGTACATCTAATATTGACATCGTGTATGCAATTGACCGAAATTAACCAGGCGATCGAAGGTGTTAGACGTCTCGGTTGGCTAGGGGCGGCTTACTGGAAACGAATAAAAAAAATATCCGAAGAACTCTGGAGAAAACACGATATGCAGCGGAAATTGTTGGGTTGTGCAACTGCAATATGGGCCTTGAGCTTAATTGCCACTTCAGTGAGTGCTGCTGATCTGAAACAGATCGGAAAATTGGAAGTTCCAGGCGAACCTCTCAACGGGTTCGACATCACCTACGTTGATCAGGCAACCAACCTTTACTATTTGGCCGATAGATCCAACAAGTCTGTCGACGTGTTCGATGTCACCAGCGGCAAAATGGTCGACCGGCTGCTCGGCGGATTCGTAGGGCAATTGAAGAGCAGTTCTGTATCGGGTCCGAACGGTGTCGTCGTCGCTGGCGGCGATTTGTGGGCCGGCGACGGCGACAGTACTGTGAAGGTCATCGACCTCAAGACGAAAAAAGTCACTGCTACCCTTTCGACCGGCGGAAAGTCCCGGGTTGACGAGATGGCATACGATCCAGACGCCCACGTTGTGATTGTCGGCAACAATGCTGACGAGCCGCCGTTCCTGACGCTGTTCTCGACCGAGGCCGGGCATAAAGTCGTGTCCAAGATTGTTTTTGAGGATGCCACGGACGGAATCGAGCAGCCTATCTACGATGCTGTGACGAAGAAGTTCTATGTTTCGGTTCCCGAGTTGAAGAAGGATAAGGCCAAGGGCGCAGTCGCCGTCATCGACCCGAGCAGCGGCAAGCTCGAGAAACTGATGCCTGTGGATGACTGCCATCCCAATGGGCTGGTGAAAGGACCTGGCGCAAATCTGCTGTTGGGTTGCGACGCTGGGAGCAAGGACGGCGGCCTGAAGCCGGTGCTCGTGGTCATGAAAACCGACGGTTCGGTGGTCAAGGTCATTCCTGGTCTCGGTGCAGCCGACATGGTCGCCTACAATCCGAAAGTCAATCAATATTACAGCGCTTCGCGCAACATGCCGGGTGCCCCGGAACTCGGCGTCATCGACGCGAAATCCAACACCCTCGTCCAGCGCATAAAACTGTCTGGCGGCACCCCGCATTCGGTCGCTGTCAGCGAGAAGAATAACCACGTCTTCGTGCCGCTCGGCGCGAAGGGCGGTGGTTGTGATGGTTGCGTTGCCGTCTTCGAACCAGGTAACTGATTTTTCATCCTGATCGTCCAGCCTTGCGCGTCGCCAATACAGGCGGCGCGCAAGGCTGTCGGTTGTCTGTGTATCCAGAAAAAGCGCTTGATCGGTATCGTCTCGAATGCTGATGCGCAATAGCTTTTACCTTTCCTCCCATTGCCATCCTTGTCATGTACCTGACCTGTATAAATTCCAGCAGGGAATGCAACGAGATGGCCTCACTCGCGTCGGGTCTGCTTACGTTTTCCGGTGTACTCGAGTCGGCGAAGAACATCACGTCTATAAGAGAGCAGTCCATGTCCCTACGAAATATGAAAATCGCTCCTCGCGCCTTTCTCGGTTTCGCATTCATTGCATTACTGGTGATTGTGCTAGGGGTCTTTTCCCAAACTCGCATGACGGTGATTCGTCAAGCGTCCGTTGATATGTATACCCATCAACTGCCCAGCGTGAAATATCTGGACAATGTGGGCGAATACATTCTGCGTATGCGTATTGTGTTCTATCGGATTCTGATCAACCGTGAGCCCGAGTCCTTGCAGAGCGAGTATCCGCGCATCGTTGGTCTGATCGAAAAAGTTCGCAAGGACGAGAAAGCCTACGCAGATTTAACGGCTGATGGGGATGCGCTGGCCAAGTACAAGGCGTTCGCCGCGACGCTCGATACTTATATAGGGGGCCTGAACCAGGCGTTGGAGCTATCGCGCCAGAACAAGGTCGAGGAGTTGGGTAACCTGATGAAAAACCAGCTCAAGACCAATTCGGATGTGATGGAGGAGCAGCTCAAGCTGTTGGTGGAAATCAACATGAAGGGGGCCACGGACGCATCGAACCAAGCTGGCGAGCAATATAACAACGCCAGCCTCGGCATTCTTCTGGTCTCGGCTCTGGCGGCGGCGATGACCGTGCTCTTGGCCTGGTTGTTGACCCGCAGCATCGTCGTGCCGCTGAACAAGGCGGTCGAAGCGGCTGAAACCATTGCCGGCGGTAACCTGACCAAGGCCATTGCCGTTGAAGGCAAGGATGAGCCGGCCCGGTTGCTCGGCGCGTTGTTGGCAATGCAAGGCAATCTGCGCAAGACCATCGAGCAAATCTCTGGTTCGGCCACCCAGTTGGCGTCGGCGGCCGAAGAGCTCAGCGCGGTGACCGAGGAGTCGTCCCGCGGGTTGCAGCAGCAGAACAACGAGATCGAGCAGGCGGCCACGGCGGTCAACGAAATGACCAGCGCAGTCGAAGAAGTGGCGCGCAACGCAGTGTCGACCTCCGAAGCTTCGCAGCATTCCAATCAGGCGGCCCGTGATGGACGCGACCGTGTCGTCCAGACGGTGGAGGCGATCCAGGTCATGACCCAGGACGTGCAAAGCACCTCGGTGCTGATCGAAGGGTTGGCGACCCAGGGCCGCGACATCGGCCAGGTGCTGGATGTGATCCGCGCGATTGCCGAACAGACCAACCTGCTGGCCCTCAACGCCGCCATCGAAGCCGCGCGGGCAGGCGAGGCCGGGCGCGGTTTTGCGGTGGTGGCCGATGAAGTGCGGGCGCTGGCCCATCGCACCCAGCAGTCGACCAAGGAAATCGAGCAGATGGTCGCCGGGATCCAGAATGGCACCGGCCAGGCCGTGCAATCGATGCAGCAGAGCAACCAGCGGACCCAGAGCACCCTGGAGATGGCCCGTGCCGCCGGTGTGGCGCTGGAGCAGATCACTCAATCCATCAACCTGATCAACGAGCGCAACCTGGTGATCGCCAGCGCCTCGGAAGAGCAGGCCCAGGTGTCCCGTGAAGTGGACCGCAACCTGGTGAACATCCGCGACCTGGCTTCCCAGTCGGTCGCCGGTGCCAACCAGACCAGCGTCGCCAGTCAGGAACTGTCGCGCCTGGCGGTGGACCTCAATACCATGGTCGCGCGCTTCGTGATCTGAGCCTCGAGCGTTGCCGCGTCCTGGCAACGCTCGCTACCCGCACTGGCGTCAGTTCGGGTAGGCCTGCGGATTGACCAGGTTCGCCGGCCGTTCTCCGGCCAGAGCCGCCAGCAGATTGTCCACCGCGCAGCGCGCCATGGCTTCGCGGGTCTCATGGGTGGCCGAGCCGATATGCGGCGTGGCCACCACATTGCTTAGGCTCAGCAAGGGCGAGTCCGGCGCCAGCGGTTCGCGATCGAATACGTCGAGGCCGGCGCCGCGGATCTGGCGGTTCTGCAAGGCCTGGATCAAGGCCTGTTCGTTCACCACCTTGCCCCGGGAAATATTGATGAAAATACTTTCCGGGCGCATCAGGGCCAACTCCCGGGCACCGATCAGTCCCTCGGTTTCAGCGGTCAGGGGCAAGGTCAGGCAGATGAAGTCGGCCTCCTGCAAGAGTGCGTGCAGCCCCAGGTAGCGCGCATTGAAACGCTGTTCCACTGCCGGCTTGGGCGAGTGACTGTGGTAGAGCACCGGCATGCCGAAACCGAAATGCCCACGCTGGGCCAGGGCTTCGCCGATCCGTCCCATGCCGATGATGCCGAGCTTCTTGCCATGTACATCGCTGCCGAAATGCAGCGGGCCGATATTTCGCGTCCACTGCTTGTTGCGCACCAGGTTCGCCAGCTCCACCACGCGCCGGGCGGTGGCCAGGATCAGGGCGAACCCGGTGTCGGCGGTGGTTTCGGTGAGGACGTCCGGGGTGTTGCTGAGCAGGATCCGCCGGCGGTTCAGGTAGTCGATATCGTAATTATCAACGCCGACCGAGACACTGGCGATGGCTTCCAGTCGCGGGGCCAGGTCGAGCAGCGCCGCGTCCAGTTTCAGGCTGGCACCGAGCAGGCCCCGTGCCTCGGGCAGGGCCGCGCGCAGTTGTGCCAGGCCGTTGTCCCCCACGTCCTCGATCAGGGTGACCTGGGTGTGCTCATGCAGGCGAGCCATCAGCGGGGGCGAGAGTTTCTTGTACAACACAACCGGTTTTTTCATCGGATTCGCTCGACAGGTTCAGGGATGGGAAAGCGCACGCCGCGTCGGCAGGCCCTTGGGGGCTGCGCGATCGCTGGCGCCGGGATGGAGGAACACGGTCAGCACCACCGACAGCAACAGGGCAGCGCTCATCAACAGGTAGGAAGCCCCTGGCGAACCGGTTTCGCTGTTCAGGTAGCCCACCAGGTAGGAGCCGCCGAAGGAGCCGAGGGCACCCATGCTGTTGATCAGTGCCATGGCGCCACCGGCGACGTTGGCCGGGAGGATTTCCGGGACAATCGCAAAGAACGGCCCGTAGGGCGCGTACATGCAGGCGCCGGCGAGCACCAGCAAGCTGTAGGACCACCAGAAATGCTCCGCGCCCAGGGCGTAGGAGGCATAGAACGCCAGCGAAGCCACCAGCAACGGCGGCCAGACAAAGCGTTTGCGCCGCTGCAGCTTGTCCGAACCCCAGGACACCGCGAGCATGGCGATCACCGCGGCCAGATAGGGCAAGGCCGACAACCAGCCGGCTTCGACCATGTCCATCTTCAGGCCGCTCTTGAGAATTGACGGCAGCCACAGCACAAAGCCATAGACGCCGATGCTCCAGCAGAAGAACTGCAGGGCGAGGATGATCACCTTGGGTTCGCGGAACGCCTGGGCATAGTTCTTCACCGCCTTGATGCCGACCTGCTCGGCGGCCAGGGCGCTGTCCAGGTCGCGCTTCTCTTGCGCGCTGAGCCAGCTCGCCCGGGCTGGGCGTTCGTCGGCCAGGCGCCACCAGATAAAGGCCCAGATCACCGCCGGCAGGCCTTCGACGATAAACATCCAGCGCCAGCTGAAGTGCTGCACCAGATAACCCGAGGCCACCGACATCCAGAGCATGGTCACCGGGTTGCCGAGGATCAGGAAGGTATTGGCCCGTGAGCGCTCGGCGCGGGTGAACCAATGGCACAGGTACACCAGCATCGCTGGCATCACGGCGGCTTCGACCACGCCGAGCATGAAGCGGATGCCGATCAGCATATAAGCGCTGGAGACGATGCCGGTGAGGGTGGCCAGGCCGCCCCAGAGAATCAGGCTGACGAAGATCAGCTTTTTCACGCTGTGTTTCTGCGCGTAGAGGGCGCCAGGCACCTGGAAGAAGAAATAGCCGAGAAAGAACAGTGCGCCAAGCAGCGACGACAGGCCGGGGGTGATGTTGAGGTCGGCAGCCATGCCCGAGGCGGCGGCGAAGCCGTAGTTGGCGCGATCCAGGTACGCCAGGCTGTAGGTGATGAAAACGATGGGCATGATGTACCACCAGCGGCGGGTGGCGAGTTTCAGCGTATGCATGGTGTGGCTCCTGAGCTTGTTGTTTTTGTCGCAGCAGGTGGCATTCAAAAAACCTGGTCTTGCTTAATCGACTGGCGCGGGGCGGTGCGCCGCTGTCAGTTGTTCCCGGGTCGGCAGACTTTCCATGTCGCCGCGGCTCTGCACCGCCTGGGCGCCGATCCAGTTGCCGCGCGCCACGGCCTGGGCCACGCTGTGGTTCTCCAGCAGCGCACTGACCACACCGACGGCGAAAGCGTCACCGGCCCCGACCGTGTCCACCACGGTTTGCACCGGCACGGCGGCGACAAAACCCTCGTCTTGCTGGGTCCGGTAGTAGGCGCCGTCGGCCCCGAGCTTGATGGCGACGACGGCGGCGCCCTGGTCGAGGTAGAAGGCGGCGATGTCGCGGGGCTCCTGGTAGCCACTGAGTAAGCGGCCCTCGCTCAGCCCCGGCAGCACCCAATGGGCGAGAGCGGCGAGGGCGTTGATGTCCTCGATCATCTGTTTTTCGCTGGCCCACAGGCTCGGCCGCAGATTGGGATCGAAGGACACGCTGCGTCCGGCGGCCGCCATCTGCGTCATCAGTTCGAACGACAGCTCGCGGGCGCTGGCCGACAGGGCCGGCGGAATACCGGTGGCGTGCAGATGGCGGGCCTTGAGCAGTTCCGGGCGGATATCGGCCACTGACAGGTGGCTGGCCGCCGAACCGCGGCGGAAATATTCCACCTGTGGGTCCTGGCCCTGGTCTTCCCTGGACTTGAGTTGAAAACCGGTGGCACAGGTCGGGTCGATGTCTACGTGATCACAGTGCAGGCCTTCGCCTTGCAGGGTGTCGATGACGAAACGGCCCAGGGAGTCGGCGCCGACCCGGCTCAGCCAGTTCACCTTGAAGCCCAGGCGCGCGAGGCCGATGGCGACGTTGCTGTCGGCTCCGGCGATGCGTTTGTGGAAGTGCCCGACCCGGGCCAGGTCGCCGGTCTGTTCGGCGACGAACATCGCCATGGTTTCGCCGAACGAGAGGATTTCGATCTCAGGCATGGGCCGTTTCCTCCATGGACCGGCCCAGGCGGGCGAGGGTGTGCACGTGTTCGCGGGTGACGGCCAACAGGTCGTCGCCTTGCAGCGGGTATTCCACGGCCCGGGTCAAACCTTGACTCATCTGACCGATCAAACCTTCCCACCGCTCCAGATCGATGGCGCTCGGTGGCAGGGCGACGAGCTTGCCGTCCGCGCGCTGGGCCACGGCCTTGCAGTGCAGGTAGTCGACATGCCGGCCGAGCAGGCGTGCCGCGCTGCTGGCGGATTGGTCCTGCCAGTGCCAGTTGCCGATATCGAAGGTCATTTTCACCGGCAGGCGCTGTTGCTCAACCTGATCGAAAAAGCGCTGCAAGGGTTCGATGCGCCCGCCCTGGGTGGTCTGGTCGTTCTCCACCAGCAGGTGCACCGCTGAGGCCGACAACAACCCCGCCAGGTTCGACAGGTCGCTGTTGTCACTGAAGTAGCCCAGGGAGACTTTCAGCCAGCGGGCGCCAAAGGCTTCGGCGCGCCGCAGGGTGGCCGCCAGTTGCGAGTCCGGGTGTGACTGACCGGCGGGCCACAGCTCCAGGGGTGACGAGTAGGCGCACTCCAGGCCCATGGCGGCGGTACGGCTCGCAAAGCGCTGGGGGTGTTCATCGGTCAGCAGTTCTTCGCGCACTTCGATACGACGGGCGCCGGCCTCGGCCAGCAGTTCGATAAAGCTTTCCTGGCCGCGTTCGCGGACCAGCGGCGCACCGTAGCTGGAGAGGCTGATAGAGACGGGAAACAGCTGTTCTTTCATTGTTGTTGTACCTCTGAAACCGGTTTCATTTTTTGGCGAACCTCTATAAATGGTTGCAGGCGGCGTGGAAGCTCAGGCAGAACCTGTTGCCCCGGCGCGTCGCCTTAAGAGGGATGCTCCACTTTTACTCGTCGGGTCGAGCCGCGGACGATCAGTTGGGCGGGGAAGTCGATGACTCTCGCGGCGCCCTTGTCTCCCCGTAACCGCTTGAACAGGCAGTCGAAGGCACTGACGCCGATCTGTTGCGTGGGCTGGGCGAGGGCAGTGATGCCGCTACCAACCAGCGGGAACCACTCCAGATCGTCCAGGGCGATCAGGCCAATATCGTCGAACAGCTTGCAACCCAGTTCGCGCAGGGCCTGGACGCTGGCCAGGGCGGCGATGCCGTTGGCACAGAACAGCGCCTTGGGACCGGGGCCCGGCGTGGCCAGGAAGTCTTGCAACTGATGCCGCAGTGACTCACCTGTATGGCCAATGCGACCGCTCAGCGAGCCGCGCCGGGCGATCTCACGGTTGAAGTGCTCGATCCGTTCCAGGCGCGAGCTGGTGCCGTCCAGCGGTTCGCTGACCAGCATCAGGTCGCGGTAACCCTGCTGCTCCAGGTGGTCGACGGCGCTGCGCACGGCGGCAGCGTTGTCGAGGCCGACCAGGTCGCTGTCCAACTGCTCGACCTTGCGATCCACCAACACCATTGGCATTTCCTGGTGCAGTTCCTGCAGTTCTTCGAGGTGATGGCCGAGGGTGTTGAGGATCAGGCCTTCGATGTTGTACGAGCGCAGCGCCGCCAGGTGCAGGCGCTCCTGCTGATCGTCGCGGTCGGTGTTGCACACCACCAGGCTGTAGCCGTGGGCGCGACAGGCGGTTTCCACGCCATGCATCACGGCAATCGAATAAGGGTTGCGGATATCGGCCACCAGCATGCCGATCAGGCGCGTACGGCCGCGCTTCAGACCACGGGCCATCTGGTTGGGGCGGTAGCCCAGTTCGCTGATCGCCTGTTCGATACGCAAGGCGATGGCTTCGGAGAGCAGGGCCCGATCATCGCCGATAAAGCGCGACACGCTGGCCTTGGAAACCCCGGCACGTTCGGCGACATCGAGCATGGTTACGCGGCTGCGTTGGGCAGCGGAAAAACTGTTCACGGCCTGGAACCTTTTCTTGGCGTTGTCGGCAGGCGGTTTGTACATCAGCACTGAAACCGGTTTCAGGAGAACTCAAGACCAGGGTGGTCGTCAAGTCACTTTTTGCCGGCCAGGTCGATTACAGGTCCAGGGAGCGGCGCAATGCGGCGAGGAGTTTGGCGTAGAGCAGATCCACCTCCGGCGCCAGGCCGCGGGCCCGCAGGCAGCCATGCACCAGGCCGTGACCGGGATGGAAAGCCACGGCGACACCGGCTGCTGCAAGGCGCTCGGTGTACTGCACGCCGTCATCGCGCAAGGGGTCGAATTGCGCCACGGCGATAAACGCCGGGGCCAGGTCGCGCAGATCCGTGGCCTGCAACGGCATCGCATAGGCCGCAGGCTTGGCCGAGCCCGGCAGGTACAAGGCGTGATAGCCGTGCACATCGCTGGTGCTGAGCAACGGCGCGTCGGCGCATTCGCTGCGCGAGGGCAGCCGCTCGTCACCCCCCAGCCCCGGGTAGATCAGGGCTTGCAGCCGCGGCTGCGCTTGCCCGGCATCACGCAGGGCCAGGCACACGGCGGCGGCGAGATTGCCACCGGCGCTGTCACCGGCAATCGCCATGCGTTGCGGGTCCAGTTGCCAGGTCGCGGCGTCAGCTTGCAAGCCGCGCCACACCGCCAGGCAATCGTCGAAGGCCGCCGGAAAGGGATGTTCCGGCGCGAGTCGATAGTCGACGGCGATGACCACGGCGTTGAGCAGGGACGCCAGTTCAGCGGTGATGAAATCATGGGAGTCGAGGTCGCCGACCACCCAGCCGCCACCATGCAGGTAGACCACGCTGGGCCAGCCATTGGCAGGTACTGCTGAAGTCGGGCGGTATTGGCGGATGGGCACCTGATCGATCAGTTGTTCGCTGACACTGATGTCCGCCGGGCGTGCCGGGGTGAAAGCCCTGCACATGGCGCTGTAGCCGACGCGCAGACCGTTGATGCTGGTATCCGGATAGCTGAAATCGAGGGTCCTGGCGACAAAGGCGCTGAGTTCGGGAGAGAGCGGGTAATCGGTCATGCGCAGTCTCAGCTGTGTTCTGGATGGCAGGAAAACCGGTAGGAGCGTTATTGGTCTGGAGATAGGTGCTTTATTGTGGGAGCGGAGCTTGCCCGCGAAGAGGCCCGTGAGGACGCTAAAAGCTTCGCGGGCAAGCACCGCTCCCACCCAAACACCGCAGCTGCGCGCCTACAATTAGCGCTATTTCAAACTGGCCTGCACGGTTGCCACGCCGTCCTTGCCGTCAACACTGGTCACGCCGCTCAGCCATTTCTGCAGATCTTCCGGGTGATCGCGCAGCCATTTTTTCGCCACGTCCTGGGGTGTCTGGCGCTCCATGATCGGTACCATCAGTTGGCTTTCCTGGGCGGCGCTGAACGTCAGGTTTTCCAGCAGCTTGTTGACGTTCGGGCAACGCTGGGCGTAATCCGGGGCGGTGACGGTGGATACGGTGGCCGCGCCTTCGTTAGGCCCGTAGACATCTTCGCTGCCGGTCAGGTAGGCGATTTTCATATTGATGTTCATCGGGTGCGGGGTCCAGCCGACGAAGACCACGAACTCCTTGCGGTTGACCGCCCGCTGTACCGCCGCGAGCATCCCGGCTTCCCCGGACTCCACCAGGTTGAAACCCTTGAGGCCGAAGTGGTCGGTATCGATCATGGTCTTGATGGTGGTGTTGGCGCCGCTGCCGGGCTCGATGCCATAGATCTTGCCGCCGAGCTTGTCCTTGAACTTGGCGATATCGGCGAAGGTCTTCAGGCCCGCGTCAGCCACGTATTGCGGCACGGCGAGGGTGGCCTGGGCGTCGGACAGGCTGGGCTGGGCCAGGACCTTGACCTGGTTGGCGGCGATAAAAGGCGCGATGTTCTTGTCCATCGCCGGTTTCCAGTAGCCGAGGAAGATATCCAGGCGTTTGTCACGGATCCCGGCAAAGATGATCTGCTGCACGGCGCTGGTCTGCTTGCTTTCATAGCCCAGTCCATTGAGCAGCACGTCAGCCATGCCACTGGTGGCGATGACGTCGGTCCAGTTGACCACGCCCATGCGCACGGTCTTGCAGGAAGCGTCTTCGGAGGCCAGTACGCTGGTGCTCAGGAGGGCGGTACCGCAGAGGAACAGACAGCTGTTGAACAGTCTTTTCATGATACGCAGGTCTCGCGGCAGGTCGTTTATTGTGGAGTTCGGTGTCTTCATGCACCGTCCGGCCACGTTACGCAGCCGGCTGCTGGCAAAAGCGCACCAGTGCGACCGGCTTTTGCACTGCGGCGACTCCCGCCCCGTTATACCAGCACGCTCAGCCAGGTCGAAACCAGCAGCAACAGCGCCATGCAGCGATTGAACCGCTGCATCGCCAGGGGCGAGCGAAACAACCGCGCGGAGCCGACCCCGAGCACCGCCCACAGGCTCATGCACGGCAGCGACACCAGGAAGAACACCAGGGACAGCGACAGCACGTGGGCCTGGCGCTCGGCGCCGCTGCCGGCGAACACGCCGACCACCGCCAGGGCCATCATCCAGACCTTCGGGTTGATCAGTTGCAGGCTGGCCGCGCCCAGCAGGCCGAGGCGTTTGACCGGGGCCGCATCGGGGTCGATGGCGTGGGCCGGGGCGCTGAAGATCTGCCAGGCCAGGTAGCTCAGCCAGGCGATGCCGAGCCATTGCATGCCCGTCCGCACCTGGGGCAGTCGTGCCAGTGATTCACCGACACCGCTGCCCACCAGCAGGACGATCAGTGCGGCGCCAGCACCGGCGCCGAGGATGATCGGCAGCGCTGCCGCCAAACCATGGCGGGCACTGTTACTCAGCACCAGGATGTTGTTCGGCCCGGGAGTGACGGAGGCGACGATGGCGAAGAGCACAAAGGGCAGGAGGCTGGAAAGACTGGACAACATGGCGGCGGGCTCCGGGGAAAGATCGATGCAGCGATCTTCCCGTGTGCCGCTTCAGGCGTCTGGAAGATTTGAGCAGCGCTTGCGGTAGGCGGCGGGCGTCAGCCCATAGGCGCGCACGAACCAGCGGCCCAGGTGGCTCTGGTCGGCAAAGCCCAGGGTCACGGCGACGTTCGCCGGGGTTTCGCCCCGGGACAGCAGTTGCCGGGCCTTGGCCACCCGTAATTGCACCAGGTAGGCATGGGGCGGCAGGCCGTAGGCGGCCTTGAAAGCGCGGGTCAGGCGGAAGCGGTCGACACCGCAGACGGCGGCGACCTCATCCAGGCTCAGGTCGTGTTGCAGATGGGCGTGCAGGTACTCGCGGGCGACCTGCGCGACCCGCGGCAGGCGCGGGTCGTCGCGGTAGCGGGCGCGCCAGTGCAGATGGTCGGTGAGGCTGGCGAACATCTGGTCGAGGGCGCTTTGCCGGACAATGCGCAATTCCTGGGTGTGAATGGCCTGGAACGCGGCACTGGTGGCCTGGGCCAGGCGGGTGTCGGTGGCCAGGGTGTTGGCAAAACTCAATTGGCTACCCGCTGGGGCCTCCTCGAACAGCGCGCTCAGTTCCCGTTCCAGCCAGTGCGGGTCGAGATAGATCGTTCGGTAGGTGAAACCGCCTTCAGTGGGGGCGTCGCCGTCGTGGATCTCGCCGGGTTCGAGCAGAAATACGTTGCCCGCCAGGCTCTGGTAGCGGGTGCGACGGCAATTGAACTGCTGCACGCCTTGCTCGGTGACTCCCACCAGGTAGCTGTCGTGCCAGTGGGCATCATAGGCATGGGTATGGCCTTGGAAACGCGCGCGCAGCGTTTCAATGCCGGTGTCCCGGTCCTGGTTCAGGTCGACCCAGTGGTTGGCGGTGCTGGACATGGGGTTCCCGGAGTCGTGGTCAATCGTGCAGTGGTTCAGTTAATGCCTGCGGTCGGGTATCCGTCTAGAAGATCCGTGCAAGGGCTCGACACTACCCCGATAGGGGAATTGGCGGGCAGGTGACGAGCGCCTAGAGTGGCGGCACATTTCAAATACGCAGACAGAGAGGGATTATGCGCGCGCGCGAATGGGGAATCACCCTGGGCCTGGGAACACCGGGTCCACTCAATGCCATCACCGATGTGCCGGGGGTACGGGTCGGTCACAGTACGCTGAAGAGCGAAATCGACGGCAAGCAGGTACGCACCGGGGTGACGCTGATCCAGCCACGAGCCGGGGTGGCGCGGGCGCAACCCTGTTTTGCCGGTTGCCATGTGCTCAACGGCAATGGCGATGCCACGGGGCTGGAGTGGATTCGCGAAGCCGGGCTGCTGACCACGCCGGTGGCGATCACCAATACCCATAGTGTGGGTGTGGTGCGCGATGCGCTGATCGCCGACGAGCGTGACAGCCTGGCGGACCCGGCAGTGTACTGGTGCATGCCGGTGGTCATGGAGACCTATGACGGGGTGCTCAACGATATCTGGGGCCAGCATGTCGGCCCCACGCAGGTCCGTGAAGCGTTGGCCGATGCCAAGCCCGGGCCGGTAACTGAAGGCGCGGTGGGGGGCGGTACCGGGATGATCTGCCACGAGTTCAAAGGGGGTATCGGCACTTCGTCACGGCGTTTGCCGGCAGCGCAGGGCGGCTGGATCGTCGGTGCATTGGTCCAGGCCAACCATGGCAAACGCCAGGAGCTGCGGGTGGATGGCTATCCGGTCGGTCGCCAGTTGCTGGACATCCCGTCTCCTTTCGCCCGCCGCGGCAGTCCGGGGATGGGCTCGATCGTGGTAGTCCTCGCCACCGATGCACCGTTGCTGCCTCATCAATGCCAGCGCCTGGCGCAACGGGCCTCTATCGGTATCGCCCGTACCGGTGGTGGCACCGAGGACTCCAGCGGCGATATCTTCCTGGCCTTCGCCACCGGCAACGAGCAAATACCGACGGCCGATTACGGGCGCAAGGACCGGCCTTTCAGCAGCCCACTGACGATGGTCAACAATGACCATATTTCCCCGCTGTTCCTGGCGGCCGCCGAAGCGGTGGAGGAGGCGATCATCAATGCTCTGCTGGCCGGCGAGGACATGACCAGCGCCGATGGAACAGCGGTGCCGGCGTTAAAGGGCGAAGTTGTCCTGAATGCACTCAGGACATGCGGGTGGCCGGGAAATGTATAAGTAAGGAAATGACTACTCGGTCATTTATTGAGGCACTTCGCATGTGTATTCTTGTGGCTTGAAGTTTTCCGAAAGTCTGCTTGCTGGAGTCGGTCGTTATTGTCAGAAAAAACTTTCACGACATAAACCAATGTTTGTAGGCGTTTTCCTTGTTTGGGCGATTTGCTATCAAAAAAACGCTGGACGTTTGATTTCAGATTGTGTCAGTTTCTCGCTGCCTTCAAAAAGGGCGAGTGATAGGATGATCTCGCCAAGGGATTGTCGCTATCTGACAAAAACTGTTTCACTTGCAAACAAGGAAGTGTGTTTATGTCGAAAGTCAAAACCAAAGCTATTGTTTCCCCGGAGGCGGCACTGGCGGCCAACGGTACAAGTTCCGCCTTTAACCAGATCGATAGCTTCAGCCATCAATACGACCGTGGCGGCAACCTCACGGTCAATGGCAAACCCTCCTACTCCGTCGATCAAGCCGCCACGCAACTGTTGCGTGACGGTGCCGCCTGGCACGATCTGGACGGCAGCGGCAAGATCGAACTGACCTACAGCTTTCTGACTTCCCAGACCTCGAATTTCAGCGGTCTGGGCGTCACCGGGTTCAGTCAGTTCAGCGCGTTGCAGAAGTCGCAGGCCGTTCTGTCCATGCAATCCTGGGCGGACGTGGCCAACGTGACCTTCACGGAGGCCGCGAAAGGTGGCGATGGTCATATGACCTTCGGTAACTACAGTGGCGGACAGGAAGGCGCGGCCGCATTCGCCTTTCTGCCGGGAACCGAGCCTGGCTACGACGGCCAGTCCTGGTACCTGACCGGCAGCGGCTACAACGTCAACAAGACGCCTGGCCTGAACAACTACGGTCGCCAGACCCTGACCCATGAGATCGGCCATACCCTCGGCCTGGCTCATCCCGGTGACTACAACGCCGGCGAAGGCAACCCGACCTACAATGACGCGTCCTATGCTCAGGACACCCGCGGCTACAGCGTCATGAGTTACTGGAGCGAGAGCAACACCAGCCAGAACTTCAGCAAAGGCGGGGTCGAGGCTTATTCCTCGGGCCCGCTGATGGATGATATCGCGGCGATCCAGAAACTCTACGGCGCCAACTACAGCACCCGTGCCGGTGATACCACCTATGGGTTCAACTCCAATGCCGGTCGCGACTACCTGAGCGCCACCTCGTCTTCGGACAAGCTGGTGTTCTCGGTCTGGGACGGTGGCGGCAATGACACCCTGGACTTCTCCGGGTTTACCCAGAACCAGAAGATCAACCTGCATGACGGCTCGTTTTCCGACGTTGGCGGCATGGTGGGCAATATCTCCATTTCCCAGGGTGTCACGATCGAGAACGCCATCGGCGGTTCGGGCAACGACCTGCTGATCGGCAACGACGTGGCCAACGAACTGCGCGGCGGTGCCGGCAACGACATCCTCTACGGGGCTGGCGGTGCCGACAAACTCTGGGGTGGTTCGGGCAGCGATACCTTTGTGTTCGCCGCCGTTTCCGACTCGGCGCCGAATGCCGCCGACCGGATCATGGATTTCACCAGTGGCCAGGACAAGATCGATTTGTCCGGGATCACCCATGGTTCGGGCCTGACCTTCGTCAACGCATTCACCGGCCATGCCGGCGATGCTCTGCTGACGTATGCCTCGGGCAGCAACCTGGGTACCCTGGCGGTGGACTTCTCCGGACACGGCGTCGCCGATTTCCTGGTGACCACCGTGGGTCAGGCAGCGGTCACGGATATCGTGGCTTGAGTTGATGCGGTACGGGCAGCGCTGCAGCGCTGCCCTCTGGCCCGGTAGTCGATACCCATGATCAAGACCTGTGTCCGCAGTATCTATTCGACGTGGCTGATGGCTGCGTTTCTGACGTTTTTTGGAGCAGTCACCATGGCGAGAAGCCTGATCCTGACCCCACCCGAGGCCCTTGCCGGTCAGTGGCGGATGTACCCCGAAGGTGAACAAGCCAAGGCCTGCGAGCTTGACTTGGTGCTGCAATCACCACGCCTGGCTGGCGACCTGGCGTGCATCGCCGGCTGGTTGGGCGAGCGCCCGGCCAATTGGGAGCCGACGCCCGATGGCCTGTGGCTGTATGGCGCCGAAGGCTCCGGAATCGTGCACTTCAATCGGCAGAGGGCGGACCGTTATGAAGTGCGTTTGAAGAGTGGCAGCGTTCTGGTGCTGGTGCGCGGTACGTCCTGAGTATTCAGAGGCAAATCGATTAAACGGTCACTGGATGTCCAGTGTCTGTTAGTTGTTTTCTTGTTCAGTCTTTAATGAGTCGCGAAAGAACGGCTCCTGTTGGAAGTACCTATATTCCCGAGCGGCTCGCCGGCCATCGAATAAAGGTACGTATCCGGCTGTCCGTAAACTTCAAGGAAGAGAGATGAACCCGCCGAAAATGATGTCCGGGACACCTTTGATCCGTGTCCTCGGCGATTATAAAAGTGTCCTGCTCAGCGTCGGTTGTTTCACCGCGCTGATCAATCTGTTGATGCTGGTGCCTTCGATTTACATGCTCCAGGTCTATGACCGGGTATTGACCTCACAGAATGAAACCACCTTGGTGATGTTGACCCTGATGGTGGTGGGGTTCTTTGCCTTTATCGGGCTGCTGGAAGTGCTCCGCAGTTTTATCGTGATCCGCATCGGCAGTGTCCTGGAGCGGCGCCTGAACCTGCGGGTCTATCAGGCGGCCTTCGAGCGCAACCTGTTGCGCGGCGAGGGACACGCCGGCCAGTCCCTCGGCGACCTGACCCAGATTCGCCAGTTCCTTACCGGGCCGGCGCTGTTCGCCTTTTTCGACGCCCCCTGGTTTCCCATCTATCTGCTGGTGATCTTCCTGTTCAATCCCTGGCTGGGGGTCTTCGCCAGTGTCGGCGTCTTGCTGCTGATTGCCCTGGCCTACCTCAACGAGTCGATGACCAAAAAGCCCCTGAGCGAAGCCAGCGGTTATTCGCAGCGTTCGACTCAGTTGGCCACCAGTCACCTGCATCACGCCGAAACTATCCAGGCCATGGGCATGCTCGGCGCGCTGCGCACGCGCTGGTTCCAGGTGCACTCGAGATTTCTCGCGCGGCAGAACCGCGCCAGCGATACCGGGGCGGTGCTTACTTCCCTGAGCAAGATGTTGCGCCTGTGCCTGCAATCGCTGGTGTTGGGCCTGGGCGCGCTGTTGGTGATCAAGGGCGAGATGAGCGCCGGGATGATGATCGCCGGCTCCATCCTGATGGGGCGGGTGCTCAGCCCCATCGACCAGTTGATTGCGGTGTGGAAGCAGTGGAGCACGGCCAAGCTCGCCTACCAGCGCCTGGACAGTCTGTTGCGCGACTTCCCAGAAGTAGAAGGGCAGATGAGCCTGCCCGCGCCCCAGGGCCAGGTGGCCTTTGAACAGGTCAGCGCCGGACCGCCGGGCAAGCGTATCGCGACCCTGCACCAGGTGAGTTTCAGCCTGGCCCCCGGTGAAGTGCTGGGGGTGCTCGGCTCCTCCGGCTCGGGCAAGTCGACTCTGGCCCGGGTGCTGGTGGGCGTCTGGCCGACCCTGGGCGGCACCGTGCGCCTGGACGGTGCCGACCTGCACCGCTGGGACCGCGACGATCTCGGTCCACATATCGGTTACCTGCCCCAGGACATCGAGTTGTTCAGCGGCACCATTGCCGAAAACATCGCCCGGTTTGCCGAGGTCGATTCAGCGAAGGTGGTCGAGGCGGCGCGCCAGGCCGCTGTGCACGAATTGATCCTGCGTCTGCCTCAGGGCTACGACACCTTGCTCGGCGAAGACGGTAGCGGCCTGTCCGGCGGACAGAAGCAGCGCGTGGCGCTGGCCCGTGCGTTGTATGGCGGCCCGCGCCTGGTGGTGCTGGACGAGCCCAACTCCAATCTCGACGTGGTTGGTGAAACCGCCTTGACCCAGGCGATTGCCCAGCTCAAGACACGGGGCTGCACGGTGGTTCTGGTGACCCACCGTTCCACCTCCCTGACCCAGGCGGACAAGTTGCTGGTGCTCAACGAAGGTCGCTTGCAAGCCTTCGGCAGCAGCGCCGATGTGCTCAAGGCACTCTCGGCCGGCGTGGCACCGCCACCCCAATCAACCCGCGAGACCGCGACTCCGGCCGGCGTCAGCCTGAGCCGACAGTATCCGGCGCCGACGCGCAGCAGCGGCGCATGAGCAAGGACAGCACGATGCAGATCAGTACCCCTGTTGAATACCGGGAACACGATGCCCGGTTCTTTGCCCGTCTGGGCTGGTGGTTGGCGCTGGTGGGCGCTGGCAGCTTCTTTCTCTGGGCGGCCCTGGCGCCGCTGGACCAGGGCATTGCGGTGCAAGGCAGCGTGGTGGTGTCCGGCAAGCGCAAGGCGGTGCAATCCCTGGGCGGCGGCGTGGTCAGCCGGATCCTGGTGCGCGAAGGGCAAGTGGTGCATCAGGGCCAACCGCTGTTTCGTCTCGACCAGACCCAGCTGTCGGCCGATGTGCAATCACTGCAGGCCCAGTACCGCATGGCCTGGGCCAGTCAGGCACGCTGGCAGAGCGAGCGCGATAGCCTGCCGCGGGTGGTGTTTCCCGCCGAGTTGAGCAGCGATCCCGACCCACGCCTGGCGCTGGTGCTCGAAGGCCAGCGGCAGTTGTTCAGCAGCCGTCGCGAAGCCTTTTCCCGCGAGCAGGCCGGTATCCGCGCCAGTATCGATGGCGCCGCTTCGCAACTGGCCGGTATGCGCCGGGCGCGTAGCGACATGCTGGCCCGCGCCGACTCCCTGCGCAGTCAGCTGGATAACCTCAAACCCCTGGCGGACAGCGGCTATATCCCGCGCAACCGCCTGCTCGACTACCAGCGCCAGTTGTCCCAGGTGCAACAGGACCTGGCACAGAACAATGGCGAAAGCGGGCGGGTCGAGCAGGGCATTGTCGAGTCGCGGCTCAAGCTCTCCCAGCACGGTGAGGAATATCAGAAGGAGGTCCGCGGCCAACTGGCCGAGGCCCAGCTCAAGACCCTGACCTTGGAGCAGCAACTGCGTTCGGCGGGTTTCGATCTGCAACACAGCGAGATCAGTGCGCCAGCGGAGGGCATCGCGGTCAACCTGAGCGTACACACCGAAGGCGCGGTGATCCGCGCCGGGGAAACCCTGCTGGAGATCGTGCCCCAGGGCGAGCGCCTGGAAGTCGAGGGACACCTGCCGGTCAACCTGGTGGACAAGGTCGGCAGCCATCTGCCGGTGGATATCCTGTTCACCGCCTTCAACCAGAGTCGCACGCCACGGGTGCCTGGCGAAGTCAGCCTGATCTCCGCCGACCAGCTGCTCGATGAAAAGACCGGCGCACCGTATTACCTGCTGCGCACTTCGGTGAGCGACATGGCCCTGGGAAAACTCAACGGGTTGGTGATCAAGCCGGGCATGCCCGCCGAGATGTTTGTGCGTACCGGCGAGCGCTCACTGCTCAACTATCTGTTCAAACCGCTGCTGGACCGCGCGGGTTCCGCGCTGACCGAGCAATAGGATGTTCCACCGAATGAAGACACTGTCGATGATCGCGGCAACGCTGTCCCTGTTGGTCAGCACCGGCAGCCAGGCCATGGGGCCGTTCCAGGTTTATGAGCAGGCGCTGCGCAATGACCCGGTATTCCTCGGCGCGCTCAAGGAGCGCGATGCCGGCCAGGAAAATCGCGTCATTGGCCGCGCCGGCCTGCTGCCGAAGATTTCCTACAACTACAACCAGGGCCGCAACGATTCACGGGCCACCTACCTCAGCGAACGCGGCAACGCCCATGAGGATCGCCACTACACCAGCTCCGGTTCCACGCTGATGCTGCAACAACCGCTGATCGACTACGAGGCCTATGCCAATTACCGCAAGGGCGTGGCGCAAGCGTTGTTCGCCGATGAAACCTTTCGCGGCAAGAGCCAGGAGCTGCTGGTACGGGTCCTGACCCATTACACCCAGGCGCTGTTTGCCCAGGACCAGATCGAGATCGCCCAGGCCCGCAAGAAAGCCTATGAAGAGCAGTTCCAGCAGAACGAGCAGTTGTTCCGCCAGGGCGAGGGCACGCGCACTGATATTCTCGAGGCGGAGTCGCGTTTCGAGTTGGCCACTGCCGAGGAGATCGAGGCGCGCAACGAACAGGACGCCGCCTTGCGCGAGCTGGGGGCGCTGATTGGCGTACCGTCGGTGGACGTTTCCGAACTGGCGCCGCTGGCCCAGGCTTTTCAGTCGTTTCCCCTGGAACCGGCCAATTTCGATACCTGGCACGCCATGGCCCTGGAGAACAACCCGACCCTGGCCTCCCAGCGCCAGGCCCTCGAAGTGGCCCGCTATGAAGTGGAGCGCAACCGCGCCGGGCATCTGCCCAAGCTCAATGCCTATGTCAGCGTGCGCAAGAGCGAGTCCGACAGCAGCAACACCTACAACCAGCGCTACGACACCAACACCATCGGTTTCGAGGTGAACGTGCCGTTGTTCGCTGGCGGCGGGGTCTCGGCGTCAGTACGCCAGGCCAGCGCCAACCTGGAGCAGGCCGAGTACGAACTGGACGGCAAGACCCGCGAAACCCTGATCGAGCTACGGCGCCAGTTCAGTGCCTGCCTGTCGGGCGTGAGCAAATTGCGCGCCTATCAGAAGGCCTTGAATTCGGCTGAAGCCCTGGTGCTGTCGACGAAGCAGAGCATCCTCGGCGGCGAGCGGGTCAACCTCGATGCGCTGAACGCCGAGCAGCAGCTCTACAGCACCCGGCGCGACTTGGCCCAGGCGCGCTACGACTACCTGATGGCCTGGACCAAATTGCATTACTACGCGGGCACCTTGCGCGAAACCGACCTGGCCAGGGTCGATGAGGCCTTTGTGCGTCAATAATTCCAACCAGCAAGGAGGCAATACCATGGGTGTGTTTGACTATAAAAACCTAGGGACCGAGGCTTCAAAAGCGCTGTATTCCGATGCGCTGGCGATCACCTTGTATTCCTACCACAACCTCGATAACGGCTTTGCCGTGGGCTACCAGCAGAATGGCTTCGGCCTCGGCCTGCCGGCGACCCTGGTCAAGGCCCTGCTCGGCGGCACGGATGCCCAGGGGGTCATCCCCGGTATACCGTGGAACCCGGATTCGGAGAAAGCCGCGCTGGTGGCGGTGAATGCGGCTGGCTGGACACCCATCAGCGCCGCGCAACTGGGCTACGGCGGCAAGACCGACGCCCGCGGCACCTTCTATGGCGAGACGGCCGGCTACACCACGGCGCAGGCGGAAATCCTCGGCAAGTACGACGCCAGCGGACACCTGAGCGAGATCGGTGTGTCCTTCCGTGGTACCAGCGGGCCGCGGGAAAGCGAGATCAGCGACAGCATCGGCGATGCGATCAACGACTTGCTGGCAGCCATCGGACCCAAGGATTACGCGAAGAACTACAGCGCCAACGCCTTCGAAGGCTTGCTCAAGAGCGTGGCGAGCTTTGCCGCGGCCAACGGTCTTTCCGGCAAGGACGTGCTGGTCAGCGGCCACAGCCTGGGCGGGCTGGCAGTCAACAGTGTGGCCGACCTGAGCCAGGACCATTGGGGCGGTTTCTACAAGGACGCCAACTATATCGCCTTCGCTTCGCCGACCCAGAGCGGCGCGGGCCCCCAGGTGCTGAATATCGGTTATGAAAACGACCCGGTGTTCCGCGCCCTCGATGGCTCCAGCCTGACCCTGGCAACCCTGGGCGTGCACGATGCGAACAAGGCATCGGCGACCAACAATATCGTCAGCTTCAACGACCATTACGCGTCCGATGCCTGGAACCTGCTGCCGTTTTCCATCGGTAATGTCGCCACCTGGATTTCCCACCTGCCGACGGCTTATGGAGATGGCCTGAACCGGGTGCTGGGGTCGCAGTTCTATGACCTGACCAGTAAGGACTCGACCATCATCGTCGCTAACCTGTCGGACCCGGCGCGGGACAAGACCTGGGTGCAAGACCTCAATCGCAACGCCGAAACCCATAGCGGCAGCACCTTTATCATCGGCAGCGAGGCCAATGATCTGCTCAAGGGTGGCCGTGGCAACGATTACATCGAAGGGCGTGGCGGCGACGATACTTTCCGGGACGACGGTGGCTATAACATCATCCTCGGCGGCAAGGGCAACAACACCTTCGACCTGCAGAAATCCCTGGGCAGCTTCGATATCGCCAATGATGGCCACGGCACCTTGTATATCCGCGATGCCGTGGGCGGTATCACCATCGCCCAGAATATCGGCACGCTGGTCAGCAAGGAGTCGAGCCTGGTGTTCTTCAACAAGGACGTGGCCCATGTGGTGGGCAACCAGAGCTTGTCCGAGGGGAGCTACGTCAACTCGCAGGTGGGCAGCGATGGGACCGATACACTGATCGCGAAGTCTTCGGGGGAGTGGCTGCTGGGTAATGGCGGGGACGATCATCTGGTCGGTGCGGTCAAGGGCGGCAACCTGTTTATCGGTGGCGCGGGGAATGACCTGATGGACGCGAAGGGCGGCGGTAATACCTTTCTGTTCAACGGCTTCAATGGCGCGTTCGGCCAGGACAAGATCACCGGCTTCCAGGCGTCCGACAAACTGGTGTTCATGGGTTATGCCGATTCCCAGGGACACACTATCCAGGAGCACGCCAAGGTGGTGGGGCACGATACCGTGCTGACTTTCGGGGCGGATTCGGTGACGCTGGTGGGGGTAGGGCTGGATGTGCTGAAGGGGGCGAGTGTAGTTATCGCCTAACGCGGTGAATGGGATATCGCAATCGCTGCGGTGCGGCGTCCCGACAACCATAGAATCTCCCACAGTTCGGTGTTGAACACCGATGCTATGTCCGACAGAAATCCTGTGGGAGCCGGCTTGCCGGCGATTGCGGCCTCAAGACCGCCAAAAGCTTCGCTGGCAAGCCATGCTCCTACAGGTTTTATGGCAGCTTCAACAACACATAATCGTTCTTGTCGAAGCGCTGGCTGAGCACCGGGACCAGATCGCCGATGGTCGTGCCTTTCAGTGCTTCGTAATGGTCCTTGTCCATCATCACCCAGGCCGGTCGCGCCACGCCCTGAAGTTGCTCGGGGGTTTCGCTGAAGATCGGCTGCAGATCGCTCTCGGCATTGACCATGAACTTGATTGCCCGTCCATCCTTGCCCACCGCATGCATGACCAGCGGTGCCGGGTCCTTCTGCATCAACTGCTGGGTGGCCTGGGTAAAGCCGCGAGTGTCATAGGCCACGCGCTCAGTCGGTTCGACAATCAGGATATAGCTGCTCCACAGCGCCAGGACCGCACAGCCGGCCAGCCCGAGTGCACGCCAGCGGGCGTTGAACAGCGCCAGCACGGCGATCACCTGCAAGGCCCCGACCAGATAAGGTGCGACGCCCAAGGTCGGCAGTTCCTCGGGAAAGCGCCGATGCAACATGAACATCCCGGCGATCAGCAGGCCCGGGAGGATCAGCCAGAGCCCCTGCATCAGCCCACGCAACCAGGCGAACAGACGGCCCTTGGCAACCTGGAACGGATAGGCGGCGACGATCGCCGCCATCGGCACCATCGGCAGGATATAACGGGCTTTTTTCGCCTGGGGCACGGACAAACCGAGCATCACGATCAAGCCGGCCGCGACCGCATAGAGGGTCAGTTGCAAGGCCGGTCCACGATGTTGGCGACCGGTTGCGAGGATGGCCACCAGTACCAGTACCGCCAATGGATAAGCCAGGGCGTAATTACCAAAGGCACTACTGAAGTAATACAGCGTTCCGCTGGAACCCGCCGAGCCATCCATGCGGCCGGTGAACTGCATGCGGATCACTTCCTGAAGGAAGGCCGGGCCGCCATCCAGCGAGGCCAGCCACAACAGCAGGCCGATGCAGGCCGCCAGCAGGAACAGGGCCTGGAAGCCGAACACCAACAGCCGGCGCCATTGACCGCTGAGCAGGTAGAAGCTGCAGAGCATGCCGGTGGGGATCACCAGGCCCATCGGGCCGCGAATGGCAAAGCCCAGTACCAGCAGCGCCAGGAGCAGCACGCTGCGTTTCGGCGCGGCGTAGTATCTGGCGGCATAACCCAGGTAGAACACCGCCAGGGACACGGCGGCGAGCATCTGGTCCAGGGATACGGCACGGGTTTCAATCAGGAAGTTGTTGGTCAACAACAGCAGGGCGATGCTCAGCAGCGCCCAGCGTGGCGAATGCGGGGCCACCAGCCGGTACATCAGCACCACGATCCAGGCCGAAGCCAGAGCGCTCGGCAGCCAGGCGGCGAGGGCGTTGACCGTGCCGAACGGCAGCGCAAGCAACCAGATCAACAGGGTGGAAAACGCCGAATAATCCGGATACGGCTCGCCATAGGTGGTTGGGAAGAAACTTGGGCCATGGCGCAGCATTTCCTCGGCGAACAGCACGAAGCGCGAGTCAAAGCCGATGGCGGCTTGCTGATAGACGCCGGCGATAAACAACAGCAGGGCTACCAGACCCAGGCCGAGGGATTGGCGGTTCAGGGTATTGCGGGATGGGGACGTCAATGTCACGGCCGTGAACCTGAAAAAAACGGGCGAGCCCGTTAGGAACGAAAACGCGGTCATTTTTTGGAAATGACCGCGTCGTTTGTTTATCTGGGCCAAGCCCGATGCACTGGCCTGAACCCAGACCTTGAGAACACCCCGGAACCTGTAGGAGCCTGGCTTGTCGGGACGCCGCACCGCAGCGAAGGGGGCCCTGAGACCGCCAAAAGCTTCGCGGGCCAGCGCCGCTCCCACAAGTCAGCCTGGGCCAACCATCAGGATGTCACTCCAGACCGTGACGGGTCACCGGCAGGTCCAGCGAAGCACCGCGACCGATCGCAAAGTAGGTGAAACCTTTGCGCTGCATGCGATTGGCGTCGAACAGGTTGCGGCCGTCGAAGACCACCGGCGCTTTCAGGCGCTGCTTGATCAGCTCGAAGTCCGGCGCCTTGAACTGTTGCCATTCGGTGCAGATGATCAGCGCGTCGGCACCGACCAGTGCCGATTCCGGCGTGCCCATCAGTGACAGACCTGGCTCATCCGGGTAGATGCGCTGGGTTTCCTGCATGGCTTCCGGATCGAACGCACGAACCTGTGCGCCGGCCGCCCACAGGGCTTCCATCAGCACACGGCTTGGAGCGTCGCGCATATCGTCGGTGTTCGGTTTGAACGCCAGGCCCCAGAGAGCGAAGGTCTTGCCTTTCAGATCGCCCTTGTAGAACGCGTTCAGACGGTCGAACAGCTTGTGCTTCTGGCGCTCGTTGATCGCCTCGACGGCTTGCAGCAGGTCGCTCGAACAGTTGGCCGCCTGGGCGCTGTGGATCAGGGCGCGCATGTCTTTGGGGAAGCACGAGCCGCCGTAGCCGCAGCCCGGGTAGATAAAGTGGTAACCGATGCGCTGGTCGGCGCCGATGCCCATGCGCACGGCTTCGATGTCCGCGCCCAGGTGTTCGGCCAGTTCGGCGATCTGGTTGATAAAGCTGATCTTGGTCGCCAGCATGCAGTTGGCGGCGTACTTGGTCAGCTCGGCGCTGCGCAGGTCCATGAACATGATGCGGTCATGGTTGCGGTTGAACGGGGCGTAGAGGTCGCGCATCACTTCGCGCACTTCTTCGCGCTCGCAGCCGATGAC
Organism: Pseudomonas sp. GW821-FHT03C07; assembly: GCF_059420925.1. Taxonomy (NCBI): domain Bacteria; kingdom Pseudomonadati; phylum Pseudomonadota; class Gammaproteobacteria; order Pseudomonadales; family Pseudomonadaceae; genus Pseudomonas; species Pseudomonas sp. GW821-FHT03C07. Next base: position 403,939 of record NZ_JBWKUQ010000005.1, read on the forward strand.
GATACGGTCCGGACGACGGCAGTCTTCCACCGCCGAACCTTCCTTGAGGAATTCCGGGTTGGAGACAATATCGAATTCCAGGCTGCGGCCGACTTTATCCAGGGCGGCCTGGATATGCGCGCGCAGGGTGTCGCCGGTGCCGACCGGAACGGTGGACTTTTCCACCAGGATTAGCGGCTCGACGCGGTGACGGACCACGGCATCGCCCACCGAGAGGACGTACTTGAGGTCAGCCGAACCGTCTTCGTCCGACGGCGTGCCGACGGCGATAAACAGCACCTGGCCATGCTCGATCGCCAGCTTCTCATCGCTGGTGAAGTGCAGGCGGCCGCTTTCCAGGTTGCTCTTGACCATGGTCTCCAGCCCTGGTTCGAAGATGGGGATGTGGCCTTTACGCAGCAAGTCGATCTTGTTCTGGTCGACGTCCATGCACACGACATCATGACCGACTTCGGCCAGCACAGTCGCCTGTACCAGACCGACATAACCGCTACCAATTACGCTGATTTTCATACGGAGTCCCTAGGACGGGGTATACGTGGAGAGTTGATCGTTAACACGCCGAGAATGACCAGGGCCACTCCCAGCGATTTCGAAAGACTGAAGCTTTCATTGAAAAACGGCAGGCCGGCGGCCAACAGGTAGACCAGCGCGTAACTCACGCTGAGCAACGAGTAGGCCCGGCCCAATGGCAGGTCGCGCAAGGCGGCCAGCCAGCAAAGCATGGACAGGGCGTAGGCGAGGATCGATGCAGCCACTACACCCAAGGCGAGTAACGATACGTCCTGAGTCATCAGGGCGTCCAGCCATTGCGCCGGTTCCGGCAGGCGGGTCATGCTCCAGCGCATGCCCAGCTGGGCTCCGCTGACCAGCAGCACGCTGCCGGTGGCCAGGGTAAAACCGCGTGCCTGGCTCATACGTGACGCCCCAACAGGACCACACCGGCGATGATCAACGCCACGCCCAACCAATGGCGGGTGTCGATCGACTCCTTGAACAGGTAGTGCGCCACCAGGGTGATCAGGACAAAGTTCAGGCTGAGCATCGGATAAGCAATGCCGACCTCCAGCCGTTGCAGGACCAGCAGCCAGACCAGCAGGCCGAAACCGAGGCTGGCCAGCGCCAGCCACAACCAGGGCGAGCGCAGTTTATGCAGAATGCCCAGGGAAGGGCCGCGCCAGCTTTCAACGGCAAACTTCTGGGCGACTTGGCCCAGGCATGTCAGCAGGCAGGCGCTGAGCAACAACATCAGGGTCATGGCGTGGTCTTCGAGAAAATCAGGATAACCATGTTGCCTTCTTCATAGCGAACATGATCCTTGGGCAGCAGGTCGATCTCATGCAGTTCGTCCTGATCCTTGACGCGCATTACCACTCCGACCTGGCCTTCACGGCGGGCGTTGTCCATCCAGGCCTGGATCTGGCTCAGGTCCTGGGCGCGACCGGCGGTTTCCGGATAACCCAGGCCGTACTGCAGCTCACCCTGGGTGTTGTAGAGGGTGATATCGCTGCGCTTCATGCGCCAGGCCAGTGCGGAAGCGGCACCCAGGTCGTTGCTCAGGAAGTGCCGGCTCTGGCTCAGTTCGTCGGCATGGTGGGCGATGAACTGGTCGGGCATCTTGTTGTGCACGATGACGTTCGGCATCGCCGCCGGCAGCAACAGCACCAACATGCCCATGCCCAGCGCCGGGGTGGCCCAGAAGGTCAGCGGCTTGAGCAGGGGCAGGATATTGACCAGGATCCAGCTACCGATGAAGACGCAGAGCAGGGTCAGGTGCAACGGCTCGTTATCGTAGAACGGCTGCTTGATCTGGAAATACACCAGTGCCGCCAGTCCCGCCAGGCCCAGTACCAGGTTGAGCAGACCGTTGAGACGGGGGACCTGACCTTGCGCAAGCTTGATGCGCTCCATCAGCGAATGCCCCATCAGCAACGCCAGGGGCATCAGGCACGGCATGATGTAGGTCGGCAGCTTGCCGCGGCTGAGGCTGAAGAACGCCAGTGGCAGCAACAACCAGAGCAGCAGGAACACGCTGATGCGTTGGCCCTTGGTGCGCCAGGCATCCTTCAGGGTCACCGGCAACAGCAGCGCCCACGGCAGGCTGGAAACCACGATCATTGGCAGGTAGAACCACCACGGCCGGGTGTGCTGCGCGTCTTCGGCGGCAAAACGACGGATATGCTCGTGCCAGAAGAAGAAACGCCAGTAGTCCGGCTCCTGGAGGTGAACCGCGAGGACCCAGGGCAGGCTGATCAGCGCGGCCACGGCCACGGCCACCAGGCCATAACCCACCAGTTCGCGAAAACGCTTCTGCCAGATCATGTAGGGCAGGGCGATCAGCACCGGCAGCATCAGGGCGAGGAAGCCCTTGGTCATGAAACCCATGCCACAGGCCAGGCCCAGGGCCACCCACGACCACAGCCGAGCCCGCGGGGTGCTGCCGTCGATGGCGAACCACAGGGCGACGAAGCTCAGGTTGACCCAGAAGGTGAACTGCGGATCGAGGTTGGCATAACCGGCTTGCCCGGCGATTAGGCCGAAGCTCATGTACAGCGCGGCGCAGGCAAACTGCTTGCGTTCGTCGCTCCACAGGCGTCCGGCGATCAGATAGACCAGCAGCACGCTCAACCCGCTGCTCAGGGCCGACGCGAAACGCACGCCGAAAAAGTTCTCACCGAAAATGGCCTGACCGATGGCGATCATCCAGTATCCGGCGATGGGTTTTTCGAAGTAACGCAGTTCCATGAAATGCGGCGACGCCCAGTGGCCGTGCCGGAGCATTTCCTGGCCGATCTGGGCGTAGCGGGTTTCGTCCGGAATCCACATGCCATGGGTGACCAGTGGCAGGAGGTAGAACAGCAGAAAAGCGAGAAACAGCAACGGCAAAGCCCAGCGCCTGGTCATCCCTGCTGTACCCCGAGCCAGCCTTCACGGCCGCCGAGGGTGCCACGGACCAATTGCCCTGCGGGCAGGCGGTCCAGTTGGGCTGGCAATAGATTGACCAGGGGTTGGAACTCGATGTCACGCGCCTTGGCCTGGGCCAAGAGCTGGCGAAACTCGTTTGCCATCAGAATCCCTTCTACTTCCGCGTGAATGGTGTAGACATTCAGACGCGCCGGACTGAACCGGTCGAGAATGAACGCATTGAAATCTTTCGCGGCCAGATCCGCACCCACGACTTCGTCGAAAGTGGGCAGGTCCACGGGAATTTGCGGGGTCCCCAGGCTGCCATCCGCCAACCGTGGCAGAAACAGACCGTGCCCGCGGCAATCGCTGTTATAGCGAAAACCGAAATGCTCCTTGGCTTGCACGACACGTTCGTCCGCCCGCCAACCGGCGGTGGCCGAACATTCGACGGCTTGCCCGGTGATATCGCTCAGGCAATCGACGCCGCGACGGATCTGTTCGATCAGTTCGGCTTCGCTCCAGCGCCCGGCATTGGCCTGCCAACCGTGGTGATCCCAGGCGTGCAGGCCGACCTCATGGCCGGCGGCCAGGGTCTGGCGCATCAGATGCCCCAGATCCCGACCGATCGGCTTGCCTGGCCAGGCAGTGCCGGCCAGCAAGATGTCCCAGCCATAAAGACTGGCAGCCTTGGAACGCAACATCTTCAGGAGGAACTGGGGTTTGATGAGGCGCCACAGGTGGCGCCCCATGTTGTCCGGTCCAACGCTGAAGAAGAACGTTGCCTTGACCTGGGCCTCGTCGAGCAGTTCCAGCAACCGCGGTACCCCTTCACGGGTGCCGCGATAGGTGTCCACATCGATGCGAAGTCCAGCCTGCATCAGCGCTTGTCCGCGATTTCGAGCATGGCTTCTTTGAGGAAGAAGTCCAGGGTGTTACCGATGGTTTCGCTCATCTCGACGGTAGGCTCCCAGTTCAGCAGGCGCTTGGCGTTTTCGACGCTTGGTTTGCGGTGCGACACGTCCTGGTAGCCAGTACCGTAGAACGCCTTGCTTTCCACGTCGCGGAAACCGGCGAACGGAGGGAAGTTGCTACGCAGCGGGTGAGCTTCGAACTGACGCAGCAGTTCTTCGCCCAGCTGACGGATGCTGGCTTCGTTGTCCGGGCTACCGATGTTGATGACCTGGCCGTTGCAGCAGTCGTTCTCGTTGTCGACGATACGGGCCAGGGCCTCGATGCCGTCGGCGATGTCGGTGAAGCAGCGCTTCTGCTCGCCGCCGTCGAACAGACGGATCGGGGTACCTTCGACCAGGTTCAGGATCAGCTGGGTGATGGCACGGGAGCTGCCGATACGCGCCGAATCCAGACGGTCCAGACGTGGACCCATCCAGTTGAACGGACGGAACAGGGTGAAGTTCAAGCCCTTGGCGCCGTAAGCCCAGATCACGCGGTCCAGCAACTGCTTGGACACCGAGTAGATCCAGCGCTGCTTGTTGATCGGGCCAACGATCAGGTTCGAGGTGTCTTCGTCGAAGTTCTCGTCCTGGCACATGCCGTAGACTTCGGAGGTCGACGGGAAGATCACTCGCTTGTTGTACTTGACGCAGTAGCGAACCAGTTTCAGGTTCTCTTCGAAGTCCAGTTCGAATACGCGCAGCGGGTTGCGGGTGTATTCGATCGGGGTGGCGATGGCCACCAGCGGCAGGACCACGTCGCACTTCTTGATGTGATATTCGATCCACTCGGAGTGGATGCTGATATCGCCTTCGACGAAGTGGAAGTTCGGGTGGCTGCGCAGGCGTTCGATGGCGTCGGAGCCGATGTCCAGACCGTAGACGTCGTACTTGTCGTCACGCAGCAGGCGCTCGGACAGGTGGTTACCGATGAAACCGTTGACGCCCAGGATCAGTACGCGGGTACGACGTGGCTTGCGGCCCGACTCGGCGCCGCGCAGGAAGGAACCGTCCACCAGGCCCAGTTCGTTGGCCAGTTGCGGGCCGCTGAGGAACAGGCCGTTGTCGTTGCGCTGGCCGGCGTTGATCACCAGGGAGTCTTCACCGCAAGCGATGCGCAGTGGGTCGACGCTGATCACACGGCCAGGGGCCTGACCTTCGTTGCCCTTGACGACGTCGGCGCTCCAGACGATCAGCTTGTGCTCGCCCACGGCGCAGAAGGCGCCCGGGTAAGGTTGGGTCACGGCGCGAACCAGGTTGAACAGCTCTTCGGCAGGCTTTTTCCAGACCAGTTTGCCGTCAGCCGGGGTGCGGCGACCGAAGTAAGTGGCCTTCGACTCGTCCTGGGCGGTTTCGCTCAGTTTGCCGGCAGCCAGTTGTGGCAGGGCTTCGCTCAGCAGGGCGGCAGCGCTGTCACGCAGCTTGGTGTGCAGGGTCAGGGCGGTGTCGGCACGTTCGATGGCGACGCGGTTCTGCGCCAGGATGCCGCCGGCATCGGCACGCTTGACCATGCGGTGCAGGGTCACGCCGGTTTCGCTTTCGCCGTTGACCAGCACCCAGTTGGCCGGTGCGCGACCGCGGTAGCGTGGCAGCAGGGAACCGTGCAGGTTGAACGCGCCGTTCTTGGCGGTGGCCAGCAGCTCTTCGCTCAACAGGTTGCGGTAGTAGAACGAGAAGATGTAGTCCGGGTTCAGCTTGGCAATGCGCTCGATCCACAAAGGATGGTTGGCATCTTCCGGTGCGTGCACGGTAATGCCCTTGCGAGCACAGAGTTGCGCTACGGAACCGTAGAAGGCGTTCTCCTTCGGGTCGTCGGCATGGGTGAACACTGCGGCGATGTCGTAACCTGCGGCGAGCAGGGACTCGATGCCGGTGCAACCAATATCGTGATAGGCGAAGACGACAACTTTCGGATTCATGGTGCGACCTGATTGGAGGTAGTAGTAGAAGGGGTATCACCAGCAGCGCTGGCAGGAGACGGCTGGCTACGCAGCACTTTCTCGATGAAGAAGCGCGGACGTGCACGCACGTCACTGTACATGCGACCCAGGTATTCACCCAGAAGCCCCATGCCGATGAACTGACCGCCGGTAAAGACGAACAGGATAGCAAACAGCACGAACGAACCGTCACCGGCCCAGGCGGCGCCGAAGATCAGGCGCAGCACCACCAGCAGGATGGCGAAGAGCGCGCCGAGGCCGGCCATGGTGAAACCGATGATGCTCAACAGCCGCAGGGGCGTGGTGGTCATGCAGGTGACCAGGTCGAACATCAGGTTGATCAGGCGCATCGGGCTGTATTTCGAGTCGCCGTGTTCGCGCTCGGCGTGCTGCACCAGCACTTCGGTGGTGTGCCGGGCAAAGCTGTTGGCCAGGATCGGAATGAAGGTGCTGCGCTCGCGGCAGGCCAGCATCGCGTCGACGATGGTCCGGCGATAGGCGCGCAACATGCAGCCGTAGTCGCTCATGGCGACGCCGGTGGAGCGTTGCACGGCCATGTTGATCAGGCGCGACGGCCAGCGGCGCAAGGCCGAGTCCTGGCGATTGTTGCGCACGGTGCCGACCACGTCGAAGCCCAGCGCGGCCTGTTCCACCAGACGCGGGATTTCTTCCGGCGGGTTCTGCAGGTCGGCGTCCAGGGTGATGACCACATCGCCGGTGGATTGCTCGAAGCCCGCCATGATCGCGGCGTGCTGACCGTAGTTACGGTTCAGGATCACGGCGATGACCGGGCTGCCTTCACGCTCGGCGGCTTCCTGAAGAATGTCGGCGGAGCGATCACGGCTGCCGTCGTCGACCAGGATGATTTCGACATCCTGGGTCAACTGCGCACAGGCCGCTTCGGTACGGCGCAACAGTTCAGGCAGGCTCTGTTCTTCGTTATAGACCGGGATAACGATCGACACGCGCTGAATTGGATAAGGTTTCAAAGGCTTCTTTCCAGAATGGTTTCAATGGTGCGGCGATGCTTCAAGCCAGCCGATAGCATGCCGGACTCAACGCTCAGGCACAATGAACGATGCCTTTTATGCGGGCAAGCATAGAGGCATGACCGTGGGATGATACAGGGGTAATAAAAGACATGCGGCGATTAAAGCCTAAAAAAATGAAATGTCAAAGCTGCATAACAGCGTTATCTTCATGATTTTTATCAGTTCCCTGGTTCGGAGCGCGGGCGGGATTCTACGGTAAACGCCCAAATGTGAAAAGCCTATGAAGAAGAGATGAACGACCTGTTGTTTTTGCTCAATAGACAGCGGTGATTCAGGTAATCTGTGCTGCCGCGCAAAAGAGTCGCCTTCCAGTGTTTGGAGCCGGGCCCCGATGAACCATTATGCGCCGCACGACTGGCAGCCCCACGAGCGCCCCAGCCTGCCCGGATCGCCGTCGACGCCGTTGCATTCCACGCCGAAACGCTGGGCCTACGCGATGGTCGGGCTGCTGGTGGCCCTGACTGGCGGGCTCGGCAACGCGCTGGTGATCGCCAACCTGCCGTACCTGCAAGGCGCCCTGGGCTCGACCACGGCGGAAATCGCCTGGCTGCCGGCGGCCTATGTGATGACCAACGTCTCGATGAACCTGTTGCTGGTGAAGTTTCGCCAGCAATTCGGCCTGCGGGCGTTCACCGAGGTGTTCCTGGTGCTCTATGCGCTGGTGACCTTCGGCCATCTGTTCGTCAATGACCTGAGTTCGGCGATTGCCGTGCGCGCGGCCCACGGCATGGTTGGCGCGGCCCTGAGTTCCCTGGGGCTGTATTACATGATCCAGGCCTTCCCGGCGAAGTGGCGGCTCAAGGCCCTGGTGCTGGGCCTGGGTACCTCGCAGTTGGCGCTGCCGCTGGCCCGGCTGTTTTCCGAAGACCTGCTGCAGATCGCCGAATGGCGTGGCCTGTATTTGTTCGAGCTGGGACTGGCCCTGGCGGCCCTGGGCTGCGTGTTCCTGCTCAAGCTGCCGCCGGGCGATCGCTTCAAGACCTTTGAGAAACTCGACTTCCTGACCTTCGCCATTCTCGCCAGCGGCGTGGCGTTGCTCTGTGCGGTGCTGTCCCTGGGGCGGATCGACTGGTGGCTGGAGGCACCCTGGATCGGCCTGGCCTCGGCCGCGTCGATCGTGCTGATCCTCGCGGGACTGGCGATTGAGCACAACCGCAGCAACCCGATGCTGATGACTCGCTGGCTCGGTAGCGGGGCGATGATCCGCCTGGGCTTGGCGGTGATCCTGATCCGCATGGTCTTGTCCGAGCAGTCCACCGGCGCCGTGGGCTTTCTCCAGGCCTTGAACATGGGCAGCGAGCAGATGCGCAGCCTCTATGGGGTGATGTTGCTGGGCAGCATCGCCGGGTTGGCGGTCAGTGCCCTGACCATTGATCCCGAGCACCTGCTCATGCCGCTGATCATTTCCCTGGCGCTGATCGCGCTCGGTTCGTCCATGGACAGCTTCTCCAGCAACCTGACGCGCCCGGCCAACATGTACGCCAGTCAATTCCTGCTGGCCTTCGGCGGGACCTTTTTCCTCGGCCCGACCATGGCCCTGGGCACTCGCAACGTGGTGACCAACCCGCGCAACCTGGTGAGCTTTTCAGTGTTGTTCGGGATCTGCAACAATCTCGGCGGGCTGATCGGTTCCGCGTTGCTGGGCACCTTCCAGGTGGTGCGGGAGAAATTCCACTCCAGCAGCATCGTCGAACACCTGACGCTGATCGATCCGCAGGTCGCCGCCCGCCTGCAAAGCAGCAGCGCGGCCTACGCTGGGGTGATTTTCGATCCGTCGGCGCGCGCCACCCAGGGGATGCAGGCACTGGCCGCGTCCGCGACCCGCGAGGCGAATATCCTGGCTTATAACGATGTATTCATGCTGATTGCGGTGATCGCGCTATTGACCATGCTGTGGATTTTCGCCCGTAGCTTGTGGTTGCTCAGCATGAACAAGAAGATTGCCCGCAACGCCCCGTCTTCCACTCTCACCAGCGGTGCCCCTTCACGATGAGCGAACCTGCGACCACGACCAATGCCATTGCCGCCACCCCCGAAGGGGGCACTCCAGCCGGCGTCTCGTCCACCGAGCCGAGATCCCTGGGCGTGCGCATCGTTTCTTCGCTGGGCTTTGCCGCGATCGCCATCACCGGCGTGTTGATCGTGCTGTATGCCTGGCAACTGCCGCCGTTCGGCAGCGCCATCGAAAGCACCGAGAATGCCCTGGTCCGCGGGCAAGTGACGCTGATCGGTCCACAGCTCAGCGGCTATGTGTTCGAAGTGCCGGTGCAGGATTTCCAGTTCGTCAAGGCCGGTGACCTGCTGGTGCGCCTCGATGACCGTATCTATAAGCAGCGGCTGGACCAGGCGCTGGCCCAGTTGGAGGTGCAGAAGGCCGCCCTGGCCAACAACCTGCAGCAGCGTCGCAGCGCCGAGGCGACCATCGCCCAGCGTCAGGCGGCGCTCGACAACAGTCGGGCCCAGGTGCTCAAGAGCAGCGCCGACCTCAAGCGCAATGAGGCGCTGATCGCCGATGGTTCGGTGTCGCGCCGTGAGCTCGACGTGACCCGTGCCGACCATGCGCAGACGGGAGCGGCGGTGGAGCAGGCGCGGGCGGCGCTGGATATTTCCCGTCAGGACCTGCAAACCGTGCTGGTCAACCGCGGTTCGCTGGAAGCCGCCGTGAGCAACGCCGAGGCGGCGGTGGAGCTGGCAAGGATCGATCTTTCCAATACCCGTATCACCGCGCCCCGGGATGGCCAACTGGGGCAGATCGGAGTGCGGCTGGGAGCCTATGTGAACTCCGGCGCGCAGTTGATGGCCCTGGTCCCGGACCGGCACTGGGTGATTGCCAATATGAAGGAAACCCAGATGGCGGCGGTGCGCGTGGGACAGGCGGCAAGCTTTACCGTCGATGCCCTCAACCATCGCCGCTTTACCGGCCGGGTGCAGCGCATTGCCCCGGCGACCGGCTCCGAGTTCAGTCTGTTGCAGGCCGATAACGCCACCGGCAACTTCGTCAAGATCGCCCAGCGGGTGCCGGTTCGGATCATCGTCGATCCGGGGCAGGAGGAGCTCGACCGGCTGCGCCCGGGGCTGTCGGTGGTGGTGAGTATCGATACCGCCAGCCAGATCCAAGCGCTGGAACCGGACTGACCTGGCAAGCCAGCTGCCACAGGTTATGTGGCGTTTTCACAATCCCAGTTCATTAACTGGATGGCATTAGAGCAAGGCTGCGCAGTCAGGAGCGCTGGTTATCCATCGCCTCGACCAGGGCATCGATACGTTGCAGATGCTCGCGGTTGTCATGGTCCCAGGGATGGAAATCCGGCTTGAAGTAGTCCAGCCAGGGCCTGGCGATGCGTGGGAATATGCCGTGGCGGCCGAACAGGTACTTCAGCATGCTCCAGCCACCTTTCAGGTGATGACCGGCCTTGCGGTCGGCGATCAGCAGGCGCAGATGAAAGTCGAACACCACCAGCCAGAACATCAGCGTGGTGCTCAGCATGCTGCCGATACGGATCAGGTAGCGCCCCAGCCCCGGCTTGAGCGCGGTATTCCATACATCGAAGGCCACCGACTTGTGTTCGGTCTCCTCCAGCGCATGCCACATCCACATCTGTCGATAACCTTCGACCGAGTCGCCGAAACGGCTCGGGTCGCGCAGCATCAGGTCGGCGAGCATCGCCGTGTAATGCTCCAGGGCAATGGTGATGCCCAGGTTGAAGGCGGGAGGGAAGTGCTTTTTCTGGAAGTCGAGAATCATCCGCAGCCGTCGATCGAGCTTGTGCGCCGGCAGGCCGGCGGCTTGCAGCATGTCGTTGTAGCGCAGGTGCTCGCGGCTGTGCATGGCTTCCTGGCCAATAAAACCCTGGATCTGGCGCTTGAGTTCGGGGTCGTGCACCCGATCCCGGTAATGGCGCACGCTGTCCATGAAGAACAGTTCGCCGGAGGGAAACAGCAAGGACAGGGCATTGAAGAAATGCGTGACCCACGGCCCCTGGGCATGCCAGTCCTTGGCACGTTCGGCGGGCAGGTCGACATGGACATCACGGCGCACGGGCAACATGGCAGATACTCCTTTCAATTGAGGCCGCCCGGGTCCTTGGCGTCTTGGGCGCCAGGCCGAGTCTTGCGTTTACCCAGGGGCGACATCCGCCGGGTGACGAACACCACCAGGGCCTGATAGGCGCCGGGCAGCAGGCGCACCAGCCAGTCCAGGGCATGGGCGTCGCGGCCGATCAGCACCCGCCGGCGGTTTTTCCGCACGCCGTGGAGGACCGTCCGGGCCGCCTGGTCGGCATCGGTGATGAAGAGTTTTTCGAAATCCGCCCGGGCCTGTTCTTCGTTGTCGATCAGCAGGCCCTTGACGTTGTCGCGGATCCTGCTGGAACGGGCGATATCGGTCTTTATCCCGCCAGGGTGCACGCAGGTGGCCGAGACACCGATGTCCATCAGGTCGAGTTCCTGGCGCAACGACTCGGTAAAGCCGCGCACGGCGAACTTGGTGGCGTTGTAGGCACTCATCCCGGGCTGGGCAAACAGCCCGAAGACGCTGGAGGTATTGATGATATGGCCGTTGCCGGACTGCTTGAGGTAGGGCAGGAAGGCCTGGGTGCCATGGACCACGCCCCAGAAGTTGATCCCGACGATCCAGTCGAGGTCTTCCTGGCTCATGCCTTCGATGGTACTCGACAACGCCACTCCGGCATTGTTGAACACCAGGTTGACGCCGCCATGTTCGGCGGCCGTGGCGGCGGCCCAGTCGAACAGGGCCTGGCGTTCGGCGACATCGAGCACCTGGGTGGTCATGCGCAGTGGCAGCAACGTGGCGGCCCGGGCCAGTTCCAGGGTGCGGGCCAGGCCTTGGGGATTCTTGTCCGCCAGGGCCAGGTGGCAACCTTCGCGGGCCAGGGCAATGGCCAGGGCGCGGCCCATGCCGGCCCCGGCCCCGGTAATCGCCGCCACCTTGCCGTTGAATGTATTCATGGGCGGCCTCGTGGGGCGTGTGCTTGGGCGGGGGCCGGTTCCGGGCACGGGGATAACCGGATGGAAACCCGATAGTCGCTGAGCTGGAAATGGCCTGTGACCTGCCTGAACCGCCAGGTCGAACCGGGCCAGAGCGTGGTGTTTTTGCCGGTGCGCGGGTCCAGGTACCAGCTGCGACAGCCGCCGGTTGACCAGATCGCGCGCTGCAGTTGCTGCTGGAGTCGCTCGTTGTAGCGGCGCTCCACTTCAGGCCTGACCTCCAGGGTCTCGATCCGCTGGTCGCGCATCTGCTCCAGGGCCTGAAGGATGTAGGTGACCTGGGCCTCGATCATCAGGATCATCGAGTTGTGCCCCAGCCCGGTGTTCGGGCCGATGATCATGAAGAGGTTCGGGTAGCCCGGCAGGCAGGTGCCCAGGTAGGCGTGGGCGCCATCGGCCCAGGCATCGAGGACGTCGACGCCGTCGCGCCCGCTGATCAGGCCCCGGGGCAAGGGCTCGGAGGCCTGGAAACCGGTACCGAAGATCAGGCAGTCGACCGGATGACGTAGGCCATCGGCGGTGACCACGGCATCGGCCTCGATCCGCGTCACCGGCTGGCTGACCACTTTTACATGGCTGCGGGCCAGGGCCGGATAGTAATCGTTGGAGATCAGGATGCGCTTGCAACCGATGGTGTAGTCGGGCGTCAAGGTCTTGCGCAGCGTCGGTGCGGCGACCTGCCGGTACAGATGGCGCACCGCGACTTTCTGCACCAGCTTCATCAGCTTCGGATAGCGGGCGAAGGCAATCACCCGGCTTTCCAGGGCCCAGTAAATAGCCGAGCGGGCCAGGCGCTGGGTAACGGGCAGGTGCTTGAACAGCCAGCGTTCAGCCGTCGACAGCTGACGGTCCGGCTTGGGCAGGATCCACGGCGGGGTGCGCTGGAACAGGCTCAGGTGCGCGACTTTCGGGGCGATCTGCGGCACGAACTGGATGGCGCTGGCCCCGGTGCCGATCACCGCGACCCGTTTGCCTTCCAGTTCATAGTCGTGATCCCAGTGCTGGGAATGGAAGCTTTTGCCCTGGAAGCCCGCCAGCCCCGGAATATCCGGCAGCGCAGGGCGCGAGAGTCCGCCCATGCCGGAAATCAGCATCCGTGCCGATACCTGGCGCCCATCGGCAAAGCTCAACGCCCAGCGCTGGCGACTTTCGTCGAACACCGCGGCGCTCAGGGCCATGCTGAAACGCAGGTGCGAACCGATGCCGAAATCCTCCGCGCAACGTTCCAGATAGGCACGGATTTCCGCCTGGGGCGCAAATTGCCGGCTCCAGTACGGATTGGGCGCGAAAGAAAAGGAATAGACATGCGACTGCACATCGCAGGCGCAGCCCGGATAGTGGTTGTCGCGCCAGGTGCCGCCCAGGCTGTTGGCCCGTTCGGCGACGAAAAAATCGCGGGTGCCGGCCTGCTTCAGGCGGATGGCCATGCACAGCCCGGCAAAACCGGCGCCAATGATCGCGATATCAACGGCTTCGCCATCTGGCGGGGGTGACGAGTACGCATTCATGCTGTGTACCTCAAGTGTGGCAACGTCCGCCGGTGAGCGGCAGCGCTGGATGAACCATCAGCATTGCATAATTAAATTAAATGTTTTAAAAAATAATTTAAATAACTTACCTGAAAATATCGCCTACGCTAGTGTTCTGCCGAACCCTGGCGACTCATCCGACCGATGGGCCGGTTCATGAGGTGTAGGCGATTCTCGAGGTGGTAGCCAATCCCGGCTCCGCGCCTGGAGGCAGGGGTGCGAGGACCAAGCAATGGGATGGGGCGTCGGGATTGGAGTTTTTGCGGCGGCGAATGCCGTGCTGTGGGCCATCGGTTCGCGGATCAATCGGAGTATCGAAACCACGGTGCCACCCGAGGGGCGTTTTATCGAGGTGGGCGGCGAGTGGATTCATTATGTGGACGAGGGCAGCGGTCCGGCCCTGGTGATGATCCACGGGCTGTCCGGCTGTGGACGCAACCTGACCTATGCCTTGTCGCCGCGTTTGCGCGAGCAGTTCCGGGTGATCACCCTGGATCGCCCCGGCTCTGGCTACTCCTCCCGCCGTCCGGGCGCCGGGGTCGATATTCCCGCCCAGGCCAGCCTGATCGCCGAGTTCATTCGCACCTTGAGCCTGGATCGACCCCTGGTACTCGGGCATTCGCTTGGCGGTGCACTGGCCTTGTCCCTGGCGCTTGATCATCCGCAGGCGGTTTCCGGGCTGGTGCTGGTGGCGCCCTTGACTCAGCCCCAGCGCATCCTGCCCCCGGTGTTTCTGTCACTGGGGGTGCGGCCCGCGTGGTTGCGGCGCTGGTTCGCGGGAGTCCTCGCCGCGCCCATTGGCATGCTCGGACGCAAGGCCCTGATCAAGGCAGTGTTCGCCCCCGAATCGCCGCCCCATGACTTTGCCCGGCGCGGTGGCGGATTGCTGGGTTTGCGTAGCAACAACTTCTATTGCGCCTCCAGCGAGATCGCCACGGTCAACCAGCACCTGCCGGACATGGTCCGGCGCTATCCACAACTGATGCTGCCGGTGGGCCTGGTCTATGGCTCCCGGGATCACGTGCTGAATTACCGCAAGCACGGTGAGTCGATGCTCGGCAAGCTGCCAGGCCTGCGTCTGGAGATTATCCAGGGAGGCGGGCACATGTTGCCGGTCACCGCCGTGGAGCCAGTGGTCGAACTGGTCCAGGATATCGCCCTGCGCGCGCAACCCACTCAACATCCCGCCACTAGCCCGGTAACCGCGGTGCAGGGCGCTTCCTGATCGAGTGGTTTGCAGCCTGGTCGGCGATTCTGTGAACGGCGTTGAGAATTCCCCAAGAAAATAGTTGACGAGCTATCGAAATCGGGCTAAATATTTAAAAAAATGTTTTGAATGTTTTTTTTAAAAGTGCATTTGAGCGATTAAAATAATGAAAATAACGCTTTCTGACGCATTTGCTTTTTCCCTGCCTGCCCTTCAGTGGGCTGTGCGTTCGTGTTCCGTTGTGATCCCGCGGAGGCTGCCATGAATGCTTCCCTGGCGGCACCTGGAACCTGGACTGACGGCAAGCGGCATCTGTGGTGGCTCGTTGCTTTGCCGATGGCCACGCCGCTATTGTCCGGCGTGTTCGCCCTCGCCACGGGCATCCAGGCCTTGTGGTGGAGCGGGGTGCTGGTGATCTTCGGGCTGATCCCGATGATTGACGGCCTGCTCGGCGAAGACCGCAGCAACCCACCGGAAGCCGTGGTTCCGGATCTTGAAAAACAAACCGACTACCGCTGGATCATCATTGCCCATGAACTGGGACACAAGACCCGGCCGCTGGAACAGTTCCTGGCAAAGTTGTCCCTGGCGCCGACCTTCTATGGCCACTTCTTCGTCGAGCACAATCGTGGTCACCACGTGCGTGTTGCCACCCCGGAAGATCCGGCCAGTTCGCGCCTTGGGGAAAGTTTCTGGAGTTTCCTGCCGCGCTCGGTGCACCACAGCCTGCGTTCGGCCTGGCGCCTGGAGCGCGAGCGGCTGGGCAAACTGGGATTGCCGGCCGTGCACTGGAAAAACACCGTGCTCGGGGCCTGGCTGTTCAGCGTGGTGATGTGGAGTGGCCTGATCCTCTGGTTGGGCAGCGCGGTGATTCCCTTCTTGCTGATCCAGGGGATCTACGGGTTCTCGCTGCTGGAAGTAGTGAACTATGTCGAACACTACGGACTGTTGCGCCAGACGCTACCCAGCGGTCGTTACGAGCGCTGTTCGCCACGGCACTCCTGGAACAGTAATCGGGTTGTCACCAATATCTTCCTCTTTCAACTTCAGCGACACTCCGATCACCATGCCTATCCGACGCGTAGTTATCAGGCCTTGCGACACTTCGATGAGTCACCGCAACTGCCTTACGGATACGCGAGCATGATGGTCTGGGCTTATGTACCGTTTCTTTGGCGACGCCTGATGGATCATCGGGTCCTGGCCCACTACGAAGGGAATATAAGACTGGCCAACTTGCAGTCGTCCAAACGCGTGGAGTTATTGGAGCGCTACGGTACCCGCCACACCTATTGAATGGAACCGTCAAACAACATGCCCACCCTTGAAAGTGCGCATGGCGGGAAAACTCACGCCGCGATTGGCGGAGGGCGCCCGAGGAAAAAATGAAGTTGGCCCATAAAAACAACAATAAGTACCAGGAAGGACCTCAACCATGCAAAGAGTTCGATTAGCTGTTCGGGTACTTGCGGTACTGCTGGGGTTGTCGGCCGTGGCACCGGCATTTGCCGCCGCGCGGATGGAACCGGCCAATAGCGAGTTCAGCGCCAAGGGTCCGATCAGTTTTGCCAAGAGCATCATCAATGCCGACTGCACCATTGAAGTCAGCGGCCGGATCAGCGCTGACGGCAGCTATGCCAGTGTCGAGAAGGTCGGTTTCGACGGCGGTTTGAAATGCGGCCAGGTCGAGGCCACGCACCTGCCCTGGAAGCTGGTGGCCAAGGATGAAGGCAGTGGCTCGATGTCCGGCATCCAGGTCACGGTGCATGCGCCGTTTGTCGGTGGCGATTGTGGACCGACCACGGCGCACGGCTCCTGGAGCAACAGCAGCGGAAAACTCCAGGCAGCCGATGTGGCGCTGGACGGTGGTTGCACTATCAAGACGGTGTCGATCCAGATGCCGGCGAACTTTCGGGTCGTACCCTGAATTGACTGACCCGGCGTTTGTCGGGTGTTGAAAAGTTACATTGCGGACTTTGAAAATTTGGCTGGAAAAGGAAGCTCGGTCGCTGTTGCTGTCGTGGTACTCCGTGTTGTCCGTTAACGGCCATTACCCCCCGGCGAAATGAATCGCCATAACATGTGAGGAATAACAACAATGAAAGGCATCAAGACTTTTGTATCGTTCACTGCCATTGCTGTCTGCTTAGGCGCGGCATCCATGGTCAACGCTGCTACCATTACTCCGGTCAATACCAACTTCAGCGCACCCGGCACCATTACGGTGAAATCCCCGGCGTCGTTCAACCTGCCCGTGACCTGCAACATCACGTTCACGGGCAAGACCGCTGTTGACGGCTCCTCGGCGTCGATTACCGCGGCCACTGTCAGTGGTTCCAACTCCCTGTGCAGTGTACCAGTGATGCAAAACCTGCCCTGGACGCTGACGCCGACCAGCACCAGTACCGCAACGGTGTCCGGCGTCAGCTTCAGTGTTATTTCAAACTGTGGCACTGCCAATATCAGCACCAACTATGGTGGCGGCGCGTTGACCGTTCCAAGTGCCCAGGCCGTGGGCAGTTGCAGCATCACCGCACTCAGCGTCGCACCTAATCCGACCTTTGTCATCACCAACCCTTGAGGTTGGGTTGAGAGCAACGTGCTGATCACTCGTTGATAAGACCGGCGCCTCCCCGGAGGCGTCTGTTGAGTGCTGGTTAGCCGGGATGACCTGTTGCGGTTGATAATAATAAGGAGTGGGGCATGAATAATAAGAAACAACAATTGCACGTCGCTGTCGCACTGGCTGTTCTGGGCGGGTTGGTGAGTGCAGGGCCTGTCGAGGCCGGCGGCTTTTCGACACCCACCTACGGTGCACCTGGCTGGGGGCGTGCTTTCGGGGGCGGTTCGCTGTTCAAGAACGACCCCAGTGCTGCCTATAACAACCCGGCGGCAATGGCCTTTATTGATCAGAGTGTGGGTCAGTTCACGGTCGACTATGCGCGTATCAAACTGAAGTATACGGGGACCGCCACCGACTATCAGGGCAATCCTGCCTCGCGGACCCCCGTGGATGCCAATGGCATTCCCGGCGACGCTGTGCCCCTGACAGGCGATGGTGGCCAAGGCGGTTTTACGGCCTGGGTTCCAACCGGGTTTCTGGTCATACCGATCAATGATCGTTTTGCTTTTGGCCTTAGCCAGGTAGTTCCGCAGGGGATGCGCAGTACCTGGGACGAAGACTGGAAAGGTCGTGACTTTGCCGTGGATACCAAGATCGAGACCGTGGGGCTCACGGGCTCGCTGTCGTTCAAGGTCAACGATGCCTTTTCGGTGGGCGGTGGTGTTATCGTGCAACACACCAATGGGTTCGTCAGCCAGAACCTCAACCTGACTGGCGCGGCGGCCTTGTCCCCGGGGCTGGGGGGCATTCCCTTCCCATCGGGCGTCGGCTCGAACCTGATGCGGGTCAAGGTGGACAATACCTCGGTCGGTTGGTTTACCGGGGTGGTCTGGAAACCGACCGATCGGGACACCCTCGGGCTGAACTATCACGCCAAGATCAAGAACAAGCTGGAGGGTAAATACAATATCTACGCCGATGCGCTCGGCAGGCAGTACACCACCCAGCCGTTGGGGCCCAATGGTGAGACGCTGGTGGGGCTGGCCTATCCTGGGCTCAGTCTTAATCCGGACGGTGCCAACGCCAGTACCCAGTTGGATATCCCCGCCACGGCCGGCCTGGACTGGGTGCATGTGTTCAGCGACCGTTTCACCCTGGGCGTCAGTGCAACCTGGACCCAGTGGTCTTCCTTCAAGGATCTGACGCTGAAGTCCGACGGCAATGTCATTGTGGCCATTCCCTATAACTACAAGGATTCCATGATGTACTCGCTGGGGGGGGACTATAAGTTCACCGATCGCCTGACGCTGCGCGCCGGTGTGGCCTTCGACCAGACGCCAACCCGTAACTCGACCCGCGACCCTCGTATTCCGGACAACGACCGCTGGTTTACTTCCCTGGGCTTCGGTTATGAAATCAAGGAAATACCGGGGTTGAGCATCGATGGCGCATATTCACGGCAGTTCGTGAAAGAGTCCCCGATCCATACCCAGAACGTGGATCGGCTCGGTGGCTCGACACTCGATGGCAAGGTAGAGGCCTCCGGCGAAGTGGTCAGTCTGTCGACGACTTACAAGTTCTGATAGCAACTTCTGTCATTGCGCTGTGCTCAGGTGCGGCGAAATTTGTAGGAGCCGGCTGGCCGGCTCCTACAGGGGCGTGCTGTGCCTTGCGGAAAGACGCTTCCAAAGAACCGACTCGATCGGTTTTTTTGTTCGGCATAAAATATAAATTTTTATTTAAAAAATAATTTTAAAACGATTCTATTCTTTGTAAGGTAGAAGCCTGCGAGTCGTCGTGTCGATGGCTGCCCCTAGCGCCATTCGCCCTCGTCGCCGGTGGTTTTTCCTGAATGTTCAAAGAGGTGTGCTCATGACTTTCTGGCTGTTGTTGGCAGTGGCGGGGGCCTTGGCCCTCGGGTATCGGCAGGCGTCCGCCCGCCTGTGGTTGGCGGGCGTGCTGGTCTGGCTGGGAAGCGGTTATCTGTTCGGTGTGGTCGGGCCACTAGGCATTGCCATCGGCGGGCTGTTGACCCTGGTCCCGGCCGTGGTGCTGGCGGTCAGACCCTTGCGTCGGGCCCTGTTTTCACGCAAGGCCTTGGTCCTGTTTCGCCGGATCATGCCGGCCATGTCCGACACCGAGCGCGCCGCGATCGAGGCCGGGACCGTCTGGTGGGACGCCGAGCTGTTCAGCGG
This sequence comes from Pseudomonas sp. GW821-FHT03C07, assembly GCF_059420925.1. NCBI lineage: Bacteria > Pseudomonadati > Pseudomonadota > Gammaproteobacteria > Pseudomonadales > Pseudomonadaceae > Pseudomonas > Pseudomonas sp. GW821-FHT03C07. The sequence continues at coordinate 423,289 of NZ_JBWKUQ010000005.1, forward strand.
CCAACCGCGCTGGGAGCGCCTGCTGACAGCCGCGCCGGCAAGCTTGAGCGAAGAAGAACAGGCCTTTCTCGACAACGAGGTGGAAACCCTCTGCGACATGGCCAACGACTGGGAAACCACCCAGGTCTGGCAGGACCTTTCACCCCAGGCCTGGCAGTACACCAAGGAGGCTGGCTTTCTCGGCATGATCATTCCCCGTCAATACGGCGGAAAGGGCTTCTCCCACTATGCCCATTCCCAAGTGGTGATGAAACTCTCGACCCGCTGTTCGGCGGCGGCGATCTCAGTGATGGTGCCCAACTCCCTGGGGCCGGCCGAACTGCTCCTGCATTACGGTACCGAGGCCCAGCGCCAGTACTATCTGCCTCGTCTGGCCCGGGGCGAAGACATTCCCTGTTTTGCCCTCACCAGTCCCTACGCCGGTTCCGACGCTGGGGCGATTCCCGATCTCGGGGTGGTCTGCAAGGGCACTTTCGAAGGTGAGGAAGTGCTGGGCTTCAGCGTCACCTGGGACAAGCGCTATATCACCCTGGGCCCGATCGCCACGGTGCTGGGCCTGGCGTTCCGCGCCGAAGACCCCGACGGCCTGTTGGGCAGCCCGGGCAGCCTGGGGATCACCTGCGCGTTGATCCCCACCTCCCATCCGGGGGTGCGACACGGTCGTCGACACTGGCCGCTCAACGCGGTGTTCCAGAACGGTCCGACCCAGGGCAAGCAGGTCTTTATTCCCCTGGGGTGGGTGATCGGCGGTCGCGAGCAGGTCGGTAATGGCTGGCTCATGCTGATGGAATGCCTGGCCGCCGGCCGGGTGATTTCCCTGCCTTCGGCCAATGTCGGCCTAGGCAAGGTCGCCGTGCGCGGCATCACGGCCTATGCCGCGATGCGCAAGCAGTTCGGCTTGCCCATCGGCAAGTTCGAAGGGGTACAGGCGCCGCTGGCGCGCATGGCCGGGCATCTGTATGCCTGCGATGCGGTGCGCAAGGTCTCGGTGGCCGCCCTGGATGCCGGCGAGAAACCCTCGGTGATCTCCGCCATCGCCAAGTACCACGTGACCGAGCGGGCCCGGGCCATTGTCAACGACGGCATGGACATCGCCGCCGGCAAGGGTATCTGCATGGGGCCGAACAACTTCCTGGCCCGGGCCTACCAGCAAAGCCCGATTGCCATCACGGTGGAGGGCGCGAATATCATGACCCGCTGCCTGATCATCTATGGCCAGGGGCTGATCCGCTGTCATCCCTACGTATTGCGTGAAATGGAGGCGGCCCGTCGCCAGGGGCCCGAGGGGCTGGAAGCTTTCGACCAGGCGATGTTCGGCCATATCGGTTTTGTCCTGGCCAACACGGTCCGGGCCGCGGTGCACGGGCTGACGGCCGGCCGGCTACTCAAGGCGCCGGCGCAAAGCGATCCGGCACTGGCTCCTTATTATCGGCAGATCGAGCGCCTGTCGGTGGTGCTGGCGCTGGCCTCGGATATTTCCATGGGCGTGCTGGGCGGGGCCCTCAAGCGCAAGGAAAGTATCACCGGGCGGCTTGGCGATATCCTCTCGCAGCTCTACATCCTGTCTTGTGTCCTCAAGCGCTTCGATGACGACGGCCGGTCACGTGCGGACCTGCCGCTGGTGCACTGGGCGGCCCAGGACGCCCTGTGGCGCGCCCATGAAGCCTTGAGCGAAACCCTCGATAATTATCCTTCGAAAGCGGCCAGCCGGATCATTCGCGGCCTGGCGTTTCCGTTCGGCATAGCCCGGGGCAAACCTTCCGATCGGCTGCTGGCCGAAGTCGCCGAACTGGTGCAAACCCCGGGCGAGAGTCGCGACCGGTTGCTGGCCGACTCCTATATCCCGCAGCCGGATATCGACAAGCTGGCCTACGGCGAGCTGGCGTTCCGCTTGCTGCCCCAGGTGGAACTGATTGACGCGCGCCTGAAACCGGCCGTTCGCCAGGGGCTGGTGGCGCCGTTGCCGATTTCCCGCGAGGCCTTCGGCCCTTGGCGGGCCTTGGCTCTGGACTTGCAACTGATCAGTGGTGAAGAGGACGAGCTGCTTGGGCGCTATGTTGAATATGCCGACCATGCGATCCAGGTGGATGATTTTCCCCAGGACTTTGGTCTGTTGGAGGCGTTGCAGCGGCGCCAGGCGTATCTCGACCAGGCCGACAAAAACCTGGGCAAGCGTCGGGTAGCCGCGGGCAACCCGGTTTAATGATTTTTCTCGGGTTTATCGGAATCTAATCATGGCTGATGGTTACCTTTCGTTCGTCAATACCCCCTGGGGCCGCTGGCTCGCCCGTACCCTGGGCTTACCGCAACCCTTGCCGTTGCGACGTTATCGTCAAGGCCAGTCAGGCAACTTGCTCAACCCGGTGGTGCTGGCTGCCGGGCCGCAGGGCCGCCTGCTGGGCGAGCTGCAACGGATCTTCGCCGCTACCGAGACCGTGGCTGCGGTCCCGGCGAGCATTGATGCGCCGTCCACGGTCAAGGTCCAGGGGCTGGTCTTCGATGCCAGCGGCCTGGCTGAAGTGCAGCAACTGGACGAGTTGTACCGGTTCTTCCACGCCAATGTCCGGCGCCTGAATGCCCATGGCCGGGTGCTGGTCCTCGGCACGCCGCCGGAACTGTGCGCGACACTGGCCCAGACCGTGGCGCAACGGGCCCTGGAGGGTTTTGTGCGTTCCCTGGGCAAGGAGCTGCGGCGGGCGATCACTGCGCAACTGTTGTACGTCGAGCCTGGTGCCGAGACGGAAATGGACAGCAGCCTGCGTTTCTTCCTGTCCCGGCGCTCGGCGTTTGTCTGCGGTCAGGTGGTGCGGATCACCGAGTCGGTGGATGTGCCCGGGGATATTCTCTGGGACAAGCCGCTTACCGGGAAACGTGCCCTAGTGACCGGGGCCTGTCGCGGCATCGGCCTGGCCATCGCCCAGGCACTGACCGGTGAGGGCGCCCAGGTTATTTGCCTGGATATTCCAGCGGTGGAAGCCGAGTTGCAAGGCGTGGCGGCATCCCTCGGGGGAACCGCGCTGGCCCTGGATATTACCGCGCCCCAGGCGGTCGAGCGGCTGCTGACATGCGCTGGCGAGCAGGGTGCTTTCGATATCGTCGTGCACAACGCCGGCATCACCCAGGACAAGACCCTGGCGAAAATGACCGAAGCCGCCTGGCGCAAGGTCATGGCGGTGAATCTGGAGGCACCGTTGCGGTTGAGCACGGCCCTGCTGGAGGGGCAGGCGATCAATCCTGGCGGGCGGATTATCGGCGTGTCGTCGATTTCCGGCATCGCCGGCAACCTGGGGCAAAGCAACTACGCCGCGTCCAAGGCCGGGGTGATCGGATTGGTCCAGGGGCTGGCGGCATTGGCCGCGCGCCAGCAGGTGACGGTCAATGCGGTGGCACCGGGGTTTATCGAAACCCAGATGACCGCGAAGATTCCCTGGCTGATCCGTGAGGCAGGACGGCGGATGAATTCATTGGCCCAGGGCGGGCAACCCGAGGACGTCGCGCAAACCATTGCCTGGCTGGCGCATCCGGCTTCCGGCGGGATCAATGGACAGGTGGTCCGCGTCTGCGGGCAAAGCCTGCTGGGGGCCTGAATGATGAAAGCCGACTCCTCGATTCGTCTCATCGACCCGCCGCCTTCCGGCGCCCGCCTGCTCTGGCTCGGCCTGCGCAGCTTGCGTAAACCCAAGCTCGACGGGCCGCCGCGCTTGCCCGATGAACGACTGGTCCGGCCGGCGGTGGAGTTGCTGGACGCGGACATTAGCCGTTACGCCCGGGCCTGTAGCTTTCGCCCTGAACATGGGGTGCCGTTGCCGTTTCCCCATAACCTGGCCCTGCCTCTGCACTTGCTGTTGCTGACCAGCCCGACCTTTCCCTGGCCGGCCAGCGGCATGGTCCACCTGGCCAATCGCATTCGCCAGTATCAGCGCCTGGAGATCGGGCAGGCCTTGCGCCTGGAGGTGCATTGCGAGCGCTGGGTGGCACACCCCAAGGGCCAGGCGGTGCAGATCGTCACCCGGGCCAAAGGCGGTGGCGGCCTGGTCTGGGAAAGTGAAAGCCTGTATCTGCGCCGTGGCGTGGTCACGCCCCAGGGCGAGCCCTGGCAGGGCGCATTGGACCTGGACGAAGCGGCCCTGGTGTGGACCCAGCGCTGGTCGTTGCCGGCGGACCTGGGGCGGCGTTTTGCCCGGGTGTCCGGCGATCACAATCCGATCCATACCTCCTGGCTGGGGGCGCGCCTGTTCGGTTTTCCGCGGGCCATTGCCCATGGCATGTGGACCCTGGGTCGGGCGCTGGCGGCGCAACAACCGCCGTATCCGCTGGCGGCCGCCGAGCTGACTTGCGAGTTCAAACTGCCGATCTTCCTGCCCGGCGGTGCCACGCTGTGGAATGTGCCGCCGACCGGCACGCGCCATGAGTTCGAAGTGCGCAACAGGGCGGGGGACAAACCGCATATGCGCGGGCTTTTTATCCGGGGAGATCGGTCATGAGTCACTACAGTTTCAATCCGGCGCCGGTGCGTCGGGTCGCCATCCTCGGTGGCAATCGGGTTCCGTTTGCCCGTTCCAACACCGTCTACGCCCAGGACAGTAACCAGGATCTGCTGGTAGCCGCCTTGCAGGGCTTGATCGATCGTTACGGCCTGGAGGGCAAGCGCCTGGGGGAGTTCGCCGCCGGGGCGGTGATCAAGCACTCGCGGGATTTCAACCTGGCCCGCGAGTCCCTGCTGTCCACCACCCTGTCGCCGCAGACCCCGGCCTACGATGTGCAGCAAGCCTGCGGCACCGGTCTTGAGGCAGCGTTGCTGGTGGCCAACAAGATTGCCCTGGGGCAGATCGAGGTGGGAATCGCCGGCGGTGCCGATACCACCTCGGATGCGCCCATCGCGATCAACGAAGCCCTGCGTCAGATCCTGCTGCGGGCCAACCGGGCCAAGGGCCTGGGCGACAAGCTGCGCAGCCTGCTCGGGGTCCGTCCGGGGATGTTCTTCAACCCGCTGTTGCCGCGCAACGGCGAACCGCGTACCGGCTTGTCCATGGGCGAGCATTGCGAGGAAATGGCCAAGCGCTGGCAGATCCGCCGACTGGCCCAGGACGAACTGGCCCTGGCCAGTCACCAACACCTTGATGTCGCCTACAAGCGCGGTTTCCTCGATGACCTGATCAGCCCTTATCGCGGGCTGAAACGCGATAACAACCTGCGCGCCGATAGCAGCCTGGAGAAGCTCGCCGGTCTGGGGCCGGCTTACGACAAACGCAACGGCACCCTGACCGCCGGCAACTCGACGCCGTTGACCGATGGGGCCTCGGTGGTCCTGCTGGCGAGCGAGGAATGGGCCCGGGCGAACAACCAGCGGGTGCTGGCTTATCTGCGTACCGGCGAAACCGCGGCGGTGAATTTCGTCGATGGTACCGAGGGCTTGCTGATGGCACCGGCCTATGCCGTGCCGCGAATGCTCGCCCGCGAAAGCCTGACGCTGCAGGACTTCGACTTCTACGAGATCCACGAAGCCTTTGCCGCCCAGGTGCTTTGCACCCTGAAGGCCTGGGAGGACCCCGACTATTGTCGTGAACGCCTCGGCCTGGACGCCGCGTTGGGCTCGATCGACCGTGACAAGCTCAACGTCAATGGCGGCTCCCTGGCCTGCGGGCATCCATTTGCCGCCACCGGCGGGCGCCTGCTGGCGACCTTGGCCAAGGCCATCGACGAGCGCGGTCAGGGACGCGGACTGATCTCCGTGTGTGCCGCCGGCGGGCTGGGCGTGACCGCCATCGTCGAAAAATAAAACAACAACAAGGAGACTGCCATGAGTGTCGCAAGCCTGCACAGCATTGATCAGCGCATCTGGTTGAACGCCTACCAGCCGGGGGTTCCCGCCGATATCGAAACCGAAATCGACCGTTATCCATCGTTGCGCGAGGTGTTTCTCGAACATATGGAGAAATATCGCGAGCGCGTTGCGTACGTCAGCATCGGGACCGAGATGGGCTACCTCGAATGGGAGCGGCGCGCCTTTGCCTTTGCCGCCTGGCTGCAGTCCCGGGGGGTGAAGAAGGGCGATCGTGTAGCCCTGATGATGCCCAACTGCCTGCAATACCCGATCTGTCTGTTCGGGACCCTGCTGGTGGGGGCCGTGGTGGTCAACGTCAATCCGCTGTACACCGCCCATGAGCTCAGGCACTTGCTCAAGGACAGCGGTGCCGAGACCGTGGTGATCTTCGAGAACTTCGCCCACACCCTGGAGCAGGCGCTGCCCGGCAGTGCGCTGAAAAACATCGTGGTGGCGGCAATCGGCGATCTGGTGGGGACGTTCAAGGGCGCGGCCTTGAACTTTGTGCTGCGACATGTCCAGAAACAGGTGCCGCGCTTCCATCTGCCGGGGGCGATCCGTTTTCCACGGCTGATGAAGCAGGCCGCGAGGTTGCAGGCCAGGAAGGTCAAGCTGGCCCACGATGACATTGCCTTCCTGCAATACACCGGCGGCACCACGGGTGATGCCAAGGGGGCGATGCTCACCCATCGTAATATCCTCGCCAATCTGATGCAGGCCAAGGCCTGGGTTGGCAACCAGCTGGATGAGCGCCAGCAGGAAACCAATGTCACCCTGCTGCCGCTGTATCACGTGCTGTCGCTGACGGTGAACTGCCTGATGTTCATGTGCCTGGGCGGGCGCAATATCCTGATCGCCAACCCCCGTGATGTGAAGCGGGTGCAGATGATCCTGCGCAAGGAGAAGTTCAGTGGCATCGTCGGGGTCAACACCCTGTTCAACGGGCTGCTGGAAAGCGCGGACTTCCGTGCTCGCGACTTTTCCGATCTGAAGCTGGCGATTGCCGGCGGCATGGCCACCCATACCGCCGTGGCCCGGCGTTGGAAGGAGGTGACCGGGGTGCCGATCATCGAAGGCTACGGGCTGACTGAGTGTTCGCCGGTGGTCAGTATCAGCCCGATCGATATCGCGCGGATGCGCGAGGGCGACTTCAGCGGGACCATTGGCGTGCCATTGCCGTCGACCTGGGTGCGGTTCATGCGCGAAGACGGCGAGTTGGCCGAGCTTGGCGAAGAGGGCGAGTTGCAGGTCCGTGGCCCGCAGGTAATGAAAGGCTACTGGCAGCGCCCGGAGGAGACCGCCCAAGTGCTGGACCGGGCTGGGTGGCTGTCGACCGGCGACATCGGGGTGATGAATGGACAGGGTTTCATTCGCCTGGTGGATCGTAAGAAGGACATGATCCTGGTCTCAGGTTTCAACGTGTACCCCAACGAGATCGAGGATGTGGTCGCCCTGCACCCCGGTGTCGCGGAAGTGGCGGCCATCGGTGTGGCCGATCAGGTGACCGGGGAGCGGGTGAAGATCTTCGTGGTGCGCAAGGATCCGGCCTTGAGCGAGGCCCAACTGTTGGCGCATTGCCGGGAGTATCTGACGGGGTACAAGGTGCCGCGGATTGTCGAGTTTCGCACCGAGGAGCTGCCCAAGACCACCGTGGGCAAAGTGCTACGCCGCGCGCTGCGTGACCATTTGTCTCCTTAACAGGCGCTTTGCGGCGAATTTCTTGTTATAAACACACTCCGATACGTCTCCACGGGACGGGCGCCAGAGCGCCTGTGTGGGCGTATCGGAGGTTTTTGCTGTCATTTCAGTTGCTGACTCGATAACTCGGCCTTAGACTGCCGCCCCTCGTAAATTGAGTGCCGGGTGGCGCTTGGAATGGACGGCGCCTTTCTGTGCATCCCCTCAGGTGTGCAGAACGCTCCCTAATTCGCCTTAATGCACGTATTTTCTATAGAGAAATCAATGACAAAGGAAAAGTTGCTGGCCATGCCGGCGGACGACTACATGAACGCCGAGCAACTGGCTTTCTTTACCGAGCTGTTGCAAGCGATGAAAGTCGAAACCCACGAGCGTATCGAGCAGAACCGTATTGCCATCGAGAGTCTCGATACCCCGGCTGATCCGGCTGACGCCGCTTCCGTTGAAGAAGAACGTACCTGGCTGGTGAACGCCATCGACCGCGACCAGCGTATGCTGCCGCAGCTGGAACAGGCGCTGCTGCGCATCAACGACGACTCCTTCGGCTGGTGCGACGACAGTGGCGAGGCGATCGGCCTCAAGCGCCTGCTGATCAGCCCGACCACCAAGTACTGCATCGAAGCCCAGGAACGTCACGAGCAGATCGACAAGCACCAGCGCCAAGCTTGATCTGCCCTCGGTAGCCGGCTTGCCGGCGATCCGGAACGATGCGCTGTTTCTGTCAATCCGCGCATCGTTCATCGCCAGCAAGCCCGGCTCCATACTTGACCCACAGCAACTATTGTTGATTCAAGCGCCCTACAACTAACGGACCATAGCTAATGGCCCTATAGTGGCGTTTAATGGAAAAAAACAATTAGACGCTCACGGTGGGTAAGTACATGTCTGGAGAAGGAATTCTGCCTGGGGTCGGGTCGCATGTGGCCGCGCAATCGAAACCGGCGCGGCGCTGGCTGACACCTTTGATACAGAGTGTGGGGCTGGCGTTATTGTTGTCCACCATGGCCTTTGCCGGTTGGCCCTTGGGCGTTTGTCTGCCCCTGGCGCTGTTGCTGGTCTGGCTGCCGCGCCTGCGGATGCGCCAGGCCCCGGTGTTATCGGTCCAGAGCAGCGACGATGCCCTGGCGCAATTGACCCGTGACCTTTCCCATACCACCAGTCATAACGCTCTGTCCGCCGCCGGCGTGGCCTTTTCGGTCAAGCAACTGGCCGGCAAGGTGCAGTCGCAACTCAGCGCCGCTGCGCAGATTGTCGCCAGCGCCGAACAGGTCATTGACACCGAGCAGGCCACCTCGCAATTGAGCCAGCAGGCCCTGGGTTCAGCCAGCGAGGCCCGCAGCAGCAGCGCCGAAGGGCATACGGTGCTATCGGAGTCCATCGGTCGCATGCACCGACTCAGCCAGCAGGCCAACGCCAGCCGCGAATTGATCGAGGCCTTGAGCCTGCGCAGCGAGGAAATCCAGCGGGTGACCCTGGTGATCCAGGCGATCGCCAGCCAGACCAACCTGCTGGCCCTCAACGCCGCCATCGAAGCGGCGCGCGCCGGCGAGCATGGTCGCGGCTTTGCCGTGGTGGCCGACGAAGTCCGTGGGTTGGCCGGGCGCACCGCCACGGCGACCGATGAGGTTGGGGTCATGGTGGCCGATATCCAGCAACGCACCACCCAGGTCGTCGGACAGATTCGCCAACTGGCCGAGGACCTGGACGGTGGCGTGGAGCAGGTCGAGAATACCGGTCGGCATCTGGAAAATATCGCCGGTCTGGCCGCCAGTGTCGAAGCCCAGGTCGGCGAGATCGCCCGCGGCGCCCAGAGCAACCGCGAGCAACTGGAGAGTTTGTTCACGGCGGTGGAGCAGATGCGCGGTGATCTGGCTGTCAGCGACCAGCAGACCCGCCATCTGACCCAGGCGGCGATCCAGATGGAAGGGCAGGCCGAGACCATCAGCCAACGCCTCGCCGAGGTCGGCCTGGATGACTACCACCAGCGGGTCTACGACCTGGCCCGGGAAGGGGCCGGACAGATTGCCGCGCGTTTCGAGGCGGATATCGAGCAGAGCCGCATCAGTCTCGATGACCTGTTCGACCGCACTTACCAGCCGATTGCCAATACTTCACCGGCCAAATACCAGACGCGTTTCGACCGTTACACCGATCAGGTCCTGCCGGCAATCCAGGAGCCTTTGCTGGCCCGCCATGAAGGCCTGGTGTTCGCCATTGCCTGTACGCCCCAGGGCTATGTGCCGACCCATAACCAGGCGTTTTGCCGGCCGCTGAGCGGCGACCCGCAGCAGGATGCGCTGCACAATCGGACCAAGCGCAAGTTCGATGACCGTACGGGGATCCGCTGTGGCAGCCACCAGCAGCCGCTGCTGTTGCAGACCTACACCCGTGATACCGGTGAGTTGATGCATGACCTGTCGGTGCCGATCATGGTCAAAGGCCGCCATTGGGGCGGATTGCGCCTGGGCTACAAGCCGGAAAAATAAGGCTGTGAGCGACACTGAACGATAGCCGCCGGCTTGCTGGCGATGGCGTCGGTTCAAGCGCCGCAAGACCGTGGGGAGTTACTCAGGCCGAGGTGTCGATCATCCCGGCCATCAGCTTTTCCGCCATGAACAATGCGCTACTGGTGCCATTCAATGCGCTGCCAATAGCGGCAACTTGCGCTTTGGCCGGTTGGACCGCGGCTTCGCGAGCGGCTTCGTCGAGGTGACGGGCGCTTTTGGTCGCCGCCAGCTGCGCATTGGCCTTGCGCAGTTTTTGCTGAAGCTGCTCGATCTGTGCCCTGAGCTTCTTGACCCGATCCTTCGCCGCCTTTGCATTGGCCGCGAGACTGTCGCCCGGCAGATTCGACCCACGCTCTTCGCCCGCCAGCGGGCCGGACGACAGACGGCTGCTGGAGCTGCCAGTCTCTTCGAGTGGCGACAGCAGGAACGCGGACGGGGTCAGGGATGGATTCAAGTTGATCATCGGTGATCCTCATGGAATGACGCTTGCCAGCTTATCGACCGCAGGGCGTCGGTCTGTAGGGGCGAAGAGGGTTTTGACAAGGTATTTGCGACAGACTGGACACAATCGAGTACTTTTTGTCTTGTAAGAGGCTACCCACGGGTAGTTTGATTGGCCCGAATGGCCTGACGTGTTCTAGAATCACTCTCTGTGCCAGGGGACTGATTTCATCCAGGGCATTTTTTGCAATCTGCATGTCGGAAATTACTTTTTTTCAAGAAGGCCTTCCCTCGCAAATTCAGTTGCCGGTTTCCCGTGATCGGTGCAATGCGGTGTTTTCCTTCAAGCGCTGATGACGCTTCGCAGAAGTCATGGGACCTTGTATCCATTAGGCTTTCTGCGCACCGGTGGCCATCGCCAGGCCACCGGGGCAAACACCAGGGCTTTCTATTCAGTAACCGGCGGCAGTGACCGATCGTTTTGTGTTGCCTGACACTTGCCGGGCGGCTTCATTTTTCGAGTTTGAGGACTTTTCGTTGGCAGTCAGTAATCTGGATATGCATGCACTGTTTGTACTGGGGGATCTTCGGGCCAAGCTGGTCAAACAGTTTCAATCACGTTTTGTCTATATCACCGAACAAACCGCCGAAGGCATCTACATTGCCGAGATCGACACCGAAACTTCCCTGGTGGTCGATGACAAGCCGCGCCTGGAACTGAAAGTGGGCGACCATTTTCGCGCCGCGGTATTGCCCAGTCGCGAAGGCGGCAAGTTCGACATCAAGTTTCGCGAGATCAAACTGACGGTCTATGGCCTGGGCGACTATGCCTATGTCAGCGTGCCGGAAGGCCATGGCATTGTATTCAAGGAAGGGCATACCGTCGTGATGGTGTTTGCCGCCCACGAACAGTTGCAGGGTACCTTGAGCAAGACGCTCAAGGACGTGACCAAGAAGGCTGCCCGCTGGCGCAAGGGTGAACTGACCTTCAAGGCCAGCGAACAATGAGTTTGACCTGATCGCTGGCGCGGCAATCCGGGAACCTCGACTACAGTTCAAGTGACTGAAGATTTCTGGGCTTTCGGCCTTTTCGCCGAGAGACGACCTGCGATTGAGGTAATTCCATGAAAGGATTTCGCGCGCTGTTCGCCAGCGCCCTGACGGTACTCTGTGTCAGCACCATGCCGCTTGCGGTTCGGGCCGCTCCCCAGCCGATCCACTTTGCCGACCTGAACTGGGAAAGTGGCAGCCTGATTACCGATATCCTGCGATATATCGTCGAAAAAGGTTACGGCCTGCCAACCGATATGCTGCCCGGCACTACCGTGACCCTGGAAACGGCCCTGGCCAGGAATGATATCCAGGTGATCGGCGAGGAGTGGGCCGGACGCAGCCCGGTGTGGGTCAAGGCTGAAGCGGCGGGTGAGGTCGCGGCCATTGGCGATACCGTCAAGGGTGCGACGGAGGGTTGGTGGGTGCCCGAGTACGTGATCAAGGGTGATCCGGAGCGCGGTATCAAGCCCCTGGCGCCGGATCTGCGCGGGGTCGCGGACCTGGCCCGTTACAAGGATGTCTTCCGCGATCCGGAGTCCCCGGATAAGGGCCGCTTTCTCAACAGCCCGATCGGCTGGACATCGGAAATCGTCAACCAGCAGAAGCTCAAGGCCTATGGCCTGACCGACAGTTATGTGAACTTTCGCAGTGGTTCCGGGGCGGCACTGGATGCGGAGATCACCTCGTCGATTCGTCGTGGCAAGCCGATCCTGTTCTACTACTGGTCGCCGACGCCGCTGTTGGGCAAGTTCAAGCTGGTCCAGTTGGAGGAACCGGCCTTTGATGCGCAAGCCTGGAAAACCCTGACGGACGCGAATAATCCCGACCCCAAACCGAGCCGTTCGCTGGCCTCGAAGTTGAGCATTGGCGTCTCGGCGCCGTTCAAGAAGCAATATCCGCAGGTGGTGGCGTTTTTCAGCAAGGTCGACCTGCCGATCGGTGTGTTGAACCAGGCGCTGGCGAAGATGAGCGAGGAGCGCCTGCCGCCACGTCAGGTGGCAGAGGCTTTCCTCAAGGAACATCCGGAGATCTGGAAGGCCTGGTTGCCCGGGGATGTGGCCAACAAGGTTGCCGCCAGTCTCAAATAACATTCAATTTGAAAAGTGCAGATAGTCTGTGGGGTGGAGTTTTTACAGGGGGCTTGGGTGGGATGGAGCTTTAGTGAAGTAGAGCCGTTGTGGGGGGGGGGGGGGGGGGGGGGGGGGGGGGGGGGGGGGGGGGGGGGGGGGGGGGGGGGGGGGGGG
>NZ_JBWKUQ010000006.1:0-206345 GCF_059420925.1 Pseudomonas sp. GW821-FHT03C07
ACCGAATCGATGCAGGACGGTTCCGATGCCGTGTCCGACTGGCCACTGCTCAACGCCCTGCTCAACACCGCGAGCGGTGCGACCTGGGTCTCGCTGCACCACGGCGGCGGCGTCGGCATGGGCTTCTCCCAGCACTCGGGCATGGTGATCGTCTGCGACGGTACCGATGAAGCGGCCGAGCGTATCGCCCGCGTCCTGCACAACGACCCGGCCACTGGGGTCATGCGTCACGCCGATGCCGGTTATCAGATTGCCATCGACTGTGCCAAGGAACAGGGCCTGAACCTGCCGATGATTACCGGTAAATAAGCTGTTGCAGGAAACCCGTGTGGGAGCCGGCTTGCCGGCGATGCGGCCCGAGCGTCTTGCATCGACTGTTCGATCGCCATCGCCGGCAAGCCGGCTCCTACAAGGGGGGCTGGAGCAAGTTTCACAAACGCTGTGCACCTAACGAAAACAATCCACAGAGGTTGAACAATGTCTGCGTCAAATGATCGTGCAAGCTACAAACCGTTGATCGAAAGGCGTTCGATCGACTACATCCCGGAAGCGGAAAGACACGGTCGTCTACTCAGTCAGTTCACCCTGTGGTTGGGTGCCAACCTGCAAATCACCGCGATTGTCACCGGTGCCTTGGCGGTGGTGCTAGGCGGCGATGTCTATTGGTCGCTGATCGGTCTGCTGCTCGGGCAACTGATCGGCGGTGGGGTGATGGCGCTGCACGCCGCGCAAGGTCCGCAACTGGGCCTGCCGCAGATGATCTCCAGCCGCGTGCAGTTCGGCGTCTATGGCGCGGTGATCCCGCTGGTGCTGGTGTGCCTGATGTATATCGGTTTCTCGGCCAGCGGCTCGTTGCTGGCCGGGCAGGCGGTGGCGCAGCTGCTGCATGTGGAAGACTGGGTCGGCATCGTGCTGTTCGCCGCCAGCATCCTGGTCTGCACCATCTTCGGCTACCGGGTGATCCACGGCATCGGCCGGATCGCCAGCGTGCTGGGAGTGATCGCCTTCGTCTACCTGTTCTACAAACTGTTGGCCGGCAACGATATCTCGGCCTTGCTCGGCAACAAGCATTTCTCCCTGGCGAGTTTCCTGCTGGCAATGTCGCTCTCGGCGTCCTGGCAGATCGCGTTCGGGCCTTATGTGGCGGATTACTCGCGTTATTTGCCACGCCGCACTTCGCCGGTGAAAACCTTTTGGGCCGTGGGCCTGGGTTCGGTGATCGGCGCGCAGGCGTCCATGGTCTTCGGCGTGTTCGCCGCCGCCCTGGCCGGCTCGCAGTTCTCCCACCACGAAGTCTCGTTCATCGTCAGCCTCGGTGGTACCGGGGCGGTCGCGGCGGCGCTGTTCTTTGCCGTGGCCTTCGGCAAGGTGACGGTCACCACCTTGAACGCCTATGGCAGCTTTATGTCGATCGCCACCATCATCAGCGGTTTCCGTGGCAACCGACATATCTCCAGCGGTGTGCGCCTGCTGTATATCTTCATCATGGTCAGCGTGTCCGCGGCCCTGGCGCTGCTGGGCAAGGACTCGTTCCTCAAGGAGTTCTCCTCCTTCATTCTGTTCCTGCTGGCGTTCTTCACACCCTGGAGCGCGATCAACCTGGTGGATTTCTACTGCATCACCAAGGAACGCTATGACATTCCCGCGCTGTCCGATCCGAAGGCCCGCTACGGTGGTTGGAACCTGCTGGGTATCAGCATTTACGTGTTTGGCGTGCTGATCCAGATGCCGTTCATTGCCACCCAGTTCTATACCGGTTCCCTGGTGGCGAGCCTGGGCGATACCGATATCTCCTGGATCATCGGCCTGGTGGTGCCGGCGGCGTTGTACTACGTCGCGGCGAAGAAGTGGCATGGGGCTATTCCCGACCGTCTGATCCTGCCGGTAGAGCCGGGCGTGGAAGCGCTAGCCAAGACCAATGGGCGTGTGCAACCGGTGGCGAACTAGCCAGTGGGAGCGGTGCTGGGTCCGGGCGGTGTCCCGACGAAGCTTTGGGTGGTCTCAAGGGCCTCTTCGCGGCGTCCCGGAAAGTCCTGCTCCACAGGGCCTGCTGGCAGGCCAACCCGGGTCGGTGGTCTCTTGACCGGCGTTAACCCTTTGCAGATTAGGAGCGGCACAGAATGAAAATGACCAAGACCCTGCTGACCACGGCGCTGTCCCTGGGCCTGTGGGTAGCGGCCGGCGCCAGCCAGGCCGCCGGCTGGTGCGAATCCGGCAAACCGGTGAAGTTCGCGGGTCTGAATTGGGAAAGCGGCGCGTTCTTGACCGACGTGCTGCAGTTCGTTCTGGAAAAGGGTTACGACTGCAAGACCGACAGCCTGCCGGGCAACTCCATCACCATGGAAAACGCCCTGAGCAGCAACGATATCCAGGTGTTCGCCGAGGAGTGGGTTGGCCGCAGCGAAGTCTGGAACAAGGCTGAAAAAGCCGGCAAGGTCGTCGGTGTCGGCGCGCCGGTGGTGGGCGCCATCGAAGGCTGGTATGTGCCGCGCTATGTGATCGAAGGCGACGCCAAGCGCAACCTCAAGGCCCTGGCGCCGGACCTGAAGCACATCGCCGGCCTGGGTAAATACGCGGTGTTGTTCAAAGACCCGGAAGAGCCGAGCAAGGGCCGTTTCTACAACTGTCCGGCCGGCTGGACCTGTGAGCTGGAGAACAGCGAAATGCTGAAAAGCTACGGCCTGGAAAGATCCTATACCAACTTTCGCCCTGGCACCGGCCCAGCACTGGACGCCGCCGTGCTGTCGAGCTACAAGCGTGGTGAGCCGATCCTCTTTTACTACTGGTCGCCGACGCCGCTGATGGGTCAGGTCGACCTGGTCAAGCTGGAGGAAAAACCTGGTGTCGACAAGCGCGTGAGCATCAAGGTCGGTCTGTCCAAGGCCTTCCACGAGCAAGCCCCCGAGCTCGTCGCCGTACTGGAAAAGGCTAACCTGCCAATCGATCTGTTGAACCAGAACCTGGGGCGCATGACCAAAGAGCGGATCGAATCGCCGAAACTGGCGAAAATCTTCCTCAAGGAACACCCTGAGGTCTGGCAGGCTTGGGTCAGCGCTGACGCTGCCAAGAAAATCAACGCGGCTCTGTAGGTCGACTACCTCCCGGCTAACCGAGAGGCTGGCCGGGAAGTTCGCCACAACCACTTGATCGAGAGTTTCCAATGTTTCCCGAACGTTTCACATTTTCCATCGCCGACTGGGTCAACAGTTGGGTCGATGCACTGGTGACCCATTACGGTGATGTGTTCCGCCAGATCTCCGACACCCTGCTATGGGCCATCGTCAATCTGGAAGGCCTGCTGCGCCTGGCGCCCTGGTGGCTGATGCTGGCCATTGTCGGCGGTATCGCCTGGCACGCCACTCGCAAGTGGGTGACCGCCCTGGTGATCGTCGGCCTGTTGTTCCTGGTCGGCGCGGTCGGCCTGTGGGACAAGCTGATGCAGACCCTGGCGCTGATGCTGGTGGCGACCCTGATCTCGGTGCTGATCGGGATTCCGCTGGGCATTCTTTCGGCGCGCAGCAATCGCCTGCGTTCGGTGCTGATGCCGTTGCTGGACATCATGCAGACCATGCCCAGCTTCGTGTACCTGATTCCGGTGCTGATGCTGTTCGGCCTGGGCAAGGTCCCGGCGATCTTCGCCACGGTGATCTACGCGGCGCCGCCGCTGATCCGTCTGACCGACCTGGGCATTCGCCAGGTCGACGGCGAGGTGATGGAAGCGATCAACGCCTTTGGCGCCAACCGCTGGCAGCAACTGTTCGGCGTGCAACTGCCGCTGGCCCTGCCGAGCATCATGGCCGGGATCAACCAGACCACCATGATGGCGCTGTCGATGGTGGTGATTGCCTCGATGATCGGTGCCCGTGGCTTGGGCGAAGACGTGCTGGTTGGGATTCAAACCCTCAACGTCGGACGCGGCCTGGAAGCCGGCCTGGCCATCGTGATTCTCGCGGTGGTGATCGACCGCATCACCCAGGCCTATGGTCGGCCACGGCATGAGGTGAGCAAATGAGCGAGGCCAGCGTCAGCAAGATCGAAGTCAAGAACGTCTTCAAGATCTTCGGTTCGCGTGAGAAGGACGCGATGAGCCTGATCCTCCAGGGCAAGACCAAGGATCAGGTGCTGGCCGAGACCGGTTGCGTGATCGGGGTCAACGACCTGTCGCTGAGTGTCGGTACCGGCGAGATCTTCGTGATCATGGGCCTTTCCGGTTCCGGCAAGTCGACCCTGGTGCGGCATTTCAACCGCCTGATCGACCCGACCAGCGGCGCGATCCTGGTGGATGGCGTGGACATCCTCCAGTACGACATGGAGGCGTTGCGCGAGTTTCGTCGGCACAAGATCAGCATGGTGTTCCAGAGCTTTGGCCTGTTGCCCCACAAGAGCGTGCAGGAAAACGTCGCCTACGGTCTCAAGGTCCGTGGCGAAAGCAAGGAAGTCTGCGCCAAGCGCGCCTTGCACTGGATCAATACCGTGGGCCTGAAGGGTTACGAGGACAAGTACCCGCACCAGCTGTCGGGCGGTATGCGCCAGCGTGTTGGGTTGGCCCGGGCCTTGGCGGCGGACACCGACATCATCCTGATGGATGAAGCCTTCAGCGCCCTTGATCCGCTGATCCGCGCCGAGATGCAGGATCAGTTGCTGGAGCTGCAGAAGACGCTGCACAAGACCATCGTGTTTATCACCCATGACCTGGATGAAGCGGTACGGATCGGCAATCGCATCGCGATTCTCAAGGATGGCAAGTTGATCCAGGTCGGCACGCCGAAGGAGATTTTGCATGCGCCGGCGGATGAGTATGTGGATCGGTTTGTTCAGCGGCGTGCCGCGGCGGTGTAGGCGGGTGAGGGTGGTGGTGGCTGGGCTGGCCTCTTCGCGGGCAAGCTCCGCTCCCACACTAGATTTGAGTCGTGCCCGAGTCTTGCGTACGACTGAAAAACCTGTGGGAGCGGAGCTTGCCCGCGAAGAGGCCGGTAATGCTGCATCAATATCCAAGTTGTACTGATGAGGTTGAAGATGTCCCAGGCTGAAAAAATCGTTATCGCCGACGCCCCCTTGCGTTGGCAGGATGTGGTCGCGGTGGCCCGGCATGGCGCCCCGCTTGAACTGTCGCCCGAGGCTTGGGCGCGGATCGACAATGCCCAGGCCATCGTCCAGCGCATCGTCGTCAGCGGCGAGCGTGCCTATGGCGTGAACACCGGTCTCGGCGCGCTGTGCAACGTCTCGCTGTCCGGCGAACAGCTCAGCCAACTGTCGCGCAATACCCTGCTCAGCCATGCCTGCGGTGTCGGCGCGCCGCTGTCCGATGAACAGACCCGGGCCATCCTCTGCGCCGCCATCGTCAACTACAGCCATGGCAAATCCGGCCTGCAGCGCCAGGTGGTCGAAGCCCTGCTGGCGCTGCTCAACCGGGGCATCACCCCGCAAGTGCCGGCCCAGGGCTCGGTGGGTTACCTGACCCATATGGCCCATATCGGCATCGCCTTGCTCGGTGTCGGCCAGGTGAGCTATCGCGGGCAGATCGTCCCGGCGCAACAGGCGCTGGCCGCCGAAGGCCTGCAACCGGTGCAACTGGGGGCCAAGGACGGTCTCTGCCTGGTCAACGGTACGCCGTGCATGACCGGCTTGAGCTGCCTGGCCCTGGCCGACGCGACCCGCCTGGTGCAATGGGCCGATGTGGTCGGGGCCATGAGCTTCGAGGCCCAGCGTGGGCAAATCGCCGCGTTCGACGCGGAAATCATCGCGCTCAAACCGCATCCCGGCATGCAGCAGGTCGGCAACAACCTGCGTGGCTTGCTCGACGGTAGCGAAGTGATTGCCGTCAGCAAAGGCATTCGCACCCAGGACGCCCTGAGCTTGCGTTCGATCCCGCAAGTACACGGCGCCGCCCGCGACCAGTTGGCGCACGCCACCCGGCAGATCGAAATCGAACTCAACGGCTGCACCGACAACCCGCTGTTGCTGGGCACGCCGGACAACTACCGGGTGATGTCCCAGGCCAACCCCCATGGCCAGTCGGTGGCCCTGGCGGCGGACCTGCTGGCAATCGCCATGGCGGAAATCGGCTCGATTGCCGAACGCCGTCTCGACCGCCTGATCAACCCGCATGTCAGCGGCCTGCCGGCCTTCCTGGTGAGCAACCCGGGGGTCAACTCCGGGATGATGATCGTGCAGTACGTCGCCGCGTCCCTCTGTGCGGAAAACCGCCAGTTGGCGCAGCCGGCGGTGCTCGACAACTACGTCACCTCGGGCCTGCAGGAAGACCACCTGAGCCTGGGCACCAATGCCGCGCTGAAATTGCACCGGGCTCTGGAAAACTGCACGCAGATCCTCGCCATCGAGTACCTGCTGGCGGCCCAGGCCTTCGAATTCCTCAAGGAACAGCGCTTCGGTGTCGGCACCGAGCGCGCCTGGAAACTGCTGCGCGAGCGCGTCCCGGCCTACGACCAGGACCGCTGGCTGGCGCCGGACATCGCCAGCGCGGCGAGCCTGCTGAAGGACCCAGTATTGATCCAGTGCAGGTTCCCCGACCTGCACTGATTCCACGAATAACCAGCGTGCCAAGGCGCCATCGGCTCAAAAAGTCGGCGGCGACGGATAACGGAAGCTTCCGGAGCGTCTGGTAGTTAGTAAAAACTCTCAAAAGGAGC
Organism: Pseudomonas sp. GW821-FHT03C07; assembly: GCF_059420925.1. Classification (NCBI taxonomy): domain Bacteria; kingdom Pseudomonadati; phylum Pseudomonadota; class Gammaproteobacteria; order Pseudomonadales; family Pseudomonadaceae; genus Pseudomonas; species Pseudomonas sp. GW821-FHT03C07. Next base: position 6,651 of record NZ_JBWKUQ010000006.1, read on the forward strand.
ATGAATGTGACTGCGTTGAACCTGATTCCCGGCCAACTGAGCCTGGCCCAACTGCGTGCCATCTATCAACAGCCGGTGAAACTGACCCTGGATCACAGTGCCTCGGCACAGATCGAAGCCAGCGTCGCCTGCGTCGAGCAGATCCTCGCCGAGAACCGCACCGCCTACGGCATCAACACCGGTTTCGGCCTGCTGGCCTCGACCCGTATCGCCAGCGAAGACCTGGAAAACCTCCAGCGCTCCCTGGTGCTGTCCCATGCCGCCGGTGTCGGCGCGCCAATCAGCGACGCGCTGGTACGGCTGATCATGGTGCTCAAGGTCAACAGCCTGAGCCGTGGTTTCTCCGGGATTCGCCGCCAGGTGATCGACGCGCTGATCGCCCTGATCAATGCCGAGGTCTACCCGCACATTCCGCTGAAAGGTTCGGTCGGTGCTTCCGGTGACCTCGCGCCGCTGGCCCATATGTCCCTGGTGCTGCTAGGTGAAGGCAAGGCCCGCTACAAGGGCGAATGGCTGGACGCCCACACCGCGCTGAAACAGGCCGGTCTGCAACCGCTGACCCTGGCCGCGAAAGAAGGCCTGGCGCTGCTCAACGGCACCCAGGTGTCCACCGCCTTTGCCCTGCGTGGCCTGTTCGAAGGCGAAGACCTGTTCGCCGGCGCCCTGGTCAGCGGTTCGCTGACCGTCGAAGCGGTACTGGGTTCGCGTTCGCCGTTCGACCCGCGTATCCATGCGGCTCGTGGTCAACATGGCCAGATCGATGCGGCTGCCGCTTATCGCCACCTCTTGGGCGAGCGCAGCGAAGTGTCCGACTCCCACGAGAACTGCGAGAAGGTCCAGGACCCGTACTCCCTGCGTTGCCAGCCACAGGTCATGGGCGCCTGCTTGACCCAGTTCCGCCAGGCCGCCGAAGTGCTGGTGATCGAAGCCAACGCGGTGTCCGACAACCCGCTGGTGTTCGCCGCCGAAGGCGATGTGATCTCGGGCGGCAACTTCCACGCCGAACCGGTGGCCATGGCCGCTGACAACCTGGCCCTGGCGATTGCCGAAATCGGTTCGCTGAGCGAGCGCCGCATCTCCCTGATGATGGACAAGCACATGTCGCAGTTGCCACCGTTCCTGGTGGCCAATGGCGGCGTCAACTCCGGCTTCATGATCGCCCAGGTGACTGCCGCGGCCCTCGCCAGCGAGAACAAGGCCCTGGCGCACCCGCACAGCGTCGACAGCCTGCCGACTTCGGCCAACCAGGAAGACCATGTGTCGATGGCCCCGGCTGCGGGCAAACGTCTGTGGGAAATGGCTGAGAACACTCGTGGGATTTTGGCTGTGGAATGGCTGGCGGCTTGCCAGGGGCTGGATCTGCGCAATGGCCTGAAAACCTCGCCAACCCTGGAAAGCGCACGGGCGACGTTGCGCGAGGAAGTGGCGTATTACGAGAAGGACCGTTTCTTCGCCCCGGATATCGAGGCGGCCACCGAGTTGCTGGCTTCCCGTTGCCTGAATGCACTGGTTCCGGCGAAGTTGCTGCCAAGCCTGTAAGCGTTGCCCGAGACCAGACTGGGGCGTGAAGGACATGTAGGAGCGAGCTTGCTCGCGATGGTGGTTCAGGCACTGCGGGGCATCAGATACCCCGCGTTATCGTTGGCGTCCATCGCGAGCAAGCTCGCTCCTACAGTAGTCGCCACCCGGCAGATGGGTTTTGCCTGCATCTGCCGGGTTGGGTACTCTGCGACCCCTTTTGCGGTCAGGCGGCCGCGAGATACTCGCCAACAGTCTGATTCTCATCGAGTTTTACCGATAAGAATAATTAAGGACGAGCAATGCAACAGCAAGTCAAAGGTTTGAAACGCGGGCTCTCGGCTCGACATATTCGCTTCATGGCCCTGGGGTCCGCTATCGGCACCGGGCTGTTCTACGGTTCCGCCTCGGCCATCCAGATGGCCGGCCCGGCCGTGCTGCTGGCCTACCTGATCGGCGGCGCCGCGGTGTTCATGGTTATGCGCGCCCTCGGCGAAATGGCCGTGCACGATCCGGTGGCCGGTTCCTTCGGCCACTACGCCAGCACCTACATCGGTCCCCGTTCCGGTTTTATCCTCGGTTGGACCTATGCGTTCGAGATGGTCATCGTTGGCCTGGCCGACGTCACCGCCTTCGGCATCTATATGGGCTTCTGGTTTCCCGAGGTCGATCGCTGGGTCTGGGTACTCGGCGTTGTCTTCATCATTGGCGCGCTGAACCTGTGCACCGTGAAGGTCTTCGGCGAAATGGAGTTCTGGCTGTCGCTGCTCAAGGTCGGCGCCATTGTCGCGATGATCCTTGGAGGCTTCGGCATCCTGTTCTTCGGCATCAGCACGGCCACGCCGTCGACAGCCGTCGGCATCAGCAACCTTTGGAGCAACGGCGGCTTTATGCCCAACGGCGCGGCCGGGATGATCGCCTCGTTCGCGGTGGTCATGTTCGCCTTCGGCGGCATCGAGATCATCGGCGTCACCGCCGGTGAAGCCCAGGACCCACAGCGGGTGATCCCCAAGGCGATCAATGCGGTACCGCTACGCATCCTGCTGTTCTACGTGCTGACCCTGTTCGTGCTGATGTCCCTCTACCCGTGGCAGCAGATTGGCAACCAGGGCAGTCCCTTCGTGCAGATCTTCCAGAACCTGGGGATAGGCTCGGCGGCAAGCATTCTCAATATCGTGGTGATTTCGGCGGCGATCTCCGCCATCAACAGCGATATCTTCGGTGCCGGCCGTATGATGTACGGCCTGGCCGAGCAAGGCCATGCACCCCAGGCCTTCGCCAAGCTGTCCCGCGCCGGTGTGCCGTGGATGACCGTGCTGGTCATGGCCGCCGCGCTGCTGCTGGGCGTGCTGCTCAACTACCTGATTCCTGAAGACGTATTTTTGCTGATCGCCTCGATCGCCACCTTCGCCACGGTGTGGGTGTGGATCATGATCCTGGTCACCCAGGTGGCCATGCGCCGTTCCATGAGCCGTGAAGAGGCCGCGCAACTGAAGTTTCCGGTGCCGTTCTGGCCCTATGCGCCGCTGGCGGCGATTGCCTTCATGGTGTTTATCTTCGGCGTGCTGGGCTATTTCCCCGACACCCGGCCGGCGTTGATCGTCGGCGCGGTCTGGATCGGCCTGCTGGTGCTGGCCTACCAGGTCTGGGTCAAGCCGGCGGCGGCCCAGGATGCCCGCGTTCAGCCAGACCCTGCTTTGTCTCATCAATAACCTAACGGAGGCCCCGGATGAAAACGCTTTGGCAGAACTGTCACGTTGCAAGCATGGCGCAAGGCAGCTACTCGATCATCGAGGATGCCGCCATCGTGACCGTGGCGTCGACGATCGAGTGGATCGGCCCACGCGCCGAACTGCCGGCCGCGGATTATCCACAGGTCGAGGATCTGCGCGGGGCCTGGGTGACGCCGGGGCTGATCGATTGCCATACCCACACGGTGTTCGGCGGCAACCGCAGCGGTGAGTTCGAGCAACGCCTGCAAGGCGTGAGTTATGCCGAGATCGCCGCCGCTGGCGGCGGGATTGCCAGCACCGTGCGGGCGACCCGTGCCGCGAGCGAGGACGAACTGTTCGACAGCGCTCGGCAACGCCTGACCTGCCTGCTGCGCGATGGCGTGACCAGCGTCGAGATCAAGTCCGGCTACGGCCTGGACCTGGACAGCGAGCGCAAGATCCTCAAGGTGATTCGCCGCCTCGGCGCCGAATTGCCGGTCAGCGTGCGCAGCACCTGCCTGGCGGCCCATGCCTTGCCGCCGGAATACCTCGGGCGGGCCGACGACTATATCGAGCATATCTGCGCCGAGATGCTCCCGGCCCTGGCCGCCGAAGGTTTGGTCGACGCGGTGGATGCCTTCTGTGAATACCTGGCGTTTTCCCCGGCCCAGGTCGAGCGGGTGTTCAAGGTCGCGCAACAGCTGGGCTTGCCGGTGAAACTACATGCCGAGCAGCTGTCATCGCTGCACGGTTCGAGCCTGGCGGCGCGTTACCAGGCGCTGTCGGCGGACCACCTGGAATTTATGACCGAAGAGGACGCCATCGCCATGGCCGCCGCCGGTACCGTCGCGGTGCTGCTGCCCGGGGCGTTCTACTTTTTGCGCGAAACCCAGCTGCCGCCGATGGATGCCCTGCGCAAGCACGGCGTGAAGATGGCCATTGCCAGCGACCTCAACCCCGGCACCTCGCCAGCGCTGTCCCTGCGGCTGATGCTGAACATGGCCTGCACCCTGTTCCGCATGACCCCGGAAGAAGCCCTGGCCGGTGTCACCCAGCATGCCGCCACGGCGTTGGGCATGGGCGCTACCCACGGTTCGCTGGAGATTGGCAAGGTCGCGGATTTCGTCGCCTGGCAGATCGAGCGGCCGGCGGACCTGGCCTACTGGCTGGGCGGTGACCTGAGCAAGCGCGTGGTGCGCCATGGTGTCGAAGTACTGATCTAGGAGATTGTCCTGTGGATAACGTTCTGAGTTTCAAACAAGGTCGCGTGCCGCTGTTGATCAGCATGCCCCATGCCGGTGTGCAACTGACCCCGGCGGTCAAGGCCGGGTTGATCGCCGAGGCGCAAAGCCTGCCGGATACCGACTGGCACATCCCGCGGCTCTATGATTTCGCTGCCGAACTGGGCGCCAGCACCCTGGCGGCCGGTTACTCGCGGTTTGTCATCGACCTGAACCGGCCGTCCGACGACAAGCCGCTGTATGTCGGTGCCACCACCGGCCTGTACCCGGCCACCCTGTTCGATGGCGTGCCGCTGTTCGTCGAAGGGCAGGTGCCGTCGGCCGCGGAGCGGGCGAACTACCTGGAGCAGATCTGGACACCGTATCACCAGACTCTGCAACAGGAGCTGGCGCGGCTCAAGGCCGAGTTCGGCTATGCCTTGCTGTTCGACGCCCACTCGATCCGCTCGGTGATCCCGCACCTGTTCGACGGCAAGCTGCCGGATTTCAACCTGGGCACCTTCAACGGCGCCAGCTGCAACCCGCAACTGGCGGCGCGGCTGGAGGGCATCTGTGCCGGACATCCGGCCTACAGCCATGTGTTGAACGGACGCTTCAAGGGCGGGCATATCACCCGTCACTATGGCGACCCGGCGCAGAATATCCACGCCGTGCAGCTTGAGCTGGGGCAGTGCACCTATATGGAAGAGTTCGAGCCGTTCAACTACCGCAGCGACCTGGCGGAACCGACGCGGGTAGTGCTCAAGGAACTGCTGCAAGGCCTGCTGGTCTGGGGCCGCGAGCACTACGGTCGCTGAGGCGGGTTGCACCGTTTTCAAGATAATCGAACGAGTCCTGTCACGGCCATGGCTCATCCCGGGAGCACCTCGACGCCCGGGCTGAGGAAGTCGATGTGATAGCCACTGTTGCCGTCCCCCAGGCCCACATGCACGCCGCTGACACCTTCGTTCATCGGCGAGTTGTGGCTGTAGTTGATGTTCGGCCCGATGCTCTCGTTCACGCCGATGGCGAACTCGCTCAGGTACAGGCCCCTGTCACCTGCCGCGCGACTCAGCAGACCGACATATTCCTGCCCGGCAACCTTGAACGAGCGCACCTGGTTGTGTTCGATATGTAGCCAGGCCTGGTGCCTGGCGACACTCTGGGTCAGTTCCAGCACGCGTTCATCGACCCCTGTGGCGAGATGCGTGCGGTTGCTGCCCTGAGACGTCAGCAGGCCGCTGATGTGCAGGATGCCGTTCAGTTGAAAGAGATCGGGACTGTCCGGGCGCATGTGGGCGTAGTGCACTTCGAACAACTCCGAGACGGACAGCACGAACTGTTCGCTGATCTCGTCGCGGGTGGTGACATAAGGGGCCGAGTGGTTTTGCAACCAGACATCGGCCCGCGATCCCTCGCCGGCCAGGTGCAGGTGCGGGTGCTGACTCAAGAGCCTGAGGTGGTCGCGCTGGCGCCTCAGGCACTCGGCGAAGTCGCTGCGCAGGAGCAGCATCAGGCTGTACAGCGCGTTCTCCAGGCCCGGGTCGAAGGCGTGCAGCGGGCAGAGAATACTTTGTTTGCCCCGGGTTTTGGCCGCCCGCTCATAGAATTGCCGGGCGCCCTGGCGGGTGAAGGAAAACACCAGGCTTTGCGCCGGCAGTGGTTCGGTCGAATCGACAGCGGCGGCGTCCAGCCCCAGTTCCGCGAGGGCGCGGATAAACATTTCGTTGTCAGCGAGGATGATGGCCTTCTCCGGGTAGGAAAGCAGGCCCGGCAAATAGTCTTGCTGCATTGGAAACTCCCTTTCACTTTTGCGCGGATACCCCGGCAGAGCGGCTCCTGCCGTTCTACGTGACCTGACTATTGAAGCGTTTATTGGGCCGACTTGAACACTGACCAAATGGATAGGCATCGTCCGACGAGAGGAAAACATCGCCGAGCAGGCCCGCGTGCATCCGCTTTTGACAAGGGCATGCCGATTCGGCGATTCGGGTTTATGATGCCGAACGACAGAATAATATGAAGTCCCCATCAGGGATGACCTCGACCCCTACGGAGCGCGTGATGCAGACTTTGTACCCGCAGATCAAACCCTACGCCCGGCACGATCTGGCCGTGGATGAAACGCATGTGCTGTATGTCGACGAGAGTGGCTCGCCGGAAGGCTTGCCGGTGGTCTTTATTCATGGCGGTCCTGGAGCCGGCTGCGACGCCCAGAGCCGCTGCTATTTCGATCCCAACCTGTATCGCATCATCACCTTCGACCAGCGCGGTTGCGGTCGCTCGACCCCCCACGCAAGCCTGGAAAACAACACCACCTGGGACCTGGTGGCGGACCTTGAGCGGATTCGCCAGCACCTGGAAATCGACAAATGGGTGCTGTTCGGCGGCTCCTGGGGCTCGACGCTGGCCCTGGCCTACGCCCAGACCCATGCGGATCGGGTGCATGGCCTGATCCTGCGGGGGATCTTCCTCGCCCGCCAACAGGAGATCGAGTGGTTCTACCAGGCCGGCGCCAGCCGCCTGTTCCCGGACTACTGGCAGGACTACGTGGCGCCGATCCCGCTGGATGAGCGCGACGACCTGCTCAACGCTTTCCACAAGCGCCTGACCGGCAACGACCAGATCGCCCAGATGCACGCCGCCAAGGCCTGGTCCCTGTGGGAGGGGCGTACCGCGACCCTGCGCCCGAACCCGCTGGTGGTTGACCGTTTCTCCGAGCCGCAGCGCGCGCTGTCGATTGCCCGGATCGAATGCCACTACTTCACCAACGACGCTTTCCTCGAACCCAACCAACTGATCCGCGACATGGGCAAGATCGCCCACCTGCCGGGAGTGATCGTGCACGGTCGCTACGATGTGATCTGCCCGCTGGACAACGCCTGGGAGTTGCACCAGGCCTGGCCCAACAGCGAACTGCAGGTGATTCGGGATGCCGGTCATGCGGCCTCCGAGCCAGGAATCACCGACGCGCTGGTACGCGCTGCCGACCAGATGGCCCGGCGCCTGCTTGACCTGCCTCTCGAAGAAGCATGAAGGGCTTGTTGCAACGCGTCAGCGGCGCGCGGGTAGAAGTGGCTGGAGACGTGGTCGGGGCCATCGACCAGGGTTTGTTGGTGTTGCTGGCGGTGGAGCCCGGCGATACCCAGGCACAGGCCGACAAACTGCTGAAGAAGCTGCTTAACTATCGGGTGTTCAGCGATCCACAGGGCAAGATGAACCTGTCCCTGGCGGACACCGGCGGCGGTTTGCTGCTGGTGTCGCAGTTCACCCTGGCGGCCGATACCCAAAGCGGATTGCGTCCGAGCTTCTCCACGGCGGCACCTCCGGCGCTCGCCGAGGCGCTGTTCGACTATGTAGTGGCACAGGCGCAGCACTTGCATGGGCAGGTGGCGACCGGGCGTTTCGGGGCGGACATGCAGGTGCATCTGGTCAATGATGGCCCTGTGACCTTCCTGTTACAGACCTGAATGCACCAAAAACGACGTATTTGACTGAAAACAGGGGGTTTTCGCGATAAATACTTTGTTTCACCTGATGCGTTGTAACGCGGCCTACTAGATAATCGCGCGCTACGGGGATCGCTGTTCGTTGGTCCAATTTGACTTAGGTAGAGACTTGTCCGTGACCGTTTGGGGAATCATTTTCTCCCACGGGAGTCGGAACAATGCTCGCCAACCTGGCATATAGATAGCTGGCCGTTGGTTTTTGATCTGTTTTCGGCGAGGGTTGCTCGTGATTGTTAGTCCCTGTAATGCTCCAACACTGACTGCCAAAGGTTTGAGAAAAGCACTGGTGGCGGGCTCGGCACTGTTTTGCCTGCTCAGCGCCGGTCAACTCTTTGCGTTCAATCTGGATGATGTGTCGGCCAAGGCCAAGACGCTGGCCGGGCAGAAATACGAAGCTCCGCGCAGCAATCTGCCGAACGAGTTCCGTGACATGAAGTTCGCGGACTACCAGAAAATCCGCTTCCTGACCGACAAGGCTGAATGGGCGGGCGAGAAAACCCCCTTCAAGCTGTCGTTCTACCATCAGGGCATGCACTTCGATACGCCGGTGAAGATCAACGAAATCACCGCGGACGATGTGAAAGAGATCAAGTACGACCCGACCCGTTTCGACTTCGGTGACGTCAAGTTCGATCCGAAAGCCACCGAACAGCTGGGTTATGCCGGCTTCCGGGTGCTTTACCCGATCAACAAGGCTGACAAGCAAGACGAGATCATGACCATGCTCGGCGCGAGTTACTTCCGCGTCGTCGGCAAGGGCCAGACTTATGGCCTGTCGGCGCGTGGCATGGCCATCGACACCGCCTTGCCGTCCGGCGAAGAGTTCCCGCGCTTCACCGAGTTCTGGATCCAGCAGCCCAAGCCGACCGACAAGCACCTGGTGATTTACGCCCTGCTCGACTCGCCACGGGCTACCGGCGCCTACCGCCTGATCCTGCGTCCGGGCACCGACACCATCGTCGACGTGAAGGCGCAGATGTACCTGCGCGACAAGGTCGGCAAGCTCGGCGTGGCACCGCTGACCAGTATGTTCCTGTTCGGCGCCAACCAGCCGTCCAAGGTCCTCAACTACCGTCGCGAGCTGCATGACTCCAGCGGCCTGTCGATCCATGCCGGCAATGGCGAGTGGGTCTGGCGTCCGCTGAACAACCCGAAACACCTGGCGGTGAGCAATTTCTCCGTGGAAAACCCACGGGGCTTCGGCTTGCTCCAGCGTGGCCGTGACTTCAGTCACTACGAAGACCTTGACGACCGCTACGACCAGCGCCCAAGCGCCTGGATCGAGCCCAAGGGCGACTGGGGCAAGGGCACCGTCGACCTGGTGGAGATTCCGACCGCTGACGAAACCAACGACAACATCGTGGCTTTCTGGAACCCGGCGGAACGCGCCGATGCGGGCCAGCCGATGAACTTCGCCTACCGCCTGCACTGGACCACCGACGAAGCGGCCCTGCATTCGCCGGACGGCGCTTGGGTCAAGCAGACCCTGAAGTCCACCGGCGACGTCAAGCAATCCAACCTGATCCGTCAACCGGACGGCAGCGTGGCCTACCTGATCGACTTTGAAGGCCCGTCCCTCAAGGCCTTGCCTGAAGATGCGCCGGTGCGTAGCCAGGTCAGCGTCGGCGACAACGCCGAACTGGTGGAAAACAGCCTGCGCTACAATGCGGAAACCCAGGGCTGGCGCCTGACCCTGCGCCTTAAGGTCAAGGATCCGGGCAAGGCCACCGAGCTGCGCGCGAACCTGGTCAAGGACCTCACCACGGCGGATCCGGTCAAGGTTGCGGTCTCGTCCCAGGTGGTCAAGGCCGATAAGGTCGCGGCCAAGCAGCAGGAGAAAGAGAAAGCCCTGGAAAAGAAAGAGCAGGCTCAAGACAAGAAAGAGCCGGCTCAGGATAAGAAAGAGCCAGCCCCGGACAAGAAAGAGCATGACGCTGCGGCGCCGGCTGCCGAGGCTGCCCCTACCACCCCGGATCCGGTGCCGACTGAGCAAGTCCTGACCGAGACCTGGAGCTACCAGTTGCCTGCCGATGAGTAACCCAAACGTAAAGCCAGAGGCTCTTTTCGAGTACCTGGCGCACTTGCCGCTGAGCAATGAGCAGCGTGCGGAACTGGCGAACTGCGGCTCGTTCGCCGAGTTGCATGAGCGCTTGAGCGAGCAACCGGCGGTTGACCCCGCCGAGGCCGCGCAGGCTTCGGTGGGGCGGCGCCTGATCCTCGATTCGGCGGCCGAGCTGGAAGACGCCGAGATGCTTGCGCTGGATGCCTCCGGGCGCGTGCGCCTCAAGGCCACGCCGCCGATCCGTCGGACCAAGGTGGTCCCGGAGCCGTGGCGCACCAATATTCTGGTGCGCGGCTGGCGGCGTCTGACCGGGCGCAGCAACCCGCCGGCGCCCAAGGACGACAAACGCGACCTGCCCCATGCGCGCTGGCGCACCGTGGGTTCGATTCGCCGCTATATCCTGCTGGTGTTGATGCTCGGCCAGACCATCGTTGCCGGCTGGTATATGAAAGGCATCATGCCTTACCAGGGTTGGGCCTTCGTCGATCTCAACGAAGTGGTGCACCAACCGCTGTTGCAGACCGCCCAGCAAGTACTGCCTTATCTGCTGCAAACCAGCATCCTGGTGCTGTTCGGGATTCTGTTCTGCTGGGTCTCGGCGGGTTTCTGGACTGCCTTGATGGGCTTTCTCGAATTGCTCACCGGGCATGACAAGTACCGTATCTCCGGCGCCAGCGCCGGCAGCGAGCCGATCGCCAAGGACGCGCGTACGGCCATCGTCATGCCGATCTGCAACGAGGACGTGCCACGGGTCTTTGCCGGCCTGCGCGCGACCTTCGAGTCGGTCGCGGCCACCGGTGACCTGGATCGCTTCGATTTCTTCGTCCTGAGTGACAGTAACGACACCGATATCTGCGTCGCCGAGCAACAGGCCTGGCTGGATGTCTGCCGCGAAGCCTCGGGTTTCGGCAAGATCTTCTACCGCCGTCGCCGCCGTCGGGTGAAGCGCAAGAGCGGCAACCTCGACGACTTCTGTCGTCGTTGGGGCGGCGACTACAAGTACATGGTGGTGCTCGACGCCGACAGCGTCATGAGCGGCGAATGCCTGACCAGCCTGGTACGGCTGATGGAAGCCACGCCGGACGCCGGGATCATCCAGACCGCGCCACGGGCGTCGGGTATGGACACCCTGTATGCGCGCATGCAGCAGTTCGCAACCCGCGTCTACGGTCCGCTGTTCACCGCCGGCCTGCACTTCTGGCAGTTGGGCGAGTCGCACTACTGGGGCCATAACGCGATCATCCGCATGAAGCCGTTTATCGAGCACTGCGCCCTGGCGCCGTTGCCCGGTAAAGGGGCCTTCGCCGGTGCGATTCTCTCCCACGACTTCGTCGAAGCCGCGCTGATGCGTCGTGCCGGCTGGGGCGTGTGGATCGCCTACGACCTGCCGGGCAGCTACGAAGAACTGCCGCCGAACCTGCTTGACGAGCTCAAGCGCGACCGGCGCTGGTGCCACGGCAACCTGATGAACTTCCGCCTGTTCCTGGTCAAGGGCATGCACCCGGTGCACCGCGCGGTGTTCCTCACCGGCGTGATGTCTTACCTGTCGGCGCCGCTGTGGTTTTTCTTCCTGGTGCTGTCGACGGCCCTGTTGGCGGTCAACACGCTGATGGAGCCGCAGTACTTCATGGAGCCACGCCAGCTCTATCCGCTGTGGCCGCAATGGCATCCGGACAAGGCGGTGGCGTTGTTCTCCACCACCATCGTGCTGCTGTTCCTGCCCAAGCTGCTGAGCATCATTCTGATCTGGGCCAAGGGCGCGAAAGAGTTCGGCGGCAAGTTCAAGGTTACCCTGTCGATGCTGCTGGAGATGTTGTTCTCCATGCTGCTGGCGCCGGTGCGGATGATTTTCCACACCCGTTTCGTCCTGGCCGCGTTCCTCGGCTGGGCGGCGACCTGGAACTCTCCGCAGCGTGACGACGACTCCACGCCATGGAGCGAAGCGGTGCGCCGCCATGGCCCGCAAACCCTGCTGGGTGCGCTCTGGGCGCTGCTGGTGGTCTGGCTCAACCCGAGCTTCCTCTGGTGGCTGATTCCGATTGTCGGTTCGCTGATGCTGTCGATCCCGGTTTCGGTGATCTCCAGCCGGGTCAAGCTGGGCTTGCGTTCCAGGGATGAGAGCCTGTTTCTCATTCCCGAGGAATACAATCCGCCGCAGGCGTTGTTGGCAACGGATGAGTACACCCACGAAAACCGTTGGCATGCGCTCAATGACGGCTTTGTCCGGGCGGTGGTCGATCCACGGCAGAATGCCCTGGCCTGCGCCCTGGCGACTGCCCGTCATGGTCAGGCCGAGCCGATCGAATGGCTGCGGGTCGAGCGTGTGCGGCATGCGCTGAAGGTCGGTCCGGCCGGTCTGGACAATCAGTCGCGACTGCACCTGCTGAGCGATCCAGTGGCCCTGACCCGCTTGCATGAGCAGGTCTGGAACGAAGGCCATGCCGAGTGGCTGGGCGCTTGGCGCCAGTCGATCAAGGCTGATCCCCATGCCCCGTTGCTGCCTCTGCAACCCACCACAACGGCGGCCCAGCCCGCCTGATGTCCGAGGGGTCGCGGGGTGATAAACACCGCCGCCCCTTTGTCATTTGGTAACAAAAGACCCGTCTCCCCTCAGTGTTGCCCCGCACCTGAGTACGTTAGGATCGCCCCGCAAAATCGTGCCCGCCAGACCCTGGTGCCCGCGCTCTCGCGCGGGCGTTGCGGGGGGCGATGGCACGACCGGAAAAGCCGCCCTGGGGAGTTTCATGATGAAAAGGTTTCTGTCGATACTGCTGCTGGGCATCGCAGTGCTCACTCACACCTGCGCACTGCAAGCGGGCGCCATTGACGATGCGCTCAAGCGCGGCAGCCTGAAAGTGGGGACCAATCCCACGTATATCCCCTTCGAAATGACGAGCAAACGCGGCGAAATCATCGGTTTCGAGATTGATCTGCTGCGTGAAATGAGCCAGGCGCTGGGGGTCAAGCTGGAGCTGGTGTCCAGCCCTTACGCCGAGTTGCTCCCCGGTCTGCTGGCGAACAAGTTCGACCTGATCGCCAGCGGCATGACCCTGACCCAGGAGCGCAACCTGCGGCTGAACTTCAGCGATGCCTTTATCGTGGTCGGGCAGACTCTGCTGATTCCCCTGGCGCTGGGCGGCAAGGTGCAGAGTTTCGAGGACCTCAACCAAGCCGGCTATCGCATCGCCGCCAAGGCCGGGACCACGGGGGAAATCGTTGCGAAAAAGATGATGGGTGCAGCGCAACTGAGCACTTATGCCAATGAGGAGGACGGTGTGCAGGCCGTGCTCGAAGGTAAGGCCGACGCCTTTGTCCACGACGCGCCCTACAATCTGGTGGCGGTGAACAAGCTGGGCAACGGCAAGCTGTTGTGCCTGGATCAGCCGTTCACCTACGAACCGCTGGCCTTCGGGGTGAAGAAGGGCGACCACGATAGCCTCAACTGGATCAACCACTTTCTCCACCAGATCGCCGAAGATGGCACCTACGATCGCATCCACGACCAGTGGTTCAAGACGAGCGACTGGTTGGCCGAGATCGATTGAAACGCTACCCCCCTGTAGGAGCCGGCTTGCCGGCGATGAGGCCAGTGAACCTAGCGTTGAATGTGAGGACGTCATCGCCGGCAAGCCGGCTCCTACAGGGGGAATCGCTCAGACCTTGAAGCGTTCCACCAGACGCTGCAACTGAGCCCCCAGTTGGCTCAGTTGCAGGCTGGCGGCGGCGGTCTCGTCGCAGGCATTCGCGGTCTGCCGCGACATATCCCGCACATGCAGCACGCTGCGGCTGATCTGCTCGGCGACGACGCTCTGTTCTTCGCCAGCGGCGGCAATCTGTTCGTTCATTCCGAGGATCCGCGACACGCTGCGGCTGATGGCTTCCAACTTACCGCCGCTGTGGCGGCTCGACTCGACGCTGTGGCGAGTCAGCTTGCGGCTGTTGTCGAGCATGCCCGCGACCTCCTCGGTGCCGCCTTGCAGGGCCTCGATCAGGTCCTTGATCTCCTGGGCCGCGTCCTGGGTGCGTTGCGCCAGGCAGCGCACCTCATCGGCGACCACGGCGAAGCCGCTGCCGGCCTCGCCGGCCCTGGCCGCCTCGATGGCGGCATTCAGGGCCAGCAGGTTGGTTTGCTGGGACACCGACTTGATCACGTCGAGCACGCTGCCGATCCGTTCGCTTTCACGCTGGAGCCCGTCCATGGCCTGGGAGCAGCGCTGCATTTGCTGCTCGAGCTGTTCGATCTGGCCGATGGCATCGGCCACGGCGGTGTCGCCTTCGCGGGCCTGCTGGTCGGCTTGGGTGGCCGCCTGGGAGGCGTTTTCGGCGTGACGGGCGACTTCGAGCACGCTGGCGCTCATCTGTTTCATGGCGGCGGCCACTTGCTCGGCGGCGGCGTACTGGCTGCTGACGCTGGCGTCGGTCTGCTCGGTACTGGTCGACAGGTGTTCGGCGGCGCTGGCCACGCGCGAGGCGCTGGCACCGATGCCCCGGATCAGCTCCCGCAGGCCCAGGGTCATGCCGCGCATGGCCTGTTGCAACTGGCCGAGCTCGTCCTGGCGATCCACCGCGACATCGCGGCTCAGGTCGCCCGCGGCGATATGGCGGGCCAGCTTCAGGCTGCGTGAGAGCGGGATCAGCAACTGGCGACTGAGGACCCAGGCGGCCAGGGTGGCGATCAGCCAGGCCAGCAGGGCTATTTTCGCCAGCAGCCATTTCGCCGCCTGGGCCTGGCGATCACGGGCCTGGGTCTGGCTGCGGCTGAGTTCCTCGTTGCCGGCCAGCAGCCGGTTGCCCAGACCCTCCATGACATTATGGGCGGCTTCGGCAAGCAGTTGCGCGTCCTTGAAACCTTGCAGGGCCTCGCGGTAGTGGCGCAGCTCCAGGAGCATGCGCTTATGGTCGTCGGCCAGCGGCGCCGTCAGGGGGGGCACCTGGGTCTCAAGCTGTCCAAGCCGGTCGATGGCCTTCAATGCCTGCTCCGAATAGGCTTGCAGCGAATCGAACAGATAGGCGGGTGTCTGCACGCTAGCGTGGGTGTCGTTGAGCCGTTGACGGAGTTCTTCGACCCGCTTGAGCGGTGCCTGCCACTGCTGCTCATGGGGGTTTTTGCTCGCTTCGCGCAGTTGATGGGCGGCGAAGCGGGCCACTGCCTGTGTCGCCTGTATCAGGCCGGCGCTCATCCGCTTGTGGGCGCGGTCGCGGTCGCGAAGGCTTTCACCGAGATCGTCGAGGGTGGTCTGGAACGTTTGGGTCGCCTGCTGCTGGTCGGCGAGGATCTGTTGCTCGCCCGGGTCCGTCAGGCGCGGCAGGAGTGTCTCCAGCAGTTTCTCGATGCTTGCCAGTTGGCGGGTTATCCGGGTGCGACTCTGCGGATCGCTCAGCACCCGGAAGGCGATGCGATCGGCGCGCATGTCGCTGGTGAGGCGGCTGAGCCGGGCAATGTTCGAGAGCGTTTGCGAGCGTTCTATGCTGGTGCTCAGGGCGTGCCAGCCGGTGAGGGTGACTGCCAGGGTCAAGAGCAGTACGAGGCCAAAGCCCAGGGCCAGTTTGAAGCGGATACTGCGGTCGCGCAGTGCGCGGGTCAGCCAACGGAACATGGTGAATCTCCTTGCCAAACGGATGAGTCCATGGCCCTCACGCACAGGTGCATGGGGCATGTTCTGTCATCGGCTTGGACGCGGGAGATGCGACCTGAATGGGCTGTAGGGGGATTCCTTGAAAATTGAAGGTTTTTTCTGTCGGTCGGTCAGTTAAGGCCGAGCGCGGTCTTGTAGGAGCGAGCTTGCTCGCGATGGACGTTAACGATAACGCGGGGAACCTGATGCCCAGCGGTGCGCCGACCACCATTGCGAGCAAGCTCGCTCCTACAAGGATATTGCGGTGGCGATCAGAACAGGCGGGAGAGCAGGGCGGTCACGGCGGTCTCGACCCGCAGGATCCGCTCGCCAAGCTGCACCGGTTGTAGCCCGGCCTTGCCCAGCAGGTCGATCTCATAGGGAATCCAGCCGCCTTCCGGGCCAATGGCCAGGGTCACCGGCTCATCCAGGCCACGAGGGCAGGGTGGATAGTCGCCGGGGTGGCCGACCAGGCCGAGGGTGCCGGCGCTGATGGCCGGCAGGCGGTCTTCGACGAAGGGCTTGAAGCGCTTCTCGATGACGATCTCTGGCAGCACGGTGTCGCGGGTCTGCTCCAGGCCGAGGATCAGTTGTTCGCGAATCGCTCCGGCCTCGAGAAACGGCGTCTGCCAGAAACTCTTTTCCACCCGGTAGCTGTTTACCAGCACCACCTTGGGCACACCCAGGGTGGCGACGGTCTGGAACACCCGGCGAAGCATTTTTGGGCGCGGCAGGGCCAGGATCAGGGTCAGCGGCAGTTTCGCCGGTGGCGCTCGATCCAGGCTGACCCGCAGTTCGGCTTCCGTGGCGTCCAGGCGCAGCACCTCGGCGCTGCCCATCAGGCCGCCGATACGCCCGACCCGCAAGCTATCGCCCACCGCCAGGCGATGGACTTCCTGCATATGGGTCAGGCGTCGGTCGCGCAGCACCACGAGGTCGGCCGCGATAAAGTCGGCCTCCTCCAGGAGCAGCAGGTTCACGTCAGCGGGGCTGGCGGCTGGGCGTCGTCACTGTCGGCGGACTCTTCGTCGCTGCGTTTGCGGACCAGGCCGCCGAACAGGATGCCGATCTCGAACAGCAGCCACATCGGCACCGCCAGCAGGGTCTGCGAGAACACATCCGGCGGGGTCAGGATCATGCCGACCACGAAGCAGCCGATGACCACGTAGGGACGGATCTTCTTCAGGTACTTGACGTCGACCACGCCGATCCACACCAGCAGCACCACGGCCACGGGAATCTCGAAGGCCACGCCGAAGGCGAAGAACAGCGTCATCACGAAGTCGAGGTAGCTGGTGATATCGGTCATCATTTCCACGCCGGCCGGGGTAGCGGCGGCGAAGAATTTGAAGATCAGCGGGAACACCAGAAAATAGGCGAAGGCCATGCCGGTGTAGAACAGCAGGATGCTCGACACCAGCAGTGGCACGGCGATGCGTTTTTCATGTTTGTACAGGCCCGGGGCGATAAACCCCCAGATCTGGTGCAGGATCACCGGGATGGCCAGGAACAGCGAGACCATCATGGTCAGCTTGAGCGGCGTCAGGAACGGCGACGACACATCGGTGGCGATCATCGTCGCACCCGCTGGCAGGTAATGGCGCAGCGGGATGGAGACGAAGGTGTAGATCTGCTGGGTAAAGGCGAACAGCCCGGCGAAGATCAGGAAGATCGCCGCGACACAACGCAGCAGGCGGGTGCGCAACTCGGTGAGGTGCGAAACCAGCGGCATGTGCTGGTCGTTTTCCGGAATATCGCTCATGGGGCTCGCGGCGGCAATGTAGGGTCATGAGGCGCAGGCGTGCCGGTCGGCGTCGCGCTTGCGGGTTCTGTCGGGTGCGGCGCGGGCTCCGTGGCCGCGAGTAGCGCGCCCGGCTCGGCGGCGCTCACCGGCGTCAGCGGGACTTGCGCCGACATCGGTGGGGCGGCATGGATCGTCTGCTCCACCACCGGCTCGGCCGGCGTGCTCGTGGCGATCGGCGAGAGGATTTTGCGCGCCTCCTGCTCCAGCGAGAGGATGTGCTCGTTGTGCAGTTGCCGACGGATCTCGTCGGCACCGATCTCGCGTTCCACTTCCTGCTTGATCGCGTTGAAGCTGCGCTTCAACCGTCCGACCCACAGGCCTGCCGTGCGCGCAGCATGGGGCAGGCGCTCGGGGCCGAGCACCAGCAGGGCCACCAGGCCCACGAGCAGCAGTTCACTGAAGCTGATACCGAACATTAGTCAGTGCTCACGAGTGGTTGCGGGGCTCTTCGACTTTCTGCGCCTGCACGTCGATGGTGTGCGGCGTGTTCTGCTGGGCAGTGGCCTGCGGCTGCACTGGCTGGGCCGGTTGCACGACGGGCGGGGCTACAGGAGGGGTTCCTGGCTCGGCGGGTTTTTCTTCGTCGTTCATGGCCTTGCGAAAGCCCTTGATCGTTTCGCCGACGTCGGTGCCGAGGTTTTTCAGTTTCTTGGTGCCGAACACCAGCACGACGACAACCAGGATGACGATCCAGTGTTTCCAGTCAAAAATGCCCATGATGCTGCTCCTCTCGAAAGTTGTTAGGCGGACGGACGCGAGGCTTTCTCGACGTGTCCGGACAGGCCGAAGCGACGATCCAGTTCGTCCAGCACGGCCTGCGGATGCTGCCCCAGTTGGGCGAGCATGACCAGACTGTGGAACCACAAATCGGCGGTTTCGTAGATCACGTCGCTGCAGTCGCCACTGATCGCGGCATCCTTTGCAGCAATAATAGTCTCGACCGACTCCTCGCCGACTTTTTCCAGAATCTTGTTCAAGCCCTTGTGATACAGGCTGGCGACGTAGGAGCTGTCGGCGGCGGCGCCCTTGCGTTCTTCCAGCACCTGGGCCAGACGGGTCAGGGTGTCAGTCATGTTCAGTGTCCTGCCGAGTAGATGCTGTGCGGGTCCTTGAGGACCGGGTCGACAATCTTCCAGCCGCCGTTTTCATACACGCGGTAGAAGCAACTGTGGCGGCCGGTATGGCAGGCGATATCGCCGACCTGCTCGACCATCAGGATAATCACGTCGGCATCGCAGTCCAGGCGCATTTCGTGCAGATGCTGCACATGGCCCGACTCTTCGCCCTTGCGCCACAGCTTGCCACGGGAGCGTGACCAGTAAATGGCGCGGTTCTCGCTGGCGGTCAGTTGCAGCGCCTCGCGGTTCATCCAGGCCATCATCAGTATGCGCCCGGTCTTGTGATCCTGGGCAATGGCCGGTACCAGGCCGTCGCTGTCCCATTTGATCTCGTCCAGCCAGTCTTTCATCTTCGACTCCGACAACCGGACACCACCCGCGTGGTTGTGTCTCGGCGAATGAACAGTGTGCCAGCCCACGGCCCGACTGGCTATCGGCGCACGATCAGATACAAACCGATGGCGAACATGATCCCCGCCGGCCATTGGCCCAGCTCGTGCAGTGGCCCGCCGGCGGCGAGTACCGCGCCGCCGCTTAGGTGCAGGCTGCCGAGCAGGCGCAGGAGCCAGTCGTCCTTGCGGCGCTTTTCTTTCGGTTCCGGACTGGCGGTGTGGGGCTGGGCCAGGCGTTCGAGCAGATCGCGGGTCATGCTGGCCAGGTGCGGCAACTGCTCGATCTGGCCGTGCAGGTTGCCGAGCAGGGTTTTCGGGCTGACACGCTCGCGCATCCAGCGTTCGAGGAACGGCTGGGCGGTGCTCCACAGGTCGAGGTCCGGGTACAGCTGGCGACCCAGGCCTTCGATGTTGAGCAGGGTTTTCTGCAGCAGCACCAATTGTGGCTGGACTTCCATATTGAAGCGCCGCGCGGTCTGGAACAGGCGCATCAGCACTTGGCCGAAGGAGATGTCCTTGAGCGGTTTTTCGAAGATCGGTTCGCAGACGGTACGGATCGCCGCCTCGAACTCGTTGAGCTTGGTGTGCGCCGGTACCCAGCCCGAATCGATGTGCAACTGGGCAACCCGGCGGTAGTCACGCTTGAAGAAGGCGAACAGGTTGCGGGCCAGGTAATCCTGGTCTTCCGGGGTCAGGCTGCCGACGATGCCGCAGTCGATGGCGATGTACTTCGGGCTCCACGGGTTCACGGTGCTGACGAAGATGTTGCCGGGGTGCATGTCGGCGTGGAAGAAGCTGTCGCGGAACACCTGGGTGAAGAAGATCTCCACGCCGCGCTCGGCAAGCAGCTTCATGTCGGTGCGCTGGTCGGCCAGGGTCGCCAGGTCGGTGACCTGGATACCGTAGATGCGCTCCATCACCAGCACTTTCGGCCGGCACCAGTCCCAGTAGACCTGGGGCACGTACATCATCTCCGAGCCTTCGAAGTTGCGCCGCAGCTGGCTGGCGTTGGCCGCCTCGCGCAGCAGGTCGAGTTCGTCGTAGATGGTTTTTTCGTAGTCGCTGACCACGTCGACCGGGTGCAGCAGGCGGGCATCGGCCGAGACTCGCTCGGCGGCCCGGGCGAGCAGGAACAGCCAGGCCAGGTCCTGGGCGATGATCGGCTTGAGGCCGGGGCGGATGACCTTCACCACCACTTCTTCACCGCTCTTGAGCTGGGCGGCGTGGACCTGCGCCACCGAGGCCGAGGCCAGGGGCTCGATATCGAAGCGGCTGAAGACCTCGCCGATCTTCTTGCCCAACTGCGATTCGATCAGCTTGACCGCGGTCTGCGAGTCGAACGGCGGCACGCGGTCCTGCAACAGCATCAACTCGTCGGCGATGTCCTCGGGCAGCAGGTCGCGGCGGGTCGAGAGGATCTGGCCGAACTTGATGAAGATCGGTCCCAGGTCCTGCAAGGCCAGGCGCAGGCGCGCGCTGCGGCTCAGCTCCAGGGTCTTGCGCGGGAACCAGCGCCAGGGCAGGGCAAAGCGCAACGCCAGGAGGAACCAGGGCAGGGGCAATTCGAACAGCAGGTCATCGAGACGGTAACGGATCACGACGCGCTGGATGCGCAACAGACGGCGGACGGCAAGCAGCTTCATGCGTTATCGCTGGATTGGAGGGATCGGGAAAGGCGCTCGACACGCGCCTCGAGGCGTTCCAGGTCGAGTTTGACCCGGTCCAGTTCGGTGAAGCGTGCTTCGGCCTCGTGGGTGCCGACCAAGGCCCGGGACTCTTCACTGAGGTATTCGGCGAGGTTCCGTTGCAGGCTGACAAAGCCCTGCCGGTACAGGCCGGCGCGGCTGCGCAGGTGGCCGCTGAGCAGGGGCGTGGCGATCGGCCCGAGCCAGCGCGAGAGTTCGTACTCCCAGTCCAGCTCCAGGTCCTGAAGCACGGCGGCGAGCTCCAGGAGCACGGCGCTGTCGCCTTCCAGCTGCACCTCGGGGCCGTGGAGCACGGCGCTCTTGTCGCGGCTCAGGGCCAGGTTCAGCAGACTGGTGGCTGGGGCGCGGAGGCTGCAGTCGGCCTCGGCCGCCCAGTTGGCGGCCAGCAGCAGGCCTGCGTCGCTGGGCAGGATGAACAGCTTCAGGGCCGGGCTGGCGCAGTCGACTTCGATGACCTTGCCGGTCAGCTGGCCCAGGCGGCTCAAGGCCGTGCTGTCGAGGCGCAGCACGCGGTTGAGACCGTGCTCGACGCCGGCGAGAAGGCCGCTGAGGATCATCAGGGTTTGATGCCGCGATGCAGGGCGACGATGCCCGCGGTCATGTTGTGGTAGGTCACGCGGTCGAAACCGGCTTCCACCATCATCGATTTCAGGGTTTCCTGATTCGGGTGCATGCGGATCGATTCGGCCAGGTAGCGATAGCTTTCCGAGTCGTTGGTGATCAGCTTGCCGGCCAACGGCATGAAGGCGAACGAGTAGGCGTCGTAGACCTTGGACATCAGCGCGTTGGTTGGCTTGGAGAACTCCAGCACCAGCAGCCGGCCGCCGGGCTTGAGCACCCGCAGCATGGAGCGCAGGGCATCTTCCTTGTGGGTGACGTTGCGCAGGCCGAAGGCAATGGTCACGCAGTCGAAATGGTTGTCCGGGAACGGCAGCTTTTCCGCGTCGGCCTGGACGAACTCGACGTTGCCGGCCACGCCCAGGTCCAGCAGGCGATCACGGCCGACCTTGAGCATGGAGGCGTTGATGTCGGCCAACACCACCTGGCCGGTAGGGCCCACCAGGTGCGAGAACTTGCGCGCGAGATCGCCGGTGCCGCCAGCGATATCGAGCACCCGGTTGCCCGTGCGCACGCCGGACAGCTCGATGGTGAAGCGCTTCCAGAGGCGATGCATGCCACCGGACAGCACGTCGTTCATCAGGTCGTACTTGGCGGCCACGGAGTGGAACACCTCGGCGACCTTTTCCGCCTTTTGGCTTTCCGGTACGTTCTTGAAGCCGAAGTGCGTGGTGGGTTCGGCATCGCTGCCTTTGCGCTGATCAGTCATGTCGCTGTCACCAGAAGAGAATGCGGGCATTCTAATCCCGGTGGCCGGCTTTGTCTTGGCAAGGGTGCATGTAAGATAGGTAACCACCGGGACGTTTTGACGCATTCAGGGTCAGGATTCACCGGGCAAGTCCCGATAGAGCAGGAGTCATTCGATGGCCCGTATTAGTGTTGAACGCGCCCACGGCCTGGGCAAGGTCGGTGCACGCGAGAAGGCCGACCAGTTGGCGCAGAAGCTGGCCGGGCAGTACGGCCTGGAGCCGCAGTGGTCCGGCGATACCCTGAACCTCAAGCGTTCCGGGGTCAAAGGCGCAGTGCATGTGAGCGAAGCAACGATCCGCATCGAGGTCGAGCTGGGCCTGCTGATGTCGGCCATGAGCGGCACCATCAAGGCCGAAATCGAAAAGGCCCTGGACAAGGTGCTGGTCTGAACACGGGCACCGTTCCGACACCGAGCCGGCCTTTAGGGTGCCCATTCTAATTTTTGTCATTACTTTGTGCATAAGCCCCCATTCCGGTGGGCAGATCCTCCAACCCTTCTTCACGTGTGAGGTGCACCATGGCCAAAGTAAGTCTGAAGAAAAAATCCGACAGTCAGCCAACCGCCCTGGCGGAAGTGAAAGTGTATGCCCGCAAGATCTGGCTGGCGGGTCTGGGTGCTTATGCCAAGGTCGGTCGCGAAGGCAGCGAGTACTTCAAGGAACTCGTGGCAACCGGTCAAGACGTTGAAAAAGAAGGTAAAAAACTGATTGGCGTGCAACGTGACGCGGCCAACAGCCAGATCGATAACGTGAAGAGCGAAGTCACCAGCCTCAAGGGTAAGGTGGAAGTGCAACTGGACAAGGTCGAGAAGGCCTTCGACCACCGGGTCGCCAGTGCCTTGAATCGCATCGGGATTCCGTCTAAACATGATGTGGAGACACTCTCTGCTAAGCTCGATGAGCTGACGGCATTGCTCGAACGTGTCGCGCGTAAACATTAAGGAGAACGGGATGGCTGGCAAAAAGAATACCGAGAAAGAAAGCAGCTCGTGGATCGGGAAGGTTGAGGAGTACTCCCGCAAAATCTGGCTTGCTGGTTTAGGCGTGTACTCGAAGATTGATACCGACGGCAGCAAACTCTTCGAGACCCTGGTGAAAGACGGCGAGAAGGCCGAGAAACTCACCAAGACCGCGGTCGACAAGAAAGTCGATGCGGCCAAGGACTCCGCCAGTTCGGCCAAGTCGCGCATCGCTGGGGTCAAGGACCGTGCGCTGGGCAAGTGGGACGAGTTGGAAGGGGCTTTCGACAAGCGCCTGAACAGTGCCATTTCGCGCCTGGGCGTACCCAGCCGCAATGAAGTGAAGGCGCTGCACAGCAAGGTCGATACCTTGACCAAGCAGATCGAGAAGCTCACCGGTGAGTCGGTGCCTCGGGCTTCGACGAAAACGGCAGCGGCCAAACCGGCGGCGAAAGCGGCAGCCAAGCCCTTGGTGAAAGCGGCGGCTAAACCGGCTGCCAAGCCTGCGGCGAAAACTGCGGCAGCCAAGCCGGCAGCGAAAGCCGTCGCCAAGCCTGCAGCCAAACCGGCAGCAGCGGCCAAGCCGGCTGTGAAGCCAGCCGCCAAGCCTGTGGCCGCCAAACCCGCCGCGAAACCTGCGGCGAAACCGGCAGTGGCGAAAAAGCCCGCTGCCGCGAAGCCGGCTCCTGCTGCGGCTCCGGTATCGGCAGCCAACTCGGCTGCTCCGGCACCGGTATCCGCTCCAGCGGCTACGCCAACAGCACCGACTTCACCTTCTCAAGCCTGAGTCGTCGCGCGCTGAATGAAAACGCCCGGCCTGTGAAGGTCGGGCGTTTTTGTGGGGGGCAGGAAAAGGTGTGTTGCCTGTTACACCGTATTCGCGGGCAAGCTCCGCTCCCACAGGTTGGGTGCCGTACACAAAAGTTCGGCTCGACGCGGGCATTGTGGGAGCGGGGTTTGTCGGATCGCCGCAGCGCCGCGAAGAGGCCGGCCCTGGCGCCACAGAGCCAGCCGTTAATCGTGATCTTGCAGATATTGCAGCGCCATCTGCTCCGTCACCAACCGCGCCGGGGCCATCAGGTGCGGGGCCACCAGCATCATGATCTGGTACACCACCAGCCGTACCTCACCCTCGCGCCCAAGAATCCGCTGGTAATCCAGGGAAAACAGCAGCGTCAGGGTGATCTGCTCCACCAACTGCCCCAGGGCCTGGGTCTCACTCAGCAGCAGGCCTTGTGCTTTCAGGCGCGCCAGCAATGACGCCAAGGTCCGTTTGAGGGCGTTGAGTAGGTGGCGGATGCCCTTGGCCAGCTTGGGCAAGCGTCCGGACAGATTGGACAGGTCCTGGAACAGGAAGCGGTAATGGGCCAGCCGCTCGACGATCAGGTGCAGGAAGAACCAGTAGTCCTCGGGCGCCAGTCGGGCGTCGGCCGGTGGATTGAGCAAGGGCGCCAGTTCGCCCTGGAAACGCTCGAACAAGCCCAGCACCAGTGGCTCCTTGCCGTGGAAGTGGTAGTAGAGGTTGCCCGGGCTGATCCCCATTTCATTGGCCACTTCCATGGTCGAAACGTTGGGTTCGCCTTTCTGGTTGAACAGTTGCAGGGCGCATTCAAGGATTCGGTCGCGGGTTTTCATCCAGTCTTCTTAGGTCGTTCCGAGCGTTCGCCACGGCTGTGCGGCAGCCGTGGCCGGTAGTCATCAGCGCACCCGCACATAGGTGCCGGGTGCCGCTTCCATGGGTGGGTAATTGGCGTTGCCCAGGGTCATCTGGGTTTCATGCTGGGCTCCCGAGCGTTCCTGGATCCAGGTCAGCCACTGGATCCACCAACTGCCTTCGACCCGCTTGCCGTCGTAGTACCAGGCCCGCGGATCACTGCTCAGCTTGGGGTTGTTGATGTAGTTGGCCTTGGGGTTGCTCGGCGGGTTGAGGATGCTCTGGATATGGCCGCTGTTGGACAGCACGAACCGACGATCGCCCCCCAGCAGCAAGGTCGAGCGATACACCGCATCCCAGGGTGTGATGTGGTCGTTGATGCCGCCGACACTGAAGCTGTCGACCGTGACTTTTTGCAGGTCGATGGGCGTACCGCAGACCTCCAGGCCGCCTGGATGGCTCAGCGGGTTGTGCTTGAAGAAGTCCAGCAGGTCGCCATGAAAGGCCGCGGGCAAGCGGGTGTTGTCGTTGTTCCAGTAGAGAATGTCGAACGGCGGCGGCTCCTTGCCCAGCAGGTAGTTGTTGACCCAGTAGTTCCAGATCAGGTCGTTGGGCCGCATCCAGGCGAAGACCCGCGCCAGGTCGCGGCCATCGAGCACGCCTTGCTGGTAGGAGCGACGCTTGGCCGCTTCCAGGGTCTGTTCGTCGGCGAACAGGGTGGCCGGGCTGTCCAACTGGCTGTCGAGCAGGCTGACCAGGTAGGTGGCGCTGGACACCCGGCGGATCTGCCGCTTGGCCTGCAGGTGGCCTTGCAGGGCGGCAATGGTCAGGCCGCCGGCGCAGGCGCCCATCAGGTTGACCTCGCGGCTGGTGGTGATCGCCCGGCAGATGTTCATGGCTTCTTCCAGCGCTTCGACATAGCTGGACAGGCCCCATTCGCGGTGACGCACATCCGGGTTGCGCCAACTGACGACAAACACCTGCAGGCCGTTCTTGAGGGCGTACTGCACGAAGCTGTTGGCAGGGCTCAGGTCGAAGATGTAGTACTTGTTGATCTGTGGTGGCACGATCAACAGCGGCTTGGCGTACTGTTTTTCGCTCATGGGCTTGTACTGGATCAGCTCCAGCAGCTCATTGCGAAACACCACCGCGCCAGGGGTGGTGGCCACGGTCTTGCCGACTTCGAACGAATGCTTGGTGACCTGACTGGGCAGCCCGTTGTTGTGCAGCAAGTCGTCCACCAGATGGCTGATGCCACGCACAATGCTGTTGCCGCCGGAGTTGAACACTTCCTTGACCGCCAACGGGTTGAGCAGGGTATTGGACGGCGCCAGGGCATCGTTGAGCAGGGCGAAGACAAAGTGCGCCCGGGCGCGGTCGTCGTCGCTCATCCGGCTGTCGTCGATCCAGTGTTTTACCTGTTTCTGCCAGGCCAGATAGGCTTGCAGGCTGCGGCGGTAGAACGGGTTGAGGCTCCAGGCCGGGTCGGCGAAGCGCGGGTCCTGCGGGTTGGGCTTGTACAGCGTGTCGCCGAGCAGCACCTTGCCCAGTTGTCCGCCCAGGGCCAGGGCGTGCCGGGCGGTATGGATCGGATTGCGCAGGCTGTGGGCGGCCACGCTGCGCAGGGTGGAAAACAGATCCCGGCCGCGCAGACCGGTAATCGCACTCTGTGCATTGATGAACGCGGCGGG
Organism: Pseudomonas sp. GW821-FHT03C07; assembly: GCF_059420925.1. Lineage (NCBI taxonomy): Bacteria > Pseudomonadati > Pseudomonadota > Gammaproteobacteria > Pseudomonadales > Pseudomonadaceae > Pseudomonas > Pseudomonas sp. GW821-FHT03C07. The sequence continues at coordinate 32,978 of NZ_JBWKUQ010000006.1, forward strand.
GGTGGGCATCGAGCCCGTCGCTGGTTTGTCTCGCATGAGTCAACACTCCTTCGTCATCAGGCTATCAACCAACACAGGGGGGTGCGACAGACGGGGTTGTCGGTCGCGGACCTTGCGCGCCACACGGACGTCCTGCCCGCGCGCGCTTACTGCCAGGGAAACGACTCCTAGGTACTCTTGAAAGGCGCCGGGTGCGGGTGCATCACCGCCCGCTGGCGTTCTTCCTGGAGGAACTTCATGATGATCGGCGCCACGGCCTCGGCCCGAGTGATCAGAAATAAATGACCGTCGTCGATTATGTGTAGCTGGGCATTGGGGATTCGCCAAGCCAGCAGACGCATATTGATCAGTGGAATCAGCGGATCGTCGTCGCCGGCCAGCACCAGGGTCGGCTGGCGGATCTTGTGCAGCCAGTGGATGCTGGTCCAGCCCAGGCCCGCGAACAGTTGCCAGTAGTAGCCGAGCTTGCCGGCCGAGCGAACCTTGGCGGCGTGTTCGGCGGCCAGGTGCGGATCGCGGCGAAAGGCCCCGCCATAGATCGTCGGGGCAATGCGGATAACATGGGAAGGCTGGATATAGCGCCGTGGACTGGCCATGTTCCACAGCACCCTGGGTTTGCCCGGAACCATCACCGTACCGGCGGCGGTGGCCGCGAGGATCAGCTTCTTGCAGCGCTCCGGGTAGTCGTGGGCGAATTGTTGTGCCAGGGCGCCACCCCAGGATACGCCCACCGCGTTGACCTGGCCGTAATCCAGGTAATCGAGCATGCGCGTGGTGAGCTTGGCCAGGCCCGGAAAACGATAAGGCCTTTTGGGCGTCGACGAGCCGCCGACGCCGGGGACGTCGAAGGCGATGACCTCCAGGTCCGGGTCCAGGGCCTGGACGAACGGAAACACCAGCTCCAGGTTGGCGCCGATGCCGTTGAAGATCAGCAAGGGCGTCATATGAGGCTTGCCGGGGCGAACCGCGGTGCGGATGGTCTGGCCATCCAGATCGATGGTTCGGAAGATGAACGGTTGCGGCATGCTCGAAGCCCTGTGGTTAAAACCTGTTTTCCTGATCTAACGTGGTCCCTGTCGGTTCAGGGGGGTCCTGATAGTGAAACTGAATGCGGCCCCTGCAGGCGCCGGGTTGTCATGATACCGAGGCTGAGCGCGGTCTTTGTAGGAGCCAGCTTGCCGGCGATGAGGCCCTTGAGCCGTGCAGCGATCTTCCGGACGCCATCGCCGACAAGTCGGCTCCTACAAGGTATTGCGGTGCTCTTGAGTCCCTAGCGCTCGTGCACGTAGGTGCCCGGTGCCGCCTCGCCTGCCGGGTAGGCCTTGTTGCCCAGACTGGTCGGTGATTTCTTCAGTTTGCCCGAGCGTTCGGTCTGCCACGCCTGCCAGTGCAGCCACCATGAGTCGGTGTGCTTGGTGGAGTTTTCCTGCCAGTCGTCGGCCTTGGCCGGCATCTCGGTGCTGGTCATGTAGCGCGATTTTGGATTGCCCGGCGGGTTCAGGATGCTCTGGATATGGCCGCTGCTGGACAGCACGAACTCGACCTTGCCGCCGAACAGTTGCGCCGACTTGTAGCAGGATTTCCAGGGCGTGATGTGATCGTTGGTGCCCGCCAGGGCAAAGATGTCGGCGTCGACTTTTTTCAGGTCGATCGGCGTGCCGCACACTTCCAGGGCATCGGCGCGTATCAGTGGATTGTTCTTGAACATCTCGATCAGGTCGCCGTGGAAGGCGGCCGGCAGGCGCGTGGTGTCGTTGTTCCAGAACAGGATGTCGAACACCGGCGGCTCGTTGCCCAGCAGGTAGTTGTTGACCCAGTAGTTCCAGATCAGGTCGTTGGGGCGCATCCAGGCGAACACCTTGGCCATGTCGCTGCCTTCCAGCACGCCGGCCTGGTAGGAGTGGCGCTTGGCCGCTTCGAGGGTCTGTTCGTCGACGAACAGCGCGACCTGGGTGTCGAGGGTGGTGTCGAGCACGCTGACCAGCAGGGTCAGGGCGTTGACCTTCTTCTCGCCGAGGGCGGCGTAGTGGCCGAGCAGGGCGGTGCAGGTGATGCCGCCGGAGCAGGCACCGAGCATGTTCACGTCCTTGCTGCCGGTGATGGCGGTGACCACGTCAACGGCTTCCTTCAGCGCCTCGATATAGGTCGACAGGCCCCACTCGCGCTGCGCCTTGGTCGGGTTACGCCAGCTGACGATAAAGGTCTGCACGTGGCTGCGCAGGCAGAAGCGCGCCAGGCTCTTGTCGGGGCTTAAGTCAAACACATAGAACTTGTTGATCTGCGGCGGCACCACCAGCAGCGGCCGCTCATGCACCTGCTCGGTGACGGGGCTGTACTGGATCAGCTCCAGCACATCGTTGCGAAACACCACCGCGCCTTCGGTGGTGCCCAGGCTCTTGCCGACCTCGAAGGCGCCCATGTTCACCTGGCTGGGCATGCCGCCGTTGTGCACCAGGTCCTTGGCCATGTTCGACAGACCGTCCAGCAGGCTCTTGCCGCCGGTCTCGAAGAAGCGCTTGACCGCCGCCGGGTTGGCGGCGGTGTTGGTCGGGGCCATGGCCTCGGTCATCAGGTTGATGACGAAGTGGCCGCGGCTGATGTCCTGTGGCGACAGCGAGCTCTCGCCGATCCAGGCATGGAGCTCCTTGCGCCAGGCCAGGTAGGTTTGCAGGTAACGCCGGTACAACGGATTCTGGCTCCAGGCCGGATCGTTGAAACGCCGGTCATCGCTTTCCGGCTGCAGGCCAGACGTGCCCAGCAGAACGTTCTTCAATTCGACGCCGAAATGCGCGACGTGCTTGACGCTGTGGATGGGTTGTTTGATGGCTTGGGTCAATACCATTCGTGCAGAAGTAAGAAGATCCTTTCTACGCAAGCCGACGACGGGGTTCAGGCCCAGGGTGTTTTCCGAGGCTTGCCGCTGCAGGTCATCGTTGTTCTTGTTACTCATCTACGACGCTCCATTGTCCTGAGACGAGTACCGGGTACAGCTGTGCAAATGGCACAGCGAATGCCAAGTACTACTGCTCGGGTGACCGTTGATTGCACTTCGTTAAATGCACGGAACTTGCCAGCTCCATTGGTTACCCGAGTTTGATTTTTTTCGCAAGCGGGCCAGTCAATAGCCACGCCGTGGGGGATTGAATCAGATGTGATTAGAAAATGCCCCCCAAAACGACCGGAGGTCCGGGCTAGAGCATCAGCTTGACGATGGACTCGGACGGGTCGCGGGATTTTCCGGCGGCTTTGAGTTCGGCAAGATAATCGGCCCACAAGTCATCCTGGCGACGAGCGAGCTCGTAGAGGTAGTCCCAGGTGAACAGTCCGCTGTCATGACCGTCGTCGAAGGTCAATTTCAGTGCATATTGGCCGGCGGGTTCGAGCTTGCTCAAACCGACGTTGAGCTTGCCGAACTGGAGGATGGGTTTACCGTGGCCCTGGACCTCGGCGGAAGGCGAGTGCACCCGCAGGAATTCGGCGGGCAGGTGGTACTCCTCGTCCTGGCCGTATTTGAGGGTCAGGGTTTTCGAGGCTTTGTGCAGGTTGATGGCGGTGGGGAGTCTGGTGGTCATGGGGCTGCCCGGCAATCGATCAGTGTAGGAGCGAGCTTGCTCGCGATGGTCGCCAACGATAACGCGGGGTATCTGATACCCCGCGGTGCCCGTGCCACCATCGCGAGCAAGCTCGCTCCTACAGGAGGGGTCTGCTTACAGGATATACCGCGACAAGTCTTCGTTCTTCGCCAATTCGCCCAAGTGGCTGTTGACGTAGTCGGCGTCGATGCGGATCGGCTCCTCGTTGTGGGCGCTGGCCAGGTCGCCGGCGCTGAACGAGACTTCCTCGAGCAGGCGCTCCAGCAGCGTGTGCAGGCGACGGGCACCGATGTTCTCGGTCTTCTCGTTGACCTGCCAGGCGATTTCCGCCAGGCGCTTGATGCCGTCCGGCAGGAACTCGATGGTCAGGCCTTCGGTTTTCAGCAGCTCGCGGTACTGCTCGGTCAGCGAGGCGTGCGGTTCGCTGAGGATGCGCTCGAAGTCTTCCGGGGTCAGCGCCTTGAGTTCGACACGGATCGGCAGACGGCCTTGCAGCTCGGGCACCAGGTCGCTCGGCTTGCTCAGGTGGAACGCGCCGGAAGCGATGAACAGGATATGGTCGGTCTTGACCATGCCCAGCTTGGTGTTCACCGTGCAGCCTTCGATCAGCGGCAGCAGGTCGCGCTGTACGCCTTCACGGGAGACATCGGCACCGCCGACGTTGCCGCGCCTGGCGACCTTGTCGATTTCGTCGATGAAGACGATACCGTGCTGCTCCACCGCCTCCAGGGCCTTGGCCTTCAACTCTTCGTCGTTGACCAGGCGCCCGGCTTCCTCGTCACGGACCAGCTTGAGCGCGTCCTTGACCTTGAGCTTGCGGCTCTTGCGCTTGCCCTTGCCCATGTTGGCGAACAGGTTCTGCAGCTGGTTGGTCATCTCTTCCATGCCCGGCGGCGTGGCGATCTCGACGCCGAACGACTCGGCCACTTCGACTTCGATCTCTTTGTCATCCAGCTGGCCTTCACGCAGGCGCTTGCGGAACAGCTGGCGGGTGTTGGAGTCCTGGGCTGGAGCTGCGTCTTCGTTGAAGCCCATGCGTGCCGGTGGCAGCAGGGCGTCGAGGATGCGTTCCTCGGCGGCGTCTTCGGCGCGATGGCGGACCTTGGCCAGCTCCTGCTCGCGCAACAGCTTGATCGCGGCGTCCGCCAGGTCACGGATGATCGATTCAACGTCGCGGCCGACATAGCCGACTTCGGTGAACTTGGTTGCTTCGACCTTGATGAACGGTGCGTTGGCCAGCTTGGCCAGGCGCCGGGCAATTTCGGTCTTGCCGACGCCGGTCGGGCCGATCATCAGGATGTTCTTGGGCGTCACTTCAACGCGCAGTTCTTCGGGGAGCTGCATCCGCCGCCAGCGGTTACGCAGCGCAATGGCGACGGCGCGTTTGGCATCGTCCTGGCCAATGATATGGCGATTGAGTTCGTGGACGATTTCGCGGGGGGTCATGGACATAATATGTGGGTCCTCAAGCGGGAACGGGCAGCCGGGCAGGCTGATTATTCCGCGAGGTCCTGCTCCTCGATGGTGACGTTATGATTGGTGAAGACGCAGATGTCAGCGGCGATACCCAGGGCGGCTTCGACGATTTCCCGGGCCGACAGGTCGGTTTTCTTCAGTAGTGCGCTGGCCGCGGCCTGGGCGTAGCCACCACCGGAGCCCATGGCGATCAGGCCGTTTTCCGGTTCGACGACGTCGCCGTTGCCGGTAATGATCAGTGAAGCATCTTTGTTGGCGACCGCCAGCATGGCTTCCAGGCGACTCAGGGAGCGGTCGGTACGCCACTCCTTGGCCAACTCGACAGCGGCGCGGACCAAATGACCTTGATGTTTTTCAAGCTGGCCTTCGAAACGCTCGAACAGGGTGAAAGCGTCGGCGGTGGCGCCAGCGAAACCGGCGAGGACTTCACCGTGGTAGAGGCGACGGACTTTTTTCGCGTTGCCCTTCATGACGGTGTTGCCGAGGGAAACCTGGCCGTCGCCGCCCATGACGACTTTGCCGTGGCGACGAACTGAAACGATGGTGGTCAAGGGAGAATCTCCACGCAGCGGGGCGAAAATGCCTGATGGAAACTCATATGGGGGTGGTGGTGGGTTTTTCAACCGTGGGCGGGATGAGGGGATGAGTGGTGTAGGCGGGCGAGGTTTGTTTTGTCTGAACGATTGCTATCGCCGGCAAGCCGGCTCCTACAGATTTGCGTCGTATACAGATATTGTGCACGACACCAACCTGTAGGAGCCGGCTTGCCGGCGATAGGGGCCGTGAGGCCGCTGAAAGCTCCACGGACAACCATCGCCCCGCCTGTCAGCGGCTCTGGCGTTGTTGCAGCAGCAGGTTGTTGAAGCCGCTGCCGGCTAGTTGTTTCTGCGCCTTGGTCAGTTGTTCGCGGTTGCTGAACGGTCCGACCAGGACCCGATACCAGGTCTCGTCCTTCACGGTCCCGGATTCCACGGAAACCGATTGCCCCAACAGGATGACCTGCGCGCGGACCTTGTCCGCGTCGGTTTCCTTGCGGAACGAGCCGGCCTGCAGGAAGAACTGCGTGACTGCCGCCGGCTTGGCCACGGCCACGGGCGGCGGCGGTGGCGGGGTCATACCGGACAGCGCGGCCTGGGCCCGCGCGGTATCGATCTTCGCCGCTTCGGCCGGGGTCACCGGGGTGGTCGGGGTCGGCACGGTCTGTGGTGTCGGCAGGGTTTTCTCCGGCACGGCTTCCGGTGGCACGATGACCTCGGATTCCGGCAGCAGGGTGTAGAAGTCGTACTTGGGCTTCACCGGCTGGGTCGGGCTCGGCGGAGTCTTGTTGGCTTCGGCGATCTTGCTGGCCTTCAACTGTTCCTGCTTGACCCGCTTGATGTCATCGCCCTTGCCCGGCTCCAGCTTCATCAGGAACACGATGAACGCGCCCACGCCGAGGCCGATTGCCAGCCACAACCAGCCGGGGATCGGTTTTTTCGCAGGAGCTTGGTAACGGCTGGCGCCACGTTTGGGTGCGGGGGTTTTCTTGGCAGCCAACTTACATACGCTCCAGGGTTTCCAGACCCAGCAGTTCCAGGCCTTGCTTGAGGGTGCGGCCGGTCAGCGCGGCGAGGCGCAGGCGGCTCTGTTTCTGTGCGGCGGTTTCGGCGGACAGGATCGGGCAATTCTCGTAGAAGCTGGAGAACAGGCCGGCGACATCGTACAGGTAGGTGCACAGCACATGTGGCGTGCCTTTCTCGGCGACGCTGCCGAGCACTTCGCCGAACTGCGCCAGTTTGGCGGCCAGTTCCTGTTCGTGGGGGGCTTCAAGGACGATCTGTCCTTCCACCTGGGTGAAGTCCTTGCCCAGTTTGCGGAACACACCGGCCACGCGGGTGTAGGCGTATAGCAGGTAGGGCGCGGTGTTGCCTTCGAAGTTGAGCATCAGCTCGAAGTTGAAGCTGTAGTCGCTGCTGCGGTGCTTGGACAGGTCGGCGTACTTGACCGCGCCGATGCCCACCACCCGGGCGATAGTGCGCAGTTCGTCTTCGGCCAGCGCCGGGTTCTTTTCCTTCACCAACAGATAGGCGCGGTCCATGGCCTCGGTCAGCAGGTCGATCAGCTTCACGGTGCCGCCGTCGCGGGTCTTGAACGGGCGGCCGTCGGCACCGTTCATGGTGCCGAAGCCCATGTGCTCCATTTCCATCGGGTGACCGACGAAACCGGCCTTGCGCGCCACCGCGAACACCTGCTGGAAATGCAGGGCCTGGCGCTGGTCGACGAAGTACAGGGCGCGATCGGCTTTCAGCACGTTGCTGCGGTAGCGCACGGCGGCCAGGTCGGTGGTGGCATAGAGATAACCGCCATCGGCCTTGACGATGATCACCGGCAGCGGCTCGCCGTCGGCATTCTTGAACTCGTCGAGGAACACGCACTGGGCGCCGTTGCTTTCGACCAGCATGCCCTTGGCCCTGAGGTCGTTGACCACGTTGATCAGGTCGTCGTTGTAGGCGCTTTCGCCCATCACGTCGGCCATGGTCAGTTTGACGTTCAGCAGCTCGTAGGTGCTTTGGCAGTGGGACAGGGAGATGTCGGTAAAGCTTCTCCAGGCCTTGATGCACGCCTCGTCGCCGGCTTGCAGGTCAACTACCAGCTTGCGGGCACGATCGGCAAACGCCGGGTCTTCGTCAAAGCGTTTCTTGGCCGCCCGGTAGAAGTCCTCGAGGTCCGACAGTGCGCTTTTGAGCATGTCCGGATTATCTTCGAGCATGGCCATCAGCATGCCGAACTGGGTACCCCAGTCGCCGACGTGGTTCTGCCGGATCACGTTGTCGCCGAGGAACTCGAGGACGCGCGCCACGCCGTCGCCGATGATGGTCGAGCGCAGGTGGCCGACGTGCATTTCCTTGGCCAGGTTGGGCGCCGACAGGTCGACCACCACGCGCTGCGCCGGGCCGGCCTTGCGCACGCCGACATGGGCGTCGGCCAGGGCGGCGTCGAGGCGCGCGGCCAGGGCCTGGGTGTTCTGGAAGAAGTTGATGAAGCCGGGGCCGGCGATCTCGGCCTTGCTCACGCTGTCGGCGGCGGGCAGGGCGGCGATGATTTTTTCCGCCAGGTCACGCGGCTTGAGGCCAGCTGGTTTGGCCAACATCATCGCGATATTGCTGGCGAAGTCGCCGTGGGTCTTGTCCCGGGTGTTTTCCACCTGGATCGCCGGCGTCAGCCCTTCAGGCAACACACCTTCGGCGACGAGTTGGGTGATGGCTTGTTGGATCAGCTGGCGAATGGTGTCTTTCATGGTCTTCTCTTTCGACCGCAAGCGCGGCGGCGCTTCGATGCGCAGGTGGAAAAACTGGGCATTATCCGTTGCCGGGGCGAGCTTGCCAACCGGTTATGGACTTGTGGTGCCTGGGTTGACCTCTTCGCGGGCAAGCTCCGCTCCCACAGGTTCTCGGTTGTACGCAAGGTTGCGGTATGGCTCGGACATTATGGGACTGATGCCACAAGTCCTGAGTCGTTTACAGTATTTGCATACAACTCGGACCTGTGGGAGCGGAGCTTGCCCGCGAAGAGGCCGCCAGGGTCAATACAAATCCACCGGATCGACATCCAACGACCAGCGTACCTGCCGCCCGCTGGGCATCTGCTCCAGGACCAGCAGCCAACTGCTCAACAATCGGTGCAGCGCGGCCCGGCCATTGGCCTGCAACAACAACTGCGCCCGATAACGCCCGGCCCGCCGTTCCATGGGCGCTGGCACCGGCCCCAGCAGCTCGATGCCGCCCAGGTTCATCTCGGCGAGCAAACGCTCCGCCTCGCTGCAGGCCTCATCGAGAAACCCCTCGGCCTGTCCCGGCTTGTGGGCTTCGGCCCGCAGCAGCGCCAGGTGCGCGAAGGGTGGTAATCCAGCAGCCCGGCGCTCGCTCAGGGCCTGCTCGGCAAAGGCGAAATAGCCCTGCTCGGTCAGTTGAATCAACAGCGGATGGTCCGCCAGGTGCGTCTGGATAATCACCTTGCCCGGCTCCTCTGCCCGCCCGGCCCGGCCCGCCACCTGGACGATCAACTGGGCCATGCGCTCGCTGGCGCGGAAGTCTCCGGAAAACAGGCCGCCGTCAGCATCGAGGATAGAGACCAGGGTCACCCGGGGGAAGTGATGGCCTTTGGCAAGCATCTGCGTACCCACCAGGATGCACGGCAGGCCTTTCTGGATGGTGGCGAACAGCTGGTTCATCGCGTCCTTGCGCGAGGTGCTGTCGCGGTCGACTCGCAGCACCGGGTAGTCGGGGAACAGGATGCCCAGGCGCTCCTCGGCGCGCTCGGTCCCGGCGCCCACCGGGCGCAGGTCGACCTTGCCGCACTGCGGGCAATTGCGCGGTACGCGTTCGACATAGCCGCAGTGATGGCAGCGCAGTTCGCCAGAACGCTGGTGCACGGTCATCCGTGCATCGCAGCGCGAGCATTCGGACATCCAGCCGCAGTCGTGGCACAACAGCGTCGGCGCGAAGCCGCGACGGTTGAGGAACACCAGCACTTGCTGACCGGCGGCGAGGGTCTGGCCGATGGCTTGCTGCATGGGACCGGAAATGCCGCTGTCCAGTGGCCGACTTTTCACATCCAGGCGCAGGAAGCGCGGTTGCTTGGCGCCGCCGGCGCGTTCGTTCAGGCGCAACAGGGCGTAGCGACCGGTGTAGGCGTTGTGCAGGCTTTCCAGGGACGGCGTGGCCGACCCCAACACGATCGGGATGTTTTCCTGGCGGGCCCGCACCAGCGCCAGGTCGCGGGCGTGATAACGCAGGCCTTCCTGCTGTTTATAGGAGCCGTCGTGCTCTTCGTCGATGATGATCAGCCCGGGGTTTTTCATCGGGGTGAACAGCGCCGAACGGGTGCCGATAATGATGTCGGCCTCGCCGTCGCGGGCGGCGAGCCAGGCGTCCAGGCGCTCGCGGTCATTCACCGCCGAGTGCAGCAGGGCGATGCGGGCGTTGAAGCGTTGTTCGAAACGCGCCAGGGTCTGCGGTCCCAGGTTGATTTCCGGGATCAGCACCAGCGCCTGCTTGCCAGCTTCCAGGGTCTCGCGGATCAGTTGCAGATAGACCTCGGTCTTGCCGCTGCCGGTGACCCCGGCCAGCAGGAATGCGTGAAAACTGTCGAGCCCGGCACGGATCGCTTCGCAGGCGGCGCGTTGTTCGCTGTTGAGCGGCAGTTCCGGTTGCGCCAGCCAGTGTTCGTGGCGCTCGCTGGGGGCGTGACGGCGAACTTCCACCTGCACCAGGTCCTTGGCCAGCAGCAGGTCGAGGCTGTCCTTGCTCAGCATCAGTTTGCTCAGCAGTTGATGGGCCACGCCGTGAGGGTGCTGGGCCAGGGTCGCCAGGGCGTCGCGTTGGCGCGGGGCCCTGACGATGCGTGGGTCGTCGAGGCGGGCGCCGGGGACAATCGACCAGAACCGTTCCTGGCGCGCCTCGGCCGGCTCGCCCTGGCGCAGCAGCACCGGCAGCGCCCAGCTCAGGGTGTCGCCGAGGCTGTGCTGATAATACTGGGCGGTCCACAGGCACAGCTTGAACAGCGCCGGCGGCAGCGGCACCGTGGCGTCGAGCAGGGCCGTGGCGCGCCTGAGCTTGTCCGCCGGGACTTCGCTGTGCTCGGCGATCTCCACCAGGATGCCGATCATCTCCCGGCGGCCGAACGGTACTCGCAGGCGCATGCCGGGCTGCAACGCGCCGCGCGGCACGCCTTCCGGTGCCCGATAATCGAACAGGCGACGCAGTGGCGACGGCAGGGCAAGGCGCAGGATGGCGTCGGGCACGCGGTTCTCTCAGGGCGGGTTTCATGGAGGGCGCGAGCCTAGCAGACGGCTCGGGAAGTGTCTTCCCGACGGAGGGCATGCTGGCCACTTGCGTCAGAGAAAAGCTCTGGTATGATCGCCGGCTAAATTACGTGCGGTGTTCAACAATCGTGTTGAGCGGCGGCACGCCAGCCTGAGGAAGTCCCCATGAAAGCCGATATCCATCCAGTATACGTAGACATCGACGTTACCTGCAGCTGCGGTAACAAGTTCGTGACCCGTTCGACCCATGGCAAAGCACTGCCAATCGACGTGTGCAACGAATGCCACCCGTTCTACACCGGTAAGCAGAAGACCCTGGACACCGGCGGCCGCGTACAGAAGTTCGCCGACCGTTTCGGCATGTTCGGCGCTGTCAAAAAGGCCTGAGGCTGATCGCTCTGGGGAAAACCGCTGGTTTTTCCCGGTCGATAAAAAAGGCGTCCCGCGTGGACGCCTTTTTTGTGGGCGTCGTTTTTATCCGCGGCTGCCGCATAAAAACTGTAGACATTTTTTTGCTTGATTGTACACAGTCGCACCTTGTATTTCCTGGCTTTTGGGCCAAAGTCGTAGGGGCAGGCGCTTGACAGCAGTGACTGGTCAGTCTTGTGAGGACTTGGCGACACGAGTATCCTCGGCGGTCCGTCTGTCCCACAGTAAAAAGCGGAATGCCCACATGTCAGATTTGAAAACTGCCGCTCTCGAATATCATGCCAAGCCCCGTCCGGGGAAGCTGAGCGTCGAGCTCACCAAAGCCACCGCCACTGCCCGTGACCTGTCGCTGGCCTATAGCCCAGGCGTAGCCGAACCAGTACGCGAAATCGCCCGCGATCCTGAGCTGGCCTACAAGTACACCGGCAAGGGCAACCTGGTTGCAGTCATTTCCGATGGCACCGCGATTCTCGGTCTGGGTAACCTCGGCCCATTGGCCTCCAAGCCTGTCATGGAAGGCAAGGGCGTGCTGTTCAAGCGCTTCGCCGGTATCGACGTGTTCGACATCGAAGTCGACTCGGAAAGCCCGCAGGCCTTTATCGACACCGTCAAGCGTATCTCCATCACCTTCGGTGGCATCAACCTGGAAGACATCAAGGCACCTGAGTGCTTTGAGATCGAACGTGCTCTGATCGAGCAGTGCGATATTCCGGTGTTCCACGATGACCAGCACGGCACCGCGATCGTCACCGCGGCCGGCATGATCAATGCCCTGGAAATCGCCGGCAAGACCCTGCCGGAAGCCAAGATCGTCTGCCTGGGTGCCGGCGCTGCCGCGATCTCCTGCATGAAGTTGCTGGTAAGCATGGGCGCGAAGATCGAAAACATCTTCATGGTTGACCGTACTGGCGTGATCCACGCTGGCCGTGACGACCTGAACCAGTACAAGGCGGTGTTCGCCCACGCGACCGAGAAACGCACCCTGGCTGACGCGCTGCAAGGCGCTGACGTGTTCGTCGGCCTGTCCGGTCCGAACCTGCTGGACGCTGCGGGCCTGCTGGCCATGGCGCCCAACCCGATCGTGTTCGCCTGTTCGAACCCGGATCCGGAAATTGCCCCGGAGCTGGCTCACGCCACCCGTAACGACGTGATCATGGCCACCGGTCGTTCGGACTACCCGAACCAGGTCAACAACGTTCTGGGTTTCCCGTTCATCTTCCGTGGTGCCCTGGACGTTCGCGCCAAGCGCATCAACGAAGAGATGAAAGTGGCTGCCGCCAACGCCCTGCGCGAACTGGCCAAGCTGCCGGTGCCACAGGAAGTGTGCGACGCCTACGGCGGTATCAAGCTGGAGTTCGGTCGTGAGTACATCATTCCGAAACCAATGGATGCCCGTCTGATCACCCTGATCTCCGATGCCGTGGCCAAGGCCGCGATCGAGACCGGCGTGGCGACCCTGCCGTATCCGAAGCACTACCCGCTGAAAAGCGTGGATGACGTGTTCAACGGCTAAGCCGTTGTAGCGTCAAACAAAAAGCCCCGGCTCGGATGAGTCGGGGCTTTTTTGTGGGTGCCATTTGGGCGGTGCAGGTCATTCAGGCTGGGCGCGATCTCCTGTAGGAGCCGGCTTGCTGGCGATGGCGTCCGTTTGGGCGGTGCAGGTTATTCAGGCTGGGCGCGATCTCCTGTAGGAGCTGGCTTGCCGGCGATAGCGTCCGCATGAACGGCGCAGAGCAAGGGCCTCATCGCTGGCAAGCCAGCTCCTACAGGGGGCGGTGGTGCCCGATCAGAACAGGTCGATCGGCGCCGCCTCATCCGCTGGCAGCGGGCTGCCCGGGACGCTGCCGCCATTGCCGATTTCGTTGACCGATGGCGGCGTGTCTTCGCTCTTGAACAGTTCGAAGTAGGCGTTCGGCGTGCCCGGGGTTGCCGCGCGACCGCTGACTGGGTCCACCCGCAGGCTGAGGATGCCTTCCGGCTCCGCCTGGGTGTGAAGCGGCTTGCCCTTGAGGGCGGCACCCATGTAGTCCATCCAGATCGGCAGCGCCACGGTGCCGCCGAATTCGCGACGACCGAGGCTTTCAGGTTGGTCGAAACCGGTCCAGACGGTGGTGATGTAGTCGGCGTTGTAGCCGGTGAACCAGGCGTCCTTGGATTCGTTGGTGGTGCCGGTCTTGCCTGCCAGGTCGCCACGGCCCAGAGCCAGGGCGCGACGCCCGGTGCCGAGCTTGATCACGTCCTCGAGCATGCTGTTGAGGATAAAGGTGGTGCGCCCATCGATGATCCGTTCGGCCACCGCCGGTGCCTGGGCGGCCGGTGTCGGGGCTTCACTGGTGCTGTTGACGGTGAAGGACGGCTGGCTTGGCGCCGCAATGCCGCTGCTGGCCGCCGCGCCCGTCGGTACGCTCGGTGGGTTGGCGACGAACAGGGTGTCGCCATTGCGGCTTTCGATCTTGTCGATCAGGTATGGGGTGATCTTGTAGCCGCCGTTGGCGAAGGTGCTCCAGCCCGTGGCAATTTCCATTGGCGTGAGGGTCGCGGTGCCCAGGGCCAGGGACAGGTTGCGCGGCAGGTCCTGTTTGTTGAAACCGAACTTGGTGATGTAGTCGATGGTCTTGTCGACGCCCAGGCTTTGCAGCAGGCGAATCGAGACCAGGTTGCGCGACTTGTACAGTGCCTCGCGCATGCGGATCGGGCCAAGGAAGGTATTGGTGTCGTTTTTCGGTCGCCAGACCTTGTCCAGGTATTCGTCGACGAACACGATCGGCGCATCGTTCACCAGACTGGCCGGGGTGTAACCGTTATCCAGGGCGGCGCTGTAGATGAACGGCTTGAAGCTCGAACCCGGCTGGCGCTTGGCCTGGGTGGCACGGTTGTAGTTGCTCTGTTCGAAAGCGAAGCCGCCGACCAGGGAGCGAATCGCACCATTTTGCGGGTCAAGCGAGACCAGCGCGCTCTGGGCGGCCGGTACCTGGCTGAATTTCAGGCTGTTGTCGGCCTGGCGCTGGACGCGGATCAGATCGCCGACCTGGGCCACGTCGGCCGGTTGCTTGGGCACGGCGCCGAGGCTGTTGGTATTGAGGTACGGGCGAGCCCATTTCATGCTGTCCCAGTTGACGATTTCCGGACCGTTGCGGGTCAGTACGTGCAAGCTGGTCTTGTCCACCTGGGTGACGATGGCCGGATCGAGGCCGCTGATGGTGCGCTGCTTGCCCAGTTCGGCGATCCAGGCGTCGCGGGTCTTGCCCGGCAGGCGTGATTCCGGCCCGCGGTAGCCGTGGCGCTGGTCGTAGGCGATCAAGCCTTCCTCGACCGAGTGGTTGGCCAGTTCCTGCAGGTTGCTCGGTACGGTGGTGGTGACGCGGAAACCTTCGGTGTAGGCTTCGCTGCCATAACGACCGACCATTTCCGCGCGGGCCATTTCGGCGATGTACGGCGCGTTTACTTCTGGCGTCGGCACGTGATAGCTGGCGTTGATCGGCTCGACGATGGCGGCCTGGTAGGCGGCCTCATCGATTTTACCCAATTTGTACATGCGGCCGAGGATCCAGTCGCGGCGCTCTTTGGCGCGCACCGGGTTGGCCAGCGGGTTGAAACGCGACGGGGCCTTCGGCAAGCCGGCGATCATGGCCATCTGGGCCAGGGTGATGTCGCGGATCGACTTGCCGTAATAAACCTGAGAGGCCGCTTCGATACCGTAGGCGCGGTTGCCCAGGTAGATCTTGTTCACGTACAGCTCGAGGATCTCGTCCTTGGTCAGCTGGCGCTCGATTTGCAGGGCAAGAAGAATTTCGTTGGTCTTGCGCGAGAAGCTACGCTCGCTGGACAGGAAGAAGTTCTTCGCCACCTGCATGGTGATGGTGCTGCCGCCGGACTGGATATGCCCGCTCTTGACCAGCTGGGTCGCGGCGCGCATCAGGCTGCTGGGGTCGACGCCATAGTGGTTGGCGAAGTTGTCATCCTCGGCGCTGAGCAGGGCGTTGATGAAGTTTGGTGGGATATCGGCGAAATGCAGCGGCGAACGGCGCATCTCGCCGAATTCGGCGATCAGCTTGCCATCGCTGGTATAGACCCTGAGCGGAATCTGCAATTGTATGCTGCGCAAAGTCTCGACGGACGGCAGGCCCGGACTAAGATAAAGAAAAGCGCCGCTCAGGACGAGCAACAGCCCGCAGAACACGGCGACGAAAGACCACCCGAAAAACTTCAGCAGACGAATCAAGGCTTGTGGATTTCCAGATAAAAGAATGAGTTAGGCGTCAGGCTAAATTCACAGCAAGCGCTGGTTCGGCGATTCGGAAAAAAACGCTGGGCATTATAAGCATTTTTGGGCGTGAGCGTCATTTGCGCTTATGTCAAGACTGCTATTAAATGCCACTGATCATAAAGGGTCCGTAAGTCGCGGATAGTAAAAGGGAATCGGTAGTGCTTGGACTCTTTGGCAAAAAAGCGCATTCGCTCCTGGGGATCGACATCAGTTCCACCTCGGTAAAACTCCTCGAATTGAGCCGCTCAGGCAATCGATATCGAGTCGAGTCCTACGCCGTGGAACCGTTGCCGGCCAATGCCGTGGTGGAAAAAAACATCGCCGAGCTCGAAGGCGTCGGGCAGGCCCTTGCGCGGGTGCTGCTCAAGGCCAAGACCAATGTGCGCGGCGTGGCCGTCGCGGTGGCCGGCTCCGCGGTGATCACCAAGACCATCGAGATGGACGCCGGGCTTTCCGATGACGAAATGGAAAACCAGCTGAAAATCGAGGCCGACCAGTACATTCCCTATCCCCTGGAAGAAGTGGCCATCGACTTCGAGGTCCAGGGCTATTCGGCGCGCAATCCCGAGCGTGTCGAGGTATTGCTTGCCGCCTGTCGGAAAGAAAACGTCGAGGTCCGCGAGGCGGCCCTGGCCCTGGCCGGGCTCGAAGCCCAGGTGGTCGATGTCGAGGCCTACGCCCTGGAACGTTCCTTCGGCCTGCTCGCCGCGCAACTGGCCAGCGACCACGAGAAGCTGACGGTGGCGGTGGTGGATATCGGCGCGACCATGACCACCCTTAGCGTCCTGCATAACGGCCGGATCATCTACACCCGCGAACAGTTGTTCGGCGGCCGCCAGCTCACCGAAGAAATCCAGCGCCGCTACGGCCTGTCCAACGAAGAGGCGGGGCTGGCGAAGAAACAGGGCGGCCTGCCCGACGACTACGTCGCCGAGGTGCTGCAACCGTTCAAGGATGCCGTGGTCCAGCAGGTGTCTCGCTCCCTGCAGTTCTTCTTTGCCTCCGGGCAGTACAACGATGTCGACTACATCCTGCTCGCCGGTGGCACGGCGTCCATTGCCGGGCTCGATCACTTGATCCAGCAGCGGCTCGGCACGCCCACCCTGGTGGCCAACCCCTTCGCCGACATGGCCTTGAGCAGCAAGGTCAACGCCGGGGCCCTGGCCAGTGATGCGCCGGCCCTGATGATCGCCTGCGGTCTGGCCTTGAGGAGTTTCGACTGATATGGCGCGCATCAATCTTCTGCCCTGGCGCGAGCAACTGCGCGAAGAGCGACGCAAACGCTTCCTGACCGCCCTGGTCGGCGTGCTGGTGGCGGCGGTCGGCGTGGTTTTGCTGACCGACCAGTACTTCAGCGGCGCCGTTGACCGGCAGGTCGCGCGCAATGCCTACATGAACAAGGAAATCGCCCAGCTCGACGGGCGGATCAAGCAGATCAGCGAACTCAAGGCCCGTCGCCAGCAACTGATCGAGCGCATGAAAATCATCCAGGACCTGCAGGGCAACCGGTCCATCAGTGGGCGGATCTTCGATCAACTGGTGCGGACCCTGCCGGACGGCGTGTATTTCACAAACGTGAAGATGACGGACAAGATCATCGCGATCACTGGCGCAGCCGAGTCCAACAACCGGGTTTCAGACCTGATGCGCAATCTCGATGCCTCCGATTGGCTCACGGGGCCCACGCTGACCGAGGTCAAGGCGACCACCGCCGGTGCGGTGGACCAGGCCAATACGTTCCAGATGAGCGTGCGCCAGACCCAGCCAAAATCTGAGGGGGTGGCCAAATGAATGTCTCCGCCTGGGTGGAAAGCCTGCGCAAGATCGACCTTGCCGACCTGGACATGCAGAACATCGGCTCCTGGCCGGTGGTGGTCAAGGTGGCGAGCGGCCTACTGACGGCGATCCTGGTATTGGCCCTGGGGTACAACTTCTACATCAAGGACCTGATCGATCAACTGGACCAGCAACGCGCGACGGAAGTGACCCTCAAGGAGCAGTTCGCCACCAAGGCGCACCTGGCCGCGAACCTGGAGGCCTATACCCGGCAGATGCAGGATATGGAGGAGTCGTTCGGCGCCTTGCTCAAGCAGTTGCCGAGTGACACCGAGGTGCCGGGGCTGCTGGAAGACATCACCCGCACCGGGCTGGGCAGCGGACTGGAGTTCGAGGAGATCAAGCTCTTGCCGGAAGTCACCCAGCAGTTCTATATCGAGCTGCCGATCCAGATTACCGTGACCGGCGCCTATCACGACCTGGCCACCTTTGTCAGCGGTGTGGCTGCGCTGCCACGGATCGTGACTCTGCATGATTTCGAGATCAAGCCGATCGTGGCTACGCCGGTCGGTAGCAACAAGCTGCGCATGAGCATCCTGGCCAAGACCTATCGCTACAACGACAAGGGGCTGCAGAAATGAGCCGCTTGCAAGCGATCTGTGTGGCCATGTTGGCGCTGATGCTGGTTGGCTGTGGCCGCGGCAACGATTTCAGCGACCTGGATGCGTACATGAAAGAGGTGCGGGCGCGTCCGGCGGGCAATATCGAGCCGACGCCGAAGTTTCGCGCCTTCGAGATGTTCACCTACAGCGCCGCCGCGCTGCGCAGCCCGTTCCAGCCGCCGATGAAGATCGACTTGACCCATCGTGAGAAAGGCTCTCACGAGGTCAAGCCTGATCCGAACCGGACCAAGCAGTTCCTCGAGGGCTTCAACATCGAGCAGTTCGAGATGGTCGGTACGTTATCCAATGCCAGTGGCACCTTTGCTTTGTTACGTGGGGCGGGTGGTGTCCATCGATTGAAAGTGGGCGATTACCTGGGACGCAACGATGGCCGTATCGTGGCCATCACCGACGCTCAGGTCGAGGTGATAGAGCTCGTTCCGGACGGCGAAGGCGCCTGGCTGGAACGACCGCGCACCATCCCTTTGAAAGAGCACTCATAGTGGAATTCGATATGAACAGGATTATTTCATCCCTCGGCATTTCGCTATGGATAGCGCTGGTGTCGCCGATGGTGTTGGCGGCCAACCTGAAAACCCTGGATGTGGCGGCGTTGCCCGGCGATCGGGTCGAGCTGAAGCTGGGCTTCGACAGCCCGCCCGCCGCCCCCCACGGCTACACCACCGACCAGCCGGCGCGTATCGCCCTGGACTTGACCGGTGTCTCCAGCCAGTTGGCCAACAAGACTCGCGACCTGGGCGTGGGCAACGCCCACAGCGTGACCGTGGTCGAGGCCAAGGATCGCACGCGGCTGATTATCAGCCTGACCAAACTGGTGCCGTACAGCACGCGTATCGAGGGCAGCAATCTGTTCGTGGTGGTCGGCCTGGGTGCAGGGGCAGCCGGCACGGCCCAGGCCAGCGCGCCAAGGCCCGCGGCGGCGGTGCCGGTTCCCGCGCGAGCGACGCCCAAGCCCTATGTGGCGGCGGGGCGGGCGATCCGCAATGTCGACTTCCAGCGCGGCGAGCAGGGTGAGGGCAACGTGGTCATCGAGCTGTCCGATCCGTCCATCAGCCCGGATATCCAGGAGCGTGGTGGCAAGATCAGCGTGGACTTCGCCAAGACCCAGTTGCCCGATCCGCTGCGGGTGCGCCTGGATGTGAAGGATTTCGCCACGCCGGTGCAGTTCGTCAACGCCAGTGTCGTCGCCGACAAGGCGAGCATTTCCATCGAGCCCAGCGGTGCCTTCGATTACTCGACCTACCAGACCGACAACAAGCTGACCATCAGCGTACGCCCGCTTACCGTCGACGACCTGCAGCGGCGTAATGCCGAGCGCTTCGTCTACAGCGGCGATAAGCTCTCGCTGAACTTCCAGGACATCGATGTGCGTTCGGTGCTGCAACTGATCGCCGACTTCACCAACCTCAACCTGGTGGCCAGTGACACGGTGCAGGGCGGGATCACCCTGCGCCTGCAGAATGTGCCTTGGGACCAGGCGTTGGACCTGGTGCTGAAAACCAAGGGCCTGGACAAGCGCAAGATCGGCAACGTGCTGCTGGTGGCCCCGGCGGACGAGATCGCCGCTCGCGAGCGCCAGGAACTGGAGTCGCAGAAACAGATCGCCGAGCTGGCGCCATTGCGCCGTGAGTTGTTGCAGGTCAACTACGCGAAAGCGGCGGATATCGCCAAGCTGTTCCAGTCGGTGACCAGTGCCGAGTCCAAGGCCGACGAGCGTGGCTCGATCACCGTGGATGACCGCACCAACAACATCATTGCCTACCAGACCCAGGACCGCCTCGACGAATTGCGGCGCATCGTCGCCCAACTGGATATTCCGGTACGCCAGGTGATGATCGAAGCGCGGATTGTTGAAGCCAACGTCGGTTACGACAAACAGCTCGGCGCTCGCTGGGGTGGCAATATCAGCGGCGGCAACTGGAGCGGCTCGGGCGGTTCGAAGACCCTGTCCAGTCTGACTGGTCAAAGCGCCAGCAAACCGTTCGTCGATCTGGGGGCGACCTCAGCCACGTCCGGCATCGGCATCGGCTTCGTGACCAACAACACGACCCTGGACCTGGAACTCAGTGCGATGGAAAAAACCGGCAACGGCGAGGTGGTGTCGCAGCCCAAGGTGGTCACTTCCGACAAGGAAACCGCGAAGATCCTCAAGGGCACCGAGATTCCTTACCAGGAATCCAGCTCCAGCGGCGCGACTTCGGTGTCCTTCAAGGAGGCTTCGCTGTCCCTGGAAGTGACCCCGCAGATCACCCCGGACAACCGGATCATCATGGAGGTGAAGGTGACCAAGGATGAGCCGGACTACCAGAACGTGCTGAACAACGTTCCGCCGATCAAGAAAAACCAGGTCAACGCCAAGGTCCTGGTCAACGACGGCGAGACCGTGGTGATCGGCGGCGTATTTTCCAATACGCAAAGCAAAACCGAAGAGAAGGTGCCATTTCTCGGCGATGTGCCGTATGTTGGCCGCCTCTTCCGTCGAGACATTGTCTCGGAAGCAAAATCCGAGCTGCTGGTATTCCTGACTCCGCGTATCATGAATAACCAGGCGATTGCTGTGAGTCGTTGATTCTGTGCGAAATTTGATTCTTGTAGGGCCTATGGGGGCTGGAAAGAGCACCATAGGCCGGTTGCTGGCCAAAGAGCTGCGCCTGCCTTTCAAAGATTCCGACAAGGAAATTGAACTGCGTACCGGTGCGAATATTCCGTGGATCTTCGACAAGGAAGGCGAACCCGGCTTTCGCGACCGCGAGCAGGCGATGATTGCCGAGTTGTGCGCGGCCGACGGTGTGGTGTTGGCCACCGGCGGTGGTGCGGTCATGCGCGACGAAAACCGCCAGGCCCTGCACGCCGGTGGTCGGGTGGTCTACCTGCACGCTTCGGTGGAGCAGCAGGTCGGACGCACGGCCCGTGACCGCAACCGGCCATTGCTGCGCACCGCCGACCCGGCCAAGACCTTGCGCGACCTGTTGGCGATCCGTGATCCGCTGTATCGGGAAATCGCCGACCTGGTGGTGGAAACCGATGAGCGGCCGCCACGCATGGTGGTCCTGGACATCCTTGAACGCTTGCAGCAGCTGCCTCCCCGTTAAAGCGCGGGAGGAAATGCGCTATCCTCGACAACCGCCATGCTCGGTGTCGGTCATGGCTTAGAGCCATCGGGCCGCGTCCACACCAGACGCCGCCGACAATCGTTAATCCTGAGACTGGACGCCCGCGTCCATCTTCACTGTGGGGACACATGCAGACACTTAAGGTCGATCTTGGCGAGCGTAGCTACCCGATTCACATTGGCGAAGGGCTGCTGGACCAGCCCGGGCTGCTGACGCCGCACATTGCCGGTCGGCAGGTTGCGATCATCTCCAATGAAACCGTCGCTCCGCTCTACCTCGAGCGCCTGACCCGCAGTCTGTCGGCTTATTCCGTGGTTTCGGTGGTGTTGCCCGACGGCGAGGCCTTCAAGACCTGGGAAACCCTGCAGTTGATCTTCGACGGTCTGCTGACGGCCCGTCATGACCGCCGCACCACGGTGATCGCCCTGGGCGGCGGGGTGATCGGCGACATGGCTGGCTTCGCCGCGGCCTGCTACCAGCGCGGCGTGGACTTTATCCAGGTACCCACCACCTTGCTGTCCCAGGTCGATTCGTCGGTGGGCGGCAAGACCGGTATCAACCATCCGCTGGGCAAGAATATGGTCGGTGCCTTCTATCAGCCCAATGTGGTGCTGATCGATACCACGACCCTGAATACCCTGCCGCCGCGCGAGCTGTCGGCGGGCCTGGCGGAAGTGATCAAGTACGGCCTGATCTGCGACGAACCGTTCCTGACCTGGTTGGAAGAGCACGTCGACCAACTGCGCGCCCTGGACCAGAGTGCCCTGACCGTCGCCATCGAGCGTTCCTGCGCGGCCAAGGCCGCGGTGGTCGGTGCCGACGAGCGCGAGTCCGGCATACGCGCCACGCTCAACCTCGGGCACACCTTCGGCCACGCCATCGAGACGCACATGGGCTATGGTGTCTGGCTGCACGGCGAAGCCGTGGCGGCGGGCACCGTAATGGCACTGGAAATGTCCATGCGCCTGGGCTGGATCAGTGCCCAGGAGCGTGATCGCGGTATTCGTCTGTTTCTGCGTGCCGGCTTGCCGGTCATTCCGCCGGAGGAGATGACCGAGGCCGATTTTCTCGAACACATGGCAGTTGACAAGAAAGTGATCGACGGTCGCCTGCGCCTGGTGCTGTTGCGCCGAATGGGCGAAGCCGTGGTAACCGACGATTATCCGAAAGAAGTTCTACAGGCCACGCTGGGGGCGGACTACCGCACTCTGGCTCAGCTTAAAGGTTGATAGGATTCCGATGACCAGTTTGCATGCCGACGAGGCTTTCCTCGGCCATTACCAGTTAAGTCACGACCCTTTCGCTCCCCGGGTGCCTGGCTTCAAATTTTTCCCCGCCCAGCGCAAGCCAGTGCTCGGGCAATTGCATCACCTGGCCCGTTATAGCCAACTGCTGCTGGTGGTTACCGGCCCGCAAGGCAGTGGCAAGACGCTGTTGCGCCAAGCGCTGGTGGCGAGCACCAACAAGCAGTCGGTGCAAAGCGTGGTGGTCTCCGCGCGCGGTGCCGGCGATGCGGCGGGTGTGCTGCGGCAGATCGCCCAGGCGCTGAATGTCGCCCAGGCCGATATCCGCGAGATCCTCAACCAGGTGGTGCAACTGGCCCTGACCGGTCAGGAGGTCTACCTGCTGGTGGACGATGCCGAGTCGCTCGACGACTCCGCCATCGAGGCCCTGCTGGCCCTGGCGACCGGCGCGCCGGAGGGGCGACCGCATGTGTTCCTGTTCGGCGAATCGTCGCTGATCGCGGCGCTGGAGCAGCACGGCGCGGAGGAAGAACGCTTCCACGTGATCGAATTGCAGCCCTACACCGAAGAAGAAACACGTGAATACCTGGCCCAGCGTCTTGATGGCGCGGGCCAGGGAATCGAACTTTTTTCCGCTGAGCAGATCACTGAGATTCACGAAAGCGCCGAAGGTTGGCCTGGCAACATCAATCAGGTCGCCCGTGACGCCATGATCGAAGCGATGATCGCCAGCCGCTCCGCGGTGAAGCGTCCAAGTATGGGGTTCAAGATGCCTAAGAAGCAGGTATTGGCGTTGTCCGCCGTGGTGGTGGTTGCCGTCGCGGCGGCCTGGATGATTCCGGGTCGCAACAAGGCGCCGGCCAGCGCCGGCACAACCGCCAGCGAGCAGGCGCAACTGCCACTGGGACAGGTGCCCAAACCGAACGCCGCGGGTAATCCGACGGTGGAATTCGCCGGCAATTCGCAGCCGATGCCGCTACCGTTGGTCGGCCAGTCGCAGCCGGTGATGCGCGGTCCACTGGCCGAAGCGGCGGGTGGCAGTATTGAAGGCGATGATGGCATTGCGCCGCCAGTTGATGGCGGTCCGGCCAAGCCGCCGACCGTCACCACTATCGCGCCGCCTGTCGGCGTGCCAGCGGGCCCGACGCCGACTCCGGTGGCCAAGCCGGTACCGGCCCAGGTCGCCACCGCCAAACCGGCCCAGACCCCGGTTCCGGTGCCCAAGCCGGTCGCCAAGGCGCCAGAGAAAGCCGTTGAGAAACCGGCCGTGGTGGCCAAGGCCGCCGCGACGGGCCACAGCTGGTACACCGGCCAGGCGCCGGGCAACTATGTGGTCCAGATCCTCGGCACCAGCTCCGAGACCACCGCGCAGAATTTCGTCAAGGAGCAGGGCGGCGAGTACCGTTATTTCAAGAAAGTGCTTAACGGCAAGCCGCTTTACGTGATCACCTACGGCAGCTTCGGCAGCCGCGATGCGGCCGTCAGCGCCATCAAGGCCTTGCCAGCGAAGGTTCAGGCTGGTAAACCTTGGCCTCGTACTGTCGCCAGCGTCCAACAGGACCTGGCCACAACTCGCTGAAGAATCGGCGGCCTTATCCAGGCCGCCTTCCCGGCACCTCAAAATTTCCGCAAGCGCATGCTGCTTCCAAAGCCGCGTGCCTTGTGGTGTCTGCGTCACAGTGGTTTTGAGTCGTTACGGTCAAAATTCAAAAATGTTTTGACTAGCACGAGATATCGCTTTAAACCTTTCATAAATGCGACATGAATTTTCGACGATTCGTCGTTAAGTTTGTGGGCGTGAATGTCGGTGTGTACAATGACCTCCCTTTTGCCCCTGCAAAGCCGGCGTACGTTCGGCGTGGATGGTAAGTGGTTGAATTGAAAAGAAATTTGCCTCGATAAAGAGGCAGCCTGGTGAGAAAGTGTCTATGAAAGCAGGTCTGTACCAACCAGATGAATTCAAGGATAACTGTGGTTTCGGCCTGATTGCCCATATGCAGGGCGAGCCCAGTCATCACCTGTTGCAGACGGCCATTGAGGCCCTGACCTGCATGACCCATCGCGGTGGGATCAACGCCGACGGCAAGACCGGTGACGGTTGCGGCCTTCTGATCCAGAAGCCGGACCAGTTCCTGCGCGCTGTCGCCAAAGCGACATTCGGTAGCGATTTGCCCAAGCAATATGCGGTGGGCATGGTGTTCTTCAACCAGGACCCGGTCAAAGCCGAAGCCGCCCGCGAACACATGAATCGCGAAATCCTCGCGGCCGGCCTGCAACTGGTGGGCTGGCGCAAGGTGCCGATCGATACCAGCGTCCTCGGCCGCCTGGCCCTGGAGCGCCTGCCGCAGATCGAGCAAGTCTTCATCGGCGGCGAAGGCCTGAGTGACCAGGCGTTCGCCATCAAGTTGTTCAGTTCTCGTCGTCGCTCGTCGGTGGCCAATGCCGCCGACACCGATCACTACATCTGCAGCTTTTCCCACAAGACCATCATTTACAAAGGCCTGATGATGCCGGCGGACCTCACCGCCTTCTATCCGGACCTTAGCGACCCGAGCCTGAAAACCGCGATCTGCGTGTTCCACCAGCGCTTTTCCACCAACACCCTGCCGAAATGGCCGTTGGCGCAACCGTTCCGCTTCCTGGCGCACAACGGCGAGATCAACACCATCACCGGCAACCGCAACTGGGCCCAGGCCCGGCGCACCAAATTCGCCAACGACCTGATCCCCGATCTCGACGAGTTGGGCCCGCTGGTCAACCGCGTCGGTTCCGACTCCTCGAGCATGGACAACATGCTCGAGCTGATGGTGACCGGCGGCATCGACCTGTTCCGTGGCGTGCGCATGCTGATTCCGCCGGCGTGGCAGAACGTCGACACCATGGACGCCGACCTGCGCGCGTTCTATGAATTCAACTCCATGCACATGGAACCGTGGGACGGCCCGGCGGGCGTGGTGATGACCGAAGGTCGTCACGCGGTCTGCCTGCTCGACCGCAACGGCCTGCGTCCGGCCCGTTGGGTAACCACCAAGAACGGCTATATCACCCTGGCGTCGGAAATCGGCGTGTGGAACTACCAGCCGGAAGACGTGATCGCCAAAGGCCGTGTCGGCCCTGGGCAGATCTTTGCCGTGGACACCGAAACCGGCCAGATCCTCGACACCGATGCCATCGATAACCGCCTGAAGTCGCGTCACCCGTACAAGCAGTGGCTGCGCAAGAACGCCTTGCGCATCCAGGCGACCATGGAAGACAACGACCACGGTTCGGCGTTCTACAACGTCGAGCAGCTCAAGCAATACATGAAGATGTACCAGGTCACGTTCGAAGAGCGCGACCAGGTGCTGCGTCCGTTGGGCGAGCAGGGCTACGAGGCGGTCGGCTCGATGGGCGACGACACGCCGATGGCCGTGCTGTCCCAGCGCGTGCGCACGCCGTACGACTATTTCCGCCAGCAGTTCGCCCAGGTGACCAACCCGCCGATCGACCCGCTGCGTGAAGCCATCGTCATGTCGCTGGAGATCTGCCTCGGTGCCGAGCGCAACATCTTCGAAGAGTCGCCGGAGCACGCCTCGCGGGTGATCCTCAGCTCGCCGGTGATCTCCCCGGCCAAGTGGCGCTCGCTGATGAACCTGGAGCGTCCGGGCTTCGGTCGCCAGGTCATCGACCTGAACTACGACGAGAGCATCGGGCTGGAAGCGGCGGTGCGCAACATCGCCGACCAGGCTGAAGAAGCGGTACGCGCCGGTCGGACCCAGATCGTCCTCAGCGACCGCCATATCGCCCCGGGCAAGCTGCCGGTGCATGCGTCCCTGGCGACCGGTGCGGTGCACCATCGCCTGACCGAAAAAGGCCTGCGCTGCGACAGCAACATCCTCGTGGAAACCGCCACCGCGCGCGATCCGCACCACTTTGCCGTGCTGATCGGTTTCGGTGCCTCGGCGGTCTATCCGTTCCTGGCCTATGAAGTGCTGGGCGACCTGATCCGTACCGGCGAAGTGCTGGGCGATCTCTATGAAGTGTTCAAGAACTACCGCAAGGGCATCACCAAGGGCCTGCTGAAGATCCTCTCGAAAATGGGGATTTCCACCATCGCTTCGTACCGTGGTGCGCAGTTGTTCGAAGCCATTGGCCTGTCCGAGGAAGTGGTCAACCTGAGCTTCCGTGGCGTGCCGAGCCGGATCAAGGGCGCGCGTTTCGTCGACCTCGAAGCCGAACAGAAACTGCTGGCCAGCGAAGCCTGGAGCGCGCGCAAGCCGATCCAGCAAGGCGGCCTGCTGAAGTTCGTCTACGGCGGCGAATACCACGCCTACAACCCGGATGTGGTCAGCACCCTGCAAGCCGCCGTGCAGCAGGGCGACTACGCCAAGTTCAAGGAATACACCGCGCTGGTGGACAACCGTCCGGTGTCGATGATCCGCGACCTGTTCCAGGTGAAGACCCTGGAAACGCCGCTGTCGATCAGCGACATCGAACCGCTGGAGTCGATCCTCAAGCGCTTCGACTCGGCGGGTATTTCCCTGGGGGCCTTGTCGCCAGAAGCTCACGAAGCCCTGGCCGAAGCCATGAACCGCCTGGGTGCGCGTTCCAACTCCGGCGAAGGCGGCGAAGACCCGGCGCGCTACGGCACCATCAAGAGCTCGAAAATCAAGCAAGTGGCGACCGGCCGTTTCGGTGTGACCCCGGAGTATCTGGTCAACGCCGAAGTGCTGCAGATCAAGGTGGCCCAGGGTGCCAAGCCTGGTGAGGGTGGCCAGTTGCCTGGCGGCAAGGTCAACGGCCTGATCGCCAAGCTGCGTTATGCGGTACCGGGCGTGACCCTGATCTCGCCACCGCCGCACCACGACATCTACTCCATCGAAGACTTGTCGCAGCTGATCTTCGACCTGAAGCAGGTCAACCCGCTGGCGTTGGTCTCGGTGAAACTGGTGGCGGAAGCCGGCGTTGGTACCATCGCCGCCGGTGTGGCGAAAGCCTATGCCGACCTGATCACCATTTCCGGTTATGACGGCGGTACCGGTGCCTCACCGCTGACCTCGATCAAGTATGCCGGCGCGCCATGGGAACTCGGCCTGGCCGAAACCCACCAGACCCTGCGTGGCAACGACCTGCGCGGCAAGGTCCGGGTGCAGACCGACGGCGGCCTGAAAACCGGCCTCGACGTGATCAAGGCGGCCATCCTCGGCGCCGAGAGCTTCGGCTTCGGCACCGCGCCGATGATCGCCCTGGGCTGCAAGTACCTGCGCATCTGCCACCTGAACAACTGCGCCACTGGCGTCGCGACCCAGAACGAGAAGCTGCGCAAGGACCACTACATCGGCACCGTCGACATGGTGGTGAACTTCTTCACCTACGTCGCCGAGGAGACCCGTGAGTGGCTGGCCAAGCTTGGTGTGCGCACCCTTGAGGAGCTGATCGGGCGTACCGATCTGCTGGAAATCCTCAAAGGCGAAACCGCCAAGCAGAACCACTTGGACCTGACGCCGCTGTTGGGCAGCGATCACATCCCGGCGGACAAGCCGCAGTTTTGCCAGGTCGAGCGCAACCCGCCATTCGACAAGGGCCTGCTGGCCGAGAAGATGGTCGAGATGGCCCTGCCTGCGATCAACGATCTCAGCGGCGCCGAGTTCGCTTTGGATATCTGTAACTGCGACCGTTCCATCGGCGCGCGGATCTCCGGTGAAATCGCCCGTCGTCACGGCAACCAAGGCATGGCCAAGGCACCGATCACCTTCCGCTTCAAGGGCACCGCGGGTCAGAGCTTCGGCGTCTGGAACGCCGGCGGCCTGGACATGTACCTGGAAGGCGACGCCAACGACTACGTGGGCAAGGGCATGACCGGCGGCAAGCTGGTGATCGTTCCACCCAAGGGCAGCGCCTACAAGACCCAGGACAGCGCCATTATCGGCAACACCTGCCTGTACGGCGCCACGGGCGGCAAGCTGTTCGCCGCCGGCACTGCGGGCGAGCGTTTCGCCGTGCGTAACTCCGGGGCCCACACCGTGGTGGAAGGCACCGGCGATCACTGCTGCGAGTACATGACCGGCGGTTTCGTCTGTGTACTGGGCAAGACCGGGTACAACTTCGGTTCGGGCATGACCGGCGGTTTCGCCTACGTGCTCGACCAGGACAATACCTTTGTCGACAAGGTGAACCACGAGTTGGTGGAGATCCAGCGGATCAGCGGCGAAGCGATGGAAGCCTATCGCAGCCATCTGCAACGTGTGCTGGACGAGTATGTCGCGGAGACCGACAGCGAGTGGGGGCGTAACCTCGCCGAGAACCTGGATGACTATCTGCGGCGCTTCTGGCTGGTCAAGCCGAAGGCGGCCACCTTGAAGTCGTTGCTGTCCAGCACCCGTGCCAATCCGCAGTGATGCGCCTGAAGAGTTTGATGAGGTTTTTGTAATGGCTGAACGTCTGAGTAACGACTTCCAGTTCATCGATGTCGGGCGCAAGGATCCGAAGAAGAAACTGTTGCGTCAGCGCAAGAAAGAGTTCGTGGAGATCTACGAACCCTTCAAACCCCAGCAGTCGGCCGACCAGGCCCACCGCTGCCTGGGTTGCGGTAACCCGTATTGCGAGTGGAAGTGCCCGGTGCACAACTTCATTCCCAACTGGCTGAAGCTGGTGGCCGAGGGCAATATCCTCGCCGCCGCCGAGCTGTCCCACCAGACCAACACCCTGCCGGAAGTCTGTGGCCGGGTGTGTCCGCAGGATCGTCTGTGCGAGGGTGCCTGCACCCTCAACGACGGTTTCGGCGCGGTGACCATCGGTTCGGTGGAGAAGTACATCACCGACACCGCGTTCGCCATGGGCTGGCGTCCGGACATGTCCAAGGTCAAGCCGACCGGCAAGCGAGTCGCGATCATCGGTGCGGGCCCTGCGGGCCTGGGCTGTGCCGACGTGCTGGTGCGCGGCGGGGTGACTCCGGTGGTGTTCGACAAGAACCCGGAAATCGGTGGCCTGCTGACCTTCGGCATCCCCGAGTTCAAGCTGGAAAAGACTGTGCTGAGCAACCGTCGCGAAGTCTTCAGCGGTATGGGCATCGAGTTCCGCCTCAACACCGAGGTCGGCAAGGACGTGACCATGGAACAGTTGCTCGCCGAATACGATGCCGTGTTCATGGGCATGGGCACCTACACCTACATGAAGGGCGGCTTTGCCGGCGAGGATCTGCCGGGCGTTTACGATGCCCTGGATTTCCTTATCGCCAACGTCAACCGCAACCTGGGCTTTGAAAAGTCGCCGGAAGATTTCGTCGACATGAAGGGCAAGAAGGTCGTGGTGCTCGGTGGTGGCGATACGGCGATGGACTGCAACCGCACCTCGATCCGCCAGGGCGCCAAGTCGGTGACCTGTGCCTATCGGCGTGACGAGGCGAACATGCCCGGCTCGCGCAAAGAGGTGAAGAACGCTAAGGAAGAAGGGGTGAAATTCCTCTACAACCGCCAGCCGATTGCGATTGTCGGTGAAGACAAGGTCGAAGGCGTGAAGGTGGTCGAGACCCGTCTCGGCGAACCGGATGCCCGTGGCCGCCGCAGCCCCGAGCCGATCCCGGGCTCCGAGGAGATCATCCCGGCTGATGCCGTGGTCATCGCCTTCGGTTTCCGTCCGAGCCCGGCGCCGTGGTTCGAGCAGTTCAGCATCCAGACCGACAACCAGGGCCGCGTGGTGGCTCCGGAACAGGCTCAGTTCAAGCACCAGACCAGCAATCCGAAGATTTTTGCCGGTGGCGATATGGTGCGCGGTTCCGACCTGGTGGTGACCGCGATCTTCGAAGGGCGCAATGCTGCTGAAGGGATCCTGGACTACCTCGGTGTCTGATCTGCGCGCCCCTCTGTAGGAGCGAGCTTGCTCGCGATGGTGGTTCAGGCGCCGTGGGGTATCAGGTGCCCCGCGTCATCGTTGACGTCCATCGCGAGCAAGTTCGCTCCTACATGTCCGCGACAAATTGACCCGATAGACAAAAGGCACGGCTCTTGCCGTGCCTTTTGCGTCGCGCTCTGAGAAAATGCCCGCACTTTTTTTCCGGATGCCGACATGACTGCCCTGAAGAACGACCGTTTCCTTCGTGCCCTGCTCAAGCAACCCGTGGACGTCACCCCTGTGTGGATGATGCGCCAGGCCGGTCGCTACCTGCCGGAATACCGTGCCAGTCGCGCCAAGGCCGGCGACTTCATGAGCCTGTGCATGAACCCGTCGTTCGCCTGCGAAGTCACGATGCAGCCCCTGGACCGCTACCCGGGCCTGGACGCCGCGATCCTGTTCTCCGATATTCTGACCATCCCCGACGCCATGGGCCAGGGCCTGTATTTCGAAACCGGTGAAGGCCCGCGTTTCAGGAAAGTCATCAGCACCCTGGCCGACATCGAGGCGCTGCCGATCCCCGATCCGCAGAAGGACCTGGGTTATGTCATGGACGCGGTCAGCACCATTCGCCGTGAGCTCAATGGCCGTGTGCCGTTGATCGGCTTCTCCGGCAGCCCCTGGACCCTGGCCACCTACATGGTCGAAGGCGGTTCGTCGAAAGACTTCCGCAAGACCAAGGCGATGCTCTACGACAATCCCCAGGCCATGCACCTGCTGTTGGACAAACTGGCGCAATCGGTTACTTCCTACCTCAACGGGCAGATCCTCGCCGGTGCCCAGGCCGTGCAGATTTTCGACACCTGGGGTGGCAACCTCTCGGCGGCGGCCTACCAGGAGTTTTCCCTGGCCTATATGCGCAAGATCGTCAGCGGCCTGCTCCGCGAGCACGAGGGGCGCAAGGTTCCGGTGATCCTGTTCACCAAGAACGGCGGCCTGTGGCTGGAAAGCATCGCCGAGTCGGGAGCCGATGCCCTGGGCCTGGACTGGACCTGCGACCTGGGCGAAGCCCGTCGTCGGGTCGGCCATCAGGTCGCCTTGCAAGGCAACATGGATCCGACCGTGCTCTATGCCAAGCCCGAGGCCATCCGTACCGAAGTGGCGCGGATTCTCGCCAGCTACGGCGAAGGTTCCGGCCATGTGTTCAACCTTGGCCACGGCATCACGCCGGAAGTCGATCCGGAACATGCCGGTGCGTTTATCAACGCCGTGCACGAGTTTTCCGCGCAGTATCATCGCTGATCCTCCCTCCGCTTCCTCAATGACCCCGCCTCGGCGGGGTTTTTGCGTTTTAGCCCTTCGTAGTTTTCCTTTTCTTGATGCGACTGATTAATTCGTCGCCACATATTCGGATCGCCGTCCGGATAACCACCAGCTTGTCGAGGTGTCCGTACAGCCTTCCTCGCCGGGATGTCGGAGTATTCTTTTTCTGAACGTTAATACGGAGACATTTGCTCGATGTCTTGGGGATTGGTTGTGTCTCGTTACAAATTACTAGACAAAAATCCAGCGCTTGGATGAATAACTGAAGTGAAGAGCTGTCGCGCATCTTCACAGGACCTTTCCTACATATAAAAAAATGCAAGTTCGTACAATGTGTACTCCGAAACTCAATTGTTTTGTAAGAAGTGACGCCTTTGATGAGGCATGGAACTTTCGCGGTTGATCTTTGCGGTCAGGATGGCGGCGTAGATCGATTGAGCATCGATGGAAGTAAAAAGGGGCCGTTCATCTTGGAGGGATGTCGGGTAACCCGATAAATAGGATAAGTCTGGAGTTGAATCGAATGAAAAGAAAGATGTCGGCACTTGGCAAGGCGTCGGGGTGTGTTTCTTCCCTGGCGGTGATCGCGACGTTGGTCGCTTCGCCGCCTGTCGCCGCGCACGGTTACCTGAATGATCCGCCGTCGCGGGCCTTTGCTTGTCAGAAGGGCTTGAACAAGGATTGCGGTCAAGCGCAGTACGAGCCGCAAAGTGTCGGTGAAACCACCAAGGGTTTCCCCAATGGTGGGGTGGCTGACGGCAAGATTGCCAGTGGTGCGATAGCCAGCTTCGCCGCGATGGATGTGCAGTCGGCCAGTCGCTGGTACAAGACCGAAATCCGTGATCGGACGATCAACTTTGACTGGTACTACAGGGCTACCCATCCGGCGACCAAGTATGAGTACTTCATTACCAAAAACGGCTGGAACCCCAACCTGCCCCTGGCTCGCGCGTCCTTCGACCTGACCCCGTTCTGCTTCGTCGACGCCGGCGGCCGCCTGCCCACCGACCAACCCCAGGGCAGCGACGGCCCGGCCCGTGAGAAGCATGAGTGCCAGATTCCCGCCGACAAGAGCGGACACCACGTGATTCTGGGCATGTGGACCGTGCATGACACGGGGGGGGCGTTCCACAACGTGGTCGACGTGAATATCGTCGCCGAGGAACAGGCACCGGATGGCTGGAGAACCGTCGGTAACATCACCCCGAACCAGGCCCTGCTGGCCGGTGACAAGGTCAAGGCCCGCGCCATGACCAGCGAGGGTGAAAGCGCCGCCTACAGCACCGAAATCTCCATCGCCGATAACGAGGATGGCAAGCCTGAGAACTGGTCGTTCAAGCTGGCCGAGGCGGTCAATCGGACCCAGACACTGGTACGCGCCGGCGTCCGTGGCGAAGAGGGCGCCATCGCGCCGATCAAGGGCGTGAACAATCTGTTCGCCAAGGCCGAAAGCGCTGTGAATCGTTTCGAGCTCGATGTGCAGATGCAGGAAGACAGCGGCGCCGAGATGAAAATCTCCGCCATGGGTACCGATCTTGAACTCAAGGAAGGGCGCTTGACGATGCCGTTCCCGGTGCTTACCAACCGGAAAATGAATATCGAGGCCACGCTCTTCGATGCTGCCAACAAGCCGGTGGGTAGCATGACGCAACTCGTGGAAGCCGGTAGTACCTGGCTGAATGTGGATGTACGCAGCGAGCCGGGTGCTCATGAACTCAAGCTGGTCGGTGTGACCGTCGACGGTCGCACCACCCGTCAGGACCTGGCATCCGTGGAACTCGGCGGCGAGGGCGGCGCTCAGGAATACGATTTCGTCTATCCACAAGGCATCGCCAACTACCAGACCGGGACCAAGGTCCTGTCCAACGGTAACGTTTACGAATGCCTGCCGTTCCCCGCAGGTGCCTGGTGCAAGATCAACAGCCACCACTATGTGCCCGGTGTCGGAGCGAACTGGTCGGATGCCTGGATCGCTAAATAATTGACGTTGTGCGCCGGGCTGTTGGGCCGCCCGGCGTGTTCGGTTTATCGGCGATATTGTTGCCTGGTTTTGGGTGAGCGTAATTGTTTTACTCTAGAACACAAATTTTTCTTCACTGGTTATCGGCCGCCGTTATTTTATGGGCGTTGCTCAGTGGCTTCTATATGGCGTTCCTTGGCACGTCACCCGTGCTTAAAGAGGCCGTCAGTTTTTTCAATGTGTCGATGACGGCACTCTTTATTCCGTTTTTTGTTATTCGGGTTTTTCTTTCTTTTTTCTCAGGGAAACAGGCTGTCCGAACGCTCGCGCAGTGGACGGTTTTTTGGGTTCATAAAGTTATCTATCTGGTGACCGCCGTGGTCTTGGCGAGCGGGGTCATGATGATGGATCGGGCGATCAATGTATTTGGCGTTCTCCTTATATCCGCGCCGATTGAAAGTGCCGGGCTCGTTGCTGTTTTCAAAAAGACCCATGATGTTTCCTGCGTTGTTCTGGCCGTCCTGGTGATTTTGCATATTGGCGCGGTTATTCGTCATGAAGTTTCCGGTTACCGAATACTCAGGCGGATGCTCTGGTGAGTGCGCGAATCCTCAGGGACGGCATGGGTTTGCCGAGCCTTGCGTTGTGTGTGTTGCCGCTGGGTTATGCGGCACTGTCGTTGTGGGGCGAATGGGGCTTTCGTCAGGCATTGCCGGTGCCGCCCACGGTGCAGGCGATTAGCCGGTCGACGGCGGCCGAGCGCACGCCGCTCAACCACGCTGCGCTGGCCACGGTGATGGGCTTGGTGGCCCAGGGGCCGTTGGCCCGCAGCGCCGAACCCTTGAAGCTGCAGGCCAGCTTTGTCTCCAGCATGGGCGACTCCCGTGCGTTGTTGGCAGGGGCCAGTGGCCAGCGGATCTACCGGGTGGGGGAAAAGCTGCCGGGTGGCAGCGTCCTGCGCCGGGTCGAGAGCGGCCGGGTGGTGCTCTGGCGCAATGGCCGCGAGGAGCTGTTGGCGCTGGAGCCGCCGGCTCGTACCACCTTGCGGGCGCTCAACGGGCCCGGCCCTGAGAGCGCCGCCGCTTCCTCCCTTTATCTTCGACCGACGGCCAGGCAACGTCAGAGTGAGTAAATGAATAGATCCTTCAAATCCGGCCGGCGCAGCATGACGCTCTTGAGCCTGATCGCCAGCCTGATGCTGGCGTCGAGCCTGTGGGCCGATGAGCGGCAATGGCAGCTGGCGATGAACGATGCCGAGTTGCGTGATGTGGTGCGGGAAATGTCCTCGATTCTCGGCACCACCGTGGTGCTCGACCCCCGGGTGCAGGGACGGATCAC
The DNA here is from genome assembly GCF_059420925.1 of Pseudomonas sp. GW821-FHT03C07. Classification (NCBI taxonomy): domain Bacteria; kingdom Pseudomonadati; phylum Pseudomonadota; class Gammaproteobacteria; order Pseudomonadales; family Pseudomonadaceae; genus Pseudomonas; species Pseudomonas sp. GW821-FHT03C07. The sequence goes on from NZ_JBWKUQ010000006.1 coordinate 67,792, forward strand.
CGTCCTCTCCGAGCAGGCCCTGGACCGCGAAGGGGTACGCCGGCTGTTCTATTCGGTGCTCGATGCGCATAACTTCACAGTGATCGACGAAGGCGACCGTATTCTCATCGCCCCCGTGGCCGATGCCCGTACCCGTGCCAGCAGTGCCGACAGCGCCAGCGCCCAGGGCGGCCAGTTCATCACCGAAGTGGTGGCGCTCGGCAGCAGCGTCGCCAGCGATATCGCCGGGCTCGTGCGGCCGCTGGTCTCGGTCAACGGCTATATCGGTCCGTCGGCGTCGGCCAATGCCCTGGTCATCACCGACAGCGCGGCCAATGTCCGGCGTATCGCGAAGATCGTCCGGCAGTTGGACCTGGGGCAGAAGAATGCCCATGACGTCATCCAGTTGCGCCACGGGCTGGCGAATGAGCTGGCGCGGATGATGGAGCAATCCCTGGGCCGGCAGGGGGCCGAGTCCGGCAGCCAGGTTATCGCCGATTCACGCAACAACCGCCTGGTGATCATCGGTACCCAGGACGTGCGCAAGCGCCTCGGCGAACTGGCTCGTTCCCTCGATACCCCGGCGGCGGCGGTGGCCGACAATGCCCGGGTGATCCACCTGCGTCACAGCGATGCCAAGCAGTTGGCCGAGGTGCTGGATGCCATGGGCCAGGGACTCGGCCAGGAAACCGCTGCCGCCGCCAGCCGGGACGCGGTTTCCAGCAAGGCGGTGGTCAAGGCCGATGAAAGCCAGAACGCCCTGGTGCTGATCGCCGAGCCGGCCCAGGTCCGCACCCTGGAAAACATTGTTCGGCAACTCGACCTGCCGCGTTCGCAGGTGTTGATCCATGCGGCCATTGTCGAGATCTCCGGGGATATCAACGAAGCCCTGGGCGTGCAGTGGGGCGGCGAGTCGGGCAGCGCCCAGGGCGGGGTGCTGTTTGCCGGCGCCGGTATTACCCTGCCCAAGCTCAGTGAGCCCAAGGCCACGCTTCCCGATGGTGCCGTGCTGCGCGTCGGTAACGATCGCTTCGGCATGCTGGTCTCCGCCCTGGCGAGCAACACCCACAACAACGTGCTGTCCACTCCCAGCCTGCTGACCCTGGACAACCAGGAGGCCGAGATCCTGGTGGGGCAGAACGTGCCGTTCCAGAGCGGCTCCTACCAGACCTCCGGCACAGGCACCGACCGGCCCTTCACCACGGTCACGCGCCATGATATCGGGATCAAGCTGAAGATCCGCCCGCATATCAACGAAGGCTCGACCCTGCGCCTGCAGGTCGAGCAGGAAAACTCCGAACTGGCCAAGAGTGCGGAGATTACCAATGACCTGATCACCAACAAGCGTTCCCTGAAGAGCACCATCCTCGCCGATGACGGCGAAATCATCGTGATTGGCGGGCTGATCAAGGACAGTGTCCGTGTTCAGGAAAGCGGCGTTCCGCTGCTGCGCGATATTCCGTACCTGGGGGCCTTGTTTCGCTGGAGCAGCGAAAAGCACGAAAAAACCAATTTGATGGTGTTCCTGCGTCCGACCATCGTCCGCTCCAGGGAGGATATCGCCGAGGTCAGCGAGAATCGCTACGACGCCCTGCGCAAGCTCAGCCAGCCCGCTGCCGGGAAGAGCAACTCACTGCTGTTGCCACGTGAGGCCCGGGAGCTGTTCGATGGTCACGACCGCGAGCCGGCGATAGACCTGCGACGGCAGAAGGCCGGGGCGCCATGAAGCCGCGCCTGCCGTTCGGCTTTGCCCGTCGCCATGGGGTCTTGCTGGAACAGCAGGGTGAGGCGGTATGCCTGTCGATTCGCGCAGACACGCCGTTGAGCGCCGTGTCCGAGGCCCGACGGCTGGTTTCCGGAGAACCGCCGTTGCAACTGCTCGACGAGCCGCTGTTCGCCGCGCGCCTCGCCGCCGCCTACAGCGATGGGCATAGCGCCGCGCAGCAGGTGGCCCAAGGCCTGGACGACGAACTCGACCTGATCAGCCTGGCCGAGCAATTGCCGCAGACCGCCGATCTGCTGGAGCAGGAAGGTGACGCGCCGATCATTCGGCTGATCAATGTGCTGCTCGGCGAGGCCGTGCGAGAGAAAGCCTCGGATGTCCATCTGGAGACCTTCGAGCACAGCCTCTCGGTGCGCATGCGCATCGACGGCCAGCTGCGTGAGGTACTCAAGCCCCGGCGGGAACTGGCGAACCTGTTGGTGTCGCGGATCAAGGTCATGGCCCGGCTGGATATCGCCGAGAAACGCGTGCCTCAGGACGGAAGGATCGCCTTGCGACTGGCCGGGCATGAAGTCGATGTGCGGGTCTCCACCTTGCCCTCGGCCCACGGTGAACGGGTGGTCCTGCGTCTGCTGGACAAGCAGGCCGGACGCCTGGATCTGCAACGCCTGGGCATGCCGGCGCAGACCCTGGAGCGCTTTCAGCGCATTCTCGGCAAACCCCATGGCATCTTCCTGGTCACCGGCCCCACCGGCTCGGGCAAGACCACCAGCCTGTACGCGGCGTTGAGCAGCCTCAACGACCAGACCCGCAATATCCTCACCGTCGAAGACCCTATCGAGTATCACCTGCCGGGCATCGGCCAGACGCCGGTCAATCCCAAGGTCGAGATGACCTTTGCCCGGGGTTTGCGGGCGATTTTACGACAGGACCCGGACGTGGTCATGGTCGGGGAGATCCGCGACCGCGAAACCGCCGAGATCGCCGTGCAGGCTTCGCTGACCGGGCACCTGGTGTTGTCGACCCTGCACACCAACAGTGCGGTGGGCGCAGTCACGCGGTTGTTGGACATGGGCGTGGATGCCTATCTGCTGGCGTCGTCCCTGGTCGGGGTGCTAGCCCAGCGTTTGCTGCGCACCCTGTGCCGTGAGTGCAAGAGCGCCTATGTGGCGGACGCGGCGGCCTGCCAGCGCCTGGGTGTCGAGCACGGCAACCCGCCCAGGCTGTTTCGGGCCATCGGTTGTGAACACTGCCAGCAAGGCTATCGCGGCCGTATCGGGCTCTACGAACTGATCGGCATCACCCCGGCCCTGGCGGTACTGATCCACAACGGCGCCAGCGAGCCCGAACTGGTCCGTGAAGCCCGGACGCTCTCGCCCAGCCTGTTCCAGGATGGTCAACGGCTGGTCCTCGAAGGCCACACCAGTCTCGACGAACTGCTGCGCGTCACCCAGGAGGATTGAGGATGCCGGCTTTCGATTACCAGGCCCAGGATGCCAGCGGTCGTCGCTGTCGCGGTCAGCAGGAGGCCGACAGCCCGCGTCACGCCCGCCAGTTGCTGCGTGAGCGCGGCCTGTTGCCCACGCAGCTGAAAAGCGCTCGCGGCCAGCCCGGCACAGGTCCGGGTGCCAACCGCTCCGCCCGCTTGAAGGCCAGCGAGCTGGCGTTGTTGACGCTGCAGCTCTCGACCCTGATCCAGGCCGGTTTGCCGTTGGAGGAGGCATTGCGGGCGGTGGCGGCGCAGAGTGAGAAACGCCGGGTCGGCAACCTGCTGGCGGCGCTGCGCAGCCGGGTCATGGAAGGTTATGACCTGGCCTCGGCACTGGCGAGCTATCCCAAGGCTTTTCCGGACATGTTCCGCGCGAGCATCGCCGCGGGTGAACGCTCCGGGCACCTGGGCCCGGTGCTTGAACAGCTTGCCGAGTACACCGAGGCCCGCCAGCAAGCCCGCCAGCAGATCCAGATGGCGTTGGTCTATCCGCTGATCCTGCTGTGCTCTTCGCTGGCTATCGTCGCCGGGCTGCTCGGCTATGTGGTGCCGGATGTGGTGAAAGTCTTTATCAACAATGGTCAGGCCTTGCCCCTGCTGACCCAGGGGCTGATCGGCCTGAGTAGTGGTCTGCAGCGTTACGGCTGGCTGCTGTTGCTCGGACTGGCGGGGCTGGCTTTGTTCGTGCGCTGGGCGCTGGCTCGTCCCGCCGTGCGCTGGCGCTGGCATGCCTGGCTGCTGCGCGCGCCTCTGATCGGCGGTGTGCTCAAGGCGATGGAAGCGTCCCGTTTCGCCAGCACCCTGGCGCTGCTCGGCAAGAGCGCGGTGCCCCTGGTGGATGCCCTGGAAATCGCCGCGGCGGTGATCGCCAACCTGCCGATACGCGCGCGGATGGGCGAGGTCGCGCGCTCGGTGCGCGAGGGCGGGACCCTGGCCCGTGGCCTGGAGCGCAGCGGCGATATCCCGCCGCTGATGCTGCACATGATCGCCAGCGGCGAACGCGCGGGCGAACTCGACAGCATGCTTGCCCGCGCCGCCGAGCAGCAGGAGAAAACCCTCGCGGCGCGTATCGCCCTGGTGGTGAGCTTGTTCGAGCCGGCGATGCTGGTGGTCATGGGCGCCATCGTGCTGCTGATTGTCATGGCGATTCTGTTACCGATTCTTAGCCTCAACCAACTGGTGAATTGATCTTATGAAAACCTCGGGAACACAGCGACAAGGTGGTTTCACCCTGATCGAAATCATGGTCGTGGTGGTGATTATCGGTGTGCTCGGCGCGATGGTGCTGCCGCAGTTCATGAGCCGCCCGGACCAGGCCAAGGTCACCGCGGCCCGGGCCGATATCAAGGCCATCGGCACCGCCCTGGAAATGTACCGGCTCGACAACTTCCAGTATCCCTCGACCCAGCAGGGCCTGGAGGCGTTGGTCAAGCGGCCGCTGGGGGTGCCGGAGCCGCGCAACTGGAACCCCCAGGGCTACTTGAAAAGCCTGCCGGTGGATCCCTGGGGCACGCCATACCAATACCTGAGCCCGGGTACCCGGACCAAGGGCTATGACCTGTATTCCTTTGGCTCCGACGGCGTGTCCGGTGGTGAAGAGTTTGCCGCCGATATCGGCAACTGGAGCGATTGATCCATGCCCGGACGTTCCCGTGGTTTCACCTTGCTGGAGTTGCTGGTGTCCATGGTGGTGATCGGCGTGCTGGCCGGCATGATCGCCGTGGGCATGAACCCCAGCCCGGTACGTCAGGCCCGCCAGGAAGCCGCTGCCCTGGTGCACCTGCTGCAGCAGTTGCGTGAATACGCGGTGGTCAACAGCCAGGAATATGGCCTGCGGATCGGTGCCGAGGGTTATCAGGTGATGGTCTTCGAACGCCCCGACTGGCGCCCGGCGGGGGCGGCCTATCGCTTGCCCGAGGGCCTGTATTTTCGCCTGGAGCTGGAAGGCCGTCCGCTGAAACTGGGTGACCGGGTGAACCAGCCGCAACTGCTGGTGCTGAGCAGCGATGAAATGAGTGCCTTCACCCTGCATTACGAATCCGCGCAGCGGCGCTGGTTGAGTGTGTCCGGTGACGGCCTCGGTGATCCGGCCATCGATGAAAGCTGAGTCGGGGTTTACCTTGCTGGAGGTGATGATCGCCCTGGCGATCTTCGCCGTGCTGGCGGCCACGGTGCTGTCCGCCAGCCAGTTCGTGGTGCGCCAGAGTGGCACGTTGCAGGAGCGTTTGTTCGCCACCTGGCTGGCGGACAATCAGTTGAATGAACTGCGCCTGCAGGTACCTCCGGCCCAGGGACGACAAACGCAACGTCGGCGTTTCGACCAGCGTGAATGGCGCCTGGAACAGGTGGTCACGCAGGCCGCCGACTCGCGCTTGCTCAAGGTCGAGATCGAGGTGCGGTTGGCTGACGGCGGGCCGCTGCTGCACCACGCCAGTGCCTGGCTACGAGCCCGGGATGAATAGACAGGTTGGCTTCACCCTGGTCGAACTGGTGATTGCCCTGGCGATTTTCAGTCTGATCGGCCTGGCCAGTTATCGTTTGTATGAAGGGGTGCTGATGACTCAGGCCCGGGTCAGCGCGCATGAACAGGGTTTGCGCAGCCTGCAGCGGGCGATAGCACTACTGGAACGCGATGTGATGCAGGCGACGATCCCGAAAGAGGGTACGGCCGTGACGCTGAGCGCGGGACAGTTGAACCTGCAACGGGGGAATGCGCGCAATCCACTGGATGAGCCCCGCAGCGAGCGCCAGGAGGTTGCCTATCGTCTCGAAGAGGGCACCTTGTGGCGCTATCACCGCAGCCTCGATCTGCCCGAGACCTACAAACAGCCGGTGCTCAAGGAGGTGCGTGCCTTGCAGTGGCGGCTGTATGTGGACAAGGTCGGTTGGCGCGGTGATGGGCCGTCGACTCCGGGGCGCTCCCCGGTACACCCGCGCGCGTTGGAAATTACCCTGTCCGCTGGCCGCTTCGCGCAGATTCGCCGTGTCATCCTGCTGCCGGAGGGGACATGAACCGCTCGGGTCAACGCGGTGTGGCGCTGATCAGCGTGCTGCTGATCATGACCCTGGCCCTGTTCGTGGTTGGCGGCTTGTTGCGCAGTCATACGCGAGCCTTGCAGAGTAGCGCGCAGCATATTCATCAGGTGCAACTGCGGCAGTGGGCGATTGCCGCGGAGAGCTGGGCGCGAGCGTTGTTGCTGTCGTCTGATCCGCTTGAGACGAAGACGATCAATCTGCTCCAGCCCTGGGCGCATCCATCGCTGCCGTTTGAGTTGTCGGGTGTCGAGGTGCGGATCGAGATCGAAGACCTCGCCGCGCGCTTCAACCTGACCCGCCTGCTCCTGCCTGGCAAGGCCGATGAAATCAGCCTGGAGCGCTGGAGCCGGCTGCTTGCGGCGCTGGAGATCCCGGCGTTCGACCTGGCGCCGCTACGTGGCACCGAGGTCACCGACACCAGCCAGTTGCGCCTGTTGCCGGGTGTCGACCAGGCCCTTTTACAACGCCTGCAACCCTTCGTCGCCTTGCTGCCGGCCGAGGCGATGCTGAACGTCAATACGGCGTCGGCCACGCTGCTGGCGACCCTGGAAGGTATGACGCCTGCCAGTGCCCGGGACGTTGTCGCCCAGCGTCCGCCAGCGGGTTATGCCGATGCCCATGAATTTACCCGTGCCCCGGGGCTGGATGGGCTGGGTATCGCCAGTCATGGCCTGGGTGTCGACAGTCGCTGGTTCCGGGTCACGGTCGAGGTCGGCGCGGGCTCGGCGCGACTGCGGCTGGTCAGCGATCTGGAGCGGCCTCGCGACAGCCGTCGGCTGCGCGTCCTGCAACGCCGCTTCCTGGCTCCGATTCAAGGTGAATCCCCGTTATGAACAACTGGCTTTATCTCACGGCCGCAGGCCTCGCGGCTTGCGACGCTACCTGGCCGGTCGGCTGCTGGCAGGCGGACGGCGAGTACCGCAACGTCACCCTGGCTGAGGCGGCGACGTTGCTCTCGGGACAATCGGTGCGGGTGATTCTGCCGGTGGAAATCTGTAGCGGTTTGCGCAGCGAGCCCTGGCCCGGTCGACGCAAGCCCACGGCCCAGGCACTGGCCTATACCGTCGAGGATCGCTTGGCCGAGGAGCTTGATGGGTTGCATATTGCGGTCGGCGCGGCGGCCAGGGATTCGCGCTATCCGCTGCTGGCGATTAACAAGGAACGCTTCGAGGCGATCCTGGCGTTGTTGCGGGACTCGGGGTTGCGGGTCGTCGGCGTCAAGGTGGATGCCGACTTGTTGCCGGATGATCAGGCTTATGGCGTCTGGTGGGCTGGAAGATGGTTGTTGGGTGGAGCCTGCGAGGCTCGGCTGGCACTGTCGCCCGAAGATCTGGAGGTGCTGCGACCGAGGTTGCCGGACGAGCTGTGCTGGATGGGCGCTGATCGACAGGGCGATACCGCGGCGTTGCTGATTGCCGGTCATTCGCGCGGGCTGGACTTGTTGCAGGGTGAGTTTCGTCAGGTGCGGGCGCGTTGGCCGTGGGGAATGTTGCTGTTGTCGGTGTTGGCGCTGTTCGCGCTGTCCTGGGGCTTTACCTTGGCGCGTGCCCACTATCTGGAAAGTGCCGCCGGGCAGTTGTACGAGCAGAGCGTGCGGCGCTTTCAGAGCCTTTATCCCGAACAGACCCGCATTGTCGACCTGGCGGCCCAGCTCAAGGCCTTGCAGGGGCGCACGGACCCGCCGGGGAGTCAGATGGGCCGTCTGCTGCAACTTGTCGAGCAGGTGATTGGCGGTAGCAACGTTGAAGTTCAGCGTATTGAATATCGCGTCGGCACGGGTTGGACGCTGTTGCTGACGGCCGGCAGCTTCAGCGAACTTGAGCGTTTGCGCGAGCGTGGTCAAGGCAGCGGCTTGCCGATCAGGTTGGGCAGTGCCAGCAAGGATCGTGAGCGGGTGCAGGCAGTACTGATGTTGGAGGAGAAAAACGGATGATCAGGTCATGGGCGTTACCGGCGGCGCTCACTCAAAGGTGGCAGGGCCTGGGGCTTCGGGAGCGACGGATGTTGGTCGGTCTGGGGATTTTCTTGTTGGTCGTGAGCTTGTTCAGCGGTGTCTGGCAACCTGTGCAACAACGTCTGGAAAAGGCCGAGCGCTTTTATCAGCAACGCTTGTTGCTGGCGGTTGAAGTCCAGCGCGCCCAGCCTGCGAGCCTGCGCTCAACCCCCTCGCAGCCCCTGTCGAGCCGGCTGAGTGAAACGGTGACGGCGGCGGGGTTGGAATTACAGCAACTGGACCAGGACGGTCAGTCGCTGCGGGTTACCCTCAGCGGCAATGCGTTGGCCTTGTTGCAGTGGCTGGACCAGACCGAGCAATCGGGCGCGGTGTTGCAGTCGTTGAGCCTGGAGAAACGCGATCAGCACTTGGGGGCACAGGTAGCGTGGCGTGCTGATTAATGGGCGAGCAACTGCTCCGCGTAGCGAGCGATCAGGCCGCGCTGGCCGTCGCTGAGGTCGTTGAAGGGGATGGTTTTCCCCGAATCAATATCAACCAATAGGCGTTGTAGTCTCAGGTCGTAACGCAAATTTTCCGACTGAGGCAGGGCTATTTGAATTGCTTGGTTCACCCAGGCCAGTTCGTCATCAAAAATTAGTGGTGCTGTCCCCGCATCCAGAAGGTTCTGCATGCGTTCTAGGGTTTTTCCGATCAGCCAGCTTTCAAAGTCCTGGAGGTCGGTAACAGCCTCTGACCAGTTTGTATAACCAGCTACGCGAGAGACCTTTTGTTGTGCTGCAAACTCGGCAGAAACTCCTGCGCCTTTCCAACGACGGTTCGCGCGATAGAAGGCAAGAACGGGAAGGTCTACATGGCTTTCCACATTCAAAATGCCGAAAGACTCCTCCGATGCTCTGCTGCCAGCCTTCAATAAATGAATCATCCATTGGCTTAATCCCAGCGCATCCCCTTTTGCAGCAAGGAAGATGGGGAGACGGCGTTCTGAGCGAATCCGGCCATCGTGGTTTTCGATAACAAAACGAGTATCGTCCTCAAGAATCGGCGAACTAAAGCTAGCCATAACATCATCGCCGCTGAGGCCGTTAAAAGACGCCGCCACCGCCTGCAACAACGAAGTCTTCCCGCTCCCATTGACCCCCACCACCAGATTGAATCCCGGCTGGAAATCAAAGTGGGCATCTTCGTAGCAACGAAAATTCTGAATATGCAGGTGGTCCAGGCGCATGCCGGCTTCCTTTTGCCAACCGAACGATGCGCCCTGTGTACCTTGGCCGGCGTCAACCGCCAGCCGCTCAATCGTGACTAGGCTTTTGCATTACCTGGCAACACCTGCAACCGCGCCAGCTTCAACGCCACCAGCAAGGCCACCACCAGCAGTGCGCCGATAAACAGGCCGATGCCGTTCCAGCCGCCGTAGTGCCAGAACACCCCGCCCAGAGTCCCGGCCACGCTGGAACCGACGTAGTAGCAGAACAGATAGAGCGACGAGGCTTGGCCCTTGGCCTTCAGCGCCCGACGGCCGATCCAGCTGCTGGCCACCGAGTGGGCGCCGAAGAAGCCGAAGGTGAACAGCAGGATGCCGAGCACCACCACCGGCAGCGGGGTCACCAGGGTCAGGGCGATGCCCACGAGCATCATCAGGATCATGCCCCAGAGCACTTTGCGCCGGCCCAGCTTGTCGGCCAGGGCGCCGATCTGCGCGGAGCTGTAGATGCCCGACAGGTAGACGATCGACAGCAAACCGACGAACGCCTGGCTCATGCCGTAGGGTTCGGCCAGCAGGCGGTAGCCGATGTAGTTGAACAGGGTGACGAAGCTGCCCATCAGCAGGAAGCCTTCGAGGAACAGCCACGGCAGGCCGGCGTCGCGAAAGTGCACGGTGAAACCGTCGATCAGGCTGCGAGTATTGAATTGGCTGGCGCGGAAGTTGCGCGATGGCGGCAGGATCTTCCAGAACACCGTCGCCGCGATCAGCGCCAGGACACCGATCACCAGCATCGCCGTGTGCCAGCTGACGAAGTCGATCAGCACGCCGGTGATCAGCCGCCCGCTCATCCCGCCGATGGCGTTGCCGCCGATATACAGGCCCATCGCCAGGCCAATATGACTGGGGTGGATTTCCTCGCTCAGGTAGGTCATGCCGACCGCCGCCAGGCCGCTGAGGGAGAGCCCCACCAGGGCCCGCATCAGCAGCACGCCCTGCCAGTTTGGCATCATGGCGCCAAGGAGGGTGAACAGGGCCGCGCCGAACAGTGCCACCACCATCACCGGCTTGCGCCCGAGGCTGTCGGAGATCGGTCCGGTAATCAGCAGGCCGATGGCGAGCAGGGCGGTGGCCACCGAGAGGATCAGGCTGCTCTGGGCGGCATTGATCCCATACTCCTTGGACAGCACCGGCATCATCGGCTGGACGCAGTACAACAGGGCAAAGGTCGCAAAGCCGCCGGAGAACAGCGCCAGCACCGTGCGCATAAACGCCGGGGTACCTTTTTCGATATAGGTGTCGTTGAGTGGGGCGACCCCATCGTCCAGCGCAGTGGGGGGAATCTCGTGGGCGAGGGAAGCGACAGCAGTTTTCACGGGGGACCTCGGGGGGAGCAGCCGGTCAGGCAATGGAAAAAGCATATAGCTGGCTAACGATTCTTTCCAATATATTATTCGACCTGTTTGATAGGTTTTACGACTTGATGAGGTGTTTATGGAATTGCGGCATTTGCGCTACTTCATCGCAGTGGCCGAAGAACTGCATTTTGGCCGCGCCGCCGAGGTGCTGGGGATTTCCCAGCCGCCGTTGAGCCAGCAGATCCAGGCGCTGGAGCAGGAGCTGGGCGCGCGGTTGTTCGACCGGACCAATCGGCGGGTCGAGTTGAGCGAGGCGGGTCGCCTGTTTCTGCAAGAGGCGCGGTTGGTGCTGGCGCAGGTGGACAAGGCGGCGGATGTGGCGCGGCGGGCGCAGTTGGGGGAACTGGGGGAATTGAAGATCGGCTTTACCTCCTCGGCACCGTTCAACTCGACCATTCCCCAGGCGATCTTTGCCTTTCGCCAGGCGTTCCCGGCGGTGCACTTGAGCCTGCGGGAGATGAGCAGCAAGACGGTTGCCGATGGTTTGATGGATGAGTCCATCGAGGTCGGTTTGATGCGGCCTTTGCCGTTGCCGGAGGCCTTGAGTGTCGTGGAGTTGATGCGTGAGCCGCTGGTGGCGGTGCTCAGTGCCAAGCATCCTCTGGCCAGTGGCAGTGAGGCCGGGATGTATTTGTCCGAGTTGGCGCTGGAGCCCTTTGTGTTTTTCCCGCGCAGTTACGGCAGTGGTTTGTATGCGCAGTTGCTGACCTTGGCGCGGCAGGCCGGGTTCAGTCCGCACTTTGCCCAGGAGGCGGGGGAGGCGATGACCATTATCGGTTTGGTTGCGGCGGGGTTGGGGGTGTCGGTGTTGCCTGCGTCTTATCAGCGGATTCGGATTGATGGTGTGGTCTATCGACCGTTGCTTGATCCGGATGCGGTGTCGGCGGTGTGGCTGGTTCAGCGCAAGGACCAGAAGTCGCCGATGGCCAAGGCGTTTATCGAGTTGTTGACACGTCGGACGGTGCCGCAGGTCTAAGGCGGTTTGAAGCTGAACGCGGGGTTGTTCCGATGCCGTTCAGCGAAGGACATGGGATATTGAGAACACCACTTAACCTGTGGGAGCGGAGCTTGTCGGATCGCCGCACCGCCGCGAAGCTTTTAGCGGCCTCAAGGGCCTCTTCGCGAGCAAGCTCTGCTCCCACAGGGACCGTGTTCGGCCTTAAGTGAACGGCATCAGGGCAAGCCCGTTCACCACAAGCGAGTGCACCGTCTAGTGCAGCGGCAGTTTATCCAGCGACTGATCCAGCTCGGCTTTCGCCATTTCCACCAGGTGCATGGCCGAGAACGCCAGCGCCCGTTTGGAGCCGCTGAGACCATCGCCGGATTCGTAAGCGGTGGCCGCCGCGCAGGTCAGCAGTTCGGAGAGGTGAACCAGGGATTCTTCCAGGCTTCGACCGGATTTGGGGTTGGGCAGATAGTGATCCAGAGCACGCTGGATGGCGGCCTGATCCTTGAATCGGTCAGCAGAAGGGAAAGCGTTGGGATCCTGGACAGGTGGTGCAGGGGGGGGCTCATGATTGAGTCCCTATATCAATAATTGGAACTGCAACCCATCGCTTGCACGCAGAAGGGTGGCAGCTGTGCGCAGGTGTGCAAGACCGAGGATATAGGACTCGGCAGACCCGAAGGTCTCCCACGCACAGCCACCATAGCAATCCAGCGTCGAACACCAGTCTACTGAACGACGCGAATATTGTGGGAGCGGAGCTTGCCCGCGAAGAGACCCCTGAGGCCGCTAAAAGCTTCGCGGGCAAGCACCGCTCCCACAGACTCTTGTGATGCAGGGACTAAGCGCCGTTACTGGGCCAGCGGCTGCGCCTCGCCAACCCCAATGGCACGTGCCGTCGGCTCTTCATGATGAGCACGCAGTTCGGCGAGGATGTCCTGGTCCAGCAGGGTTACCCAGCGGATGTAGTTCCGGTGGATCTTGCCGTCCTGGTAACCCATGCCGCTGCTGTCACGGTAGGCGATGGTGTAGCCGCCGGCACTGTAGTTGATGTCGATCTCGACATGGAATTTCTCACGCACGGTGATCTCGGCCTGGACCTGGGCCGGGTTGACGCGCTGCACGCTCCATTTACGCTTGGTCAGGGCAGTGACAATTGCTTGTTTCACCTCGTCCTGGCTGGCCTGGACCTGCGGGGCGAGGGTGCGGCTTGGGTTGACGATGGGCTTGCTGGTACAGCCCGCCATCGTCAGCAGGGCCAGGGTGACAAGTGCAACACGAAGCAGGGAAGACATTCCGTTTTCTCCAGGGGTTTTCAAAAGATCAGCGCCAGCGCCGGAACACCAGGGAGGTGTTGACGCCGCCAAAGGCAAAGTTGTTGTTCATCACATACTCGTTGCTCATCTGCCGGAACTCGCCGCGCAGGTAATCCAGCTCACCGCACTGCGGGTCGATCTGGTCGAGGTTCAAGGTGTGGATGTAGTGGTCACGGTTCAGCATCTCGATGCTGAACCAGGATTCCAGCGCCCCGCAGGCGCCCAGGGTGTGGCCGAGGAAACTCTTCTGCGAACTGATGGGCATGCGGCTGCCGAACAGGCTGCTGGTGGCCAGGGTTTCGGCGATATCGCCCTGCTCGGTGGCGGTGCCATGGCCGTTCACATAGCCGATGGCGTCCGCCGTCAGGCCGGCATCTTCCAGGGCCAGTTCCATGGCCCGGCGCATGGTGCTCTGCTCCGGACGGGTGGCGTGCTGGCCGTCGGCGTTGCTGCCGAAACCGACGATCTCCGCATGAATATGCGCACCCCGGGCCAGGGCATGTTCCAGCTCTTCGAGCACCAGCATGCCGCCGCCTTCACCGATCACCAGACCATCGCGGCCGCTGTCATAGGGCCGCGGGCTGCTCTGCGGCGCATCGTTTTTCAGGCTGGTGGCATAGAGCGCGTCGAACACCATGGCTTCAGTGGGACACAGCTCCTCGGCACCGCCGGCGAGCATCAGCGGCAGGCGCCCGAATTTGATCGCCTCGTAGGCATAGCCGATGCCCTGGCTGCCGCTGGTGCAGGCGCTGGAGGTGGGGATCAGGCGTCCGGTCAGGCCGAAGAAGATGCTGATATTCGCCGCCGTGGTGTGCGGCATCATGCGCACGTAGGAGTTGGCGTTGAGCCCCTCGGCCACCGAGTTGATCAGCATCATGCCGAAGGCCTTGATCTCGTCGGTGCTGCCGGTGGAGGAACCGCAGGCCACGCCCATGCGCCCGTCACGGATGATTTCGTTGCCCAGCAGGCCGGCATCGGCCAGGGCCATTTCCGCCGCGCCGACGGCGAAGCGCGAGACCCGGCCCATGCTGCGCAATTGCTTGCGGGTCCAGTGCGACGGCACCGCATAATCATCGATTGGCCCGGCCAGGCGGGTGTTCAACTCGGTGAAACGCTCCCACTCGGCCATGTAGCGGATGCCGCTGCGGTTGGCGCGGAAGTTGGCTTCGATGCTGGCCCAATCGTTGCCCAGGGAGGTGATACCGGCCATGCCGGTGACGACGACGCGCTTCATCAGCACAGGCCTCCGTTGACGGCCAGCACTTGCCGGGTGATATAGGACGCTTCCGCGGACATCAGGAAATTCACCGCGCTGGCGACTTCTTCCGGGGTGCCCATGCGTTGCGCCGGGATCATTTTCAGCAGTTCTTCCACGGGCACGTTTTCGTCGAGCATGGCGGTGTCGATCAGCCCCGGGGCGACGCAGTTGACGGTGATCCTGCGTTTGCCCAGCTCGATGGCCAGGGCCTTGGCGGCGCCGATCAGGCCAGCTTTCGAGGCACTGTAGTTGACCTGCCCGCGGTTGCCGATCAGCCCGGACACCGAGGTGATGCAGACGATCCGTCCGGGTGCGCGCCGACGGATCATCGACATCATCACCGGGTGCAGGACGTTGTAGAAACCGTCGAGGTTGGTGCGCAGGACCAGATCCCAGTCTTCCTCGGAGAGGGCCGGGAAAGCGCCGTCACGGGTCAGACCGGCGTTGAGCACCACGCCGTAGTAGGCGCCATGTTCCTCAACGTCGGCTTCCAGGCGGGTGCGACAGGCTTCACGGTCGGACACATCGAATTGCAGCACCCGGGCCTGGCGACCCAAGGCTTGGATTTCGACCCGCACGGCTTCGGCGTCGGCGCGACCGCTACGGCAATGCAGCACCAGATCAAAACCGGCGCGGGCCAGGCGCAGAGCGATTGCACGGCCGATACCGCGGCTGGAGCCGGTGACCAGGATGGATTCAGTCATGACGCGACTCCTGTGATTCGGATAAGTAAGCGGCGGCCTGGGGTGGCCGGAACACGTTCAGGCGCGCGCTGGCCTGGATGTCGGGACCGGTCAGGTGGCATTCGAACACGCCCATGCCATTGTCGTCTTCCAGCGAGCGCAGGGCGTGGATACGCAGTTCGCTACCAGCCGGAAAATGCTCCACGTTGCAGTTGAATTTGCGCGTGCCGAGCAGGAACCCCAGCTCCACCGGCCGGCCTTCGCCACGGGCGCGGCAACCGGCATAGGCGGCGACGCTCTGGGCCATCAGCTCGATACCGATCCAGGCCGGCAGGCTGCCGTCCTCGCGGTTGAACAGGCCCTCCGGGCGCACGGTGAGGCGGGTGTGGATCTGTTCTTCGTCGCAGGACAGGACCTGATCGATCAGGATCATGTCCCCGGCATGGGGCAGCAGTTCGGCGAGCGGCCAATCGATCATGGGGCGTCTCCGATAATCAGGCTGACGTTGTTGCCGCCGAAGGCAAAGGAGTTGCTCATCAGGCGGCGTGGTGGATGAGGGGGGAGGCGGTCGCCCGGCTTGACCCAGTTCAGGGGCGGCAGTGCCGGGTCGGCCTGGCCATCCCAGACGTGTGGTGGCAAGGCGGCGGATGGGTTGTCGGCACTCAGGCTCAACCAGCAGAACGCCGCTTCCAGTGCGCCGGCGGCGCCGAGGGTGTGGCCGGTCATGGGTTTGGTCGAAGAGCAGGGCAGGCTCGCCGGGAACAGCTTGGACACCGCCAGGCTTTCCATGGCGTCGTTGTGCTGGGTCGCGGTGCCATGCAGGTTCATATAGCCGATGTCTTGCGGTTGCAGGCCAGCCTGTTTCAGCGCTTTGCTCATAGCCAGCACAGCGCCCTGGCCGGTGGGGTCGGGGGCGGAAATATGGTGGGCGTCGCAACTGGCGCCCGCGCCGAGCAGGGCAATGGCCGGGCCGGCGTCGGCGCGTTTGCTCATCAGGAACAGCACTGCCGCTTCACCAATATTGATGCCGTTGCGATTCCGCGAAAATGGGTTGCAACGCTGCCCGGACACCGCTTCCAGCGAGCTGAACCCGCGGAGCGTCAGCTGGCACAGGCTGTCGACCCCGCCGCACAACACGGCGTCGCACAGGCCCAGGTCGAGCAGGCGCCGGGCACTCATCAGCGCCCGCGCACTGGAGGTGCAAGCGGTGGAGATCACGTAGGCCGGGCCGCGCAGTTGCAGCCAGTCGGCGAGGAAGGTCGCCGGGGCGCTCAGTTCCTGTTGCTGATAGTCATAGCCCTCGGGAAAGTGACCCTCGTGCAGGTAGCTGGTGATACCGTGGCAGGCCTCGTCGATGCCCGAGGTGCTGGTGCCCAGGACGATGCCGATGCGTTCGCGGCCATAGGTGTCGATGGCGCACTGGATCGGCTCGGCGATTTGCCGCGTGGCTTCCATCAGCAGTTGATTGTTGCGGCTGGCCTGGGCGCTCAGTTCGGCCGGGATCGCTACCAGTGCTCCGCGCACGGCGGCCACCGGCAGGCTGCGCTCCGGCACCCAGCCACTTGCTTCGCGCATGCCCGAGCAGTCGCCGGCAAACAGCTTGCGCGCCACGCTCCGCTTGTCGCGACCCAGCGCGCAGATCACACCGAGGGCGTTCAGGTAGGCGGTCATGGGGCGGTCTCGCTCAACGGACTGATTCGGTACTGCAGAGTGTCCGGCAGGCTCAGGGTGAATTCCAGCGGCTGGCGATAGCTGACTCGCCAGCGGGCGTCAAGGACACGTTCCCTGGCTTGGCGTTGCGCGCTCGGGTAGTTGCCCGCCAGTTCGGCATCCGGAGTCAGGGCGAACAGCAACGCCGCGAACAGTTCGCGAGCCTGGGGATTGGGAGGCAGCAGGCCGTCGGCCTGCCATTCACCGTCTTGCAGGCGCTGGCGGGCCAGGGGGATGCCCAGCGGGTCCATCAGCGACCAGCGCAGAGCGTTCGCTTCGCGCTGGATCACCAGCAGCCAGTCCTGGCGTTGTCCGGCCTGTTCACGCTCGATGTGCAATTGCAGCGGCAAAGCCAGGGTCGGTGCGTGCACGGGCAACGGCACGCGGCTGGCGCAGGCGCTCAGCAGCAGGAGGCAGCCCAGCAACAGGGCGCGAATCATTCGGCAGCCCCGCCGAATGGTTTGCGCGCGACCACGTTGACCAGGGTTTCCTCACGCTGGCCCGCTGGCGGCGGGTTCTTCAGGCGCAGGCGCTCCAGCAGCCCGAAGTCCTTGGCCCGGCTCCACCACAGATACGGGTAGGAGACGTTCCGCGGGGTGAACTCGAAGCCCTGGTCGCGAAGCATGTCCAGGTACTGCGCCGCGCTTTTCTGCACGTGCATCGGGTGACGGAACAGCCAACGAATCACCCAGGTGTCGATATAGGCTTCGGTGGACTCGGCGAACAGCAGGTAGCCGCCTGGCTTGAGTACCCGATAGAACTCGGCCAGGGCGCGGTCCTGCTGCACCAGGTGATGGAAGGTCTGGTGGCAGAAGAGGATATCGACGCTTTGCGAGGGTACGTCGAGGATCGCGCAGTCGCTGCCGATCAACTCGACTTCCAGGCCACGACGCTGCGCTTCTTCGCTACTCAGCTTGAGACTGTGGGGATCGGCGTCGAGGCCGATCAGGCGCGCCGGGGCGAAGACCTGCTGCAGATATTCGAAGGACTTGCCCTGGCCGCAACCGGCGTCGAGTATCACCGGGTTGGCTGGCGGGGCCTCGCTGAACAGGCCGCGCAGGTCGTTGATCGCCACTCGCAGCACATGGTGCTGCCAGGTGTGGCTGCGCAGGAACCAGAAGCCGAAACGGGTCTCCTCGACGTAGGTATCGCTCAGGTATGGATGGCTCATGTCGGGGTGCTCGCACAGATTTCCGACAGCATCCGCAGACGCCGTCGGGGTTCGCTGACAAAGGGGTTTCGCTCGTCCCAGGCATAGCCGGCGAGGATTGCACTGATCATGGCGCGGATTTCCGGCGAACTGCCGGGATGGAAGATCACATCCTGGAAGGTGCCGGCGTACCAGCCTTCGACATAGCAGCGGAAGGTGTCGACACCGCGTTTGAGCGGTTCGGCGAACTGGCTCTGCCAGTCGACGCTTTCGCCTTGCAACTGGCGATGCAGCAGTCCGGCGGCCATGCTCGCCGAACGCATGGCGATGGTCACGCCGGAGGAGAACACCGGGTCGAGGAATTCCGCCGCGTTGCCGAGCAAGGCGAAGCCCGGTCCGTGCAGGGTCTTCACATTGGCCGAGTAGCCGCCGATGGTCCGTGCCGGGGTGTCCCACACGGCGTTCTCCATCACGGCTTGCAGGCTCGGGGTTTCGGCGACGAAACCCTTGAGGCAGGCATCCAGGTCCTCGGTGCGCCCGGCAAAGTGCTCGGCAGCGGCGACCACGCCGATGGAGCAGCGGCCGTTGCTGAACGGGATGGTCCAGAACCAGATATCGCGCTGTTGCGGATGGGTGGTGATGAGGATCTTTTCCCGCTCGAAACCGGGATGTTCGATACGGTCTTCGACATGGGTGAAGACCGCCTGGCGCACCGGGAAATTCGACGCTGCTTCAAGGTCGAGCAGGCGCGGCAGCACCCGGCCGTAGCCGCTGGCATCGAGGACGAAGCGTGCTTCGATCAAGTACTCGCTGCCGTTTTCGCGCCGAGCCCGAAGCTGTGGTTGTGGAAGGTCGAAATCAACGCTGACGACTGCCTCGCCGTAGCGGATTTCCACGCCTTGCAGGGCTGCCTGGTCCGCCAGCAGTTTGTCGAAGTCGGCGCGCTGGACCTGGAAGGTAGTCGGCTTGCCATTGCTGAAGGTCTTGCCGAAATCGAAGGTGCTGTAGTGTTCGCCCCAAGCGAAGGCCGCGCCGTTTTTCAATTGGAACCCGGCGGCATTGACGGCGTCGAGCATGCCGGCTTCTTCGACGAAGTCCAGGCAGTGCGAGAGCAGGCTTTCACCGATGGAAAAGCGCGGGAAGTGCTGGCGCTCGACGATCAGCACGTCGTGGCCGTTGCGTTTGAGCAAGGCGGCGGCGATGGCGCCAGAAGGGCCCGCGCCAATCACCACGACTTCTCGATGTTCCATTTCAATCGCTGGCACACAGGCTCCTTGTGGGGGTCGACGGTTTCGAAGGGGTAGGATTCGGCTCGGTAGCCGTGACCGAGTGCTCGGCCTGCGGTGTCGCGGCCTTGTCGGTCGGACGGGCGGCCCAGGGCGCGAGGAGGAAGCTGAAGGCCAGCCCCAGGCTCACCGCCAGGCCGAAGTTGCTCACCGCCGGGGTACTGGAAATCGCCAGCAGGCCGAACGACAGCCAGGTGGTCAGGGCGGCCAGCAAGGTCCCCAGCAGGCTGACGGCGGCGCCGCCGATCTGCTCGCGCATCAGGATCGCGTAGTCGACGCTGATGGCGGTCACCAGCAGCAGGCCGAACAGGCTGAACAGCGTCAGCGGCTGGCCCAGCCAGCCGAGGCTGGCCAGGCTGCAGAGGGCCGCCAGCAGCGGCAGGGCGATGATCCGCAAGGCGCCGCGAAGGCCGAACGGCAGGATCAGCAACAGCACGATCAGCACGCAGGAAGCCAGTTTCAGTTCGGCGGCGCTGACCTGGGTGGCGGCAAAGACCTTGTTCAACTCGCCCAGCCGGTCCACCAGTTGGACCCCTGGCAGATCCACGGCTTGCGCCCGCAACAGCTCGGGGTCGTTCAGACCGCGCAGGCTGACCATGCCGGCCACGCCGTTGGTCTGCGGGCCCAGCCAGAGCAGACGCCAGGGTTCGGACAGCGGGCCCTTGAGGGCGCTGTCGATATCCTGGATCGGCAGGGCTTGCAGCTGGGTCAATTCGTTTTGCAGGGCCGCGGCCGGCACGCCGAGGTCGAGCAGGGGTTGCCAGAAGTCCGGCAGTTGCTTGAGCGAGTCATGCAGTTGCTGCTGTTCCCGGGGCAGGCTGACCACCTGGTCCAGCGACTGATAGCCCTGCAGTTTGCCCTGGCTCACCAGTTGCGCGAGGCGCTCGCCGAGTGCGGCCTGGCGCTCCAGCAGTTGTTGTTGATCGGCACCGCGCACCAGGAAGAATTGGCTGGTGGGCTGGTAGCCAGTGATCCGCGCGACCGCCTGGGCGTCGGCCAGCAGTTGCGGCGGCGCCCCGACCCATTGGCGGATATCGTTCTTGCTGGTCAGGTGCCACAGGCCACCGGCACAGAACAGCACCAGCAGCGCCAGCAGCAGCCGGCTGCCGACCTTGCGCAGTAGCGCTTCACGCACGTTCAGCAAAACTTCGCAGACCCGTAGCGGCCATTGCGCCGGACGCAGGTCGGTGCCCTTGAGCAGCGCCGGCAGCAGGCACACGGCGGTCAGGTAGGCCCCCAGCAGGCCGGCGGCGGAGAACACGGCGATCTGGGTCAGGGCCGGAAACGGTGTCCAGGCCAGGGCCAGGTAACCAATGCAACTGGTGGCCAGGCTCAGGCTCAGCCCGGGCAGGGTGATGCGCAGGGCCGGCCAGCTGTGCCAGGGTTTCAGGCTCCAGCTCTTGGACAGGTAATGCAGCGGGTAGTCCACGGCCACGCCGATCAGGCTGGCCCCCAGCACCAGGGTCATCACATGCAGATGGCCGAACAGCAGCACGCAGGCCACCGTACCGAACAGCATGCCCACCAGCACCGGGACGAAGGCCAGCAACACCCGCCAACGGCGGAAGGCCAGCAACAGCAGCAGGAGAATGCCGAAGGTGGCGCCACCGCCGACCCAGGTGATTTCCCGGGTCGCCCGTTGCTGGCCGGCGGCGGCATACAGCAGGCCGCTGGCCGCGAGCAGTTGCGCGTCGTCCTGCGCGGCTTCCTCGCGGCTGTGTTTGAGCAGTTCGGCGACCTGCACCGGCAACTTCATGTCGAAGGCGTTGCCGCGGGTCCGGGCGCGCAACAGCACCCAACTTTTGCCGTCGGCCTCGGCGATCAGCGCGCCGCTGCCGAGATCGAATTGCACCGCGCCAGGTTTTGGCCGGCTATCCTGGATGCGTCCGGTCAAGCCGAGCCAGTCGTCCTGGCTCGGCACCAGGCTGACTCCGGCAAAGGGATCGAACAGGGACTGGACCCGTTGCTGGATAAACGCCGCCGGGTGGTCGATCAGTTGTTGCCGGTCAGCGCGGGTGAGCATCGCTAAACGGCTGGCCAACAGTTGTTGGCGCAGGGCTGGCAGGTCGGCCTGCAAGCTCCATTGCACGGTTTCGAACAACCCGCTGGCCTGCCAACGCTCACCCAGGCGTTGCGCCAGGGCAATGGCTTTCTGGCGATCGGCCTGACCCACCAGCACCAGCATTTCCCGGTTCAAGGGTTCCTGCATGCGCTGTTCGGCCTTGAGTTCCAGGGCATTCGGCGCTGAACCCGGCACCAGTTCCATCAGGTCGGCCGACAGCGGCGCGCCATGGCGCCACTGCCAGCCGGCGAGTGTCAGCATCGCCAGCAGCAGGATCAGGAACAGGCGCGGGAGCAGGCGTTCACTCGGCAAAGTCGTGTTGCTCCGCATCGCTCAGGGGGAGGACAGCGCTGCTGTCCTGCATGCGCAGGACCGTGCTGTCACCCTGGGTTTCCAGCAGTTCGATGCGCTGCACCAGCTCGCCGCCGTCGATATTGATCCGGGTGAAGATCTGCTTGAGCAGCACCGAGCGTGGCACCAGGGTCAGTTGCCAGTGCTGGGCGTCGCCTTGCAGTTGCAGTTCGAAATCCCGTTGCAGGCCGCTGCTGTCGCCTTGCAGCACGGCGATGAACAGGCGGTTCTGTTCGGCCCCGGCGCTTTTGTTCGGGACCATTTGCCAGCCACTCGGGTCGCGGCGGGCGATACCCTTGGCGCTGATGCGGTAGTCCTGCTGCAACGGTGTCTTGAGCAGCCAGAGCAGGCCGTGGTCCTTGGCGAGGACGAAGCTGCCCTTGCTGGTCAGCGGTTGCGGCAGGGCGCGCAGGTGTTTTTCCTGGATAAAGCTGCCGTGGATTACCGTGGGCTTGGCCAGTTGCTCGCTCAGCTGTTGCAGGTCGAAGGCCGAAGCGTGGGCGGACAGGCCCAGGCCGAACAGAAGGCTTAGCCGGCGCACGAACCTTGTAGGAGCGAGCTTGCTCGCGATGAGGGCCGTGAGGTTTGCAACGATCTTGCGGACGCTATCGCGAGCAAGCTCGCTCCTACAGGGGTTGTGTCGTACCCGGGTCAGGAGGGTCATGCCAGCACCTTCTCGACAGCGGCGACGAAGACCTTGGGCGAAGCCAACAGCATTTCCCGGCTCTGCATATCCACCGCCACCTGCACGCTGCTGGCGCGGGTCAGGCGTTCGCCGCTGGCCAGGTCGGTGATCAGGTAGTTGACCTTCAAGCGGTTCTCCCACTCCACCAGGTTGGCCCGTACATTGATCTTCTGGCCGAACACCGCCCCGCGCACATAGCGCAGTTGCAGGTCGATCACCGGCCAGGAGTAGCCGGATTCGAGCATCTGCGTGTAATTGTGGCCGATATGGTCCAGCAACGCGCAGCGGGCGACTTCCAGGTACTTCACGTAATGGCCGTGCCAGACCACATGCATGGTGTCAACGTCGAAGAACGGCACCAGGATCTCGGTATCGACATGCAACACGCCGCGGCTACGCATGCAGCCTCCAGTGTTGCTCGGCGATACGTTTCAGGCACAGGCGCAGTTCGGCTTCGAGGGCGCGGTCTTCGATCACCGGGGCGAAATCCTCGGCCAGGGCTTTATGCATCGCCGCCAGGGCCGGCGGCAGCGGTCGTGCATCGCTGGCCTGGCTGCGCAGCCAGACGCCCTGGTTGGCGGCGAGCAAGGTGGCGGCGGCGACCTGTTCGGTCAGCTCCAGCACACGGATCGCGTCGCGGGCGGCGATGGTGCCCATGCTCACCTTGTCCTGGTTGTGGCATTCGGTGGAGCGCGAGAACACGCTGGCCGGCATGGTGTTTTTCAGGGCTTCGGCGGTCCAGGCGCTGGCGCCGATCTGCACGGCCTTGAAACCATGGTTGAGCATCGCGCGTTCGGCACTGGCCCCGGAGAGGTTGCTCGGCAGGCCGTGGTTGTAGCGTACGTCCACCAGCAGGGCGAGCTGGCGATCGAGCAGGTCGGCGACGTTGGCCACCAGGGTCTTGAGGCTGTCCATGGCAAAGGCGATATGCCCGCCGTAGAAGTGCCCGCCGTGAAGCACGCGCTCTTCTTCGGCGTCGATGATCGGGTTGTCGTTGGCGCTGTTCAGTTCGGTCTCGATAAACGCGCGCAACCAGCCCAGGCTGTCGGCCAGCACGCCGAGGACGTGCGGTGCGCAGCGCAGCGAGTAGCGATCCTGTAAACGGTGCAGCGGCGCGGTCGGCGCGTCGATGGCGAGGTCTTTGCGCAACCACGCGGCCACCTGCATCTGTCCCGGGTGCGGCTTGGCGGCGAACAGGCGCTCGTCGAAATGCTCCGGGTTGCCTTGCAGCGCCACCACATTGAGGGCGGTGATGCGGGTTGCCAGTTGCAGCAGGTAGTCGGCGCGAGCAAAAGCCAGGCAGGCCAGTCCAGTCATCACCGCGGTGCCATTCATCAGCGCCAGGGCTTCCTTGGGCCGCAGCACCAGCGGGTCCCAACCGAGTTCACGGTGCACATCGCAGGACTGGCGGCGTTCGCCGCGAAACAGCACTTCGCGTTCGCCGGAGAGGGTCGCGGCCACGTAGGACAGCGGCGTCAGGTCGCCGCTGGCGCCGACCGAGCCCTCTTCGGGAATCTGCGGCAGGATGTCCAGGTCGAGGAAGGCCTGCAGGCGTTCCAGTAATTCCACGCGCACGCCGGACACGCCATGGCACAGCGACTGCAAACGCGCCGCCAACACCGCCCGGGTCGCCTGCGGGTCGAGCAACTGGCCGAGGCCGCAGCCGTGGAAGGTGTAGAGGTGCCGCGGCAGCGCTTCGACATGTTGCAGCGGCACCGCCACCACGCAGGAATCGCCGTAGCCGGTGGTGACGCCGTAGATCACGCCTTCCTTGTCCAGCAGCGAATCAAGGAACTGCGCGCCCTTGGCAATGCGCCGGCGGAACGCCGGGTCGCCTTGCAGTTGCGTGGGCACCTGACGGTTGGCCAGGGCCAGCACGTCTTCGATGCGCAGCGGGAGTTCGCCGAAGGTGACCGGCTCAAGCGGATGCGTTGTCATCGGATTTCCAGAAAGGGTAGAAATTGAACCATTGGTGCGGTGCCAGCAGACAGTACTGGCCCAGGCGCTCGGCGTAACGGCTTGCCCACTGGGCAATCACCTGTTCGCGGTCGCTGCGTTTCCACTGCACCGCCTCGGTGAAGGGTTCGAGGGTGATGCGATAGCGGCCCTGGAGTTTCACGCAGAACAGCAGATTGACCGGGCATTTCAACAGTCCGGCCAGGAGCCATGGACCTTGCGGGAATGCGGCGGGCTGGCCGAGGAAATCCACTCGCACGTGGCGCCCACCATGCAGCGGCACGCGGTCGCCGGCAATCGCCAGCCACTCGCCACGGTCCAGGCGCTGGCTCAGTTGCAGCATGATCGCCGGGTCCAGCTCGCTGACCTGGATCAGCCGCAGGTTGCTCGCGCCGGCCTCGCCCAGCAGGCGGTTGAAACGCTCGGCGTGCTTGGTGTGCACCAGCACGTTCATGGTGACCTTTTCGCCCAACTCGGCGAGGGCGCGGCAGACTTCCAGGTTGCCCAGGTGCGCGCCCACCAGCATTTGCCCGCGTTCGCCGCGCAGTTGATCACGCAGCCGGGCCGGGTCGACGATCTCGAGCTGCTCGAGGCGCAGCTTGCCGTTCCACACGTCGAGTTTGTCCAGCAGCGAGTCGGCAAAGGCCATGAACTGTCGGAAGACCTTCATCCAGGTCGGCCGCAGGGCGCTCTGACCGCTCCAGTCGGCCAGGCGCTGCTGGTAGTGCCAGGCGCTCTGCCGGGCGCTGCGACCGAACAGGAAGAAGTACAGGACGATACCGTGCAGCACCGGGCTGAGGACTCGACGGCCGAGGAGCTTGACGCCGACGGCGGTGAGCTTCATCAGCCAGAAGCTGCCGCGCTCCTGATGGTCGGCCCAGTGCTTGGGGGTGTCGTTCATGCCCGCCACCGTCGCCAGAGGATGCTCGGCAAGCGCACCAGCATGCCGAAGAACAGCCGGGTATGCATGCTGGAAATCAGTGCGTTGTCGTGGAACATCCGAAAGTGCGAGAGGCCGTCCTGGGGGTAGTGGACCTTGGTCGGCAACCAGCGCATGGGCTGGTTGCGCCAGGACAGGCGCACGAGGATGTCCGAGTCGAAGTCCATGCGCTTGCCCACCTTCACCGAGTCGATCAGCGCCAGCACCGGTGGCAGCGGGTAGACCCGGAAGCCGCACATGGAGTCGCGGATCTGCAGCGACAGACTGTTGATCCAGACCCAGACGTGGGTCAGATAGCGGGCGTAGAGCCGGCCCTTGGGCACGCTCTCATCGTATTGCGGGTAGCCGCAGATCAGCGCTTCGGGATGGCTGCGCGAGAGCTCGAGAAAGACGGCGATGTCCCGCAGGTCGTGCTGGCCGTCGGCGTCCACCTGCAGGACATGGGTGAAGCCCTGCCGCGCGGCCTCCCGCATCCCGGTCATGACCGCGCCGCCCTTGCCCTGGTTGACGGGGAGCCTCACCAGGGAGACCCGTTCGTGCTCGGCGAGTTGTTTCAGTACCGTCGCGCAGGCCGGGCTGCTGCCATCGTCCACCAGCACACAGGGCAGGCCGGCGCCGAGCAAGGCTTCGAGGACCGCGGGCACGGCGGCTTCGTGGTTGTAGACCGGAATGACGGCGCAGGGCTTATGCATGAGCGGCCTCCAGCACAATGCGGCCGCTGGAGCAGGCAGCCTTGGTATTGCGAAAGGCGAAGTGCAGTTTGCTGCGTTCATGGTCGAAGCGCAGGCTCAGCTCGAGTTGATCGCCCGGACGCACCAGTTGCTGGAACTTCAGCACCTCCATGCCGGCGAACTTCGACGGCAGTTCGAGTCGCTCGCGGCCCAGCGCCAGAGCCCAATCCACTTGCACCACGCCCGGCAGAACCGGAGTGGCCGGGAAGTGGCCGCTGAAATAGGCCAGGTCCGGCGGTACGGCCAACTGCAACAGCCATTCGCCATCCGTTTCGTGTTGCGCCAGCACCTCCGGGCCTTTCGGGCGCGGGGCCCGCAACAGGGCCTGGATTTCGGCTTGTGGCAGTTTGCCTTGGGCGTTCAGCGGCAGTTGCCGCAGCAAACGCCAGCGGCGCGGCAGCGCCAGGGTTTCACAATGGCCGAGCAAATGTTTGCGCAGGGCCTCGGTCAGCGCGCGTCGCCCCTGGTTACGCAGGCTATACAGCCCTTGTTCGGAGAGCACCAGCAGCGCGCCAAGGTAGGCGCGGTTTTCCTGCACGACCCCGAGGCGCGCTTCGGCGACCCAGTCGTGTTCCATCAGGGCCTGTTCCAGCATCGGCAGGGAGATGCGTTTTTCTTCCAGCTTGACGATACGGTCCAGTCGGCCCAGCAGTTCGAAGCGGCCATCGGCGGCGAAGCGCACCGCGTCGGCGGTGTGTTCGACATGCCCGGCCGGCAGGTAAGGCGAGGCCACGCTCAGGGCGCCGTCGCTGTCCTGGCTCAAGTGCACATTGGCGAACGGCTGCCACAGCGGGTCACCCTGGCGCCAGGCGATGCCGCCGGTTTCCGAGCTGCCGAGGATTTCCGTCGGCCATTGCCGCAAGCGTTGTCGCAGGCTGGCCGCGGCTTCGGGGGGCAGTGCGCCACCTGAGGAAAATACCCGGCGCACCTGACTCAGGGCCGGCCAGTCGAGGTTGTCGCCCATGCGCTTGAGCAGGGCCGGACTCGCCACCCAGGCAAACTGCGGGTGTTCACGGCTGGCGCGCTGCAGGTCTTCCGGGAAGGCCAGTTGCTTGCGCACGAAGGTTCGACCGGCACATAACGGCCAGAGCACGCGGAACAGCAAACCATAGATATGTTGGGTGGCGACGCTGCCGATGATGCAGGCCTGGTCGAGGTCGGCGCCCCACAGGTGTTCCAGGGCCAGCACTTCATTGGCCAGTTGGCGCAGGCTTTTGTCGATGCGCTTGGGCTCGCCGCTGGAGCCGGAGGTGCACAGGCTCAGGCGGCAGTCATCGAGATCGAGCGCGGCCGGGCTCAGCGCTTCGCTGCCGAGGTCTTCGAGGGCGTGGCGGTCGGTCAGCCACAGGTCGACATCCGCCGCCCAGCGCTGGCGAGTCTGCTCTTGCAGGTCGGCGGGCAACAGTACCCGGACACCGGCTCGCCAGGCACCGAGCAGGGCGATGGCCAGTTCGCCGGCATCTTCCAGATGCACGGCGATGTGCTTCACGCCACGCGCCTGCAAGCCGGCCGCCAGGCTCAACGCCCGCTGCGACAGCCCGGCATGATCCAGCGGTGGGTCCAGGGTGATCGCACGCGGTCCATGCGACTTGAGCAACAACTGCTCAAGGTTTATCCAGTTCATGCGCGGCCTCTTACCCGTTGTCGTACCAGCCACTCAATGGCGAACAGCAAACCCATCAGCCCATAGGAGATCAGGCCGGTGTACAGCGTCCACCAGCTCAGCGGCGCCCAGAGAGTCAGGGCGGCGGCGATCAGACCGTTACAGAGAAAGAACAGGCTCCAGACGCGGGTCACCTGCCTCGTATAGTTAATGGCCACATCCGGCAGTTGCGGCTCGCGCAGGCGGGCCAGTCGCTCGACCATCGGTGGGCCGAATTTCAGGCTCAGGCCGAACAGGCCAAGCATGAACGCGCTGATCAGCACCGGGTACCAGCGCAGCAGCAGCGGGCTGTTGAGCAACGCCAGCAAGCCGCAGAACGCGATGGCGCAGAGGGCCATCCACAGGCTGCCGGGTCGCCGTTTGCTGGTCAGGGCCCGGGCCAGCCACAGGCCACCGAGCAACAGTCCGAACTGCCAGGGGGCGAAATGCTCCATGCCGAAATACACCGCAAACGGGTACAGCAGGCCCGCCAGCAGCAGGCCGAGGCCGATCAGGCGCTTCATGCGGCCGGTTGCACCAGGCGAAAGACCGCCTCGACCACATCGTTGACGGTACGCACCGACTTGAATTCATCGGCGGCGATTTTCTTGCCGGTTTGACGCTTGATATGGTCGATCAGGTCAACGGCATCGATGCTGTCGATTTCCAGGTCCTGGTACAGGTTGCTGTCCAGGGTGACGCGTTCGGGTTCCAGTTCAAAGAGTTCGACCAGGGCATCGCGCAGGGTGTTGAAGATGTCGTCACGGGTTTGCATGGTACGGCCTCACGCTGCCTGTTTTGCCGTGACGAAAGCCGCAAGGCTGGCCACGTTGGAGAAATGGTCGCGGGTGTCCTTGGCGTCTGCATCGATCTTGATGCCATAGCGCTTCTGGATCGCCAGGCCGAGTTCGAGGGCATCCACCGAATCCAGGCCCAGGCCTTCGCCGAACAGGGTTTGCTCGTTGCCGATGTCTTGCGCGCTGATGTCTTCCAGGCCCAGGGCCTCGATGATCAGCTCTTTGATCTCAAGGTGCAGGGCGGCGGTTGGATCGCTCATCTGAGGCGAGCTCCTTAATAAAGTAATGGTGCAGATAATCGTTGAGTTTGCGCGAGGCCTGAGGCGCGGGGCCCAGCGCGGCAAAGCTTTGTGGGTCTATATCGGCACCGACACGGAAACTGAAGTGCACCCGGCGGTGCGGAATGCGATACCAGGGTTCGGCCTTGGTCAGGGTGGTAGGGCTGACCTTGATCACGACCGGGGTGATGATTCTCGCACCCCGCAGGGCAATCGCGGCGGCGCCGCGATGAAAGGCGGGTGCCGTGCCCGGTGTGGTCCGGGTGCCTTCGGGGAAGACGATCAGGGTCTGGCCTTGTTGCAGGGCGCTGGCGGCGGCGTCGAGCATGTCCATGCTGCCGTCGTTGCTGATGTATTCGGTGGCGCGTAGCGGCCCGCGGGTGAAAGGGTTTTGCCAGAGGCTCTGCTTGACCACGCAGTTGGCATGGCGCACCAGGCCGATCAGGAACACCACGTCGATCAGCGACGGGTGGTTGGCAATGATCATCTGCCCGGGGCGCCCGAGCTTTTCCGCGCCATCGACTTCATAGGTCAGTACGCCGCTGCGGGCCATGAACCGGATGAACCGCCAGAGCAACCGGCTGACCGTTTGTCGCGCGCGCAGACGCTGACGCTCGGCATTGCCTGGCAGGCAGCCGAGCAGCGGGAAGACTGCCAGTCGCAGGCACAGGCCGCCCAGCCCGAACAGGGCGAAGCTCAAGGCGGTGGCCAGCAAGCGCCAGTAATAGGCGTCGCGGCGCTTGGTCATGGTCGGCGCTGCCAGTTCCATACCCGGGTCTTCCATTGGTGTCGGCAGGTGGCGTGTTGGCCCAGCAGGGTACGCAATAGATCGAGGGCATGGGGCCACTCGGTTGGGGACTGTTCGTCCGCGGCGCTTTCGAGGGACAGTTGCCATTCGTCGCCTGGGGTCAGCAGCAGGCCGAGGGCATAGGGGAAGGGGACGTCGTCGATCCAGTGGCGGTAGGCCTCGGGCGGTTGCTCCTCGGTGATCACCAGCAAGACCGCGGGGGCGCCTTCATCGAGCAGCGCGGCGGCTTCGAGCATGCCGTGCTCGAGACCGTCGCCATTGGCGGCCAACGCGGTCATTTCGCAGGTCGAGCCGCGCAGGATCGACCACAGGCCAATCACCGCGTTGTGCACCGACAGGCTGAACTGGGTGGGCGACAGCGGTTGGTCGGCGGCCAGGTCGCAGAGGATCTCGAAGGTGCGCGGGGTTTCGCCGTGCCGGGAGATGAACACCAGCGGCAACTGCGCGTGCCCCTCGGCCAGTGGCCAGCCGACGCTGAACGCCATGCGTGCCAGGCGGCTGAGGCGGCGGCGCTGCATGGCCGGCAGAAAGGATACATCCGGTGCCGCATCGCTGGGCTCGGGGACACTGGGCTGGCGGCTCCAGGCCTGCCAGTCGTCCGCACTTTCCAGGCCCGGAGCCCAGGCGCGCCATTGGGCGATGTTGAAGTTGATCACTGAATGTCTTCCCGCCCCTGCGGGCTTCCTTGAACGCTACGGTTGATCCCTGAACCTCTACCAACCCTGGCGTGGCACGATGGCCGAATGACTCGCATTATCCCGGTGCACAAGGCCTGTAGCAAATTTTTGGTCACATTTTGCACGATTAAATTTGCGAAATGCGAAGAGGTTGCTAGCAACTGGCTATTGTTCGTATTTTTTTTGATACGTATGCCGGACATTTCCCGGGTTAAAGGGAAATTACCTCGTGCCAGTGCAGTTATTGCGATATGAGAGGTAGTCCTAGTCCCGGCGAGGTGGCGCGGCAGCGGTCAAGCCCTCTACACTCGGTGATCCATTGATACACGGAGGTTTTGTCATGCGGCGTGTGGTGTTCAATCAGAAGGGCGGGGTCGGCAAGTCGAGCATTGCCTGTAACTTGGCGGCGGTCAGCGCCAGCGAGGGCTATCGGACCCTGTTGGTGGATCTCGATGCCCAGGCCAACTCCACGCAATACCTCACCGGGCTCACCGGCGAGGACATCCCCATGGGCATCGCTGATTTCTTCAAGCAGATCCTTTCGTCCGGGCCGTTCTCGAAGAAAAACCAGGTGGATATCTATGAGACGCCGTTCGACAACCTGCATCTGATCACCGCCACGGCCGAGCTGGCTGACCTGCAGCCCAAGCTCGAGGCCAAGCACAAGATCAACAAGCTGCGCAAACTGCTGGATGAGTTGTCGGAAGATTACGATCGCATCTATCTGGATACGCCGCCGGCGCTGAACTTCTACGCTGTGTCGGCGTTGATTGCCGCCGATCGCGTGTTGATTCCCTTCGATTGCGACAGTTTTTCCCGGCAGGCGCTGTATGGCCTGCTAGCCGAGATCGAGGAGTTGAAGGAAGACCACAATGAAGGCTTGCAAGTGGAAGGGATCGTGGTCAACCAGTTCCAGGCCCGGGCGAGTCTGCCGCAGCAGATGCTCGACAGCCTGATCGCCGAGGGTTTGCCGGTATTGCCGGTGTATCTGGCCAGTTCGGTGAAGATGCGCGAGTCCCATGAGGCGAGCCGGCCGCTGATCCACTTCGATCCGCGGCACAAGCTGACCCAGCAGTTCGTCGAGTTGCACGCCCTGCTGGAGAACAACGCTTAATTCGCTTTTTTGCCTGCTCCTGGCGGCTGAGCCCGCCTCAGATACCTTGGCTGCGCAGCCAGGCCATCAACTGCGGTAGGGGAAAGGCGCCGCTCTGGCGCGCCACTTCCTGGCCATTTCTGAACAGGATCAGGCTGGGAATCGAACGAATCCCCAGCTGTGCCGAGAGTTGCTGGTTGGCTTCGCTGTCGAGCTTGGCCAGGCGGCACTTACCGGCCAACTGGGCCGCCGCCTGTTCGAACACCGGAGCAAAGGATTTGCACGGCCCGCACCAGTCCGCCCACACGTCCACCAGCAATGGCAGATCGCCCTTGATCTGGCTGGCGTAGTCGCCCTGTTTCAATTCGAACGGTTTATCCAGCAAGACCGCGGCTTTGCAGCGTCCGCATTTCGGCTGGTCGCCCAGGCGCTCGGCGGGGATGCGGTTGAGGCCGTTGCAATGAGGGCAGGGGATCAACAGGGGATCGGACATGGAAGGGTTCCTGGGAAGTGGCCAATGAACTTGAACTGGAGTCTGGGGCGCACTTTATCAAGGGGGGCCAAAGGTGTGTTGCATGTCCTCACATGTTCAAGCGACGCGTTTTGCCTTCAGGATCTAGCCTCAAGGAACGAGCCGGCGGTCAGATTTTGGCAATAGCAAATTGCGATAATCTGGCTTGGCGGATAATCTTCATAGCAAGATGCGATAAGGATGTTGCATGCGTGTGATTACCGAGAAGCGGATTCGGGAAGCCAAGGCAAGATGGCCTGACACCGCCAGTGCGTTGGATGCCTGGTGCCGAAGGATCAAGGGGAGCAGTCCTGAAAGCTTTTCGGCGCTCAAGGCGATGTTCCCAGCGACAGACACGGTGGGTAGCTTGCATGTGTTTGATATTGGCGGGAACAAGCTGCGGCTGATTGCGGGTGTGCATTACGGTGCCCAGCAGTTATATATCAAGCATGTGCTGGATCATCGCGAATATGACAAGGGTAAATGGAAGGAGAGGTGTTGATGAATGCTGTCATCAAGCAGGCTTCCGAGCACTGGCCGTTCGTGGAGCCACTGCTGCGCAAACCAAAAAACGAGGCTGATTACGATGCCCTGGTGGGTATTCTCGACGAGTTGCTGGGCGTCATTGGTGAAGACGAATCGAATCCGCTCATGAGCCTGGTGAATATCATCAGTGATTACATAGAGGCCTATGACAAGGAGCACTGGCCGATGCCGGTGGCCAGTGGGGCCGATGTGCTGCGGGAGATGATGCGTGAACATGGCTTGACCCAGAGCGACCTGCCCGGGGTCGGGCCACAATCGGTGGTTTCCGAGATCCTCAGCGGCAAGCGCCAGCTCAACCTGCGCCAGATCCGCTGGCTGGCCGAGCGTTTTGGGGTCCGGGAGCAAACCTTTATCTGAGCCGGCTCACGACGAACAACTGATCTCCAGATGCTTGCCCCACTCCGGTGGTCGTTCGGCGTAGCGCTCCAGGCCTGGTTGTTCCTCGAATGGCTTGCTCAGTACCGTATGGAGTTGCCGCACCTCTGAGTAATCACCACTTTCCGCCGCATCGATGGCCTTCTGCGCCAGGTAGTTGCGCAGAATATACAGCGGGTTGACCGCGTGCATCCGCGCTTTGCGCCGGGACTCGTCCTGATCGGTTTCGCGGGCGACCCGTGCCTTGTAGCGATCGGCCCAGGCGTCGAAACCCTTGAGATCGATAAAGTCATCCCGCAGGCGCGCCGTGGCCAATGCCGCTGACTCATCCCCCAGGCGGCGGAAGAACAGGGTGTAGTCGACTCCTCCGGCCTGCATCAGTTGCAGCAGGTTTTCCACCAGCTTCTGGTCGTCGTCTTCGGCGCTGGTCAGGCCGAGGCGGCGACGCATCAGGTCGAGGTAGTGGGTCTGGTACAGCGGCAGGAACAAGGCCAGGGTTTCA
Organism: Pseudomonas sp. GW821-FHT03C07; assembly: GCF_059420925.1. Taxonomy (NCBI): domain Bacteria; kingdom Pseudomonadati; phylum Pseudomonadota; class Gammaproteobacteria; order Pseudomonadales; family Pseudomonadaceae; genus Pseudomonas; species Pseudomonas sp. GW821-FHT03C07. The sequence goes on from NZ_JBWKUQ010000006.1 coordinate 100,898, forward strand.
CGCAAGGCCTCGACACTGATGAACGGCGTCAGGGCCTGAGCCAGCGCACTGAGGTTCCACTGGCCGATGGGCACCTGGTTGCTGAACGAGTAGCGCCCTTGGTCATCGGAGTGGTTGCAGATGAAGTGCGCATCGAAATCATCGAGAAAGGCGAACGGGCCGAAGTCGAAGGTGATGCCCAGGATCGACATGTTGTCGGTGTTCATCACGCCATGGCAGAAACCGTAGGCTTGCCACTTGGCGATCAGTTCGGCATTGCGCTCGACGATCTCGCGGAACATCGCCAGGTAAGGTTCCGGCTGTTCCAGGCACTCGGGGAAATGCAGTGCCAGCACGTGCTCGCCGAGCTGCTTCTGCTGCTCTGGTTGCTTGGTGTAGTAGAAGTACTCGAAATGACCGAAGCGCACATGGCTGGGCGCCATGCGCAGGACCATGGCGCCGCGCTCCTGTTTCTCGCGCCAGACCGGCGTGTCGGAACCGATCACGCAGAGCGCGCGGCTACTGGGAATGCCCAGGGCATGCAGGGCTTCGGAGGCGAGGAACTCGCGGATCGAGGAGCGCAACACCGCGCGTCCGTCGCCCATGCGCGAGTAGGGCGTTTGCCCGGCGCCCTTGAGGTGCAAGTCCCAATGCTCGCCCGCGGCGTTGTAGACCTCGCCCAGCAACAGTCCGCGACCGTCACCCAGGCGCGGGTTGTAGGAGCCGAACTGATGCCCTGAATAGACCATCGCTCGAGGCTCTGCCTCGGCCCAGAGCTTGTGGCCGCCGAACAGCTCGGCGAACACCGGTTCCTCGGCAATGGCCGGGTCGAGGTCGAGCAGGGCCATGGCCGCCGGACTCACCGCCACCAGGTGCGGGTTGTCGAGGGGCTCGGGCAAGATATGGGTGGAAAACGCGTCGCCCAAACGGGCGAAGCGGTTATCGAAGGTCAGTTCGTCGAGGGCTTTCAACGGCCGGCTCCAGCAGAATGTCCGAGTATTCTGCTGGGATTAGCCGGCAGACACCAGCGGCGGCATGCAAACGGCATGATTGCCGCGGTTGTGCAGTCTCAGTCGAGCTTGCCCGGCGGCGGTAGCTGTTCTGGTTTGGCCGCTGCCATCGGCAACGGGCCGGGCGCTTGGCCTTCCACCGGCACCAGCTTGTATTCCTGGCCATGCAGGTTCTTGAGATAGACCTCCATCTGCCGGAACGAGATGTTGATGTGCTCTTTCTTGAACTCGCGGTTGATGAAGCGGTTGACCTCGTCGACCACCGGGTTGCGGTCGCCCAGGTCGCGCACGTGCATGCGCAGTTCGTGGTCCAGGGTACTTTCGCCGAAGTTCAGGAAGTACACGTGGGGCTCGGGCTCCTTCAGCACCCGCGGATTGTCCCGGGCGGCCTTGAGCAGCAGCTCCTTGACCCGGTCCAGGTCCGAACCGTAGTCGACGCCGAGCTTGAGGGTCACGCGGGTAACCGTGTCGGTCAGCGACCAGTTGATCAACTGCCCGGTGATAAAGGTCTTGTTCGGGACAATGATGTCCTTGCGGTCGAAGTCGGTGATGGTGGTGGCGCGGATGCGGATCTTGCTGACCGTGCCCGACAGGGTACCGATGGTGATGGTGTCGCCGATCCGCACCGGACGTTCGAACAGGATCATGATGCCGGAGATGAAGTTGGCGAAGATTTCCTGCATGCCGAAACCCAGGCCGACCGACAGCGCCGCCACCAGCCATTGCAACTTGTCCCAGCTCACACCGAGGGTCGAGAGGGTGGAGACGAAGCCGATGCCGGCGATCACGTAGGAGAGCAAGGTGGTGGTGGCGTAGGCGCTGCCCTGGGCCAGATCGAGCTTGGACAGCACCAGCACTTCCAGCAGGCCCGGCAGGTTGCGCGCCAGGGCGAAGGTGATGCCGATGATCGCCAGTGCGCCGATGACGTTGCCGATGCTGATCGGCACCATGCTCATGGTCGCGCCGGTGCCGCTGGTGTATTCGTAGAGGGTGATGTTGTCCAGGTAGGAGAACACGCTGATCAGGTCCGCCCAGACCCAGTACAGCGCCGCGACGAAGCCGCCGAGCAGGGCCAGGCGAATCAGGCGCATGGATTGTTCGTTGACCTGTTCGATGTCCAGGGTCGGCTCTTCGATCAGTGGTTCGCCATCGCCGGCTTCCTTGGCCGCCTGGCGTTTGCTCAGGGCGCGCTGGTAGGCCAGGCGGCGGGCCGCGACCCCGAGGCCGCGCGCGAAGGTCGCCTCGATCACCAGCCACAACATCAGCAGGTAAAGGGTCTCGATCAGCCGATCGCTGAGTTTCAGGGCGGTGTAGTAGTAGCCGAAGCACACGGCGATAAACAGCGCGATGGGCATGGCGGTGAAGAGCACGCCGATCAGTTTGCGGAACAGCGAGGCGCCGCCGTGGTTCGGCGTGCCCAGCAACAGGCGGCTGAGCAGCCAGGCCATCAGGCCGTAGCAGGTCAGGACCACGGCAATACCCAGTACGTCATCGGCCAGCGAGGCCGGCTGCAGCTCGGCGACGGAGACAATCGCCACCAGCGCCAGGACCACGAAGCCGAGCCGGCGAATCCAGCCCTGGAGAAACTCGACCTGGGGTTTTTCCCAGCGGAAATGCAGCTCGGCCACGCCGCCCGGCGCCAGAATCCGGTAGGCGGTGTAGAACACCAGCCAGGCCAGGGAGATTTGCAGCAGCGCGGCACCGAGGCTGGCGTTCTGGCCGCGGGCATCGATCTGCAGGGCATAGCCGCACAGCGCCAAGCCCAGGGTGATCGGCATCGCCAGGGCGACGTTGACCAGGATCGCCAGCGGCGTGTGCCATTGGCTGTCACGCTTGAAGTGGCCGATGTCCTTGTGGACCTTGCTCAGGCGCGCATACAGCGACTTGCGCCGCCACAGCAGGGCGCCGATCAACAGCAGCAAGGGCAGGAACAGCAGTGGATGTTGGGCCAGGCCATCGGTCAGTTCACTGAGGCTGGAGGCCCAGGGCAGGGTGGTCACCTGCTTTTGCAGGCGCGCGGGTACGCTTTCGATCCATTCCAGATCCAGGGGCTTGTTGCTCGGGATCCAGAACATCTGCTCGTCCAGGGTCGCGCGCAGGCTCTGGGCTGTGCTGAGCAGTTGCTTCTGGTTCAGTTGCAGGGTGATGGACTCGTTGAGCAGGGCGCTCAGTTCGCGGTTCAGGCGTTCCAGCAGGTCGCTGCGGGTTACCGCCAGGTCCAGCAGGGTCTTGCGCAACTGCGCGTTGACCTGGTCCGGCGGCTGGGTCGCCAGCAGGTTGTCGACATAGGTGGCCGGGCTGCTGATCAATTCCCGCTGTTGGTTGACTTCGAACTGGTAGAGGCGGATATCGGCGATTTCATCGGCCAGGTTCTTGTCCACCTGCAGGCGCGGCAGAGCCTGTTTCTGCTTGTAGAGAATCTTCGACAGCAACAGGCTGCCCTTGAGCACGCTGATCTGCTCGTCCAGGGCCTGGTCGCTCTGGGTCACGCTGTCGAGCTGCTGTTTGGTCTGCAGGTTCTGCTGGGTCAGCTCGTTGAGGCGGTCGGTGCTCTTGAGCAGGTAGTCGGAGAGCTTGAGGTTGGTGGCGCTTTCGGTCGCCAGCACGCTGCTGTCGCCGGCCTTCTGCACTTCGATGGATTGCTGGGTGACGGTCTGCTGGGACTGGGCCAGGCGCTTCTGGTTGATCAGCGACTGCATGTCCTGGATTTCCTGCTCCAGGCGCGCGGTTTTTTCCATCAGCAGGTCGTGCTGGCTGTTGCCCAGGTCCTGCAACTGGCTGTTGCCGGCCAGTTCCTGGCGGCGCAGCAGGATCAGCGCGTTGATCGAGGCCAATTCGGCGTTCAACTGGTTGCGCTGGTCGGCGTTGAGGGTCTTGCCGTTGTCCTTGCCCAGCTTGAGGATGCCGTTGATCTGCTGAATGCGGGTCTGGCTGCTGCTGATTTCCGACTGTGCGCGCTCGGGGCGGGTCTGGGCGGTAATGATCAGGCTGTTGGCATCGGCCAGGGCTTTTTGCAGGTCGCCCTGTTGGGCGGTGCGCTCGGTCAGCAATTGTTCCAGTTGCGGCACCGACTGGCTGGCATACCGCTGGGTCACCGGGATCACTTTGGTGACCTTCAACCGGGCCAGTTCACGCTGGTTTTCGACGGTCTGGCGCGGCGCATCGGCGACCTGCTGCTTGGTCGTGGCCAGGCGTTTTTCATAGTCGTCCTGGTTCGACATCCAGGTCAGCGTCTGTTGCAGCACCGCTTGCAGGGCCTTTTGATCGGCGTCGGCGAGCTTGCGGTCGGCGATCTTGTCCAGGCTTTGCTGGACAGATTCACGGGTGGGCGGTTCGGCCGCTTGCAACGCGCCGACGGAAAGACTCAGGCCCAGCAGGGCCATGGCAAGAAAAGTGCGCAAAGAAGACATAAGTACCGGTCAAGCAGCGTGAAGAAAGTGGGCAGTTTAGAGGAAGAGACCCGGACCCGGGCGACTTCCTTCGGGAAATCTGACGCCGACTTTGCCGATCTTGTTCCCGTCCATGACCGCGACAGTCCAGAGCGTGTTGTTCCACTCTACCTGGTCGCCGACGATAGGCGCGCCACCGACCTTGTGGGCGATGAAACTGCCCAGCGGGGTATTCGGGTCGACGCCTTCGAGTTTCAGGCCATAGAGCGCCGAGACCGCGCCCAGCTGGGCGTCGCCTTCGAGCACGAAGTCGCCGAAGAAGCGCAGATCGAGCCCGCGTTGCGGTGCCTGGCTGAAGAGTTTACCGAGGGCCGGGAGGTTGTGTTCGTGGCCGATCACGCAGAGCAGATCATCGACTTCCAGGGTGGTACTACCCGACGGATGGAGCAGTTGTTGGTGCCGGAACAGCGCGGCGATACGGGTGCCTTCGGGCATTTTCAGCTCGCGCAGGGCAGCGCCGATGCACCATTTTTCAGCGCCCAGGCGATAAACGAACAGCTCCCATTCGCTGGTGACATGCACTTCCAGGGCGGATCGGGAGATCGGTGCGGGTTCCGGCGGGACCGTGACTTTCAGCAGTTTGGCCACCCACGGCAGGCTGGTGCCTTGCACCAGCAGCGAGACCAGCACGATAAAGAACGCCAGGTTGAAGTACAGCTGCGCATGGGGCAGGCCGGCCATCAGCGGGAACACCGCGAGAATGATCGGCACCGCGCCGCGCAGGCCGACCCAGGAAATAAACGCCTTTTCCCGGCCATGGAAGGCCTTGAATGGCAGCAGGCCGATCAACACCGACAGCGGTCGGGCGAACAGGATCATCCACAGCGCCAGGCCCAGGGCCGGCAGGGCGATGGGCAGCAGGTCATGGGGCGTGACCAGCAGGCCCAGCACCAGGAACATGCCAATCTGCGCCAGCCAGGCCATGCCGTCGAGCATGTGCAGGATGCCGTGGCGACTGCGCACCGGACGGTTGCCGATCACCAGGCCGCACAGGTACACGGCGAGGAAGCCGCTGCTGTGCAGCGCGTTGGCCAGGGCGAAGACCACCAGGCCGCCGCTGATCACCAGGATCGGATACAGGCCGTTGGCCAGGTTGATCCGGTTGACCAGTTGCAGCATCAGCCAGCCGCCGGCCAGGCCGATGATGCCGCCGATGCCGAATTCGCGAAGCAGGTGGCCGAGCAGGCTCCAGTGCAGGCCGGTCTGGCCGCTGGCGAGCATGTCGATCAGGGTCACGGTGAGGAACACCGCCATCGGGTCGTTACTGCCGGACTCGATCTCCAGGCTGGCGGTGACCCGTTCGTTCAGGCCCTTGCCGCCCAACAACGAGAACACCGCGGCGGCGTCCGTGGAACCGACGATGGCGCCGATCAGCAGGCCCTGGATGATGTTCAGGTTGAACAGCCAGGCGGCGGCCATGCCGGTCAGGCCGGTGGTGATCAGCACCCCGACGGTGGCCAGCGACAGTGCCGGCCACAGTGCCACGCGGAAACTCGCGACCCGCGTGCGCAGACCGCCGTCGAGCAGGATCACGGCGAGGGCGAGGTTGCCCACCAGGTAGGCGGTGGGGTAGTTGTCGAAGATGATGCCGCCGCCGTCAACGCCGGCGGTCATGCCCACCGCGAGGATGATCACCAGGATCGGGATACCGAGACGCGAGGACAGCGAGCTCACCAGGATACTTGCGCCTACCAGCAACGCGCCGATCAAGAACAGGCTGTTGATGGTCGTCGCATTCAAAGGCAGTACTCCAGGAAAGCTTGCAAAGGCTGGGCGCAGACTGACCATGCAGTCTGCGTGCCAGCGATTCTAACCTGTTGAAATGTACCGCTGTCAAAAGCTTTAGAACCAGGCGTCCTGCATCGACAGGCAGGTATCGTCGCGTGCTTCGAGAATGGCCAGTTCATGATGGCAGCCGGGGACTTCCCAGGTCAGGAAGTAGCGTGCGGCTTGCAGCTTGCCTTTGTAGAAGGGCAGGTCCGCCGGATTGTCCCTGGCCAGACCTTCCTCGGCGCGCACCGCCTGTTCCAGCCAGCGCCAGCCGATGACCGTATGCCCGAAGGCCTTGAGGTACAGCGCCGAGTTGGCGAGGCTGCTGTTGACCTTGCCTTGGGCCAGGTCGGTCAGCAGGCCCAGGGTCACGCTTTGCAGGCGTGCGACCAGATCCTCCAGCGGTTGGCGCAGGGCATCCAGGGAGGCATAGGCGGCGGCGCGTGTTGCCGTGTCGGCGATCAGTCGGATCAGTTGCTTCAAGCCCGCTCCGTCGTTCTGCGCCAGCTTGCGCCCCAGCAGGTCGAGGGACTGAATGCCGTGGGTGCCTTCGTGAATCGGGTTCAGCCGGTTGTCGCGGTAGTACTGCTCCACCGGGTATTCGCGGGTGTAGCCGTGGCCGCCGAGAATCTGGATCGCCAGTTCGTTGGCCTTCAGGCAGAACTCCGAGGGCCAGGATTTGACGATGGGTGTCAGCAGGTCGAGCAGTTCATGGGCCTGTCGGCGTTCTGTCTCGGAGGTCAGTGTGTTGGTGTCATCGAACAGCCGCGCGGCGTACAGGCCGAGGTCGAAGGCGCCTTCGACATAGGCCTTCTGGGTCAGCAGCATGCGTTTGACGTCGGCGTGCTGGATGATCGAAACCGGCGCGGTAGTCGGGTCCTTGCTGTCGGGCAGGCGGCCCTGCGGGCGTTCCCGGGCGTATTCCAGGGAGTACAGGTAACCGGCATAGCCAAGCATCACCGCGCCCATGCCGACGCCGATCCGTGCTTCGTTCATCATCTGGAACATATAGCTCAGGCCCTGGTGCGGCTTGCCTACCAGATAGCCGACGCAGTTGCCGTTATCACCGAAGTTCAGCGCCGTGGAGGTGGTGCCACGCCAGCCCATCTTGTGGAACAGCCCGGCCAGCAGGACATCGTTGCGCGGGCCGAGGCTGCCGTCGTCGTTGACCAGGAACTTGGGCACGATAAACAGCGAAATGCCCTTCACCCCGGGTGGTGCGTCTGGCAGCTTGGCCAGGACCATGTGCACGATGTTTTCCGACAGTGGGTGGTCGCCGCCGGAAATGAAGATCTTGTTGCCCTTGAGTCGGTAGCTGCCGTCGGCGGCCGGTTCGGCGCGGGTGCGGATATCGGACAGTGAAGAGCCGGCGTGGGGCTCGGTCAGGGCCATGGTGCCGAAGAAGCGCCCGTCGATCATCGGTTGCAGGAAGCGGCGCTTTTGCTCGTCGCTGCCGAAGCTTTCGATCAGGTTCGCCGCGCCCATGGTCAGGAACGGGTAGGAGGTCGAGGCGGCGTTGGCCGATTGGAAATGGGCGAAACAGGCTTGCGACAGCAGGGTCGGCAGCTGCATGCCGCCATCCTCGAAGCTGCGTGCGGCGTTGAGAAAGCCGGCTTCGAGAAAGGCGTCGACGGCCGGTTTTACTTCCGGGATCAGGATGGCTTCGCCGTTTTCGTAGCGCGGTTCGTTTTCGTCGTTCTTGCGGTTGTGCGGGGCGAAGAACTTTTCGGCGATGCTGCGGGCGGTACCGATGGCTGCGTCGAAGGTTTCCCGGGAATGTTCGGCGAATCGCTCGCGCTGGGTCAGGCCCTCGGCATCGAGGACTTCGTACAGCTCGAAAGCCAGATTGCGGGAACTGAGCAGCATCTCGGACATGGCGGCCTACCTGTGGGGGAGTCGGCCGAGTCTAGGCGGCTGAATAAGCGCTGCCTAGCAAGATTGATGTGGGTGATGGAGGGGCAGAATTCAGGGAGGTGTGGTGTCTGGGCGGGCCTCTTCGCGGGCAAGCTCCGCTCCCACAGGATTTTTGTCGTGCCAGAGAAAGGAATGACTGATCACAAAATCCTGTGAGAGCAAGACTCTGTCGTACCACCGATGAGTGGTCGAGCACTGAACCTGTGGGAGCGGAGCTTACCCGCGAAGGCCGTTTTCCCGCCGACGAAATCGTCAGGCCTGGCGCCCATTGTGGGGGCCAGGCCTTCCGCTCGCCTTAACCGATGGTCATCAGGCTGGCGTTACCGCCCGCCGCTGCGGTGTTGACGCTCAACGCCCGCTCAATCACCAGACGCTCCAGCGCAATGCCGGTTTCGCCCTGGGACAGTCCATGCACGCCGACAATAGCGCCGCTACGTTGGGCGATTTGCTGGCAGACCCCACGCAACTGGTCGGAATGCCCGTGATGCAGCACTGCGTCGAACAGCACCTCGTCCTTGGTCCAGTCGGCCACACGCTGGATGCGCGCCTGCACCTCTTTTGGCAAGCGCCCGTAGAGCGCCTTGGCCGATTCGCCTTCCAGCCAGACCGCCGAGCCGCCCACGGCCAACACCGCCGCCAGTTGCGTCAACAGGTCGGCTTCGATCTCCGCGAGGCACAGCACATGCTCGCGGGGCAGGATGGCGTAGCTGTTGCGCTCGCCCGTCGGGCCGTTGAGCACCCGGGTAATGCCGCTTTGCGACTGCACCGCGAAGGTCGTGCACAGCGTCCCGAGGTCCGCCAGCTTCTGACCGTCGGCCCAGGCTTGCAGGGCGTTGAGCGGTTTGAGCAGGGCTTCGCGCAGGCGCAGATCCGGTGCGGCCAGGGCGTCGCCGCGAGCGAAGCATTGTTCGATGGCATCCGCCGGCCGGGTCGACAGCAGACGATACAGGTACAGCGGTCCACCGGCTTTCGGCCCGGTCCCCGACAAGCCTTCGCCACCGAACGGTTGCACGCCGACCACGGCGCCGACGATGTTGCGGTTCACATAGACGTTACCGGCGTGAACATTGTCGATCACTTTGGCAATGGTCTCGTCGATGCGGGTGTGCACGCCGAGGGTCAGGCCGTAGCCGGAGGCATTGATCTGCGCGATCAGCTGGTCGATGTCCTTGCGTTTGTAGCGCACCACGTGCAGCACTGGGCCGAAGATCTCCCGCTGCAGTTCGTCGAGGCTTTCCAGTTCGATCAGGGTCGGCATCACGAAGGTGCCGCGCTTGCATTCCTCGCCTTCGGCGATGGCCACCTGATAGACCGTGCGCCCTTTGTCGCGCAGGGCCTGGATATGTTTCTCGATGCCGGCCTTGGCTTCGGCATCGATCACCGGGCCGATATCCACCGACAGGCGTTCCGGGTTGCCCAGGCGGCATTCGGCCATGGCGCCCTTGAGCATTTCGATCACGCGGTCGGCGGAATCTTCCTGCAGGCACAGCACGCGCAGAGCCGAACAACGTTGGCCGGCGCTGTCGAAGGCCGAGGACACGACATCGATCACCACCTGTTCGGTCAGCGCCGAGGAGTCGACGATCATCGCGTTCTGCCCGCCGGTTTCGGCGATCAGCGGAATCGGCCGACCCTGGCTGTCCAGGCGACCGGCGACATTGCGTTGCAGCAGGCGCGCCACTTCGGTGGAGCCGGTGAACATCACGCCCTTGACCCGATCGTCGCCGACCAGGCGCGCGCCGACGGTTTCACCGCGTCCCGGCAGCAGTTGCACCACGCCTTCGGGAATCCCGGCTTCGAGCAGCAGGCGCACGGCCTGGGCGGCGATCAGCGGGGTCTGTTCGGCGGGCTTGGCGAGTACCGGGTTGCCGGCCGCCAGTGCCGCGGCGACCTGGCCGCTGAAGATTGCCAGTGGGAAGTTCCACGGGCTGATGCAGACCACCGGACCCAGCGGGCGGTGGGCGTCGTTGCTGAAATCGTTGCGCGCCTGCACCGCGTAGTAACGCAGGAAGTCCACGGCCTCACGCACTTCGGCAATGGCATTGGCGAAGGTCTTGCCGGCTTCGCGGACCAGCAGGCCCATCAGCGGCTGGATCTCGCCTTCCATCAGGTCGGCGGCGCGCTCCAGGATTGCCGCGCGTTCGCTCGGCGGAGTGGCCTGCCAGATCGGCGCGGCGTTCAGAGCGCACTGGATCGCGTTGTCGGCGTCTTCGGCGGTGGCTTCCTGGACATAGCCGACCAGGTCGCGATGGTCCGATGGGTTGAGCACCGGCACCGGGGCTTCGGTGCTGGCGACACAACCCAGCAGCGGCACGGCTTTCCAGTCATTGTGGGCGCTCGCCAGCAGGGCGCAGGAAAGCGATGCCAGACGGTGTTCGTTGGCCATGTCGATACCGGCGGAGTTGACCCGGTCACGACCGTAAAGGTCGCGTGGCAGCGGAATCCGTGGGTGTGGCAGACCGAAGCCGCCTTCCAGCGTCGCCATCTGCTCGATGCTGGCCACTGGATCGGCCACCAGCTCCTGGATCGAGATGGACTGGTCGGCAATGCGGTTGACGAAGGAGGTGTTGGCGCCGTTTTCCAGCAGGCGCCGGACCAGGTAGGCCAGCAGGGTTTCATGGGTGCCGACCGGGGCGTACACCCGGCACGGACGGTTCAGCTTGCCGTCGGAAACCTTGCCTACTACTTGTTCGTACAACGGTTCGCCCATGCCGTGGAGACACTGGAACTCGTACTGGCCCGGGTAATAGTTCTGCCCGGCGATATGGTAGATGGCCGACAGGGTGTGGGCATTGTGGGTGGCAAACTGTGGGTAGATGACTTCCGGCACCGACAGCAGCTTGCGTGCGCAGGCGATGTAGGAAACGTCGGTGTAGACCTTGCGGGTGTAGACCGGATAGCCCTCCAGGCCTTCGACCTGGGCGCGTTTGATTTCGCTGTCCCAGTACGCGCCCTTGACCAGACGGATCATCAGACGATGCCGGCTGCGGCGGGCCAGGTCGATGACGTAGTCGATGACATACGGGCAGCGTTTCTGGTAGGCCTGGATCACGAAGCCGATGCCGTTCCAGCCGCTCAGTTGGGGTTCGAAGCACAGGCGTTCGAGCAGGTCCAGGGATAGCTCGAGGCGGTCGGCCTCTTCGGCGTCGATGTTCAGGCCGATGTCGTATTGCTTGGCCAGCAGGGTCAGCGCCAGCAGGCGCGGATACAGTTCGTCCATCACCCGTTCGTACTGGGCACGGCTGTAGCGCGGGTGCAGGGCCGAGAGCTTGATGGAGATGCCCGGGCCTTCGTAGATGCCACGACCGTGGGAGGCCTTGCCGATGGCGTGGATGGCCTGCTCGTAGGACGCCAGGTATTTCTGTGCGTCGTGCTCGGTCAGTGCGGCTTCGCCGAGCATGTCGTAGGAATAGCGGAAACCCTTGGCTTCGAAGCGGCTGGCGTTGGCCAGGGCCTCGGCGATGGTTTCGCCGGTGACGAACTGTTCGCCCATCAGGCGCATGGCCATGTCGACGCCCTTGCGGATCATCGGCTCGCCGCTCTTGCCGATGATGCGGCTCAGGGACGAAGTCAGGCCGGTCTCGTTATGGGTGGCGACCAGCTTGCCAGTCAACAGCAGGCCCCAGGTGGCGGCATTGACGAACAGCGACGGGCTGTTGCCCAGGTGCGGTTGCCAGTTGCCGGTGCTGATCTTGTCGCGGATCAGGGCGTCGCGGGTGCCTTTGTCGGGGATGCGCAGCAGGGCTTCGGCCAGGCACATCAGCGCCACGCCTTCCTGGGACGATAGGGAGAATTCCTGTAGCAACCCCTGGACGATGCCCGCACGGCCGCCGGCGCTCTTCTGGTTGCGCAGCTTTTCGGCAATCGAGGCGGCCAGCTTGTGACTGGCTTCGGCCATGGCTGCCGGCAGGCGCGCCTGCTCCAGCAGCATCGGCACCACTTCCGGTTCCGGGCGGCGGTAGGCGGCGGTGATGGCGGCCCGCAGCACCGATTGCGGGAGGATGCTTTCGGCGAATTCGAGGAAGCACTGATGGGCGTGGTCGCTCGGGGCTTCGCCGCTGTCTTCGGCGTCGCTACGGGACGAGCCGTTGATTTCACCCAGGGTTGCACCGCTCTCGAGCTTTTCCAGGTAGTTGAAAATGGCCTGCTTGATCAGCCAATGGGGGGTGCGGTCAATCGAGTGGGCCGCGGCCTTCAGGCGCTCGCGGGTCGGGTCGTCGAGTTTGACCCCAAGGGTGGTCGTAGCCATTTTCTTATCCTCATGGTTACCACGATCGCGTGGCATCAGCTGGCGGAAAGAGTAGCGCTGGCTCCGCTTAGGTGCAACCGGGTGCAACCTATTTTTTGCAAGAAAAAACGGCGGTAGATCAGGAATTATTTTCCCGCTTGTGTTTATGGTCTCAAGCCTGGGGGTTTCAGAGTGTCACGAGCATTTCCCGCACTGAAAAGGGGCGGGAAAGCGTCGGAAAATACGCAAAATTCAATAGGTGCAACTTATTTGGGCGGAATGGGTTGCACCTTATTCGGTTTGTTGAATAGCATTCGCCGCTGAAGTGCAACCTCCTGCGCGCCGTAGATGGCGGCTGACGATTTCCTGAGGAAATATCGGTCATAAATGCCTGCTGCGCTTAATCGTCTGACAAACATCATTCTTTGCGTCGGTCGGACCGTCGCTCAATAAAAACAATGCCAGGGATTTTTCAATGAGTGTAAGCAATCCAACCCTGATCACGTTCGTGATCTATATCGCCGCCATGGTGCTGATTGGCCTGATGGCTTATCGCTCGACCAATAACCTCTCCGATTACATTCTCGGCGGCCGCAGCCTCGGCAGCGTGGTGACCGCGTTGTCGGCCGGTGCTTCCGATATGAGCGGCTGGTTGCTGATGGGCTTGCCCGGCGCGATCTACCTGTCGGGTCTGTCGGAAAGCTGGATCGCCATCGGCCTGATCGTCGGGGCTTACCTGAACTGGCTGTTCGTCGCCGGGCGCCTGCGGGTGCAGACCGAGCACAATGGCGATGCGCTGACCCTGCCGGACTATTTCTCCAGTCGCTTCGAGGACCACAGCGGCTTGTTACGGATCATTGCTGCGGTGGTAATCCTGGTGTTCTTCACCATCTACTGCGCGTCGGGCATTGTCGCCGGTGCACGGCTGTTCGAAAGCACCTTTGGCATGTCCTATGAGACGGCGCTGTGGGCCGGTGCGGCGGCGACCATTGCCTACACCTTTATCGGCGGCTTCCTGGCAGTCAGTTGGACCGACACGGTGCAAGCCACTCTGATGATCTTTGCGCTGCTTCTCACGCCGATCATCGTGCTGCTGGCCACTGGCGGGGTCGACACCACTTTCCTGGCTATCGAAGCCAAGGATCCGGCCAACTTCGATATGCTCAAGGGCACCACCTTCGTCGGTATTCTCTCGCTGATGGGCTGGGGTCTGGGTTACTTCGGCCAGCCGCATATTCTCGCGCGTTTCATGGCGGCGGACTCGGTCAAGTCGATCGCCAAGGCCCGGCGCATCTCCATGACCTGGATGATTCTGTGCCTGGGCGGCACGGTGGCGGTGGGCTTCTTCGGCATCGCCTACTTCTCGGCGCACCCCGAGGTGGCCGGCCCCGTCGGTGAGAACCACGAGCGGGTGTTTATCGAACTGGCGAAGATCCTGTTCAACCCATGGGTTGCCGGGGTGTTGCTGTCGGCGATCCTGGCGGCGGTAATGAGCACCTTGAGCTGCCAGTTGCTGGTCTGCTCCAGTGCCCTGACCGAAGACTTCTACAAGACCTTCCTGCGTAAATCGGCTTCCCAGTTGGAGCTGGTCTGGGTCGGTCGCGCCATGGTGTTGCTGGTGGCACTGGTGGCTATCGCCCTGGCGGCCAATCCGGAAAACCGTGTGTTGGGTCTGGTGAGCTATGCCTGGGCCGGGTTTGGTGCGGCGTTCGGTCCGGTGGTGCTGATCTCGGTGATCTGGAAGGACATGACCCGTAATGGCGCATTGGCCGGGATTCTGGTGGGTGCGATCACGGTGATTGTCTGGAAGCACTTCAGCCTGCTGGGGCTGTACGAAATCATCCCAGGCTTTATCTTTGCCAGCCTGGCGATCTATATCGTCAGTCGGCTGGGCACGCCCTCGGCGTTGATGTTGCAGCGTTTTGATGCGGCGGAGAAACAGTTCCGCCTGGAGCACTGATCGGCAAGGGCTGAGGCCCTGGCCCCGGTTGATCGGAAAGTGGCCCGCCTCCCTGGAGGCGGGCCGTTTTGCTTCAGGCGCGTAGTGCTTGTTGCAGGTCTTCGAGGATGTCCTCGATCGCCTCGATGCCGACGGACAGGCGGATCATTTCCGGCGTCACGCCGGCCTTGGCCTGTTCGGTTTCGTTCATTTGCCGGTGGGTGCCGGCATCGACAATCACTCCGCCCAGGGAGTTGCCGTGGCCGCCGGCGTACTTGGTCACCGAGTGCACGACGATGTCGGCGCCGAACTGGATCGGCTTGCACAGGATCGGCGTCGCCACGGTGTTGTCGACCATCAACGGTATGCCGCGGGCGTGGGCAACCTCGGCGAAGCGCTGGAGATCGACGATATTGCCCGCCGGATTGCCGATGCTTTCGCAATAGACCAGCTTGGTGTTCTCGTCGATCAGTTCGGCAATGGCTTGGGCTGAGTCATCGCGGGCGAAGCGCACGTCGACGCCGAAGCTCGGTAGATAAAGTCTCGACTCAGTGAAATTCCATTAATGAGCACTGCCAGGCAGGTGCGGTCGCTTAATGGTCTCGTGTGTCTGAGTCGCCAATGACCTTGGGGGCTGCGCCCGCAGTCGGAGCGCAAGCCGGCGCGCCAGTGTCCAATACTGGCGCGTAATCGGCAAGTGATCCCCACTTAAGCCCGCTCGTTGTCCGCCTGATTGACGAAGATCAGCACGCCGAGGAGCGCCATGTAGAACCTGAAGGCCGACTCCTGGCCATTCCAGATCTGCGATTGCCACATCAGGAACCATTCACCGCCCACGACCATGAAGCCGAAGAACCAGACCAGGAAACCCAGGGTTGCGCCACCGACGACCCATTTTTTCGCCTGGGCGAAGGCGGCGGCGTCGCGGTTGCGCGCTCGCCAGAGTGACCACGCGCCGCCGCTCAGCAGCAGTGTGGTCAGGCCTTCGCCGAAGATGATCAGCCAGTAGGCGGCGTGCCAGAGCGCGGGTGTGCTGATTGCGCGGTGCATCGCGGCATTGTCCGGGAAGGTGGTGTCCATGCTCAGCACGTGGCGGACAAAGGTGAAGTTGGAGCCGTAATCGATGACATTGTTGAACGTGACCATGAAGGCGAAAGCGGCGAGGGCCAGGGTGAGGACAATCTTGGCGTAGCGGGCGGTCATGGTTCGGATCCTTCTTTCCGATAGGCGGGAAAACGACCTTATCACTGCCTGGCCCCGAGTATATGTCAGACACTTCCGATGCCGCCGGTGCGCTGCGACCTGACGTACGTTCGGGCACAAGGTAAACTTCGCCTCCTTCGCAGGAGTTGCCATGAACTACCGTCACGCCTTCCACGCCGGCAACCACGCCGACGTCTTGAAACACCTGATCCTCACCCGCCTGATTGCCCTGATGGCGCGCAAGGAGCAGCCGTTCGCCTATCTCGACAGTCACGCCGGCATCGGCCTGTACGACCTCAAGGGCGACCAGGCCAGCCGCACCGGCGAATACCTGGAGGGGATCGCCCGCTTGTGGGGCGAGCAGGAGCTGCCCGCGGTGACCGCCGACTACATGCGGGTGCTGCACGAGATGAACCCGGATGGCGAATTGCGCTACTACCCGGGCTCGCCGGAGCTGGCGCGGCGTCTGACCCGTGAGCGCGAGCGCATTCTGCTCAACGAGAAGCACCCGGAAGACGGCAAGCTGCTCAAGGACAATATGAAGGGCGACCGGCGCGTGGCGGTGCACCTGGGCGAAGGCTGGCATGTGGCGCGGGCGTTGCTGCCGGTGGCGGAGAAGCGCGCGGTGCTGCTGATCGATCCGCCGTTCGAACAGTTGGATGAAATGCAGCGCTGTGCGGCATCGCTCAAGGAAGCCATCGGGCGTATGCGCCAGACGGTGGCGGCGATCTGGTATCCGATCAAGGATCAGCGTGCGCTGAAGCGTTTCTATCAGGACCTGGCTGGCAGCGGCGCGCCGAAGTTGCTGCGGGTGGAGTTGCTGGTGCATCCGCTGGACACGCCGGCGAGCCTGAACGGTTCGGGCCTGGCAATTGCCAATCCGCCATGGGGGCTGGAGGAGGAACTGCGGGAATTGTTGCCGTGGCTGGCGCAGAAGCTGGGTCAGACCCAGGGCGACTGGCGGATGGATTGGTTGATTGCCGAGTAACTCGGACTTTGGCTTTCTCCCGGTATCGTGGGCGAGTCCATACATAGGAGCAGGGCTTGTGTGGGAGCGGAGCTTGCCCGCGAAGAGGCCCGCGAGAGCGCTAAAAGCTTCGCGGGCAAGCTCCGCTCCCACAGGGGGAGGGCGGCGTTCAATCAGATCGGGCAGGTCACGCCGGTGCCACGAATCCCGCAATAGCCTTCGGGGTTCTTCGCCAGGTACTGCTGGTGATAGGCCTCGGCATAGAAGAAGGTCGGCTCTTCGTCGATTTCCGTGGTGATGGTGCCATGGCCGGCCTTGCTCAGTTCGGCCTGGAACAGCTGTTTGCTCTTCAGCGCGGCCTCCAGTTGGTCCGGTTTGGTGGCGTAGATCACCGAGCGGTACTGGCTGCCGATGTCGTTGCCCTGGCGCATGCCCTGGGTCGGATCATGCAGTTCCCAGAACAGCGCCAGCAGCTGTTCGTAGCTGACGATCTCCGGTTCATACACCACCAACACCACTTCGCTGTGGCCGGTCAGGCCCGAGCAGACTTCCTCGTAGGTCGGGTTCGGCGTGAAGCCACCGGCGTAACCTACCGAGGTGCTGTACACCCCTTCGCGTTGCCAGAAGCGCCGTTCCGCGCCCCAGAAACAGCCCAGGCCGAAGATCGCGAATTCCACGTTGCCGGGGAAGGGGCCCAGCAGCGGGTTGCCATTGACGAAATGTTTTTCCGGCACGCTCATTGGAGTTTCGCGGCCAGGCAGAGCTTGTTCTTTGGTTGGGAGCACGTTTTTGTTCACCAGTATTTCCGAGCGCAAGACCATGTCGCAGTCCTCTCAGTCAGGTTGGGATAAGCGATACAGGAAGATAGACCAACAGTGTGCCCGAGTGTTACAGCGCTGTCAGGCCAAAGGGCCGCGCGGGTAACGTTTGAGCTGCTGGATCAGTTCGATGCCGGGGATCGGCCGGTCGAACAGGTAGCCCTGGCCGACGTCGCAGCGATGGCGACGCAGGAAGGTCAGCTGTTCGTAGGTCTCGATGCCTTCGGCCACCACCTTGATCTTCAGGTTGTGGGCCATGGCGATCACCGCGGAGGTGATTTCCATGTCGTCCTGGTTATCCGGGATTTCATGGATGAAGCTGCGATCGATCTTGATGATGTCGATCGGGAATTTCTTCAGGTAGCTCAGGGACGAGTAGCCGGTGCCGAAGTCGTCCATGGCCAGGGTCAGGCCGAGCTTTTTCAACTGGTCGAGTTGCTGGTGGGTGTCTTCGGTGGCTTCCAGCAGCAAGCCTTCGGTCAGTTCCAGCTCCAGTAGGCTCGGCGGTAGCTGTTCTTCCTTGAGGATGCTGGCGATGGAGGCCACCAGGTCCGGGTCGGAGAACTGCTTGGGCGACAGGTTGATTGCCACCTGCAGCTTGCCCAGGCCGGAGGCGGTCAGTTGCTTGCTCATGCGGCAGGCCTGACGCGCGACCCATTTGCCGATCGGGATGATCAGGCCGGTTTCTTCGGCGACGCTGATGAACTGGTCCGGGCGGATCATGCCGCGCTCCGGGTGATTCCAGCGTAACAGCGCTTCCATGCCCAGCAGGCGACCGCTGCGCAGGCAGAGCTTGGGCTGGTAGAACACGTCCAGTTCGTTCTGGGTCAGGGCGCGCCGCAGGTTGTTCTCGACGAACAGCTTGTAGCTGGCCTCGGCGTTCAGCGCTTCGGTGAAGACCTGGACCTGGTGCTTGCCGTTGGCCTTGGCCTTGTGCAGGGCCAGGCCGGCGTTGCGCATCAGTGTCTGTGGGTCGCGGCCGTGCAACGGCGCGCAGGCCAGGCCCACGGAGCCGGTGACGCTGATCAACTGGTTGTCGACGAACATCGGTTTGTCGAGGGTGGTCAGCAACTGGCTGGCGATCTGTTGCCCGGTTTCCAGGTCGGTGTCGTCCAGCAGCACCGCGAATTCGTTACTGGCGAAGCGCGCCAGACTACCGCTCGGACTCAGGCTGTTGCGCAGGCGTCGGGCCAGGCTGATCAGCAGCTTGTCGCCGGTCTGGTGGCCGAGGCTGTCGTTGATCCGCTTGAAGTTGTCGATGTCCACCAGCAGCAGGCTGATGGGCGAATCGCTGTCGCGGGCGAAACGCTCGTCGAGGTTGCGGATAAAGGCCGGACGGTTGCCCAGGTTGGTCAGGTTGTCGGTGTAGGCCAGGCGTTCGATGCGCTGTTGCGCGAGCTTGGTCTGGGTGATGTCTTCGTAGATGCCGATGTAGTGGGTCAGCTCTCGGTTGTCGCCATAGACCTTGGAAATCGACAGCTGGCCCCAGTAGGGTTCGAGGTTCTTGCGCCGGCTCTTGAACTCGCCTTGCCAGCTGTTGCTCTTGGCCAGGCTCGAGGGCGCGTCGAACAGCAGCTCGCTGAGGTTCTCCAGGGCCGGCAGCTCGGAGAGCTTCTGGCCGTGGACTTCCTCGGTGCTGTACTGGGTGATGGCGGTGAAGCTGGGGTTGACGTATTCCACCACGCCTTCGCTGCTGACCAGCAGGAAGGCGTTGGCGCTCTGCTCGACGGCGCGCTGGAACAGGTGCAGGGCGCTGGTGGCGGTCCGTCGGTTGTGATTATTGATGACCTGGGCGAACTGGTCCGCCAGCTCGCCGGCAAAGGCGATTTCATCGGACTGCCAGGCGCGGCTCTTGCCGGTTTGTTCCAGGCACAGCACGCCGACCACCTGGCCGTCGATACGGATGCTGGCGTCGAGCATGGCATTGGTGTCGCGCGGGCGCAGGCTTTCGGCCATTTCCCGGGTGCGCGGGTCGCGGTTGGCGTTGTGGGCGTCGATGGCGCGGCTGGTGTGCAGGGCTTCGAGATAGTCGGGGAAACCACCGACATCGATGATATCCGGCAGCACGTACTGCTGGCGATCACGGTGATAGGAGCAGATCGGCACCAGGCGATTGCCTTCGAGGTTCCAGATGCTCGCACAGTCGATTTCGTAGATATCGCAGGCGCAACGGGTGATCAGTTCGGCGGCTTCGAGCAGGGACTTGCCGGCGCTGTAGCGCTGGCGCGCCAGGCGCAGGATCAGGTCCTGCTGGGCGCGCACCCGGTCCAGGTGGAGCAATTGCTCCTGCTGGGCGCGCTGGTTCAGTTCCAGGGCAATCTGCAGGCGGTTGTTCTGGGTTTCCAGGTCGGCGGCCGGCAAGGCCGGTTCCTGGCCGAGCAGGCCCTGGACCACCAGCAGGTAGCCACGCAGCAGGTGACGGTTGTGTTGTTTGTAGGCTTCACCGACTTCCAGCAGGCTCAATGGGCCCTGGGTGGTGTGCAGGGTGTAGCGGATCAGGTAATGCGGGCTATCGACCAGTTGCTGCTGGATGGTGTCGTGCAGCCGGTAACGGGCTTCGGGCTCCATCAGGCTGGCATAGGGCGAACCGACCAGGGCACACAGTTCGATGGCCGGTTGGCCGAACTGGCGCTCGCAATTGGGATCGAGAAACAGCAGTGCCCAGCTTGCTTCATTCAGCCGTTCGAAACGCAGCATGCCGAGCCGCGAGGGCACCGGCAATTGCGTGACTACCTCGGCCGCCAATCTATTGGCGACATCCGGTTGGCTTTTCATTAAGAGCTCGCTTCAAGAGTACGGGTCACGCTGGTTCAAGAGCGTTTTTCTGGCGTGTTGGGCAAGGTTGCATTAAGCGGGTCAGGCTGACAAGCACAACAGTGGCTCCGTGCCTTCAATGTATCGGCCGAAGGGGGAAATTCTTCAGTGAACGGGCCTCGCCAGCCGTCTATTTCGCGATAGTCACGGTGTTTGCTGAATCGTTTGTGGTGTTGCCCGGAAAACGGACAAAAAAAGCCCCGCCAAGTGGCGGGGTTGAGGTACGAGCGTGGCGCTCGGAAATCGGTGCGCGGCCCCGGTCTCCTCATGGGAAGAGACCGGGTTCGCGGTTACAGCAGGATAGTGCGGATGTCCGCCAGCAGGTCGCTCAGGCGCTTGGTGAAGCGCGCGGCGGCCGCGCCGTTGATCACGCGGTGATCGTAGGACAGCGACAGCGGCAGCATCAGCTTGGGCTGGAACGCTTTGCCATCCCAGACCGGCTGGATGGTGGCCTTGGAAACTCCGAGGATCGCCACTTCCGGCGCGTTGACGATCGGCGTGAAGCCGGTGCCGCCAATATGCCCGAGGCTGGAAATGGTGAAGCAGGCGCCCTGCATGTCGTCGGCGGAGAGCTTCTTGGTCCGGGCCTTTTCAGCCAGGGAAGCCGCTTCGGCGGCGAGTTGCAGCAGGTTCTTCTGGTCGACGTTCTTGATCACCGGGACCAGCAGGCCATCCGGGGTGTCGACGGCGAAGCCGATGTTGACGTACTTCTTGCGGATGATCGCCTTGCCGCTTGGGGCCAGCGAACTGTTGAAGTCCGGCAGCTCCTTGAGCAGGTGGGCGCAGGTCTTGAGCAGCAGCGGCAGAATGGTCAGCTTGACGCCAGCCTTCTCGGCCACGGCTTTCTGGGCCACGCGGAACGCTTCCAGCTCGGTGATATCCGCCGAGTCGAATTGGGTCACGTGCGGCACGTTCAGCCAGCTGCGGTGCAGGTTGGCGGCGCCAGCCTGCATCAGGCGGGTCATCGGTACTTCTTCGATTTCGCCGAAGCGGCTGAAGTCCACCACCGGAATCGGCGGGATGCCGGCTCCGCCGGTTGCGCCGGCAGCCGCGGCGGCCGGTGCTTCCTTGGCCTTCTGCATCATCGCCTTGACGTAGACCTGCACGTCTTCCTTGAGGATGCGACCGTGCGGACCGCTGGCGCTGACCGCGTTCAGTTCGACGCCGAACTCACGGGCCAGTTGGCGTACCGCTGGGCCGGCATGGACCTTGGCCCCCGAGTTGGCCGGGGCGGCTGCCGGAGCCGCTGCTGGAGCCGGTGCAGTGGCGGGTGCGGCTTCAGCCTTGGCCGGTGCGGCAGGTGCGGCCGCTGGAGCAGGAGCGGCTGCCGTGGCAACGCCCTTGACCTTCAGCTTGAGGATCAGGTCACCGGTACCGACTTCGTCGTCGAGCTTGATGGAAATGCTTTCCACCACGCCAGCGGCCGGCGATGGGATTTCCATGCTGGCTTTGTCGGATTCGAGGGTGATCAGCGATTGATCGACCTCGACGGTGTCGCCGGCCTTGACCGAGACTTCGATGATCTTGGCCTTGCCCGCCGAACCGATATCCGGGACGTGGATGTCCTGGACGCTGTCGGCAACCGGAGCGGCCGGTGCAGCCACTGGCGCCGGAGCGGCAGTCGGTGCGGCGGCGGCTTGGGCCGCTGCTGGAGCAGCAGCCGATGCAGCACCAGCGACTTTCAGAACCAGGATCAGGTCGCCGGTACCGACTTCGTCGTTGAGCTTGACGCTGATGCTTTCCACGACGCCGGCGACCGGCGATGGAATTTCCATGCTGGCCTTGTCGGATTCGAGGGTGATCAGCGATTGATCGGCTTCGATGCTGTCACCGACCTTGACCGAGATCTCGATGATCTGGGCTTTGCCCGACGAACCGATGTCCGGCACGTGCACTTGCTGGGCCGAGGTGGCGGCAGGCGCGGCGCTCGGAGCGGCAACCGGTGCCACGGCGGCAACCGGCGCAGCCGCCTGGGCGGCAGGCGCTGGTGCGGCCGCAGGCGCCGCCGCAGCGGCACCTTCGACTTCCAGTTCGAGCAGTTCGTCGCCTTCTTTCAGGCGGTCGCCCAGCTTCACTTTCAGGCTTTTGATGATGCCGGCTTTCGGCGCGGGCACTTCCATGCTCGCCTTGTCCGATTCCAGCGTCAGGATGCTCTGGTCGGCTTCGATACGGTCGCCGACCTTCACAAACAGTTCGATTACTTCACCTTCACCGCTGCCGATGTCAGGTACGCGAATGAGTTCGCTCACAGGGTGTCTCCTCAGCAGTCCAGTGGGTTGCGTTTTTCCGGGTTGATCCCGAACTTGACGATAGCGTCCGCCACCACCTTGGGTTCGATCTCACCACGGTCAGCCAAGGCTTCCAGGGCTGCCAACACCACGAAATGACGGTCGACTTCGAAGAAGTGACGCAGCTTCTTGCGGCTGTCACTACGGCCGAAACCGTCGGTACCCAAGGCTTTGAACTCCTTGGATGGGACCCACTGGCGAATCTGTTCAGCAAACAACTTCATGTAGTCGGTAGAGGCGATCACCGGACCTTTGCGGCCGTTGAGGCATTCTTCGACGTAGCTCAGCTTTGGCTTCTGGCCAGGGTGCAGGCGGTTGCTGCGCTCCACGGCCAGACCGTCGCGACGCAGTTCGTTGAAGCTGGTCACGCTCCACACGTCGGCGCCGATGTTGAATTGCTCACGCAGGATCTTCGCCGCTTCACGCACTTCGCGCAGGATGGTGCCGGAGCCCATCAGTTGCACGTGGTGAGCCGCTTCCTTGGTGTCTTCCTCGAGCAGGTACATACCCTTGATGATGCCTTCCTCGACACCGGCCGGCATGGCAGGTTGCTGGTAGGACTCGTTCATCACGGTGATGTAGTAGAAGACGTCCTGCTGCTCTTCGGTCATCTTCTTCATGCCGTCCTGGATGATCACCGCCAGCTCATAGCCGTAGGTTGGATCAAAGGTGCGGCAGTTCGGGATGGTGCCGGCCAGGATGTGGCTGTGACCGTCTTCGTGTTGCAGGCCTTCGCCGTTGAGCGTGGTCCGGCCGGCGGTGCCGCCGATCAGGAAGCCACGGGTGCGGCTGTCGCCAGCGGCCCAGGCGAGGTCGCCGATCCGCTGGAAGCCGAACATCGAGTAGAAGATGTAGAACGGCAGCATCGGCTGGTTGTGGCTGGAGTACGAAGTACCGGCAGCGATGAAGGAGCTCATGGCGCCCGCTTCGTTGATACCTTCTTCGAGAATCTGGCCCTTCTTGTCTTCCTTGTAGAACATCACCTGGTCTTTATCGACTGGCTCGTAGAGCTGGCCGACGGAGGAGTAGATGCCCAACTGACGGAACATGCCTTCCATACCGAAGGTACGGGCTTCGTCGGGGATGATCGGAACGATGCGCGAGCCGATTTCCTTGTCCTTGACCAGTTGCGCGAGGATCCGCACGAAGGCCATGGTGGTGGAGATTTCACGGTCGCCCGAGCCGTCCAGGATCGCCTTGAGGGTATCGAGTGGCGGAGTCGGGATGTTGACGCTCTTGGCGCGACGCTGTGGCACGAAACCGCCCAGTGCAGTGCGACGCTCGCTGAGGTAGCGGGCTTCGGCGCTGTTAGCTTCCGGCTTGAAGAACGGCAGGTTTTCCAGCTGGTCATCTTTGACCGGAATGTCGAAGCGATCGCGGAACAGCTTCAGGCTTTCAACATCAACCTTCTTGGTGTTGTGCGCGGTGTTCTTCGCTTCGCCGGCGCCGGTGCCATAACCTTTGATGGTCTTGGCCAGGATGACGGTCGGCTGTTCCTTGTGGTTGACCGCTTCGTGGTACGCCGCGTAGACCTTGTACGGGTCGTGGCCGCCACGGTTGAGCTTCCAGATCTCGTCGTCGGACAGATCAGCAACCATCGCCTTGAGTTCTGGCGAGTTGAAGAAGTGCTCACGGACGAACGCGCCGTCTTTGGCTTTGTAGTTCTGGTACTCGCCGTCGATGACTTCGTCCATCCGGCGTTGCAGGATGCCGTCGACGTCCTTGGCCAGCAGTGGGTCCCAGAAACGGCCCCAGATGACCTTGGTGACGTTCCACTGGGCGCCACGGAACACGCCTTCGAGTTCCTGGATGATCTTGCCATTGCCGCGAACCGGGCCGTCGAGGCGCTGCAGGTTGCAGTTGATGACGAAGATCAGGTTGTCCAGTTTCTCGCGGCCGGCCAGGGAAATCGCACCCAGGGATTCCGGCTCGTCGCACTCGCCGTCGCCGAGGAAACACCAGACTTTTTGCTTGCCTTCCGGGATGAAGCCACGGGCTTCCAGGTACTTCATGAAGCGAGCCTGGTAGATCGCCTGGATCGGACCCAGGCCCATGGAAACGGTCGGGAACTGCCAGAAGTCAGGCATCAGCCAAGGGTGTGGGTAGGACGACAGGCCCTGACCGTCGACTTCCTGGCGGAAGTTGTTCATTTGCTCTTCGCTGATGCGACCTTCCATGAACGCACGGGCGTAGACGCCTGGCGAGGTGTGGCCCTGGAAGTAGATCAGGTCGCCGCCGTGTTCGTCGGTCGGGGCCTGGAAGAAGTAGTTGAAACCGATGTCATACAGGGTGGCGCTGGAGGCGAAGCTGGAGATGTGACCGCCCAGGTCAGAATCTTTCAAGTTCGTGCGCATTACCATGGCCATGGCGTTCCAGCGCACCAGCGAGCGAATGCGGCGTTCCATGAACAGGTCGCCAGGCATGCGTGCTTCGTGGGTGACGGGAATCGTGTTGCGGTACGGCGTGGTGATGGCGTAGGGCAGTTGCGAGCCGCTGCGGGTCGCGAGTTCGCCCATACGGGTCATCAGGTAGTGAGCACGGTCTTCGCCTTCTTTGTCGAGAACCGATTCCAGGGCGTCCAGCCATTCCTGGGTTTCGACGGGATCGAGGTCTTGCATGGCTTGCTCCAGGGCGGAAAGGCTTCCAGAATCGGTTGCCTGAGTTTGCGACTGGCCTTGTGGGCAGACGACATAAATTCTTGGATGTCCGGAGGTTGTACCGGAGTCCTGTAGTTTTACTACAAATCGTCGGCCATTTCAGCCTTTCGAATGTATAGACGAGTAGTAAAACTACAGATCGACGAGTAAAAACTTCCTGCTATGTTGTGAGCGTAATCGATATTGTTGGTTGGAAATTAATCAAGGCGACCATTTTTTTGAAGCTGGCTGCCAAAAAATAACCATTATCAGCTATTTCTAACTTTTGTTCGACAGTCCTTTCCAGAGCGTGTTTCTCGCTATCACAGACTGCGGCTGATTGTTCGATCACCAAGGATAGACCATGAGCCTTCCAACGTTGGCCGACCTGCCGGCCATTCTCCTGCCTGCCGCCAGTCGTGCCGAGCAGTCGTTTCGTGCCGCCGTCGCCGTCCTGGAGGACGATCACGGGTTGGCGCAGTGGACCGCGCAGCGCTGGGCGCAGTTCGCCCGGGTCAGCGCGGCCAGCGACTTCTTTATTGAACAATCGGTGCGTGACCCTTTGATGTTGCTGGAGCTGGCGCAGTTCGGCGACCTGGATCGTGGCTTGGCACCAGGGGAGATGTGCGGGCAGATCGCCGCGGCGCTGCAGCCGGTCGAAACCGAGGATGAGCTGGGTCGCGCCCTGCGGCGTCAACGCACGCGCCAGCAGGTACGGATCATCTGGCGTGACCTGACTCGCCAGGCGGATCTGGTGCAGACCTGTCGTGATCTTTCCGATCTGGCCGACGCCTGCATCGACCAGGGTTATCGCTGGCTGTACCCGCGGCATTGCCAGCAGTTCGGCACGCCCACCGGGCGGCGCAGCGGCGAGGCGCAGCAGATGGTCATCCTCGGCATGGGCAAGCTCGGTGCGGTGGAGTTGAACCTGTCCTCCGACATCGACCTGATCTTTGCCTATCCGGAAGGCGGCGAGACGGTCGGGGTCAAGCGCCCGTTGGACAACCAGGAGTTTTTCATCCGCCTGGGCCAGCGCTTGATCAAGGCCCTGGACCCGATCACCGTCGACGGTTTCGTGTTCCGCGTCGACATGCGCTTGCGGCCCTATGGCTCGGCCGGTGCGTTGGTGCTGAGCTTCAACGCTCTGGAGCAGTACTACCAGGATCAGGGTCGCGACTGGGAACGCTACGCGATGATCAAGGCGCGGGTGGTGGCCGGTGACCAGGTGGCCGGCGCGCAATTGCTGGAGATGCTGCGGCCCTTCGTCTATCGGCGTTACCTGGATTTCTCGGCCATCGAAGCGCTGCGCACCATGAAGCAGCTGATTCAGCAGGAGGTCCGGCGCAAGGGCATGGCCGAGAATATCAAGCTGGGTTCCGGTGGTATTCGCGAGGTCGAGTTCATTGCCCAGGCCTTCCAGCTGATTCATGGCGGGCGTGACCTGAGCCTGCAGCAACGGCCGCTGTTGAAGGTGCTGAGCACCTTGGAAGGCCAGGGTTACCTGCCGCCGGCGGTGATCGGCGAATTGCGCAATGGCTATGAATTCCTGCGCTACACCGAGCATGCGATCCAGGCGATTGCCGACCGCCAGACCCAGATGTTGCCCGACGGTGAAAAGGACCGCGCGCGGATTGCCTTCATGATGGGCTTCGACAGTTGGGCGGCGTTTCATGGGCAACTGATGCACTGGCGCGGGCGGGTCGACTGGCATTTCCGCCAGGTGATCGCCGACCCGGACGAAGAGGACGGTGCCGCGAGCGAAGTGATGGTCGGCGGCGAATGGCTGCCACTGTGGGAAGAGTCCCAGGACGAGGAGGCGGCCTGCCGGCAGTTGCAGGAAGGCGGTTTCAAAGAGGCCGCCAAGGCCCTGAAACAGCTGGCGGCGCTGCGTACCAGCCCGCAGTTGCGCGCCATGCAGCGTCTCGGCCGGGAGCGGCTCGATGCCTTTATTCCGCGGCTGCTGGCCCAGGCGGTGGAGCATGCCGATCCGGACCTGGTGCTGGAGCGCGTGCTGCCCTTGGTGGAAGCCGTGGCCCGGCGGTCGGCCTACCTGGTGCTGCTTACGGAAAACCCCGGGGCCTTGCGCCGCTTGCTGACCTTGTGTGCCGCCAGCCCATGGATTGCCGAACAGATCACCCGCTTCCCCATGCTGCTCGACGAGTTGCTCAACGAAGGCCGGCTGTTCAAGCCGCCGCTGGCGCCGGAGTTGGCGGCGGAGCTGCGTGAGCGCCTGACGCGGATTCCGGAAGACGACCTCGAGCAGCAGATGGAAGCCTTGCGCCACTTCAAGTTGGCGCATCGCCTGCGGGTCGCGGCCTCGGAGATTTCCGGCAGCCTGCCGTTGATGAAGGTCAGCGACTACCTCACCTGGCTCGCCGAAGCGATCCTCGAACAGGTGCTGGCCCTGGCCTGGCGCCAGACCGTCGCCCGGCATGGTTCACCGCGCCGCGTCGACGGCAGCTTGTGCGACCCTGGCTTTATTATTGTCGGCTACGGCAAGGTCGGCGGCATCGAGCTGGGCCATGGCTCGGACCTGGACCTGGTGTTTATCCATGATGGCGACCCGAATGCCGAGACCGATGGCGCCAAGCCCATCGATACCGCGCAGTTCTTCACCCGCCTGGGCCAGCGGATCATTCACCTGCTGACCACCCAGACCAACTCCGGCCAGCTCTATGAAGTGGATATGCGCTTGCGCCCGTCCGGGGCTTCGGGCCTGCTGGTCAGTTCCCTGGGCGCCTTCGAGCGTTACCAGCAGAATGAAGCCTGGACCTGGGAACATCAGGCGCTGATCCGCGCCCGGGTGCTGGTGGGCTGCCAGGCGCTGGGTACGGCGTTCGAGAAGGTGCGGGCGGCGGTGCTGGGGCGTGAGCGGGATTTGCCGACCTTGCGTCAGGAAGTCAGCGAGATGCGCGCCAAGATGCGTGACAACCTGGGGAGCAAGGCCACTGCGGCGGGCACCGCGGCCAATGCCTTCGAGGCCACGGCACCCTTCGATATCAAGCAGGATGCCGGTGGTATCGTCGATATTGAATTTATGGTGCAATACGCGACATTGGCCTGGTCGAAAGCGCACCCGGCGTTACTCCGCTATACCGACAATATCCGCATTCTCGAAGGGCTGGAGCAGGCTGAGCTGATTCCCGCCACGGATGCCAACCTGCTGCGCGAGGTCTACAAGGCCTATCGCTCCGCCGCCCACCGCCAGGCGCTGCAGAATGAGGCGGGGGTGATCGCTGGCGATCAGTTCGCGGTCGAACGCCGCGATGTCATGCGGATATGGACCGAGCTGGGGCTAAGCTGATTGATATTTTAGAGGCGGGGAGGCTTAAGCCTCCCCGCATCGTTTGTGGAAGCCTATGAATATTCTGATCGTTGGGCCCAGCTGGGTCGGTGACATGGTGATGGCTCAGACACTGTTCCAGTGCCTGAAGCAGCGTCATCCGCAGTGTGAGATCGATGTACTGGCCCCGGAGTGGAGCCGCCCGATCCTCGAGCGCATGCCCGAGGTGCGGGCCGCCTTGAGCTTTCCGCTCGGCCACGGAGCCCTGGAACTGGCCACGCGGCGGCGCATCGGCAAGTCCCTGGCCGGTCAATACGACCAGGCGATCCTGCTGCCCAACTCGCTGAAGTCGGCGCTGGTGCCGTTTTTCGCCGGCGTGCCAAAGCGCACCGGTTGGCGCGGTGAGTTCCGCTACGGCCTGCTCAACGATGTACGCAAGCTGGATAAAGAACGTTATCCGCTGATGATCGAGCGTTTCATGGCCCTGGCCTATGAGCCGGGTGAAAGCCTGCCGACGCCATATCCGCGGCCGAGTTTGCAGATCGACCCGACCAGCCGCGAGGCCGCGTTGGCCAAGTTCGGACTGAGCCTGGATCGCCCGGTGCTGGCGTTGTGCCCGGGTGCCGAGTTCGGCGAATCCAAGCGCTGGCCGTCGGAGCATTACGCGAAAGTCGCCGAGACGTGGATTCGTGAGGGTTGGCAGGTCTGGGTGTTCGGCTCGAAGAACGATCACGGGGTCGGCGAAGACATTCGTCAGCGCTTGATCCCGGGGTTGCGGGAAGAGGCGGTGAACCTCTGTGGCGACACGTCCCTGGCCGAGGCCATCGACCTGATGTCCTGTGCCGATGCGGTGGTCTCCAACGACTCGGGGCTGATGCATGTCGCCGCCGCGTTGAACCGGCCGCTGGTGGCGGTCTACGGCTCGACTTCGCCGGTTTTCACTCCGCCGTTGGCGGACCAGGTGGAAATCGTCCGCCTGGGCCTGGAGTGCAGTCCCTGTTTTGACCGGACCTGCCGCTTCGGCCATTACAACTGCCTGCGTCAGCTTGAGCCGACCCCGGTGAACGAAGCCTTGCAGCGGTTGCACGGCACTGCGGTCGAGGTCCACTAATTGCGCGTATTGCTGGTCAAGACCTCCTCCCTGGGCGATGTGATCCATGCCTTGCCGGCGCTCACCGATGCCGCGCGAGCGATTCCCGGCATCCGTTTCGACTGGGTGGTCGAGGAAGGGTTCGCCGAAATCCCGAGCTGGCACCCGGCGGTGGACAAGGTAATTCCAGTGGCGATCCGCCGCTGGCGCAAGAATATCTGGCAGACGATCAAGAGTGGCGAGTGGCGGCGTTTCAAGCAGAGCTTGCGCGCCACCCCCTACGATCTGGTAATCGATGCCCAGGGCCTGGTGAAAAGCGCTTTGCTGACCCGTTATGCCAAGGCCCCGGTGGCCGGTCCGGACACGAACTCAGCCCGCGAACCCCTGGCCAGCCGCTTTTATTCGCGGCGCCTGGCAGTGGCGCGAAATCAGCATGCGGTCGAGCGCATGCGCCAGTTGTTTGCCTTGGCGCTGGGCTATGACTTGCCCAGGGGCATGGGCGACTACGGCCTGGATGTCGACAAGCTGGTCGAGTTGCCGCGCAAGGCGCCTTTCGTGCTGTTTCTGCACGGCACCACCTGGGACACCAAGCACTGGCCGGAAGCCTACTGGCGCGAGTTGGCCGTGCGTCTGGGTCAGTTGGGTGTGCCGGTGAAACTACCCTGGGGCAATGCCGAGGAAAAGGCCCGGGCCGAGCGGATTGCGCGCAACCTGAAGCATGTCGTGGTCCTGCCCAAGCTGAACCTGGCTGGGGTCGCGAAGGTACTGGCCGGCGCCACTGCCTGCGTCGCGGTGGATACTGGCCTCGGTCACCTGGCCGCGGCGCTGGATGTACCGACGCTGTCGCTGTTCGGTCCGACCAGCTCGAGCCTGACCGGTGCCTACGGCCGGTCGCAGATCCATCTGGCGAGCAATTTTCCCTGCGCGCCTTGTCTTCAAAAGAAATGCACCTACGTTCCGACAGCGGAGGACCAGCAGCGCTTCGATCTGAAACGCGAGTTGCCTCTGTGCTTCACACGCTTGAATCCCGAGCGTGTGGCGAGCCGATTGAGCGCGCTGTTAATGGCTGAGGAGCGGCACTGATGCAACTGGCTTTTGTTCTGTACAAGTACTTTCCGTTTGGCGGATTACAGCGTGACTTCATGCGCATTGCCCTGGAGTGCCAGCAGCGCGGGCACCAGATCCGCGTCTACAGCCTGTTCTGGGAGGGGGATATCCCGCCCGGCTTCGAGGTGGTGATGGTGCCGGTCAAGGCGTTGTTCAATCATCGGCGTTACGCCAGGTTCAGTGCCTGGGTCAAGGCCGACCTGGCCAAGCGCCCGGTGGCGCGGCTGATCGGTTTCAACAAGATGCCCGATCTGGACGTTTACTATGCCGCCGACGGTTGCTTCGAAGACAAGGCGCAGAATCAGCGTCATTCGCTCTATCGCCTCTGGGGCCGCTATCAGCATTTCGCCGAGTATGAGCGGGCAGTGTTCGCCAGGGAGGCAAAGACGGAAATCCTGATGATCTCGGAAGTTCAGCAGCCGCTTTTCGTCAAGTATTACGACACCCCGACGGAGCGCTTCCACGTGCTGCCGCCGGGGATTTCCCTGGATCGTCGGGCACCGGCGAATGCCGCCGAGATCCGCGCCGAGTTTCGCCGCGAGTTCAACCTGGCGGACGATGAGCTGCTGCTGGTGCAGATCGGTTCCGGGTTCAAGACCAAGGGGCTCGATCGCAGCCTCAAGGCCCTGGCCGCGTTACCGTCGGCCTTGAAAGAGCGCACCCGGCTGTTTGTCATCGGCCAGGACGATCCCAAGGCCTTCCAGGCGCAGAGTGCCTCGTTGGGTTTGGGCGAGCGAGTGCAGTTCCTTATGGGGCGCAGTGATGTCCCGCGTTTCCTGCTGGGTGCCGATCTGCTGATCCATCCGGCCTACAACGAAAATACCGGCACGGTACTGCTTGAGGCCCTGGTGGCCGGCCTGCCAGTGCTGGTGAGCGCGGTCTGCGGTTATGCCCGCTACATCGCCGATGCCGATTGCGGCCTGGTGCTGGACGAGCCGTTCGAGCAATCCCAGCTCAATCAATACCTGGAGCGGATGCTGTCCGATCAGGCCGCGCGCCTGGCGTGGAGCCAATATGGCCTGACCTATGCCGAGACGGCCGACCTCTACAGCATGCCGCAGCGCGCGGCGGACGTGATCCTGGGGGAACTAGCGCAATGAAGTTGATCCTGGCCGAGCCGTTCAAGCACCTGTGGGCCGGACGCGATGCGTTCGCCGAGGTCGAGCGCCTGGAGGGTGTGGTTTACCGTGAGCTGGAAGCGCGGCGTACCTTGCGTACGGAAGTCGCCGGCCGTGGTTATTTCGTCAAGATCCACCGTGGCATCGGCTGGCGGGAGATCTTCAAGAACCTGGTGACCGCCAAGCTGCCGGTTCTCGGTGCCGGTCAGGAGTGGCGGGCGATCCAGCGTCTGCAGGAGGTCGCGGTGCCGACCATGACCGCCGTGGCCTATGGCGAACGTGGTAGCAACCCGGCGGACCAGCATTCGTTTATCGTCACCGAAGAGCTGGCGCCGACCATCAGTCTCGAAGACTTCAGCATGGACTGGCCCAAGCAGCCGCCGGAGCCGCGGCTCAAGCGCGCGCTGATTGCCGAAGTGGCGCGGATGACCGGCATGATGCACCGCGCCGGGGTCAATCATCGTGACTGCTATATCTGCCACTTCCTGCTACACACCGACAAGCCGGTGACGGCCGAGGATCTCAAGCTCTCGGTCATCGACCTGCACCGTGCCCAGACCCGCGCGGCGATCCCCGCGCGCTGGCGCAACAAGGATCTGGCGGCGCTGTATTTCTCGGTGCTGGATATTGGCCTGACCCGACGCGACCTGTTGCGCTTCCTGAAAGGCTATTTTCTCAAGCCGCTGCGCCAGATCCTGCGGGATGAAGCGGCGCTGCTGACCTTGCTGGAGCGCAAGGCAGAGAAACTTTACCAGCGCAAACTGCGTTACGGCGGCGCGCTCTGATGTTGCCGCGCTTGCGTCGTTTGGCGAAGGAAGTGGTTGATGCGTTTATCTGAGTTGAAAACGGCCGGACGGGCTCCGGCAATACCCCTGGGCCTGGAGTTGGCGGACCCTGCCGGCAGCGCACAGCTGCAGTTGCTGAGCCTGTTGCGCGTGCTGCCGGGGCAGCGGTATGTCGGTGCCGGGGTCTGGCGTGGGCGGACGGTGCTGGCCAAATTACTGGTGGGCAGCAAGGCGGCACGGCACTTCCAGCGTGAACTGCAGGGCGTTCGGCTGTTGGCCGAGCAGGGCCTGAGCACGCCGCGGTTGCTGGTCGATGGCCTGAAAGAAGGCGAGGGCGGCTGGTTGCTGTTCGAGTTTCTCGAAGGCGCCGAGAGCCTGGGCGAGGCCTGGAGCAAGGTCGAGTCGTTGCCGCTGCTGGCCGACGAGCAGCAACAGGTGCTGGCCGAGGCGCTGGGCGTCATTGCGCAGATGCACGGCAAGGGCCTGTGGCAGGAAGACCTGCACCTGGACAATCTGCTGCGCCATGACGGCAAGCTGTATTTGATCGATGGCGCCGGGATCCGCGTCGAACAGGCGGGCCAGCCGCTGTCACGGCAGAAAGTGCTGGAAAACCTCGGGATGTTTTTTGCCCAGTTGCCCAAGGCATTCGAACCTTTTATCGAAGAGCTGCTGGTGCATTACCTGCTGAGCAATGGCGAGCATGCGTTGCCGCTGGAAGCGCTGCTCAAGCAGGTGGACAAGGTCCGTGGCTGGCGCTTGAAGGATTTTCTGCGCAAGGTCGCTCGCGAGTGTTCGCTGTTCAGTGTTCGCAGTGGGGCGTTCGGCCTGCGGGCGATTCGTCGCGAAGAAGAAGCGGCGCTGGGGCCGGTGCTGGAGCAAGCCGATGCGCTGCTCGCCCAGGGACCCTTGTACAAGAATGGCGGTACGGCCACGGTGGGACGGGTCGATGTCGGCGATCGTCCACTGGTGCTCAAGCGCTACAACATCAAGGGCTTCAGCCATTGGCTCAAGCGTTTCTGGCGACCGAGCCGGGCCTGGCATTCCTGGCGTGAGGGCAATCGCCTGGCGTTCCTCGGGATCGCCACGCCCAAGCCGCTCGCCGTGCTGGAACGGCGGTTTTTCTGGCTGCGCAGCCGTGCCTACCTGCTCACCGAGCACCTGGACGGGCCGGATGTGATCGAGCGCTTTGCACCGTACGTGGAATCGGGCGCAGTACCGCCGACCGAGCTCAAGGCGCTGGAGCAACTGTTTGTCGAGTTGATCCGCGAACGTATCAGCCACGGTGATTTCAAGGGGCATAACCTGTTCTGGCAGGATGGCCGTTGGGCCTTGATCGACCTGGACTCGATGCGCCAGCATAGGTCGGCGCACAGCTTCGCCAAGGCCTATGCTCGTGATCGGGCGCGCTTCATGCGCAACTGGCCGGCGAGCAGCGCCTTGTATCAGCTGATCGACCAGCGTTTGCCTCAATCGACGACAGCCCTCCAGGGCTGATATGCCTGCGGTCGGATACAGCGGGCAGATGAAACCAGAGTGATCGTCTGCCCGGTGTCAGCTCCCGCATTGATAATCCTTGCTATAATCCCGCCCTTTAGTTGTTTGCCACCCCCTTGGTGGGAACACATTTTTTTCAGGCGCCTTGTCGCCTGCATATGGACTTTGAGAGGCTAGACCCCTGTGGCATTGACGATTCTCGGCCTGTCCGGCGCCCTTAGTCATGATCCCTCCGCAGCGCTGTACATCGACGGCAAGCTGATTGCGGCGGCCGAAGAGGAACGCTTCGTACGCGACAAGCATGCAAAGAACCGCATGCCTTACGAGTCGGCGAAGTTCTGCCTGGAGCAGGCGGGTATCAAACCGTCCGACGTTGATGTGGTGGCGATTCCGTTCGCCCCCATCAGCCTGTTCGGCAAGGCTCGCTGGCACTATGCCAAACGTTACTGGTACGCCCCGGATCGCGCCCTTGACGCGCTCCTGATGGGCAACCGCCGCTACAAGCGCTATCGCAACAAGATCGTCTGGTGCCTGGAGCAACTGGGCTTCGATCCGAAGAAAGTCAAGATCGAGCCGGTCGAGCATCACCTGGCCCACGCTTCCAGTGCCTACCACTGTTCCGGTTTTAAAGAGAAAACCGCGATCCTCGGTATCGACGGCAAGGGCGAGTACGCCACGACTTTCTTCGGCTACGGCGAAAACGGCAAGATCCACAAGATCAAGGAGTTCTTCGACCCGGACTCCCTGGGTGGCCTGTACGGTGCGATCACCGAGTTCCTCGGTTTCGAAATGCTCGACGGCGAATTCAAGGTGATGGGCATGGCCCCTTACGGCGATGCCAGCCAGTACGACTTCTCGCGCCTGGCCTCGTTCGAAAACGGCGAGCTGGTGATCAACACCGACTACGCCAACGTCGTCGGCCTGCGTCGCTACAAGGAAAAGGGCAAAGGCTTCTACTTCTCGCCGAAGCTGATCGAATGGCTGGGCCCCAAGCGCGAAGGCGATATTGCCGACGAGCCCTACATTCACTACGCGGCCAGCATGCAAGCGCTGTTCGAGAAGATCTCGCTGCAGATGATCGATTACTACCTGGGCGATATTCTCAAGGACACCGGCAAGCTG
The DNA here is from genome assembly GCF_059420925.1 of Pseudomonas sp. GW821-FHT03C07. Taxonomy (NCBI): domain Bacteria; kingdom Pseudomonadati; phylum Pseudomonadota; class Gammaproteobacteria; order Pseudomonadales; family Pseudomonadaceae; genus Pseudomonas; species Pseudomonas sp. GW821-FHT03C07. Next base: position 135,912 of record NZ_JBWKUQ010000006.1, read on the forward strand.
GCCTTTGCCGGCGGTTGCGCGCTGAACGTCAAGTTGAACCAGAAGATCATTGCCCGCAACGACGTCAAGGAACTGTTCGTGCAACCGGCTTCCGGTGATGCCGGTACGGCGGTGGGCGCGGCGGCCTATGTGTCCCATGCCCGTGGTGTACCGGTGGAGAAGATGGAACATGTCTATCTCGGACCGTCCTACAGCAACGAAGACGTGATCGCCGCCTGCGCGCGTCACGAGAACGCGCCGAAGTGGCGCAAGCTCGACAACATGCCGGAGCAGATCGCCAGGATCATGGTCGACGGCAACCCGGTGGCCTGGTTCCAGGGTCGCATGGAGTTCGGTCCGCGGGCCCTGGGCGGGCGTTCGATCATCGGTTGCCCGAGCATCGCTGGCGTGGCGGATCGGATCAACCACCAGATCAAGTTCCGCGAGCGCTGGAGGCCGTTCTGCCCATCGATGCTCGACACCGTGGCGCCGCAGATGATCAAGATCGATCACCCGGCGCCGTTCATGACCTTCACCTTCGAAGTGTCCGAAGAGTGGAAGACCCGTGTGCCGGAAGTCGTGCATGAGGACGGCACTTCGCGAGCCCAGGTGCTCAAGCGCGAATACAACCCGCGCTACTACGACATGATGAAGGCGCTGGAGGTATTGACCGGCAACGGCGTATCCCTGAACACCTCGTTGAACCGTCGCGGCGAACCGATGATCTGCTCGCCGACCGATGCCCTGAACATGTTCTTTGGCTCGGACCTGCAGTACCTGATCATGGAAGACATCCTGGTGGTCAAGGATGGCGCCAATGGGTATGACCCCCTGGGTTGATATCGCCTGCTTTGGGTGGCTGCCGGGTGTTCAGCCGCTTGCACAGTAAGCTCGAGCAGGACTGCCAGCCCCGTGAGGCTGGCAGGTTGCAGTTGTTGATCCACTTCCCGGGCCGCTGAGCCACTACCATCGCAGCATGGAGAATTATGAAGCCTCGTTTCAAGGTTTTGCAGCTACAGCCGGATTACAACGTAAAGGAAAATGACTTCGCCGATCTGGCGGAGCAGATTATCAAATCGCTTCCGGCAGAGCGCTTCGAGGTGACTTCGGCGTTTCTGCGGGGGCATCCGGCTCCCGGGCAACCCTTGAGCGTGGCGGATCACTCCAAGTACTTCGAGTTTCCCTATAAGGCCGTCAAAGGGCTGCGCCTGGGGGCCATGTGGCAGATCTACAAGTACTGCCGTGAGCAACAATTCGATGTGGTGATTTGCAACCGATTCAAGTCATTGAACATGATGCTGGTGCTCAACCGCTGGCTGAAAATCCCATTGTGCATCGGGATTGCCCACGGTTTTGAAGAGTACGACCGCCTCTATCGTCGTCTTCATCATCAGCGTTGGGTCAGTCCGAACTGGCGATTTGTCGGGGTTTCGGCGGCGGTCAGAGACTATTTGGTGGAACTGAACTGTGGTTTTACACGGCAGAACACCACGTTTGTCACCAATGCCATCGATATCGAGCAGTCCGAGCGGTTGCAACTGCCTCGCGATCAGGCCCGCGAGGCGCTGGGCCTTGCGCTCGAGCCGCGGATCATCGGCGCGTTGGGTCGCCTGGTGCCGATCAAGGGGCACGACCATTTGCTACAGGCTTTTGCCTTGCTCAAGGACAAGTACCCGAACGCGCAGGTGGCGATTATCGGCTCCGGGCGTGCCGAAGCGGACTTGCGGGCCGAGATTGAACGTCTGGGGCTGACGGGCCGCGCGCATTTGACCGGTTTTCGTGAGGACGCCATGAAGTATGTGCGGGCGTTTGATATTTGGACCATGCCTTCGCTGACCGAGGGGTTGGGGTTGGCGTTGCTGGAAGGCATGAGTGGGCACTTGCCTGTCATTGCTTCCAACGTTCCGGCGATGTTGCCGCTGGTGCAGGGCGCCGGTGGCCTGTCCCACGATCCGGGCAATGTGGAGCAACTGGCCGCAGCGCTGGACACCTATCTGGCGATGAGTGATGAACAGCTGCGCGCCAAGGGTGAGCAGGTCTTTTGTTACCTGGAAGAGCATCACACCCTGACGGAGTTCCGGCAAAAGTACCAAGACTTGATTGAAACCAGTCTGCGCGAGGTGGGACGGGCATGAGTCAGCAGCCGCTGGTTTCGGTTGTCATCGCTTCCTATAACCATGGACCCTACATCGAGCAGAGCATTCTGAGCGTGCTGGGCCAGACATACCCGAATATTGAGCTGTTGGTGGTCGACGATGGTTCGACAGACGATAGCGTCGAGCGCATTACGCGGCTGCAGGCCGAGCATGGATTTGATTTCCGGACCCAGCAGAACCAGGGGCTGACGCGCACCCTCAATGGGGCCATTGCTCGAACCAAAGGTAGCCTGATTGTGTCCTTCGGTTCGGACGACATCATGTTTCCCGAGCGGATCGCCACGCAGGTTGCTTATATGGCCGATAAGCCTGAAGTGGGTATTTGCGCCGGTAATATGGAAATCATCGACAGTAATGGCGAACTGATGCCGGAAAAGCGCCAGCACCGTGACCTGCCGTTCCGGCGCCTGAACTTCGATGAAATGTTCATGGGGCTCAAACCGTTTCCGCCAGCACCGACGCTGATGCTGCGTCGTGAGGCCCTGGACAAGGTCGGCGGCTTCGATCCGGAGATCCCCCTGGAGGACCTGTACATCGAACTCAAGATCACCCATGCCGGTTATTACATCGATGTGCTGAATGTGGTCATGGCCCAATACCGCCAGCATGCGACCAACTCATACAAGAACCACCGGTTCATGATCAACAACATCCTCAAGACCTATGGGCTGTTCAGCGATCATCCCGGTTACGATATCGCCCGTTATAAATTCCTGAATTCGATGTTTGTCAAAACCGCCAATCGAGATAGGGCGTTGGCTCGCGAGTTGCTCAAGCAGCTTCCGTTCAAATACTTTGATCGCAAGACCTGGCGTGGTTTGGGTCGCTTGTTTTTCTCGCGACAACACAGGGGATAACGGCGTGGGCTGGCTTGAACGCTATCGGGAAAAACGCGCCAAGCGTGCGATTCGCAAACTGCCGAAAATCGAGCAGGGAGGCGCACGTTTTCGCCTTCAGTACCCTGACTATGATTATGGCTATGGCAGCTATGGCGTGCCGCTGGTCCATGATTGGTATGAAGGTACGACGTTGCGTATCGGGGCCTATTGTTCGGTCGCCGGTGGTGTACAGATTTTTCTCGGCGGCCATCATCGTGCTGATTGGGTGACTACTTTCCCGTTTCCCGCCATGTTGCCGCAGGTGTCGCAGATTGCCAACTATGGCGGTTCTCGCGGTGATGTCAGGGTCGGCAACGATGTGTGGCTTTGTTCCAATTGCACGCTGCTTTCCGGCGTCACCATCGGTGATGGCGCGATTGTCGCCGCTGGTGCGGTGGTGACTCGGGATGTTGAGCCTTATGCCGTGGTAGGCGGGAATCCAGCGCGCTTTCTGAAGTGGCGTTTTCCAGAGGACCAGCGCCTTGCATTATTGCAAAGTGCCTGGTGGAGTTGGCCTAAGGACGAAGTGCGGGGTTTGGCCGACAAGCTTTGCAGCGACGATATTACCGGGTTTCTCGCCTACGCCAGGCAGCGCACAGCCTCTTGAGTCGTGAGGAGGGTACGCAACCTGATGTCTTGTGCTCGTCCGTCGATCCAGCTCGCCTTCGGAGCGGATGGTAACGACGGCGTGGAGTGCAAGTGAGCAGGCCAACCATGACTCAAGGTTGAGCTGGGTTCGCCTTTGCCAGTTGTTGATTGCGGCGGTTGGCGATGCTGAGTGCCGCGATCAGCGCCAAGGGGATCCACAGCAGGAACCAGTGTTCGCGCGGTCGTGTGATGATCGCGCCACCTTCGGTCAGGCCTGCACCAATGCCATAGACCAGCAAAGTGGAGGCGAGGACGAACATTGGCTGGAGTCGCTGTCGGTAGCTGCTGAGCAGGCCCCACACCAATACGAAGACCCAGGGGATCAGGCCTATGATCCCGACGTAGTAGAGAACCCCTAGAGCAAAATTGTGCGGCTCCTCCAGCAGAAAACCTATGCCAACATCGATGCGCAGTTCGGAGTCGTATCCATGACCGATCCAGGGATGTTCGGCGATTCGCTGCAAGGCAATTTGCCAGATCTGCAGGCGATAGGAGCTGCCACGGTCGCCCAATATCTCCGGGAACAACAGCAGAATGGCGGCTGAACCCAGCAGCATGCCCGCGATCATTAGCAGGGCCCTGCGATTGCGGCTGACAATACTCAGCCACAGGATGGACAGGGTAAGGGCGACCAGAGGGGTTCGCGAACCCGTTGCCATGACCGCGACCAGCATGACGGCCATCGCCGGTACGCTGAGCCAAAGGGCCGACAGGCGCTGGCTGGTAATGCTGATGTACAACCAGTAAATGCAGAAAAAACCGAACAGGTGAGAGCTCAGCAGCGGGTTGGTGAAGGCTCCTGCGCCAACCATGCGATGGCCTGGCGCATAGTCTTTTATAAACGATGCAAGGTCGCTGATGGTCGCGACCAGGGCGATGATTGCCGCGCAGAACAGCAGGGGTTTCAGGGCCTCGCCACGGTACTGGAGCAGCATGGCGCAACCGGCGAAGAGCATGAGGGGTTGCAGGGTGATTTTCATCATCCCGAAATCCGGGTTCTGCGGAGGGCTCCACAGCAGGGTCAGGCACAGCCAGATACAGAGCGCGAGGAATCCGGCAATAATCGGCTCACCCAGCAGGGTCTTGATTTCCCTCGGGCGCAGACAGAGCATCAGCAGCGAGGGGATACCGAACAGCCCGAGGTAAAATGTAGCCAGCGAGCTACGACTCTTGAGATAGAACATCCCTGAAAGCAAGATCAGCAATCCCAGCGGCAGGATCCATTGACACAGGAAGTCGAAAATACGGTTTGAGGCAGAGGTAAGGCGATTGGATTGCATGCAGGCAAGTCATTCCACAAGAGTGATCACCGCCCATCATAAGTGGGTGGCATTTCAATGTCATTGGTCGAGGCCCAGGATTGTTGCTTGTGCCATGTGCAGGTACAGCTGGGAAGCTGTGCTAAAGTCAGCCTCCTTTTTCATAATCGCCGCGTGATATGACCGAATCCAGTCTCAGCGCAAGCCCCTCGAGCTTGAAAGTATACTTCCGCCTACTCGGCTACGTACGGCCTTATATTGGCATGTTCGCCCTGAGTATCGTGGGTTTCCTGATATTCGCTTCGACCCAGCCGATGCTCGGCTATATTCTGAAATATTTCGTCGACGGCCTGTCCGATCCGCAAGCCGCGCTGTTTCCCTCGGTACCTTACCTGCGCGACCTGCAGTTGCTGCAGGCGGTGCCGCTGTTGCTGGTGCTGATCGCTGCCTGGCAAGGGTTGGGCTCGTACCTGGGTAACTTCTTCCTGGCCAAGGTGTCCCTGGGGCTGGTCCACGATCTGCGGGTGGAGCTGTTCAATAACCTGCTGACCCTGCCCAATCGTTATTTCGACACCCACAACTCCGGGCACCTGATCTCGCGCATTACCTTCAACGTGACCATGGTCACCGGGGCGGTGACCGACGCGATCAAGGTGGTGATCCGCGAAGGCATGACCGTGGTCTTCCTGTTCCTCTCGCTGCTGTGGATGAACTGGCGCCTGACCCTGGTGATGGTTGCCATCCTGCCGTTGATCGCGGTGATGGTCAGCACCTCCAGCAAGAAGTTTCGCAAGCAGAGCAAGAAGATCCAGGTCGCCATGGGTGATGTCACCCATGTTGCCTCGGAAACTATCCAGGGCTATCGCGTAGTTCGCAGCTTCGGCGGTGAAACCTATGAGCAGAAGCGTTTTCTCAAGGCCAGCCTGAGCAACACCGACCGGCAGTTGCGCATGACCCGCACCGGTGCGATCTATACGCCGATGTTGCAAATGGTGATCTACAGCGCCATGGCGGTGCTGTTGTTCCTGGTGCTCTACCTGCGTGGCGATGCCTCGGCGGGCGACATGATCGCCTACATCACCCTGGCCGGTTTGCTGCCCAAGCCGATTCGCCAGTTGTCCGAGGTCAGCTCGACGGTCCAGAAGGGGGTAGCGGGTGCCGAAAGCATCTTCGAGCAACTCGACGTCACTCCGGAAGTGGACAACGGTACCGTGGAGCGCGAGTCGGTCAGTGGGCATCTGGAAGTGCGCAACCTGAGCTTTACCTATCCGGGAACCGAGCGGCAGGTCCTGGACAATGTCAGCTTCAGTGTCGCTCCTGGCCAGATGGTCGCCCTGGTCGGCCGCTCCGGCAGCGGCAAGTCGACCCTGGCAGCCTTGATCCCGCGCTTTTATCACCATGGCAGCGGGGAGATTCTGCTCGATGGCGTGGAGATCGAGAACTATCGACTGCTGAACCTGCGTCGACACATTGCCCAAGTGACCCAGCATGTCACGCTGTTCAGCGACACCGTGGCGAACAATATCGCCTACGGCGATCTGGCCGGCGCTCCCCGGGCCGATATCGAGTCCGCGGCGGCGGACGCCTATGCCAAGGATTTCGTCGAGCAACTGCCCCAGGGCTTTGACACCCTGGTGGGTGAAAACGGCGTGCTGCTTTCCGGTGGCCAGCGCCAGCGTCTGGCAATCGCCCGGGCGCTGCTCAAGAACGCCCCGCTGTTGATCCTCGACGAAGCGACCTCGGCCCTCGACACCGAGTCGGAGCGGCATATCCAGGCTGCCCTGGATCATGCCATGCAAGGGCGCACCACCCTGGTGATTGCCCACCGGTTGTCGACGATCGAGAAGGCCGATCTGATCCTGGTCATGGACCAGGGCCGTATCGTCGAGCGCGGCACCCATGCCGAGCTGTTGGTTCAGAACGGTTACTACGCTCGGCTCAATGCCATGGGCCTGGATGAACCGGCACACGTCGGGATCGTCTGATCCGTTGGCAGGGCGCGCGACGCTGGTCGTTGCGCCCTGTTTTGTCTAGGCAAGCCTTCGGCAACCCTGTGTTAATATCGCGCCCCTGTTCATTTTTTATGTGGGTTGCTCCATGAAGTTGTCCATGCCGCGATTCGATCAAGCCCCTGTCTTGGTGGTCGGCGATGTCATGCTCGACCGTTACTGGCATGGTGGTACCTCACGGATTTCTCCTGAGGCCCCGGTACCGGTGGTCAAGGTCGAGCACATTGAAGATCGCCCCGGCGGCGCCGCCAACGTTGCCCTGAACATCGCCGCCCTGGGTGCCCCGGCATCGCTGGTGGGGGTCACTGGTGACGACGAGGCGGCCGACAGCCTGGCCAACAGCCTCGAGGGCGCCGGGGTCCGGGCCCTGTTCCAGCGCATTGCGCACCAGCCGACCATCGTCAAGCTGCGGGTCATGAGCCGTCACCAGCAGTTGCTGCGGATCGACTTTGAAGAACCCTTCGCCACCGATGCCCTGGCCCTCGGGGCTGAAGTCGACGGTTTGCTCGAAGGGGTCAAGGTGTTGGTGCTGTCCGATTACGGCAAAGGCGCCTTGAAGAATCACCAAGCCCTGATCCAGGCCGCCCGGGCACGGGGTATCCCCGTGCTGGCCGACCCCAAGGGCAAGGACTTTTCGATCTACCGTGGCGCGAGCCTGATCACGCCGAACCTCAGCGAATTCGAAACCATTGTCGGCGGTTGCGCCGATGAGCATGAGCTGGTGACCAAGGGCGCCCAGTTGATGCAGGACCTGGACCTCGGTGCCTTGCTGGTGACCCGTGGCGAGCATGGCATGACCCTGCTGCGCCCCGATCATCCGGCGCTGCACCTGCCGGCCCGGGCCCGCGAAGTGTTCGATGTGACCGGTGCCGGCGATACGGTGATCTCGACCCTGGCAGCGGCCATTGCCGCGGGCGAAGAACTGCCCCACGCGGTGGCCTTGGCCAACCTCGCCGCCGGCATCGTCGTCGGCAAACTCGGTACGGCGGCCATCAGCGCGCCTGAACTGCGCCGGGCGATCCAGCGCGAGGAAGGTTCCGAGCGCGGTGTGCTGGGCCTTGAGCAATTGCTGCTGGCGGTCGACGATGCCCGGGCGCACAACGAAACGATCGTGTTCACCAATGGCTGCTTCGACATCCTCCATGCCGGTCACGTGACCTACCTGGAGCAGGCGCGGGCCCAGGGCGATCGTTTGATCGTCGCGGTCAACGACGACGCCTCGGTGAGCCGCCTCAAGGGTCCCGGCCGTCCGATCAACAGCGTTGATCGGCGCATGGCCGTACTGGCCGGCCTGGGTGCGGTGGACTGGGTTATCAGCTTCCCTGAGGGTACGCCGGAAAACCTGCTGGCCCAGGTCAAGCCGGATGTGTTGGTCAAGGGTGGGGATTACGGGATCGACCAAGTGGTCGGCGCCTCCATCGTGACGGCCTATGGCGGTACGGTGAAAGTGCTGGGGCTGGTGGAAAACAGCTCGACCACGGCGATTGTCGAGAAGATCCGGAGCAACTGATAAGCGCCAGGCCCGTGTGTGGGAGCCGGCTTGCCGGCGATGAGGCCCTTGAGCCTTGTGGTGACTATACGGTCGCCATCGCCGGCAAGCCGGCTCCCACAGGGATGGCGTACATTCCTCCCTGTCAGCGCCCGGTTTTCAGCGGCACGATCTTGCGCAGGATCTGCCGTGCCTTGCCGGTCAGGCGCTTGATCTTCGATTCTTTCTCAGGCTCGCCCAGCCCTTGCTGGCGGACCCAGTCCTTCCAGCGAATCCGCTCCTCGCGCACCACCCAGCCTTCCTGTCGGGCAAAGCTTTCCGCCAGGTACAGGCCACGGGTACTGGCCGGATGCAGTTGATCCTTTTTCAGCGTGTAAAGCTCGGCGCAGGGCTGCCCGTCCTTGAGCGGCATCAGGTACAGGTCGGGTCGGCCGCGGTCCAGGCGAGCCACCAGTTGATCGTTTTCCAGGCGCTCGTCGACATGGAACAGGCTCAGGGACTTGGCCTCGCGCGGGACGTCCAGGCGCAGGTCATAGATCAGTTGCAATGACGCCGTGGGCAGGTGCACGTAGGTCCGCGGTCGCTCCATCAGTTGCTGGGCACCGCAGCGTACCGGCCGCGCCGCTCCGGACAAGGGCGTCAAGCGAAAGGGCAGGGCCTCGCGGTAATGCAGGGCCGCCGAGTAGGGCGTCGGCAACCAGGTGTCGTTGAAGCGGCCACCGAGCCAGCCTTCCGGGGTTTCCAGCAGGCACTCCTCGGCGATTTCGGCAATCGCGGTGAGCAGCGGGATGGCCAGTTCATGGGCCGGGACATAGCCGGAAATCAGTTTGAGCACCACATCGCCGCGATCCTGGCGCCGCTGGCGGACCAGCACCCAGTAATCGCGATTGTGCCAGTGCAGGGTCAGCCGCACAGAGACGCCGAGATTGGCCAGTTCCAGGGCGAAGCGCTCGGGGTTGGCCACCGTGACCGGTTTGCGCTTGTGCAAGGTTTGCGCAAAGTTCAACGGCATCCCGACGCTCTGGTAGCACAAGCCTTCGGGTGTCGCCTCGACGAGTAACGGCAGGGTCTTGAAGTCGCTGGGGTTCTTGCGTATTAGCGTCCGCGGCATCTCGGCTCCTTCTTGCGTCGGGGTCGGCCGCCTGGGCGGCATCAGTTTTGGCGAATGACCCGGGCCACCGTCGCCACATTGTCGGCGAGGTGCCGCGGGTTGATGGTGCCGACAATAGCACTGGCAACGCCGGGCTGTGCAAATAGCAGTTCGAAGCTGGCCCGCACCGGGTCGATATCCGGGGCCAGGCAGGCGTGGCCGCTGGCCAGGGCCTTTTTCACCAGGATCGCCTTGCCGTGGCTGGCAGCATAGTCGATGACCGGCTTCTCGCCCTGTTCGTTCAGATTGTAGGTGATCATCGCGCAATCACCTTGTTCCAGAGCCTTCAGCCCACCTTCGACGGTTTTGCCGGAAAAACCGAAAGCACGGATCTTGCCTTCGCGTTTCAAGGCCGCAAGGGTCTGGTAGACATCGCTGTGTTCGAGGATTGCCAGATCGTTGCCGTCGGAGTGCACCAGCACCAGGTCGATAAAGTCGGTTTCCAGGCGTTGCAGGCTGCGCTCCACGGAAAAGCGCGTGTGGGCGGCACTGAAATCATGGCTCGATTGGCCGGCTTCGAACTCTTCGCCGACCTTGCTGACGATCACCCACTCCTGGCGTTGGCCGCGTAGCAGCGGGCCAAGGCGTTCTTCGCTGCGGCCATAGGCCGGCGCGGTGTCGATCAGGTTGATGCCCAGGTCGCGGGTCAGCTGGAGCAACTGGCGGGCTTGCTGATCGTCGGGAATCTGGAAGCCGTTGGGGTATTTGACCCCCTGGTCGCGGCCGAGCTTGACGGTGCCCAGGCCCAGGGGCGACACCCGCAGGCCGGTACCGCCCAGGGCCCGATGCAGGTCGTGCAGGGTCGGCTGGCTCATGGCAGCAGTTGCTCCCAAGGGGTTTGCCCCATGGTCGGTTTCGGCAGTTCGGGCAAGGTGGTTGCCGGGCCCGGGCGAATACCGTCGCGCTCCAGGCTCTTGAACACGCGATCGGCGAAGTCCGGCGCCAGGGCCAGCTTGGTCGGCCAGCCCACCAGCAGGCGATCCTGCTCGGCGAGGAAGGCATTGTCCGGACGGGTCAGGCCCGATTGCAGCGGCTCGGCGCGCTCCACCCGCAAGGTGGCCCATTGTGCCTGGCTGAGGTCGACCCAGGGCAGCAGGTTGCCCAGCTCCTTCTGTGCGCTGGCGATTTGCGCGGCAGGCTCGCGGGCGACGCCTTCGGCCTCGGCGATATCACCGCCGAGGTACCAGACCCATTGGCCATCGGCCGCCGGATGGGTGGTCACGGTAATGCGCGGCTTGGGCCCGCCGCCCAGGCAATGGGCGTACAGCGGCTTCAGGCTCGGGCCTTTGACCAGCACCATGTGCAAGGGTCGCGTCTGCATGGCCGGCTGACTCAGGCCCAGGGCCTTGAGCAACGCGGCGTTGCCGGCGCCGGCGCTGAGCACGATGCGCTGGGCATGGATATTCCGTCCGTCGACCCGCAGGCCGACCAATTGCTCGTTGTCCAGCAGCGGTTCGATAGTGTGGCCGGCGAGCAAGCCGTTACCGGCCAGTTCGGCCAGGCGGGTGATCAGGCTCGGCACATCGATCACCAGTTCGGCCAGGCGATAGACCTTGCCCTTGAAGCGCGGGTCTTGCAGGGCGGGCGGCAGTTGTTCGCCCTTGACCTGGTCGACCCGGCCGCGCACCGCCTTGCTGGCGAAGAAGCTGGTGAGGTTGCCGGCCAGGGTGCCGGGGGACCAGAGATAATGGGCTTCGGACAGCAGGCGCACGCCCGTCAGGTCGAGCTCGCCGTTGCCGGCCAGGGCTTCGCGCCAGCGCCGCGGCATATCGGCGATGGCTTCCGAGGCGCCGCTCAGGGCCCCGTGCAGGGCGTACTTGGCGCCGCCGTGGATGATGCCCTGGGACTTGACGCTCTGTCCGCCGCCGAGGCTGGCGCTTTCCACCAGGACCGTCGAAAAGCCCTGGCGGCGCAGGCGCGCGTTGAGCCAGAGACCGGCAACGCCGGCGCCGACAATCAGGACATCGGTGGAGAGAGCGGATGGCATGCGACAACCTCGGTGTTCAAGACAAGGCTCGCAGTATACAGGCTCATGACAGGGCGGTTGGCTGTCGATCGCGCTCTTGGGGGGTATTCCGGTGGTGCGCGGGTTTGTGTAGGAGCAGCCGGTCGACGCTCCTACAATGGGAATTTGCCCGCGCGTCACGGGGGCCCTAGTGCCCGGCGGTCTTCGAGAACAGCTGGATCACCACCACCCCGAGCACGATCAGGCCCATGCCGAGCATGGCCGGGATATCCAGCTTCTGGCCGTAGAGAAACAGCGCCGCGACGCTGACCATCACGATCCCCATCCCGGCCCAGACCGCGTAGGCGACGCCCACCGGCACCGTGCGCACCACCAGGGTCAGCATCCAGAACGCAATGGCATAACCGACGATGATCAGCAGCAGGGGGAGCGGCGTGCTCAGGCCCTTGACCGCTTTCATGGAAACGGTGGCGATGACTTCGGCGCAGATGGCAATGGCCAGGTAGTAGTAAGCGTGCATGGGGCAATCTCTCGTGTTGGGGCCTGCTGATAAGGTTGGCATTCTAGAGAGTCGACAGATGGGGTAAAGTCATTACCTATCTGAAAAGAAGATGGGTTGTTCATGAGTATTCAGTGGAACCTGGAGCAGATGCGCCTGTTTGTCGGTGTCGCCGAGCAGCGTTCGTTTTCCGCCGTGGCCCGTGAACAGCGCAAGGCGCAGTCGGCGGTCAGCAATGCGATCGCCCTGTTGGAAACCGACCTGGGGGTGACGCTGTTCGAGCGTAGCAGCGGTCGCCAGCCGAAGTTGACCGAGGCCGGCGCCGCCTTGCTGGAAGAGGCGCGGGAAGTGCTGCGCCAGTGCGATCGCCTCAATGGCCGGGCGTTGGCCTTGATGCGCGGGCAGGAGGCCTGTTTGCGCCTGGCCCAGGATGAGGCCATGCCCTACCAGCCGGTACTCGACAGCCTGGAGGCACTGTCTGAGCATTACCCCAGTGTCGAGGTGCAACTGGCCAGCGGCGCCCAGGGTGATGTCGCGCGCAAGCTGGTGGAGCGCCGTGCGGACCTGGGCCTGCTGTTCCACCACGAGCAGATGCCGCAGACCCTGGAGCGGCGCGTGCTGGGCAGTGTCGAAATGGTCACGGTGTGCGCAGTCAATCATCCGCTGGCGGCGCAGCGACAGGTCAACCGCCGGCAACTGGCCCAGCATCGGCAATTGCTCATCGCCCCGCAACAGAGCGGTTATCCCGGCGGCGAGCCGCTCAGCCCGCAAGTCTGGCGGGCGGACTCCTTCTACGTGATGGCCGAACTGCTGATGCGTGGTCTGGGTTGGGCCTGGTTGCCGCGTCATGTGGTGCAATACCCGGCGTACCAGAACCAGATGGTCGAGCTGCGTAGCGAATGGACGCCGCCGGCGCTGGTGGTGGAGCTGGTCTGGCGCCGTGACGAACCCCTGGGGCCGGCGGCGCGCTGGTTGGCCGAACGGTTTGCCGAGCACTTGCAGGCGATTGGTTGAAAAAGCCGATAAACTCCCTCGCCATGAATAGAACTCTCTACAGCTTTTTGTTTCATTTGGGGCTGCCGCTGGTGGCGTTGCGTCTATGGCTGCGGGCGCGCAAGGCCCCGGCTTATGCCCGGCGTGTCGGCGAGCGCTTTGCCAGTGGCCTGCCGACACTGCGCCCGGAGGGGATCTGGGTGCACGCGGTGTCGGTCGGCGAGAGCATTGCCGCCGCGCCGATGATCCGCGCGTTGCTGGCGAAGTATCCACAGTTGCCGATCACGGTGACCTGCATGACGCCCACCGGTTCCGAGCGGATCAAGGCGCTATTCGCCGACGAGCCGCGGATCCAGCATTGCTACCTGCCTTACGACTTGCCGTGGGCGGCGGCGCGGTTTCTCAATGTGGCCCGGCCGAAGCTGGCGGTGATCATGGAAACCGAGCTGTGGCCCAACCATATCCATCAGTGCGCCAAGCGCGGGATTCCGGTGGCGTTGGCCAATGCGCGGTTGTCGGCGCGTTCGGCCAGGGGGTATGGGCGCTTCGCTCGCTTGACCCGGCCGATGCTGGAAGAAATGAGCCTGATCGCGGTGCAGACCGAAGCCGAAGCCGAGCGTTTCCGGCAGTTGGGCGCGCGGCCTGAATGTGTCGAGGTGACGGGTTCGATCAAGTTCGACTTGAGCATCGACCCGCAACTGCTGGTGCGCGCCGCCGAGTTGCGTGGGCAATGGCAGGCACAGGAGCGGCCGGTGTGGATCGCCGCGAGTACCCATGAGGGGGAGGACGCGGTGGTGCTGGCGGCCCATCGGCAATTGCTGGACAGCTATCCGAACGCCCTGTTGATTCTGGTGCCGCGTCATCCGGAGCGTTTCGACAGTGTGTTCGCCCTGTGCCAGGAGCAGGGCTTTTCGACGGTACGGCGCTCCAGTGGCGAACCGGTCAGTGCGCAAACCGCGGTGCTGCTCGGTGACACCATGGGTGAACTGTTGTTTCTCTACGCCCTGGCCGACAGCGCGTTTGTCGGCGGCAGCCTGGTCCCCAACGGCGGGCATAACCTGCTGGAGCCGGCGGCGCTGTGCAAGCCGGTGTTGAGCGGGCCGCACCTGTTCAACTTCCTCGAGATCGCCGCGTTGATGCGCGAGGCGGGGGCGTTGCAGGAAGTCGAGGATGCCGAAGGGCTGGCCGTGGCGGTACAGCGTCTGTTCGAATTGCCGCGCGATGCGCAGAAGATGGGCGAGGCGGGGCTGAAGGTGATGAAGGCCAACCAGGGCGCATTGCAGCGCCTGCTGGATGGGTTGGGGCGCTTGCTGTCGCTGTCGCGTTAGTCCCGTCGACGCGATCCTTGTAGGAGCCGGCTTGCCGACGATGGCGTCGGTTTGGACGGCGTGGGGCTCAAGGCCCTCATCGCCAGCAAGCTGGCTCCTACAGGGTTTCGTGGCGTTCTCAAGGTCTCCATCAATACTTCGGACTGCCCTTGAGATTGGCCGCCGCGGCCTTCGCCAGATCCGGCGGGAGGAAGTCCTTGTCCGGGTTGTAGTCGGCCTTCAGATAGCGCTGCAGGTCGCTCAGGTCGCCCGGGTTCAAGGTGCCCGCTGCCTGCTTCAGGCGCAGGTTGTCGAGAATGTAGTCATAGCGGGTGTTGTTGTAGTCGCGCACCGAGGTGTACAGCTGGCGCTGGGCATCGAGCACATCGACGATATTGCGCGTGCCCACCTGATAACCGATTTCGGTCGCTTCCAACGCACTCTGGTTGGAGATGATCGACTGTTTGCGTGCCTGCACCTGTTCCACATCGGTGTTCACCGCGCGATGCAGGTTGCGGGTATTTTCCACCACCTGGCGGCGCAGGGCTTCACGCTGCTGTTCGGTCTGGCTCAGGCGCGAATAGGATTCACGCACCTGCGAGCTGGTCAGGCCACCGCTGTAGAGCGGGACAGTCAATTGCAGGCCGATCGTGGTCTGCTTCACGGGGCCGGCATAGTTCTGGTTCAGCGCGTTGGGGTTGCTCAGGCCGAAACCGTCGTTGTCGCCGGCCTCGTACTTGGCCACCGCATCAAGGGTCGGGGCATGGCCGGCCTTGCGCTGTTTGAGGGTTTCCTCGGCGGCGCTGACGGCATAGTTGCTCGCCAGCAGGTTGAGGTTCTGTCGGGCCGCGGTGTCGACCCAGGCCTTGGCATCATTCGGGGTCGGCGCCAGCACCGGCAAGGTGTGGACGATGCCCTGGATCGAGTTGTACTGACGGTTGGTCAGGGTGATCAGGGCTTCGAAGGCGTCCGCCACCGCGCGCTGGGCAACGATCCGGTTGGCCCGAGCGGTGTCATAGCTGGCCTGGGATTGCAGCACGTCGGTCTTGTCCGACAGGCCGACGTCGAAGCGCTCGTTGGACTGGTCGAGCTGGCGCTTGAACGCCGCTTCCTCGGCCTTGGTCGAAGCCAGGGTGTCCTGGGCGCGCAGCACCGCGAAGTAGCTTTCGGCGCTTTGCAGGATCAGGTTCTGCTCGGTCGCCGAGAGTTGCAGGGCGGCCTGTTCGTTGACGTCCTTGGCAGCCTGGTACTGGAACCAGCGGTCGGCACGGAACAGCGGCTGGGCCAGGGTCGCCTGGTAGGTGGTGGCGCTGCGGTTCAGGCTGGTCGACGGTTGGTCGATGGAGGTGTGGACGTTGTTCACATCGGCACCGGCCGACAGGTTCGGCAGCAGGCCGGCGCGGGCCTGGGGCACTATTTCCTTGCGTGCGTCGTAGTCGGCGCGGGCGGCGGCCAGGTCGGCGTTATTGCCCACGGCCTCCTGGTACACGCTGACCAGGTCGGTCTTGGCCGTCAGGGGCGTTTCAGCTGCCCAGACCCATCCGTTGGTCGCACAAGACACGGCCAGGGCCAGTGAAAATTTGCGCAGCATGAGACAGTTCCTAGAGTAAATATTACGGTGGTAATGCGATGACCGAGGCTACTGCCCGGCTTGCCCAGCGTCAAGACGTAGCGAGTGTAGTGCCGGGGCGGGGCGGCAACAATCCGGTATATCTGCCATTTATCCAGACGAATCAGGGGGAGATGGCATTATGTCGCAGTCTTCTCTACACTCGGCTGGTTCTTGTCGGGGTGCCTTGCTATGAGGCTGAGATCGGATAATTCCGGATCCCGTTGAACCTGATCAGGTTAGCGCCTGCGTAGGGAACAAGATTTCTCGTCCCCCGGCGAGTCCTCTTGTGCTCCGTCCGGGATGTTGTTCGACAATCGAACAGCGTTCTGCAGGACCGAGCACAGCACCCGTTCTGGTGCGTCCGTACCTTCAGGTTCGTCCCGACAATCCCCTGGATACCGTCTGGAGAGCCGTGATGAGTACAAAATCAAAAGATGCCGCCAACCTCAGCGATTCAGCCAAGGTCGATGAGCAATCGGTACAGCCTTTTACCCGTTCGCAGAAAATCTACGTGCAGGGCTCGCGCCCGGATATCCGCGTGCCGATGCGCGAAATCAGCCTGGATGTGACCCCGACCGATTTCGGCGGCGAGATCAACGCCCCGGTGCTGGTCTACGACACCTCCGGCCCCTACACCGACCCGAACGTGACCATCGATGTGCGCAAGGGCCTGGGCGATGTGCGCTCGGCGTGGATCGACAGCCGTGGCGACACCGAGCGCCTGACCGGGCTGAGCTCGAACTTCGGCCAGCAGCGCCTGGCCGACCCTGAACTGACCAAGCTGCGTTTCGCCCATGTGCACAACCCGCGTCGGGCCAAGGCCGGTGCCAACGTCAGCCAGATGCACTACGCGCGCCAGGGCATCATCACCGCCGAGATGGAATACGTCGCCATCCGCGAGAACCTCAAGCTGGAGGAGGCCCGTGCCGCCGGCCTGCTCAAGCAGCAGCACCCGGGCCACAGCTTTGGCGCGAGCATCCCGAAACAGATCACCGCCGAATTCGTCCGCGAGGAAATCGCCCGCGGTCGCGCGATCATTCCGGCCAACATCAACCACGTGGAGCTGGAGCCGATGATCATCGGCCGCAACTTCCTGGTGAAGATCAACGGCAATATCGGCAACAGCGCCCTGGGTTCTTCCATCGAGGAAGAAGTGGCCAAGCTGACCTGGGGCATCCGCTGGGGTTCGGACACGGTCATGGACCTGTCCACCGGCAAGCACATCCATGAAACCCGCGAGTGGATCATCCGCAACTCGCCGGTGCCGATCGGTACCGTGCCGATCTACCAAGCGCTGGAGAAGGTCAACGGCGTGGCCGAGGATCTGACCTGGGAGCTGTTCCGCGACACCCTGATCGAACAGGCCGAGCAGGGCGTCGACTACTTCACTATCCACGCCGGTGTGCTGCTGCGCTATGTACCGATGACCGCCAAGCGCGTTACCGGGATCGTTTCCCGTGGCGGCTCGATCATGGCCAAGTGGTGCCTGGCGCATCACAAGGAAAACTTCCTCTACACCCATTTCGACGAAATCTGCGAAATCATGAAGGCCTACGACGTCAGCTTCTCGCTGGGCGACGGCCTGCGTCCGGGCTCGATTGCCGACGCCAACGACGAAGCGCAGTTCGGTGAACTGGAGACCCTCGGCGAGTTGACCAAGATTGCCTGGAAGCACGACGTGCAGTGCATGATCGAAGGCCCGGGGCATGTGCCGATGCAGTTGATCAAGGAGAACATGGACAAGCAGCTGGAGTGCTGCGACGAGGCGCCGTTCTATACCCTCGGCCCGCTGACCACCGACATCGCACCGGGCTATGACCACATCACCTCCGGCATCGGCGCGGCGATGATCGGCTGGTTCGGTTGCGCCATGCTCTGCTACGTCACGCCCAAGGAGCACCTGGGCCTGCCGAACAAGGATGACGTGAAGACCGGGATCATCACCTACAAGATCGCCGCTCATGCCGCCGACCTTGCCAAGGGCCACCCGGGCGCGCAGATCCGTGACAACGCCTTGAGCAAGGCGCGTTTCGAGTTCCGCTGGGAAGACCAGTTCAACCTCGGCCTGGACCCGGATACCGCACGGGCCTATCACGACGAGACCCTGCCGAAGGATTCGGCCAAGGTCGCGCACTTCTGCTCGATGTGCGGGCCGAAGTTCTGTTCGATGAAGATCACCCAGGAAGTCCGTGAATACGCGGCCAACCAGCGTATCGAAGCGGTCGATGTGGAGGCCGCGCAGGGCATGGCGGAACAGGCCGAGCGCTTCAAGCGCGAAGGCAGCCAGTTGTACCAGAAGGTTTGACGCGATCTGAAGTAATAGGGTGCCTGTAAGGGCCCTTTCGCGGGCAAGCTCCGCTCCCACAGGACTTGAGTCGAGCCTGAGTTTGTGCACGACTGAGGACTTGTGGGAGCGGAGCTTGCCCGCGAAGAGGCCCTGGCAGGCGCCAGCGCATTCACGGCATAAACACTATCTTCGAGATCCCCCTCCCTTGAGCACACCTAGTAGCACCTATTCCCCGGATCTCGCGGTCCCCGCCGACAAGCGTGTGTTCGGCGCGCGCGATCTGTTTTCCCTGTGGTTCTCCCTCGGCATCGGCCTGATGGTCCTGCAAACCGGTGCCTTGCTGGCGCCGGGGCTGGGCCTGTCCGGCTCGTTGTTGGCGATCCTCCTCGGCACCGTGGTCGGCGTCCTGCTGCTGGCCGCGGTCGGCGTGATCGGCAGCGACACCGGCCTGTCCTCCATGGCCGCGCTCAAACTCAGTCTCGGCGAGTACGGCGCCAGCCTGCCGGCGCTGCTCAACCTGCTGCAACTGGTGGGTTGGGGCGCGTTCGAAATCATCGTCATGCGCGATGCGGCCAGCCTGTTGGGCGCCCAGGCGTTCAGCGCGGGCAGCCTGCTGGCCAACCCGCTGCTCTGGACCCTGGTGTTCGGCGCACTGGCGACCTTGCTGGCGGTCAGCGGTCCTTTGACCTTCGTACGCAAGATCCTGCGCAAATGGGGTATCTGGTTGCTGTTGGCGGCCTGCCTGTGGCTGACCTGGAACCTGTTTGCCAAGGCCGACCTGGCGGCACTCTGGGCGCAGGCCGGTGACGGTTCGATGCCGTTTGCCGTGGGCTTCGATATCGCCATTGCCATGCCGCTGTCCTGGCTGCCGCTGATCGCCGATTACTCACGCTTCGGCAAACGCGCGAAAAGCGTGTTCGGCGGTACGGCGCTGGGCTTTCTGATCGGCAACTTCTGGCTGATGAGCCTGGGCGTGGCCTACACCCTGGCGTTCGCCCCCAGCGGTGAAACCAATGCCTTGCTGCTGGCCCTGGCCGGTGCCGGGCTGGGCATTCCGCTGCTGCTGATTCTGCTCGACGAGTCGGAAAACGCTTTTGCCGACATCCACTCGGCGGCGGTCTCCAGCGGCATCCTGCTGCGTTGGAAGGTCGAACACCTGGCCCTGGCCATTGGCGTGCTCTGCACCCTGATCGCCTGCTTCGCACCGTTGGCGCAGTACCAGAACTTCCTGCTGCTGATCGGTTCGGTGTTCGCGCCGCTGTTCGGCGTGGTGCTGGTGGATCACTTCATCCTGCGTGGACGTAGCGCCGCGGGTGCCGCGTCGCTGTTGCGCTGGCCGGCGCTGTTGGCCTGGCTGGGTGGCGTGTCGACCTACCACCTGCTGGCCAACTTCCATCCGGAACTGGGCGCTACCCTGCCATCACTGCTGCTGGCGGGGTTGCTGCAAGGGCTGCTCGGTCGGGCGTTCAGCCTCGGGCGGGGAACCGCTCGGGCTTGAGCACGCCGTTGAGGCGCTGGTACGGAATGTTCAGCTCGATCAGGCCCATGGCGTAAGGGGCGATGGTCGTCACGTTGTACTTGAGGATCACGCCGTCGCTGGCCAGGGTGACGTTTGGGGTTTTCTGGAAGGGCCAGGATGTAACGAAGTCCTGGTCCAACCGGTTGTTGATCTGCCAGTTGTTATGGGCCACCTTGACCAGCTTCCAGAACGTCTCTTCCTGGCCCGGCAGCAGCATGTCCTGCAAGCTCAGGGCCTTCTGCTCCTGGCGTGACCAGGTGAGGAAACCGCGCCCCGGCATGCCGTGTTCGTCGCCGTCGTCCAGGTAGCTGGCGAGCTCGAGGATCACCAAGCCGTCATGCTGCTCGCGTACCTTGGCTTGCAAATAGCTGCTGTGGCGGCTTTCGGCAGTGGCGAGGAACTGTTCGCGATAGGCCTTGAGCGAGGTCGGCAATGGTCCGTTGGCCGAAGTGCGGCCCATTTGCAGCAATGTCCGCTCCACCGCGGCGTCCAGTTGCGGCTCATCGGGGAAATGCACGGTATCGATGTTCACCAGCGGGCAATCCGGATCGTTGCAGCCCGGCTTGATCTGTTCGGAGGTGTCGCTCTTGACGCTCAGCGGCGCCTTCAGGCTGGGCTGGAACAGGCTCTGGCAGGCGCCCAGGGTCAGGGCTATTACCGTCAGCGCGGCGATTTTAAAAAACGACATGGGTGTCCTTCGTCAGCGAAAGAAAGGTCAAGTGATCGTGCTTCGACTGTCAGCGGCGTACTCGGTTCGCCACTAAGCTAATTAGAGTAGGTTTCAGGGGCGCCCGTCTATCCCGGCGAGGGGAAAGGGCTGCATCATGGCACTTCGGCGCGTTAGGATGGTGCGAAGTCGAGGGAAAGCCTCGCCGCTATCGCAATGGGGAAGATGATGACGGACAGCACCAAGAGCAGCCCGACCACGGTCGAGATCATCCTGCGGGAGAACTGCTTCAAGGGTTTCTATCGACTCGATCGGCTGCACCTGCGCCATGAACTGTTTGATGGTGGCATGGGCAATACGATCAATCGTGAAGTCTTTGTCCGGCACGATGCGGTGTGTGTCCTGCCCTACGATGCTCGGCGCGATGAAGTGCTGTTGCTGGAACAATTCCGGGTGGGGGCCATGGGCAAGGCCGAGAATCCCTGGATGATCGAGCTGGTCGCCGGTCTGATCGACAAGGACGAAGAACCGGAAGAGGTTGCCCGCCGCGAGGCACAGGAGGAAGCTGATCTGAATCTGACGGCCCTGTGGCCGATCTCCCGGTACTTTCCGTCGCCGGGTGGCAGCAACGAGTTGGTGCATTTGTACCTGGGGCGCTGCGACACTCAAGGGGCTGGCGGCCTGTACGGGCTGGCAGAAGAAAATGAGGATATCCGTGCCACGGTCTGGGCTTTCGAAGAAGCCCTGCAAGCCGTGCGCGATGGGCGAATTGCCAACGCGGCGTCGATCATTGCCTTGCAATGGCTGGCATTGAACCGCGCTGAAGTGAGGGGGTTATGGTCGTAAGTCTGTTGCGCGAACGTTATCGGGTTGACCTGGTGGGGCTGCAAGCGGCCTGCGAGGCCAACTACGCACGCCTGATGCGGTTGCTGCCGCAGATGCGCGAGCAGCAGCGTGCACGGCGCATTGCCATGACCCAGGGCGAGCAGATGCTCGGCGTGCTGGCGCTGGAGGTGTTGCAGGATAATCCCTACACCACCACCTTGCTGGTGCGTCAGGAGCACAGCCTGCCGTGGTTGCCGGTGCCGCAGTTGCAGGTACAGGTCTACCACGACGCGCGCATGGCCGAGGTGATCAGTGCCGAGCATGCCCGGCGCTTTCGCAGTATCTATCCGTATCCTAACTCGGCCATGCACCAGCCGGACGAAAAAGCCCAGCTCAATGTCTTTCTCGGCGAGTGGTTGAGTCACTGCCTGGCCTGCGGCCATGAATTCGAGGCGGTTCGCTAGGTTGTATCCGGTTAAATGTGAAGTGTGTCCGTTTCGCCCATTTCCTCTTTACCGATTCCCCGACCATAATTGCCTGCGGCGCGCTTTCTTGACCGAAGCGTGCAGAACGACCCCTCAGTATTTTGCAGGAGAGCCTCTTGCCGAGCGTATCCACTCAGTCGACCCCCGCGGACGCCGTGCTGCTGGTGCAACTGTCCGACAGCCATCTGTTTGCCGAGGCGGACGCTACCTTGCTGGGCATGAATACCCGCGACAGCCTGCAACGGGTCATCGACTGCGTGTTGGCGGAACAGCCCGGCGTCGATCTGCTGCTGGCCACCGGCGACCTGTCCCAGGACGGAACAGTGGCGTCCTATCGGCAGTTCCGTGAGATGAGCGAGGTGATCGGCGCCCCGGCACGCTGGCTCCCGGGCAATCACGACGAGTTGCGGGAAATGGCCGAGGCCGCTCACCACAGCGACCTGCTCGAGCCGGTGGTGGATATCGGCAACTGGCGGATTACCCTGCTGGACTCCGCTGTGCCGGGCTCGGTACCGGGCTATCTGCAGGACGAACAGCTGCAGTTGCTCGCGCAATCGCTGAGCGAAGCACCGCAGCGTCATCATCTGGTGTGTTTCCATCACCATCCGATTTCCATCGATTGTGCCTGGATGGAGCCCATCGGCTTGCGTAACCCCGAGGCGCTGTTCGCCGTGCTGGACCGCTTTCCCCAGGTTCGCGCGCTGCTCTGGGGGCATATCCACCAGGAACTGGACCGCGAGCGCAACGGCGTGCGCTTGCTGGCGTCACCCTCTACCTGTGTGCAGTTCGCGCCGGGCAGCGAAGCGTTCAAGGTCGACGACAAGGCTCCAGGTTATCGCTGGCTGCGCCTGCATCCGGACGGACGGTTGGAGACCGCGGTTTCCCGGGTCCGTGGCTTCGATTTCGAGGTCGATTACGGCGGTACCGGCTACTGATCACTTCTGCTTAACAAGTAGGAAACGTCTCAAGGCGAGTCAGCGCGCCGGAGTCAGGCTAAACTGCGCGTCTTTGTCTGTGCGGTGCCTGGCGCTTGTGTGCGGGAGCCTGCCAATGGAGAGTGATCACATGTCCGGTTCGATCCTGTATATCCACGGCTTCAACAGCTCGCCGCTGTCGAAGAAGGCCACTCAGTTGATTCAACTGATGCAGCGCCTGGGCCTGGAAGCGCAGTTGCGGGTACCGGCCTTGCATCATCATCCACGCCAGGCGATGCTCCAACTGGAAACAGCGATTGCCGAACTCGGTCGTCCACTGCTGGTCGGCAGCTCGCTCGGCGGCTACTATGCGACGTGCCTGGCCGAGCGCCATGGCCTGAAGGCGTTGCTGGTCAACCCGGCGGTGGCGCCGCACCGGATGTTCGACGGCTACCTCGGTCCCCAACAGAACCTCTACAGCGGCGAGACCTGGGACCTGAGCGTCGATCATGTGACGGCCCTGGCCGAGCTGGAAGTCCCGGCCCCCCAGGACCCGCAACGTTTCCAGGTCTGGCTGCAGACCGCCGATGAAACCCTGGATTATCGTGCCGCCCAGCAGTATTACCGGGCCTGTGCCTTGCGTATCCAGGCCGGCGGCGATCATAGTTTCCAGGGCTTTGCCGAACAATTGCCGGCGTTGCTCAGCTTTGCCGGCATCGGTGCCGATAGATACCAGGCGATCGATTTTTCGCGGCTCTGATGCCCTGAGGCACGGTGCCTTGAGAATGACCCCTATTCATAGACGACTGACGACGAGACCCCATGGCCACTCCCAGCGCTAGCTCTTATAACGCAGACGCCATCGAAGTCCTCTCGGGCCTCGACCCGGTGCGCAAACGCCCGGGCATGTACACCGACACCAGTCGGCCGAACCACCTTGCCCAGGAAGTCATCGACAACAGCGTCGATGAAGCCTTGGCCGGGCATGCGAAATCGGTGCAGGTGATCCTGCACGCCGACCATTCCCTGGAAGTGTCCGACGACGGTCGCGGCATGCCGGTGGACATTCACCCGGAAGAGGGCGTGTCGGGCGTCGAACTGATCCTCACCAAGCTGCACGCCGGCGGCAAGTTCTCCAACAAGAACTACCAGTTCTCCGGCGGCCTGCACGGCGTCGGGATCTCCGTGGTCAACGCCTTGTCGACCCAGGTGCGGGTCCGGGTCAAGCGCGATGGCAACGAATACCAGATGACCTTCGCCGATGGCTACAAGGCTACCGAGCTGGAAGTGATCGGCACTGTCGGCAAGCGCAACACCGGCACCAGCGTGTACTTTGCGCCGGACCCGAAGTATTTCGATTCGCCGAAGTTCTCCGTCAGCCGCCTCAAGCACGTGCTCAAGGCCAAGGCGGTATTGTGCCCGGGGCTGCTGGTCAGCTTCGAGGACAAGGCCACCGGCGAGAAGGTCGAGTGGCATTACGAAGACGGCCTGCGTTCCTATCTGGTGGATGCGGTCAGTGAATTCGAGCGGCTGCCGGACGAGCCGTTCTGCGGCAGCCTCGCCGGTAATAAGGAAGCGGTGGACTGGGCTCTGCTGTGGTTGCCCGAAGGCGGCGACAGCGTCCAGGAAAGCTACGTCAACCTGATCCCCACCGCCCAGGGCGGGACCCACGTCAATGGCTTGCGCCAGGGCCTGCTCGATGCCATGCGTGAGTTCTGCGAATTCCGCAGCCTGCTGCCGCGTGGCGTGAAGCTGGCGCCGGAAGACGTCTGGGAGCGGATTGCCTTTGTTCTGTCGATGAAGATGCAGGAACCGCAGTTCTCCGGCCAGACCAAGGAGCGCCTGTCTTCCCGTGAAGCGGCCGCGTTCGTTTCCGGGGTGGTCAAGGACGCTTTCAGCCTGTGGCTCAATGCCAACCCCGAGCTGGGCATGCAACTGGCTGAGCTGGCGATCAACAACGCCGGCCGGCGCCTGAAGGCGAGCAAGAAGGTTGAGCGCAAGCGTATTACCCAAGGGCCGGCGCTACCGGGCAAGCTGGCCGACTGCGCCGGGCAGGACCCGATGCGGGCTGAGCTGTTCCTGGTGGAAGGTGATTCCGCCGGCGGTTCGGCCAAGCAGGCGCGGGACAAGGAGTTCCAGGCGATCCTGCCGTTGCGCGGGAAGATCCTCAATACCTGGGAAGTCGACGGCAGCGAAGTGCTCGCCAGCCAGGAAGTGCACAATATCGCCGTGGCCATTGGCGTCGATCCGGGCGCGGCGGACATCAGCCAGCTGCGCTACGGCAAGATCTGCATCCTCGCCGACGCCGACTCCGACGGCCTGCACATCGCAACCCTGCTCTGCGCCTTGTTCGTCCAGCATTTCCGCCCGCTGGTGGATGCCGGTCACGTCTACGTGGCGATGCCACCGCTGTATCGGATCGACCTGGGCAAGGAGATTTTCTACGCCCTCGACGAAGCCGAGCGCGACGGCATTCTCGATCGCCTGGTGGCCGAGAAGAAGCGCGGCAAACCCCAGGTCACCCGATTCAAGGGCCTGGGCGAGATGAACCCGCCGCAATTGCGGGAAACCACCATGGACCCGAACACCCGGCGCCTGGTGCAGTTGACCCTGGACGATTTCGAGGCCACCTCGGAAATGATGGACATGCTGCTGGCGAAGAAACGCGCCGGTGATCGCAAGACCTGGCTCGAATCCAAGGGCAACCTGGCCGAGGTCCTGACCTGATGCGCGGTTGCCCCGGCGGCGAACCACGGCTGCCGGGCCCGCGTGTTGAATACCCCCGAATTCACCTGCGCGGTGCTAACGCCGCCGCGCCAGACTACGAACTGATGAGGCCCGCATGAGCGACTCCCTTGATCTCAGCCTGGATGGCGTAGAACGCCGGTCATTGGCTGACTTCACCGAACAGGCCTACCTCAACTACTCCATGTACGTGATCATGGACCGTGCGCTGCCGCATATCGGCGACGGCCTGAAGCCGGTACAGCGGCGGATCGTCTACGCCATGAGTGAGCTGGGGCTGGATGCCGACGCCAAGCACAAGAAGTCCGCGCGTACCGTCGGCGACGTGCTCGGCAAATTCCACCCCCACGGCGATTCGGCCTGCTACGAAGCCATGGTGCTGATGGCCCAGCCGTTCAGCTACCGCTATACGCTGGTGGATGGCCAGGGCAACTGGGGGGCGCCGGACGATCCGAAGTCCTTCGCGGCCATGCGTTACACCGAGTCGCGGCTGTCGCGGTATTCCGAAGTGCTGCTCAGCGAGCTGGGCCAGGGCACTGCGGACTGGGTGCCGAACTTCGACGGCACCCTCGACGAACCGGCGGTCTTGCCGGCCCGTTTGCCGAATATCCTGCTCAACGGCACCACCGGTATCGCCGTGGGCATGGCCACCGACGTGCCGCCGCACAACCTGCGGGAAGTCGCCAGCGCCTGCGTGCATCTGCTGGATGATCCGAGTGCCAGCGTCGAGGACCTGTGCAAGTTCATTCCGGGCCCGGATTATCCGACCGAAGCGGAAATCATCACGCCGCAAGCCGACCTGCTGAAAATCTACGAAACCGGGCGTGGCTCGGTGCGCATGCGCGCGGTCTATCGCATCGAAGACGGCGATATCGTCGTGCATGCCCTGCCGCACCAGGTCTCCGGGGCCAAGGTGCTGGAGCAGATCGCCGCGCAGATGCAGGCCAAGAAGCTGCCGATGGTCGCCGACCTGCGCGATGAGTCCGACCACGAGCACCCGTGTCGGATCGTGATTATCCCGCGCTCCAACCGCATCGACCTCGATGAGCTGATGCAGCATCTGTTCGCTACCACTGACCTGGAGTCCAGCTACCGGGTCAACATCAATATCATCGGCCTCGACGGCAAGCCGCAGTTGAAGAACCTGCGCACCTTGCTGGTGGAGTGGTTGTCGTTCCGTGTCAACACCGTGCGCCGACGCCTGAAGTTCCGCCTGGACAAGGTCGAGAAGCGCCTGCACCTGTTGGACGGCTTGCTGATCGCCTACCTCAATCTGGATGAAGTGATTCATATCATCCGCACCGCGGAACACCCGCGGGCCGAGTTGATCGCGCGTTTCGACCTCAGCGAGATCCAGGCCGACCACATCCTCGATACCCGCCTGCGTCAGTTGGCGCGGCTGGAAGAGATGAAGTTGCGCAACGAGCAGGATGAGCTGCTCAAGGAACAGGCCAAGCTGCAAGCGCTGCTGGCTAGCGAAGCCAAGTTGAAGAAGCTGGTCCGCAACGAACTGCTGGCCGATGCGCAAACCTACGGCGATGACCGTCGCTCGCCGATTGTCGCCCGTAGCGAAGCCAAGGCCCTGTCGGAAAACGAACTGATGCCGACCGAGCCGGTGACGGTCGTTCTGTCGGAAAAAGGTTGGGTTCGCTGTGCAAAAGGCCATGATATTGATGCTACGGGCCTTTCCTACAAGGCCGGTGATGGCTTCAAGACCTCGGCCGCGGGGCGCTCCAACCAGTTCGCGGTGTTTATCGACTCCACCGGGCGCAGCTACTCGGTGGCGGCGCATACCTTGCCTTCGGCCCGTGGCCAGGGCGAGCCGCTGACTGGTCGTTTGACACCACCACCGGGAGCCAGCTTCGAGTGCGTGCTGCTGCCTGAAGACGAGGCCCTGTATGTCATCGCTTCCGACGCCGGGTATGGTTTTGTGGTCAAGGGTGAAGACCTGCAGGCCAAGAACAAGGCGGGCAAGACCCTGCTGAGCCTGCCTAACGGCTCCAAGGTGATGCCGCCCAAGCCGGTGGCCGACCGTGAGCAGAACTGGCTGGCGGCGGTGACCACCGAAGGCCGGTTGCTGATCTTCAAGGTCAGCGACCTGCCGCAACTGGGCAAGGGCAAGGGCAACAAGATCATCGGGATTCCCGGTGAACGCGTGGCCAGCCGCGAGGAATACGTCACTGACCTGGCGGTGATTCCGGACGGCGCGACCCTGGTGTTGCAGGCGGGCAAACGCACCTTGTCGCTCAAGGCCGATGACCTGGAGCACTACAAGGGCGAGCGTGGCCGGCGTGGCAACAAGCTGCCGCGAGGCTTCCAGCGGGTTGATGCCTTGTTGGTAGAAGGTCTCAGTTAAAGCGGTTTAGAGCGTTCGTTCAGCGTATTAGCAGGAAGATCGCTACTGTGGCACTGGAGTCAGGGCGCATATTCACGGATGATATGCGCCTCTTGCGGCACCCGCGTGGCGGCGTGCCCAAACGAATTTTTGGATCAGACTGTGGCAGGGCCTTGTGGCGGCCACCTGGATGGGATGATGACTGTTCTGCGCCTTCCTTTTATCGTGCTGCTGACGGGCCTGCTTGGCTTGGCCGGATGCAGCGTGCACCAGCCGGTTTCCCTGTATCAATTGGACAGCGGCACGCCCGGCCAGCCTCAGCAAAGCGCGGGGATGTCGGTGGTGCTCGGGCCGGTTTCCCTGGCCGATTACCTGCAACGCGAAAGCCTGCTGCAGCGCCAGCCCGATGGCAGCCTGACAGCGGCGACCGACGGTCGCTGGGCCGGCAGCCTGTCGTCCGACATCAATCAGCTGCTGGTCCGCCAGTTGGCCTGGCGTCTGGATAGCCAGCGCGTGGTGCTGGCACCGGCGATTGCCGGGAGCACGCCGGATGTGCAGGTACTGTTGTCGATTACCCGACTGGATTCCGGTGCCCATCAACCAGCGATTCTCGATGCGCAGTGGCGTTTGCTCGACCGCCGTGGGCAGGTGCGCGATAACCGTATCGTCCATCTGGAGCAGCAGCACAGCGGGACGTCGGCGGCACAGGTGCAGGCCCAGGGCGAGCTGTTGCAGCGCCTGGCCGAGCAACTGAGCATGGCACTCAAGCCACTGGCCAATCAGGCGCCGTTGGTGGAAAACCGCAAGGCAGCATCTCCGGCCCCGGCCAAGCAGGCCGAACCCGAGAAGCCGAAGATCCCGATGGCTTCGCCGATTCGTACGGATATGGAAGTGTTTCGCTTCTGAGGCCTGCTTCTGAAGTCAGTGCTCAGTCAACAAAAAGCCCGCATCGAATGCGGGCTTTTTGTTGGGCCAAGGATGGCTGTATGTTCACCTCAAACCATCGTCATGCACGGTCTGCTGGTGTAGGAGCCGGCTTGCTGGCGATGGCGTCCGCTGGAGCGCTACAAGACTCACGGGCCTCATCGCCGGCAAACCGGCTCCCACAGGGTTTGTGGTGTTTGGGCGATCGTCGATCAGCTCTTGGCCCGGGTCTCGTGCATCCGCGCCAGCTGGCGCTCCAGCATCGAGGGATACGGTTCCATCAAGCGCTCCACGCAGCAAGCCCCCTCGGGACTGGCAATCGGGCGGATACGCGCGCGCTGGCGAATCAGCGGGTCATCACTGATGCGTCGTTCCACCAGCAGCAGGTTGCGGCTGTGCTGCGACAATGCCAGGGCGTCCTGGGCGGTTTCCGTCAGCAGCAGGTCGATCTGGCTCAGGCCGAACAACGCGTTGCCCAACGTAAGGCCAAGCTGCAGTTGCAGTGTGATGCCGCTGTCGGCCACCTCGATCTGCAACTGGTGGCCCAACGCCCGGAGCAGTTCGCCACAGCAGATGGCGTTGGTCAGGTAGTCGTCACCGCTGTCTTCGCTATGGAAGAGCATCAGGGTGCTGCCATCGTTCAGGGTGTGCAGCTCGCTCTCATACAGCGAGGCAGCCTGGTCCAGGCAGTCGCGGTAACGGTCCAGCAGTTCTGTCAGGCGCGCGCGTGGCAGGCGCCGCAATTGGTCCTGGGCACCCAACTGCACCGCCAACACCGCGCTGTGCTGTGGCTGTCTCGGTGCTACCGGCTGCGGCTTCACGGCCGCGCCGCTCGCGGTACGCGGGTCTTCCCGCAGGTCGGCGAACGGATCTTCGTCGTCGTCCAGTTCATCTTCCACGTTGCTGACGACATGCCGGGGCGCCGGCTTGGGCAGCGGGGCCGCCGCCGTCTCGTCGAAGCTTGGATCGCGCAGGTTGCGGACCTGGAAGGCGGGTTCGGCCTGTTCTTCCTCGGCGTAGTCGTGTTCGTCGTAATCGATTTCCGGTTCCGGCTCGGGCTCCGGTTTGACCGGGGCAAAGCGCGAATGCAGCTGGCGCGCCAGGTCGCCGATTTCATCCTGGCGCTGGGTCGCCGGGGTGTGTTCGTCCATATCCCGCAACCAGACCCGCAATTGTAGCAGTGGCGTGGAGATATGCCGGCCCAGGCGCAGGCTCAAGGCCAGGGCCAGGGCCAGCAGGATCGCGCTGAGAATGCCCATGCTTTGCAGGCTGATGGTCATCGGCTGCTGGAATTGCGCCATGTCCAGGCTGATGCGCAGATGCCCGGCGGTCACGTCCTGGAAGGTGATCTTGGTCTGGTACAACCCTTCGGCTTCGCCCAGCAGGCCGTTTTTCGGGCGCTGGCCGGCCTCGGCGAGGATGCGGTTGTCGACGCTGTAGATCGCCGCATGGGCCACCAGCGGGTTCTTCGTCAGGTTGTTCAGCAGCACGTTGAGGCTGAGGATGTCGTTGGACACCAGCAGTTCCGTGGCGGAGGTGGCCGTCTGGGTGGTCAGGCTCTGGCCGAGGGCATCGGCCTGCTGGTGCATGGCTTCCTTGAACTGCAATCCCATCACGCAGGCATAGATCACCAGCGCCAGCGCGACGAGGATCACGTTGTGGCTGGCAATGCGCAAGGCGAGCGGTACACGGCGGTGACGCAAGGCCCGGAAGATCAGCAGGAAGAAATTATCGGTTTTGACTGGCGTGGGCCGGTTCACTGAGCGCGGCTCTTTTGTCCGTGAAGTTGACGCGCAGTATAACGAGAGGCCCTAGACCGGCAAAGCGCTGGCTGTGCCCGATGGTCAGTGAAAGTGGGTAGAATGCGTTTTTTTTAACGAGCGGGGGTGCGCTTTGCGCGAAATCGTCCTGATCAGCATCACCGGAGAGGACCGTCCGGGTCTGACCGCGGCCATGACTGGCGTGCTGGCACAAGCTGCGGTGAACATTCTCGATATCCGCCAGGCGGTTATCCATGGCAGCCTGGCGTTCGGCATTCTGGTCGAATTCGCCGACGCCGCGCAGTCTTCGTCGGCCCGCAAGGACATTGAAGCCAGTGCCCCGGGGCAGGCGCAGCAGGTGCGGTTCACCGCGGTTTCCGAGGCTGAACACCGGGACTGGATGGCCAGCGCCACGCACAAGCGTCATGTCGTGACCCTGATGAGCCGTCAGGTAAACGCCGAGCAGTTGCAGCGGGTGACGTCGATCACCGCGCGGCACGGCCTGGAGGTCGAGCGGATCGACCGTCTGTCGGCGCACGCAGCGTCTGACGTGCCGTCGGGCCTGAGCAAGAGCTGCTTCGAACTCTCCATGCGCGGCGAACTGACGGATCCGCAGGCCTTGCGCCGCGAATTCCTCAACGCGGCCCAGGAACTGAATGCCGATATCGCCCTCCAGGAAGACTCGCTGTTCCGGCGTCACCGGCGCCTGGCGGTGTTCGATATGGACTCGACCCTGATCGAGGCCGAAGTGATCGACGAACTGGCCAAGGCGGCAGGCGTCGGCGAGCTGGTCTCGGCCATCACCGAGCGGGCCATGGCTGGCGAACTGGATTTTCGCGCCAGCTTCAAGGAGCGCCTGGCGCTGCTCAAGGGGCTCGATGTCAGTGTGCTGGACGCCATCGGCGCCTCGCTGCGCCTGACCGAAGGGGCCGAGGTGCTGTTCGCCGAGTTGAAGCGCCTGGGCTACAAGACGGCGATCCTCTCGGGCGGTTTCACCTATTTCGCCAGGCAGTTGCAGGCGAAGCTGGGCATCGACTATGTCTTCGCCAACGAACTGGAAGTGGTGGACGGCCGGTGCACGGGGGTGGCTGTCGAGCCGATTGTCGACGCCCAGCGCAAGGCCGATCTGCTGCGTGAGTTGGCCGCGAAGGAAGGCCTGAGCCTGGAGCAGACCATTGCCGTCGGTGATGGCGCGAATGACCTGCCGATGCTGGCGATTGCCGGATTGGGCGTGGCGTTCCGCGCCAAGCCGTTGGTCAGGCACGCGGCCAAACAGGCGATTTCGACCCTGGGGCTGGATGGGGTGCTGTATTTGCTGGGTGTGCAAGATCGGGATGGACAGCGCTGAATTTCGGCGTCTGTCAGATCGCATCGCCGGCAAGCCGGCTCCTACAGGTCTGTGTCTCGTCGCAAAATATCGTACTGCCACAACCCTTGTGGGAGCCGGCTTGCCGGCGATGAGGCCCTTGAGGTTTGCATCGTCTTTCCGGGCGTCATCGCCAGCAAGCCGGCGCCTACAGGATCTTCCACAGCGAGCCGAAATCATCCTCGGCCACGCCCAGGCCGCCGGCACTCGGATCGGTCTTCGGCGTCACCGGCTGTTCGAGCAGCCGGTACTCGAACTGATTGAAACTGCCGGTGCTGGCCAGACGTTTGTTCAGCCCGGCGCGACGCTCCTCGCCGTTGCTGTTGATGACCACCTTGTGTCCTTCCTGGAATGGCAGGCGTGGCGTCAGCAGCGTGGCGGGTATGCCGATGGCGCTGATCTCCGGTAGCAGCAGGGCCCGCAGATACGGACTGTTACCTTCGCCGCCGCGCACCAGTTGCAGGCCACAAGGCTGGGCATGCGGGGCCACCAGTTCGATGCCCATCTGCGTGCCGCCGCTGCGCACCTGGCGTATCCAGCGCACCACGGCGACGCTCCAGCCCTGGCTTGAGGGATCCTGCACGCCGACCATTTCGCCGGCCTGCAATTGCGCGGGCACTTCCCTGGGCCAGGCCAGGCAGTAACCGCCAGGGCTGTGATTGATGATCAGCAGGCCATGGGTCGGGAAGTCTTCGATGCTATTGAGGGCCGCCTGACTGC
Source organism: Pseudomonas sp. GW821-FHT03C07 (assembly GCF_059420925.1). Lineage (NCBI taxonomy): Bacteria > Pseudomonadati > Pseudomonadota > Gammaproteobacteria > Pseudomonadales > Pseudomonadaceae > Pseudomonas > Pseudomonas sp. GW821-FHT03C07. The sequence goes on from NZ_JBWKUQ010000006.1 coordinate 168,404, forward strand.
TGTCGGCGTCACCGGTTTGATACTGGATTTCTTCGTAGGGCAGCAGTGTATCGGCGCCGCCAGAGCGCTGGGCGTCGAAGGCGTGGCTCCAGGCGTCCTTTTCGGCGCTGTTGGACAGCAGCGCGGCGAATTGCGCGGCCCGGCTGGCTGCGGGAATCTTGAGGATATCGCTGAAGGAACGCTGGCCGCTCAGGTAGAAGTGCAGTGCGCTCATGCCGACACACAAGGTCAGGCTGCCCTGTCCCGGCGTGCGCTGGAAGGTCCGTTCGGCGGCCTCGCCCCAGGCACCGCTCAAGTGCTGCAGGACGTCGAGGCTCAGGCCGTTGGGTACCTGCAACCGCGACTGACCGCGCAGCTCAACGGGCAGTTCGAGGTATTCCTTGATGGCCTCGACCAGGGGCAGGGTGTTGATCCCGATCAGGCTCGGCAGCTGTTCGACGGCGAACAAGGTCGTATAGCGTGGCGGGGCGTCACTCCCAGGCGCCACGGCGAACAGGCTGGAAGCTTGCTCGGCGCTTTGCAGCTTGACCTGGGCGCTCCAGGGTTCGAGGACTTCGGCCAGGCGGGCAATGTTGTTCTGGCGCATCTGGTTGCTGCGTGCGCAACCGAGCAGCAGGGCGACAATGTAAGTTTGCTCGACGCTCAGGGGCAGTGGCTGGCTGGCCTGCTCGTCGAACACCGGAATGTTGTGCACCTGATGGGCAAAGGCTACCTGATAGAGCTGGTGCACCTCGAACCAGAGGCTTTCCGGAACCGGGCAATAGAGTTGGCTGGCGCGCACCAGCGGCCCGTTGAGACAGTGCAGCGCGCGCTGGATGGCGGTGGTCAGCAGGGTGCGGTCCTTGCCACCCTTTGAGGCCACGCGCATGGCGATCTGCTTGTAACCGATGGCCAGGTGGTTTTGCAGGGCCTGGCAGAGGTTGGCGACTTTTCTCGGACGTTCGTCGAGGACGATGGACTGGTTGAGAAAGTGCCGTTCCAGGTGCTTGCAGACGTAGTACACCTCGGGGCGCAGCAGTTCCAGCAGTTGCAAGCGGTTTTCACTGGGGGTCAGCAGCAGGTTGAGTTCACCCAGGCCCTGATACAGCAGGCGAGCGGTTTCCCCGAGATTGGCTTTCGGCAGGCCGGCGATCCAGCGCTTGAGGTCGCGCGGTGTCGCATCGCAGAAAGACAAGCTCAACTGCGTAGGCGTCGGTGCGCGCAACAACAGATGGGGACTCGGATTGCTCATGTAGCGGTCCAGCTCCGGCAGCGAAACAACCTGGGCCAACGACAGGCCAGGATGACAAAAACGATGGCGAAATAATGCCATGACTCTAGCAGGGTTGCGGGGCCGCTGCAGCCTTGCCGGTCCAATCCGACGGCGACCCGTTGCCCGCACCCGGCGCCTTGCGGCTCGCGACAGAGCCCGCGAGCCGCAAGGCGCCGAGGTTCATCAAGCCTGGGCCGGAGCACCGAGGCCTTGGCCCATGCGCACGGACGAGCCCGCGACCAGCCCTTCAACCCATTGTACCTGCTGTGGCCCGAACAGCACGATGGCGGTGGAGCCCAGTTTGAAACGCCCCAGTTCCGCGCCCTTTTCCAGATGAATGGGCTGGCGCGCGGCTTCGTCGTAGCGCACGGTTTTCAGTTCGCGCTTGGGCGGGGTGACCAGACCGGCCCAGACCGTTTCGATCGAGGCGACGATCATCGCGCCGACCAGGACCACGGCCATCGGTCCGCGTTCGGTATCGAACAGGCAGACCACCCGCTCGTTGCGGGCGAACAGCTCCGGGACGTTTTCCGCGGTGGTCTGGTTGACCGAGAAGATCCGCCCAGGCACGTAGACCATTTCCCGCAGGGTTCCGGCCAGGGGCATATGGACCCGATGGTAGTCTTTGGGCGACAGGTAGATGGTAGCGAAGTCGCCGCCCATGAACGGTGCGGCGGCGGTCGCATCGCCGCCGAGCAGTTCCAGCACGCTATAGCTGTGGCCCTTGGCCTGGAACACCCGACCGTGTTCGATCGGCCCGAGCTGGCTGACCGCGCCGTCCGCCGGGCAGAGAATCGCCCCCGGGGTTTCATCCAGCGGGCGCGCACCGTCTTTCAAGGCGCGGGTGAAGAAGGCATTGAAGTGCTCGTAGGCGGTCAGGTCCTCGACCAGTGCCTGGGACATGTCCACCTGGTAGCGCTGGGCGAACCAGGCGGTAAAGGCGTTCTTGAACCAGCGCACGCGGCATTCGGCGATGCAGCCGGCCAGGCGCGACAGCAGGTGATGGGGCAGCAGGTACTGGCTGAGGATGAACAAACGCTTTTTCATCAAGGATCCTTGGAAATCTCAAATCTCTACGGGGGTGTCGGGGTGGTTGCCCCATTCGCCCCAGGAGCCGGCATAACCTTTGACGCGCGGGTAACCGAGCGACTTGGCGACCAGATAGGTAAAGCCAGAGCGATGATGGGTCTGGCAGTGGGTGATCACTTCCTTGTCCGGAGTGATGCCCAGTTCGGTGAGGATCTGCGGCATGTCGCGGCGGATGCGCAACTGGCGCTCCTTGTCCATGCCGGCGGTCCATTCGAAGTTCACCGCGCCGGGGATGTGTCCAGCCTTGGCGGCAAGGGCTTTCTCGCCGCTGTATTCCAACGGGCCGCGGGCGTCCCAGATGGCCAGGTCGGCGGCGCCGAGGCGGCTTTGCAGATAGTCGCGGGTCGCGGTGGGCTCGTCGTGCAGGGTCAGGGCCACGGGACCACCGACGGCCGCGGGGGTGTCGCTGTCGACGGGCCGGCCTTCGCCCAGCCAGGCGTGCAGGCCACCATCCAGATAGTGGTAACGCGCGTGGCCGATAACGTCCAGCAACCAGATGAAGCGTCCGGCCCAGCCGCCGCCTTCGTCGTCATAGACCACGTAGACCGCGTCCGGGTTGTGACCAAGTTCGCCGAACAGCGCTTCGAGCAGTTCCTTCGGCGGCAGCAGGCCGGGAGCCGGTGGCTGGCCCAGTTGGGTGCGCTTGGGATCGACGAAACGTGCGCCGGGAATATGCCCACTGGCGTAGCGGGCGCTGCTGGTCAGGTCCACCAGGATCAGTTCGGGTGTATCGAGGCGGGGCAGCAGGTCGCCGGGCTCGATCACCAGCGGCAAGCCAGAGAAGTCAGGCATGTGAGGTCTCCAGGGCGCAAAAAAGGGAGGATTGTAACGCAGCGTCAGGTGCCGCGGTGGGTAAAGGCATGTAATGCCTTCTCGATGCACTGTGCGGTTTTACCGAAGGCCTGCACGGTCATTTCCGAAAAGGGTCCGCCGCCCTGGTCGGCCAGCACCAGCATGACCACTCGGCCATTGTTGCTCAAGGAGCGCAGCAGCAGGTGTTCGCCGGGGAACTGCGCCCGCAGGTTGCCGGGCAGCAGGGCCGAGAACTGGGCGTTGTTGGCCGGGGTCAGGCGGATCTGCGCCGGCTGGCTCAGTAGCCGTTGCAGGATCGGACTCGCGCTGACCTGCAGGACCAGGCCGGCCGACTCCTTCGCCAGCCCGGTGATCTGGTGCACCCGCAAGCTGCTCTGGGTTCGGTCGGCCATCAGGATCATCACCCGGCGCAGGCCGCAGGTGCTCAGGGCATCGCGGGCGACCCCGGTCAGGTGCATGGCGTTGGTGAACCGGCTGGGGGTGGCGAGCAGTTCGGCGCAGTGTTTGCGCCAGAGCGCCAGGGCCTCGGGCGAAGGATCCGCCGCAGGTAGCAGGCCGCTGTGCACACGCCGCATGCTGCCGCGCCAGATCAGGGCCTCGGCCGGGTGCCAGAGGTCCGGCATGCTGTGCTGGTTGGCGCTCTGCGCCGCCTGCTGGTGCAGTTGCTGCTGCAACTCGTCCATGGGTTGTTGCAGGTACAGGCTGGTCAGGTATTGCCAACGCAGGTGGTGCGGACTGTCCCAGGCCTGTTGCGCCGAGAGGGCCAGGCCGTTGGCCAGCAGCACGGTGTTGGAGGGCTGGTTCAGCCAGCGGCGCAGCTCCGGATCGGCGTCGAGCCGCTGTTGCTGGTGCAAGCGGTGCTCGCTGTCACGGGCGATGTGCAGCGCCCTGGCCAGGGTGCGCAATTCGGTTTTCAGCAACTGATAACCCTGGGTGACCCAGTTCGGCAGGCGCCAGATATCAGCGAGTGCCTGGCACAGGTCGAGCAGACGCACGCCGAACAGCTCCTGCTCGACGGCCGCGGCCGACTCATTCTTGTGAATCACCCGCAGCTCCCAGTCTTCGAGCAGGTTCGGGTGTGTCAGCGCCAGCGGCCAGAGCGGCGAGAGAAACAGTAGGCTGCCCCAGTGGATATCCTGCCAGAGGCGCGCCAGGCGCGCGGCGAACAAACCGTTGGCCTGCTGGCTGGCGTGTTGGCTGATCAGCTGGAGCTGGCGCAAGGCGATTGGAATCTCTTCCGGTGCCTTGGCTGGCAGACGTGCGAGCAGTTCCTCGGTGCGTTTCAAACCCAGGCGATTGATCGCCACTTCAAGGTTTTCCGCCGGCTCGGTCATGCTGCCGTGGGTGTGCTGGTTGGCTTCGCAGATCACACTCAGCGCCAGGGCCGGGCTACCCTGCATGAGTTCGGCGATATCGCGCAGTGAGCTGCGGCTGTCGCGGATGGCGCGGCAGACCCGGTCGTGACTGTCCTGGGGGACGGGCAAACGCACGGCTTGCAGCAGCTTGATCCAGCCCTGCAGCGTGTTGGGTTTTTGCGTGGAGACAGTCGTTTCGTTAGCCATATTCGAGCGCGGTCATCATCACTGTTAACAGGCCCGTAGAGGGCTGGGCAGGCGCTGCGCAATCGACCGTGCAAGCTGGCACATGGCCGGTTTTCTGGCTTTTCGCCTGAACTGGCTATAGTCTGGCGCAGTTTTGCCGATAAGTAGAAGAAGAGATTTATTAACTTCCGAATATGACCTTGAACCCGACTCAGTAAGTGCTCTCTACCTATGGCTAAAATTATCGGCATCATTGTCGTATTCGCGAGCGTGCTCGGCGGGTACGTGCTTTCCCACGGTAAGATCGCCGCGCTGATTCAGCCCTTCGAGGTGATGATCATCGGCGGTGCGGCCTTCGGTGCGTTTCTGCAGGCCAACCCGGGCTACATGACGATGCACGTGGTCAAGAAGTCCTTGAGCATGTTCAGTTCGCGGTTTACCCACACCTTTTATCTTGAGGTCCTCGGGCTGATCTACGAGATCCTCAACAAGAGTCGCCGCGAAGGCATGATGGCGATCGAGGGCGATATCGAAGACGCCGCCGCCAGCCCGATCTTCGCCAAGTACCCGGCCGTGCTCAAGGATGAGCGCATGACCGCGTACATCTGCGACTACCTGCGCATCATGTCCTCCGGCAACATGGCGCCCCATGAGCTGGAAGGCTTGTTCGACATGGAGCTGTTCTCCATGAAGGAAGAGCTGGAACATCCGGCCCATGCCGTGACCGGCGTCGCCGACGCCATGCCCGGTTTCGGTATCGTCGCGGCGGTACTGGGGATCGTGGTGACCATGGCCTCCCTCGGTGAGGGCGACCAGAAATCCATCGGCCTGCACGTAGGTGCGGCGTTGGTGGGGACCTTCTTCGGTATTCTCGCTGCCTACGGTTTCTTCGGCCCCTTGGCGACGTCCCTGACCCACGATGCCAAGGAAGAGCTGAACATCTACGAAGCGATCAAGGCTTGCCTGGTGGCCTCGGCTTCCGGCATGCCGCCTTCGCTGGCGGTGGAGTTCGGGCGCAAGGTCCTGTATCCGAAGCACCGTCCCAGCTTCGCCGAGCTGGAACAAGCGGTTCGCGGTCGCTGAGTCATGGAAAACAATCAGCCGATCATAATCAAGCGCGTCAAGCGCTTTGCCGGCGGGCATCACGGCGGCGCCTGGAAAATCGCTTTCGCCGACTTCGCGACGGCGATGATGGCGTTCTTCCTGGTGCTGTGGCTGCTGTCCACCGCGACCCCGGAACAGAAAATCGCCATCGCCGGCTATTTCAAGGACCCGATCGGCTTCTCCGAGAGCGGTACGCCCTACATCATCGACCTGGGCGGTTCGCCGGTGCTGGCGCCGGACAAGACCCTCAATCCGGAAGTCAAATCCGAGCCACAGCCGGACAAGGTCAAGATCGACAGCGATCAGGTCGAGAGCATGGCCGAGCAGGTGGAGAAAGAGCGCCTGGAATTGCTGATGCAGGAGCTGCATAAAAAGGTCGACGAGAGCCCGGAACTGCAGAAGTTCAAGGACCAGATCAAGTTCGAGATCACCCCCGATGGCCTGCGCATCCAGATCATGGACGCGGAAAACCGGCCGATGTTCGACTCCGGCAGCGCGCGTCTGAAGCCTTATTTCGAAGACATCCTGCTGGCCATGGCCGACACCATCAAGGCGGTGCCGAACAAGATCAGCATCAGCGGTCACACCGATGCCAAGCAGTACGCCGGCACCGGCGGCTTCAGCAACTGGGAGTTGTCGGCCAATCGCGCCAACGCGGCCCGGCGTGCGCTGGTGGCCGGCAGTTATCCGGACACGCAAGTGGCGCGGGTGGTGGGTTACGCCTCCTCGTCGCTGTTCGACAAGGCCGACCCGTTCAATCCGGTCAACCGGCGCATCGATATCGTGGTGTTGACCAAGAAGGCACAGAAGGCCATTGAAGGCGAGCAGGGCGAGGATGGGGCCAAGCCGGCACCGACCGAAGGGCAAGGTGCTCCGGGCGAGGTGCCGAAGGACCCGAACGCGCTGCCGGCCGACAAGCAGCCGCTGCCGGCCCATGAGCTGCGGCAACGCCTGAACATCTTCGAGGATGGGGTGCTGAAGATGGACGAACCGGGCAAGCCCAAGACCGGTTCATAGTAGGAGCGAGCTTGCTCGCGATGGTAGTCCAGGCACTGCGGGGTATCAGGTTTCCCGCGTTATCGTTGGCGTCCATCGCGAGCAAGCTCGCTCCTACAATCAGCCAGCCTCAGTAGCTGTCTTGCGGCAGGCTGGCGATGATCGAACGGTAGCTGTTCATCCGCTGCTGCTGCACGCGGCCGTCTTCCAGGGCCTTGAGCAGGGCGCAGCCGGGCTCGCGGTCATGCTTGCAATCGCGGAAGCGGCAGGTGCCGATCAGATCGTTGAACTCGATAAAGCCAGCTTCGACATCGGCACGGCTGACATGGCCCAGGCCGAACTCGCGAATCCCCGGGGAGTCGATCAGTTCACCGCCGCCGGGGAAGTGGAACAGCCGCGCGGTGGTGGTGGTGTGGGTGCCCTGGCCGGACAGTTCGGAGAGCGGGCCGACACGGGTGTCCACCTCGGGCAGCAAGCTGTTGACCAACGAGGACTTGCCGACCCCGGATTGGCCGACGAACACGCTGATGTGCCCGTCCAGCTGCTGCTGCAACTGTTCCATGCCGTTGCCGTGATGGGCCGACACTTCCAGCAGCGGATAGCCCAACTGCCGGTAGACCGCCAGCAGTGCATTCAGCGCCGGGGCGTTCTGCTCATCGATCAGGTCGAACTTGTTCAGCAGCAGCAACGGGCGGATGCCGGCGTGTTCGGCGGCTACCAGGTAGCGGTCGATCAGGTTGGCATGGGGTTCGGGCAGCGGGGCGAAGACGATCACGATCATGTCGACGTTGGCGGCCACCGGTTTGAGCTGGCCGCGGCTGTCCGGGCGCTTCAGTTCGGTGGTGCGTGGCAGTTGCGCGACGATCACCCCGATGCCCTGGTTGCCGGCACGCCAGACCACCTGGTCACCGGTCACCAGCGCTGGCAGGTTAGCCCGCAGGTGGCAGCGGAATACCTGACCCTTGAGCTCACCCTCTAGCGCCTCGACTTCGACCTGCACGCCGAAGTGCGCGATCACCAGACCCGTCTGTTCGGCCCCCAGGTCGCCGCCTTCCAGCGCTTCCACGGCTTGGGACTCGCGTTTGGCGGCGCGCGCGGCGCGTTCGCCCTGGATCTTTTCGATGCGCCAGTTCTGGCGGCGGTTGAGCTGGCGTTTGGCCATGGGTGTTCCGTGTCGTTGAATCGGCGGGGAGGGTCAAGCGGTCGCGAGTTTAGCACGCCCGGCAAGCGCGGCCTGCGCTAAACTGTGCGGCTACGCCGAGGAGCCAACTCATGCAAAACCCGCAGAACCTGATCTGGATCGACCTGGAGATGACCGGCCTGAGCCCGGACACCGACGTTATTATCGAAATGGCGACTATAGTCACCGACAGCAACCTCAACACCCTGGCCGAAGGGCCGGTGATCGCGATCCATCACAGCGATGAAATCCTGGCCGGCATGGACGAGTGGAACACCCGTCAGCATGGCGGTTCGGGGCTGACCCAGCGCGTGCGCGACAGCCGCATCGACATGGCCGAGGCCGAGGCGCAGACCATCGCCTTCCTGGAACAGTGGGTGCCCAAGGGCAAGTCGCCAATCTGTGGCAACAGCATCTGTCAGGATCGGCGTTTTCTCGCCCGCCACATGAAGGCCCTGGAAAACTATTTCCACTACCGCAACCTGGACGTGTCGACCTTGAAAGAGTTGGCCGCACGCTGGGCGCCGGAAGTGCGCGACAGCTTCCAGAAGGGCAGCACGCACCTGGCGCTGGATGATATTCGCGAGTCGATTGCCGAGTTGCAGCACTACCGCAAGCACTTCATCAAGTTCTGATCGCTTGGTGGGCGTTGTTGTCTGTGGGCGCGGAGCTTGCCCGCGAAGCCTTGTAGCGGCCCCACTGGCCCCTTCGCGGGCAAGCTCCGCTCCCACAATGGCGGGCGTCCAGGCTTGATCGGCTAATATTGGAAAGGGTAGGTGCGCTCTTTTGGTGCGCGGCGCAAGCCAGTAGACTGCGCGCCTCCTCCTACCCGGATCGCCATCATGTTGCTGATGCTCTACCTCGTCGCCATTACCGCTGAAGCCATGACCGGTGCCCTCTCGGCGGGACGGCGTGGCATGGACTGGTTCGGCGTGGTGCTGATCGCCTGCGTTACCGCCCTCGGCGGCGGTTCAGTGCGTGACGTTCTGCTGGGGCATTACCCGCTGACCTGGGTCAAGCATCCGGAATACCTGGTGCTGACCTCGGTCGCGGCGTTGGTGACGATATTCATCGCGCCGTTGATGCGCCACTTGCGCTCGCTGTTCCTGGTGCTCGATGCCGTGGGCCTGGTGGCCTTTACCCTGATCGGCTGCATGACCGCCCTGGAAATGGGCCAGGGCCTGATGGTGGCTTCGGTCAGCGGGGTCATCACCGGGGTGTTTGGCGGGGTGTTGCGCGATATTTTCTGCAACGACATTCCGCTGGTGTTCCGTCGTGAACTCTATGCCAGCGTCTCCTTCGCGGCCGCCTGGTGTTTTCTCGGGTGCACCTATTGGCAGTTGCCCCATGAACAGGCGATTTTGATCACGCTGTTCGGTGGCTTTCTGCTGCGCCTGCTGGCGATTCGTTTTCACTGGGAAATGCCGAAGTTCGTTTATAACGACGAAGCCTGATGGGCGTATATATCTATTGTTTGAACCCTCATTGTCGATCTGTCCGGGTAGGATCTGATCGATAAATTCCGTTTTTCTTTTGAAAAGGACTGCGAGTAGCCTTGTGACTCATAAGGAGTAATAAGGATATTACGATGTCTGAGTCTTTTTTTCCGATAACTTCCCTTGGTGCGTTGCCCAACAGGACAGGGTTGTTATATGAATGAGTTATTGTTCGATTATGCTGCGCATCGATATGAGGTGTCGGGTGATGCGTTAAGTCAGGACGCTCTGGCCTACCTTGAGGAAATTCAACGTGTTCTGCAGAAGTATGAAGTCTCTTTCCCGGGTCTCTATCTGGATGGTAAGGAGATACGTGCTGCACAAGGTGGAAACATTTATACGCTGGGGACCGTATACACGCAGGGCACGAATGCGCAGCGCATTATTTATCCCTGCTTTCGAGATGAGTTCGTATTTGATTTCGCTCGGGAAATACCGTCCTTCTCCTTGTGGAAGGGCATGGATGCGGAGCGGGTAGAGTCCTATACAAAACTCAAGTCATATTTTATCAAGGACGCTGGGGCTGAGGCGCATCGGATAAGTTTCGCGCTGACCCAGGATTTTGTTGCCCTGTGCAAGTTGGATGACGATAATTTCAGGGCAAAAAGAGTCGAACTGGATTTTTTAAAAGGGCTACTTTCTCTTTATCAGGTGGGCCTCGCACAGGCGAGGATAAGAGCTTTTCATGGGGTAAGCCTGGCGAGTCTTGTCGAGTCGGGCACAACACGTCGTCGCAAGCGCGCCGTTGAACATGTATTGAATCTACTCGTGGGTGACGATGTCGCCGATGTCCGGCTTTACCGAGTGATTGCGGCGCAAAGTCCCGCGTCTATTGCCAGTATGCATTTGATCTACAAGTACAACATAGAATGGAAAGGGCGTATCAATACAAGAGAGGATTTTTCCAGTTTCCTGTTATCCACCAATCTCTGGTTGATGCCGCCCGCTCTGTTTGCGGGGCTCCCCTATCTGAACGAATTGAGAACGCAGAGCGTGCCACACATCCTGGGTTCTCTACCTCCCGTGGGCTCCGCTGAATGGAACGGGATGCTTGTCAGCCTGCATGGAGAGTTTGAGCTGTTCAGGCGTCGAGAGCTGGGCAGTCTACTTAGGCCTGGGGGGCGCCATTATCTTGAACTGGGAGCGGATTATTCAATCAGCAATAATGAGCTGGTCGTAAAATATTCTGCGCCGGCGGCGGAAGGTGTTTCTTTTGATGGGATTGTCAATGTTGTAGGGCATGGTCGGGATATTGAAAAACGTGTGTTCGGACATCCGGAAAAGGTAGCGGAATGGTTGTATAGCAATATACTCAATACCTACACCGCGTCTGGATTCAAGAAATTAAGGGTTGTCAATTTTCAATCCTGTCATGTTTCTCATGTGGCGGCTTCAAATATTACCTGTCTGCTTTTGGAGAGGGCCTTGGTACAGGCTCATCTTGACAAGAGTCAAATTCCCAATGTGCTGGTTGTATCCAGTCCCAGAGCGCCTCTTGTACTGACGTCGGATTGGGTGCTGGGTCCGTTGTCGAGCAAATGGCAAGATCATCATCTTGTTTTGCCCGGTCTTGTTCTCAAGGCCTTCAGGTACCTTATCGACGCCTCCCTGAGCCCACTGCGTCCGCGCAGGCCTGAGGACCCTCCGAATACCTGGAATATTCAGGTGGCGATCAGAGAAAATTTCGAGTGGTCCGACGGACCAGCAGACTTGAATAATCTTTCCTTTGTCGACTACTTAAAGCGCACGCATGTTTTAGAGGTCGGCAAACTGTCGGCGAATGAGCGCCATGTTTCGCACATGGATGAAATGGCGTTCGATGCTATCCGGAGGCCTGCACAAGCGGCGGCCAATCTCCGCAAAAGTGCCTTGGACGGGCTGGATCGATTGATCAATGATAAATTTTCCGACTCGGCTGAAACGGTCAGGGAAATGCTGGCGATTGCCTCCATAGAGGGCGGGGGAGGCGGTGGGTTATTGCCGATCGGCGAAGTTGAAACAATGAGGAAGGTGGTGGATTTTCTGCTGAGGTTGAAGGCGGCCACCGATCGAGGTGACTCAGTAGAGGGGCTGCTTGCTTATACCGGGACAAAAGTAAAATTCCTGATTGATCCTTATGATCCCCATGGGGCGCAAAGGATAAGAGCTATCTCCAATGCTATTTTAAAGTTCTGTGGCTCTACGGTGCCCAGCAGTGAAAGTAACTATAAAAGCGCCTATGAAAAATTCTTTCTGCTCAGTAAGCAGGAATATTGGGAGATGACCGGCATCAATATCGATTCTGCCACGCGTGAATTTTTCAAAAATATACCCTATGGCGAGTTCCCTCCGAGCTTGTTTCGGGAGTTTCAAACAGCAACCCCCAAAGTGGGCACCCTGATTGTAGACAATGCCATTCAGCGCAGCCTCCTGGGCAGTGAACAGCTCGGCGTATCAACGCGAGAGCTGCGGGGGTTGCTGGAGATTGGCGATGAAACAAAGATTCTTCCAGCCCTGGAGCAGTTGGAAAACCAACTGAACAGCAAGAAGGCGCTGCTCAAGGACTCGGCATCCCTGAAAGGTCTGCAAGACACCCAGGAACAGCTCGACCTGGCCAGGAACCGCCTCAAGAAACAGCAACTTTCTGCCCGGGTGCTGAAGACCAGCGCCCGTGTGGCCACCGGCACCAGTCGCTTGCTGGGCGCTTTCGGGGTCTTTGCCGATTTTCGAACCCAGCCCTTCCACCTGGATTTTTCGTCGGCCCGATCGGGCGTCTTTAGCGTCAGCGACTCGTTGGCGGTGGTCAAGGGGGTGTTCGATTTCACCACCGACGTTGGCCCCGCGGTTGCCTTGCGCCTGGCCTCCAGCGCTTCCCGAGCCCTCTGGCAGCCCCGGCTGGACCAGCTGTTCTTCAAGCTGAACAAGGTGCTGCTGCCCCTGGATGTGCTGTTCACCGCCGTCAGTCTCTATCGCAATATCGAAGGCGTCCAGTTGGCCAAGACCGCCGAGGAACAAGCGCTCTACATCACCATGACGGTGATCGACGGGGTGGCCTTCGGCGTCAACCTGGCAGCCTTTATCCTGATCGGCGTGCCGGGGGTAAATGTCGTGCTGATCCTGGTCGGTGCGGCCTTGACCGTCGTCAATATCATCCTGAATGCGATCGTCAGTCTCTCGCAACTGGATAACTACCGCTGGAATGAAAAGGTCAGCCTGTTCTTTCGCAATATGTTTGGTTCTTCGGCGCTGGAAGGGATCTTGACCCAGCAGCAGATGCGCCAGGTGGCGGACCAACTGTTCGACGGCCGCCAGGACCCGGGGACGGGGATTGTCACCGCTGGTTTACATGAGGATGGCATTGATCTGTTCCTGACACCGATGATCAACGATGCGGACGATGACGATCAGACCAACCCGCTCAAGGACATCGGCTCGGTCAGCCAGGAGGCGAGCCTTCGGCAGGAGCCCAGGGGTTATACGTTATCGCCTTTGGGGCTGGCTCCGAATGACTTGAGATCCTGGCCGGATGGCAAGGGCCAAGGGAAACACGCCCAGGTCTGCAAGGGCTGGTACCTGCGTCGTCGGGAGGCCCGCCGGGGACGCGAGCGAAAGCTGATGGTGACGATGCCTTCGACGCCGAACAAACGCTTGGAAGTACTGGATTTTGGCCCGATCCCGACGGTTCTGTTATTCGGTGCCACCCCGCATCTGCTCTTGAACGTCAATCCTTTTGGCTGGGCGGCCGGTGAGTCCCCGCAGGAGCAGGCCCTCAACAAGTACCAGGTCAGATTGCACCCCGAAACCAGCTACACCTTGCAGTTCAAGACCAGCTTGATGGCGTCAAAGGACCTTGACTCGAACTTTGGCAGTCGTACCGAGTTGCTTGTCCCGCAAGGGCCGTTCCAGACGCTGCCTCGGGTCAGCCTGGATCTATCCGGCCAGGAAGATGCTCGCGAGACGATTGCCGAGCTGGACTTGTCGCTGTCCTCCCTGGAAGTGACCAAGTTCAAGGGTAAAAGCACTTTCAAGCTCGAACTGGTGACGTCCGAAGGCCAAGCCTGCGCGCTGGAACAAGTGGTTCGAACCGTTCAACTGCCCGCCTATATCCGCTTCAAGAGCGGAGAAACGCACCCCGTGATGGCGGTGGTCGGGGAGGCCTCACGCATTACCTTGAGAAACTCGACAGGACGCTCCCTGCTGCTGCTGAGACGGGAAACGAGAAGTTGCGAGGTCGACATTCAGGCGGCGGTCAGCGGTTTTGCGGTCTCCATCTAGAGCTCAGGCGTTGGGCGCGGGCTCGCGTGGTACATAGAGCTGAAACACTTTAAGGGAATATAAGTGATGAGTAAGAAAAAAGTAGTAAAAATCACCGGTCACGGTGTGGCGAAGGACGCCAGGCTGGAGAGGGTCGAGCTGATGCTGACGGATACCTCACTTAAATACCATGATATCACCACCTGGCTGGATTCCCGAGTATCCCCGGTGAGCAAGCAGTCGTTTAAAATTGAGGACCGTGAGCAGTCCAAGCTGCAAGTATCTTTGGAGGGTAATTATTTCGTCAGCGAGGAAAAAGGCGGCGAGTTGGTGTTGAGAAAAAATATAGAAAATAATTTAAGACTGGTCCTGCAGAACCAGACCATTACCTTGAATCCCGATCTTTACTATGGGGAGCGCTTATATAATGTTTTGGAGATGGACCTGCCCGAGCTGCGGGTGCCAGGAAATAATCAAACGGTTTTCCTGGGCAGCGCGGCCAGTCGATCTTATGACTCGACAGCGCTCGTTTTCAATCCACAGCGGGAAGCGGATCTCGACCGCTATCTTCACGACGGTATCGTTAATTATGAAATTAAAATGACTCGCTATGACGGGCAGGCGACGCAGCCAACCGTCGGCTATCTGAGTTTTGATGAAATAAAGAAGAAGAAATCAAGAGGTTTTGTTCTGCTTCCGCGGGTAACGACGTCGGCCTTCAATTTGAGCTCCATCCAGTTTTCTTATCATATTACGCGCAGTGGGGGCCGTCGCATAGAGTTGCTCGAGGATGCTCAAAAAGACTTCTTGCAAGTCAAGGTCATGGCCTCGAGTCATCAGCTCATCGATATGAAGGCCATTAATAAGTCCCATACGTTGGGTTCTCTGTACCTGAAGTTTCCATTGGATGGCAAGGACCTGTTCAACTATTTGAATGTCACCTTTCCAAGGTTCAGGGTATTTTATGACTCTGCCACTGAGGTGACCTATAACAGTCGTCATCGACTGGATCTTTCGAGTGCGGTTAAAAAAAACGGGGCTGAGCTGCTGATCGATATGATGTCGTTGCGTTCGGTCGTCTATCTGGATAAAAGGTCCTTTTTACGGGTGAAAGGCCTGACCTACCTGGAGACGCCACCCTCGACGGAGACCGCCAGCTTTTTCTATGAAGTATTCGATGCCGACTACCAACCGCTGGGCGAGGGAAAATATATCGGTCGTTGCCACTTCCGGAAGGTCAACGAGGATGCCGCCGCGGCGCGATTATTGAACCTGGATGCTCAAGGGCAAACCTACTTCGTTGAAATGGACATTAAGGATTCATTAAAAGAGAACGACTCGGCTTGCTACTATCGAATGGATCTGTCGTCGTTATTTTCTTCGGCGGCCCTCCAGCAGATGTCTCTTTCGGAGGTGGATTTTTATTATGACCGAACGTTGACGTTTGCCGCGATTGAAAAGGACCTGGAGGTCCCCTACGAGGGATTGGATATAGCACCCACAATCGCGGACTCAAAGTTGCAGGATTTCCTTGAAGAGCATGTCCTGGCCTATACCAGCATCCCCTTTTCTTTTGAAAGAATGGCAGAAAATGTCTCCATGACCGGGGGCTTTCCGAAGGAGGTCACTCAGTCTGTTTCCATTCATGGGTATTCTAAAGTTGGGAGAAAAATATTCAGCACGAAATGGCGGGAGAAATCAGCGATAGAAGCGCAGCCGGCCTGGTGGCGCGGCGTCGATATACTGGTGCTTTGTATCTGGATGAAGAAAGACGCGCTTTCAGCAACACCGTCGCCTTACACCTACCGGGCAGAGCGGGAGTTTGACGGAGGTGCATACGATGCCGCTTATTTCCTGACGATTGAAGGCAAGTTCAATCCTTATACCTACATCCCTTGCCTGACAGGCACTCATCACTATGAGTTGGACCCAGGTTTTTCCAATACGCTGTATGTCGGGCAGGGGCGCAGTAAAATTCAAGGGCGTGGTTCGCCCAACACGCTGTACCTGCTGTGGAATTCACACACCACCTTTGATTTCGCCGCCGAGGAGGACTATCGCAAGGGGATGGCGCCTTCTCGGCTGAAACTGCTTGGGGTCGACCTGGAAAACATCAGGATAAAGGTGCCTGGGTCGGAGCACGAGCTTTGGGGCAGTATCGTTCTGGAATGGGCGCTTCTGCTCGATCCGAAGAAAGAGCTGGCGACGACTCAAGACTCAGCTGTCCTGGCGTTACTCGAGGGGAGCCAGGCGGCTATCAAAGAGGGCTCGCTGACGCTGGTCAACTTTTTGAAAGAGCCTTTCGCTGAGTTCCTGGAAATCGAGATAAGAGGCCGCCTCTATACATTGGAGGTGTCGCCGAATGACGGAAAAATCTATTGGCGGCGGCAAGTCGATTTAAGTCGTGAGACGCTCGGAGAAAAAACCGTCCTGCATCGATGGGCGGACAAAAACGTGTATGTCCTGCGCAACAGCATACTGGGCAAACCCAACACAGCGCTTTATCCCAGCGCTGATGGCCAGGATATTCTGATTGCCCGTGGAGAGGTGGCTTATCTGCATGGCGGTAAAAATGAAACCCAGCTTGTCGGAAATCTCCCGGAGAATTTTTTCTATCTCAACCAGGGCGGCACTGACAATGTGATTGCCAACGGCTATAGCAATACGATTGAAATTTCCAGCGCGCTGGGCGGCACTAAAGTTCTTTTTCTATCGACCAGGAAAAATGCAGTTAATGTCATAACGGCCCCCAGCGTCAGTTTCACAAGCGCACAGATAAAGGACGATGACCTGTTCTTGTTCCAGGAAACCGAAGCGCACCTGCTGACACTCTGTTTAAAAGGGCTTGTGGCGTGGCGCAAGTCCGGGCAAAACAGGGTCAGCCTGAGGCTTGCGGAAGGCACGTTCAGCGCCGACCAGTTAATTGAGTTCCTGAAGTTGGCGCAACGGCGCGATCGAGAAGAAGTTTATAAATATCAATCTGTCCTTGCCGAACCCGCGCTTCAGCAAGGGTTTACCCAATTGGCCGATACCGTCGTCCAGAAGGCAGGTTCACACGCTTACCTGAAAGATCAAATCCAGCAGTATGACGTGGTCGAAAAGGAATAAGGGAGGGACAGTGATGTCTGCGCAATTCAAGCTGTTAGAAATGAACGAAAATCGCTATACGGTGGACAGTCCTTTTTATGGAGAAAAGGATTATACGTTCACCTTTGAGTTTACTGCTGTCAATGCGGTCTGGCAGGCGCATGACGCCGACTCTGCCAGTCTTGTTGCCAAACCCAACATCTGGATGGGCGAAAAAAAGCACGACCACTATCGCACGGAGCCACGGGAGGGCGCGGCGAGTGAGAGGGTCTTTTCCTATCGAGAAGGCCGAAGCTTTACACTGGTCTGTTTGAACGATCAGTTGTATCTCATGCTTAGAATATGGGAGGAGGATGCAAGCGGCAAGGTGTCAGCCGCGAGCCGACAGGCTAAAAGTGCGGTGAAAGTGGCGACACGTCAGGTGTCGGGCAAGACCGAACCGCTTATTTTTTCTCACAAGGATCCCTGCGTTATCAAGTTGGAAACAAAAGACGGTGTCTCGGTCGTCAAAGTCTGGAATAGCGAAAAAGCCGGGGAACAGCCTTTTATCCTGGCTGACTTCGGCGAAGATTTTAAAGATTTTTTCTCGGGTTTCAGCGTGTTCCGCTTCAACACGATTCCCGCGCCGGTCAAAAGTGGCCGGCACTCTTTGCAACTGCACAGGGTGGCCGCCTGGGTAGGCAACCCTCAACCCGAAGGCGAGAATAATTTCAGGGATTATCTGAGCGAAAAAAAGCAGGTATTGAAGCGTTTTGGATACCGGCAATTACCGCTGGAGAGATTGTCAGCCCACTACCCCCTGCAAGGAAACCGCTGGAGCACGTTTGGCCAGAACGCTTTTGCCTCCGTGGAAAACCGGCATTTTGCAATCGGGGCTGCGAAGGGACTCTGTTTTGATGCATTCAAAAACAAGTGCTCCATTTTTTTGCGGCCCACGGGAGATCGCGGCGCGTCCAGTAGCGGTATGTTGAATATCGCCTTGAAAGAAGAAGGTTTATCTAAAATCACCACAGTGGTGACGCAAATCGGTGAGTGCAGCCAAGCAGAAGCGGTTTTTGCAAAGCGCAGGCAATGGTTGAATTTCAAGGCGGCTGTCGAGGAGATAGAGGCTTTCGACCCGAGCGAATCCTTCGTCCTTTCTCCTCACTATAAGGATGGATCGATTGCCGCCGTCATCAACACCGGCAAGTTGACGAATCGACTTCCACAGTTCATGAAACGTTTGGCCGCGGCCGATTTTGCCGACGCACGCCGGATCACGGAAACGATGAGCCAGCTTCAAACTGCTCTGCGTGACGACCAGAAAAAGCTGTATGTACGTCGAGAGAAGATGGGGCTACTCACGGTCAAAACCTCCGCGCCGGAGAACAGCCTCGCGTTCAGTCTACAGATACTCAGGCGCATGAATATTGATGCCAGCGGTCGCGCATTGAGTTACGAAGAGAAACTGGTTTTCAGCGATGCTCAGGGCAATGACCATGGACTGATGGATCTAAAGGATTTCCCCTGTTTCCTGTTGTTGTCGTTAAGCGCCGACCGAAAAGAGTTCAGCCTGTTTGCCGCACGTTTGGACAGTGAGCTGGCCACGCCATTGACGCCTGCCTTCCACTACAAAACCTCCGCTACAGCAGATAGCGGCTCGGCTCAGGCCAGTCGAACAATCACTGAAGTTGTTTTGGCGCTTGGCTTGGGAAACGCGTCCCTTGACGGCCCTGTGACGATCTCGATCAAGGATTTGAGCCTGTGGAACACTGCATTGTGGCAACGCCAGGGACTGCTCGGCGCGGCGGACAAAGTGGACGAAGACTATAACGTGAAAACATTGGCCCATCTGAGCTTTTCCGGTTCGTTCAATGCTCTGCTGGAACAATATAAAAAATCCCTGAACGTTTAGGCGGGGCCGTATGCAAAGGTTGTTGTTTGATTATAGTCTGAATCAATATGAAATATCCGGCAGTGGGCTAAACCAGGAGAGCTTGGCCTATTTTGAATCGATCATCACGCTGCTGAAACGTTACGCTATCGTTTTTCCCAGTCTCCAACTGGAAGATAAGGAAATCCGAGCTAGCCAAGGCGCAAGGACTTACCGCTTGGGTGAGATTCATAGTCAAATGCATGAGGGCCGTCGAGTCATTTATCCGTGCTTTCGAGACCAATGGGATTTTGATTTTACCAAGGAGATCTCATCATTTCGGCTCTGGAAGGACATGAACGAAAGTTTGCGAGGGGCTTACTCACAGCTTGAGTCGGATTTATTGACGGCGAGGGGCGAAGGCGCGCGCGCACTGATCCATTTGACCTTGCTGAAAGACTTCATCGCGATGGCTAAATTGCAGGGTGAAGACTTTATTGAAAAGAAAATCGAGTTGAATTTTCTGAAAGGCCTGGTCGCTCTGTATTATTTGGCGATCGTCCAGAAAAAGCTGAGGGTTTTTCACGGCGTCAACGTGTCGGCTACCCTCACACGATCGGCGGGGCGGGTGAAGCGCGCTGTAAAAGGGTCGCTGTATCTTCTGATTGGCGAAGATATCGCCAGTGCCAAGCTGTATCGGGAGTTTTCTTCTTTTGAAGACCCCATTTCCATGCATGTTATCAGTTTGTATTTTTCTTATAAAAGTAAAGGCGGGCTTAAAAATCCCGAGGATTTGCTTAGATTTTCTCTGGCGATAAAAGCCATGATCGCGGCGGATATCGATCGTGGCAGATGGCGGCTTGATGCGACCCTTTTTCCCATCATAGCCGATGTATTGGATCCCCATGGGACCGTACCCGGCGATCCAGAGGCGGTTCGACGTTACCTCGATAATCTGGATGGGGATTTTGTACGTTTCAGAAAGGCAAGACTGGATCAAGCCATTGGCCGTGAGCAGGCGGCTGGGGTTTACAGCATCAGTCACCACTATCGGGTGCAGTCACCTGCGGTCGGTGCGTTCTGGGACACAAAACCGCCAAGGTTCATTGATCTGCTACCGATTGATTACATCAGTCCGAGCCATGCGCAAAGCGGTTTTGATGGAACCATCAATATACTCGCTCATGCGGATGTTTTTGGTTTGGGCGGCGTCTCTAATCCTGAGAGAATCGCGAACTGGCTATATGATAATTTCTCAGGTTCGTTTGGCAAGGATCCGGTAAATTTCAGGGGAATAAAATTTATCAATTTTACCGCCTGTCACTTTCCCAAGGCCATGGCGGAGTATGTAACGGTTCTGTTTCTGGCGCGTTGCCTGGAGGAGGGACGCTTCAAGGTGGTCGGCGGTGATGGCCTGGAAAGGAACTGGCTGCCGAATATCACTGTTATTTGCAGTCCGCATGTTTCGTTGGTGTATCTGGGCGGGCGATTTTGGCCGATTCATTCCTCCTTTGTGGAATCGGGTGACAACATGTCTCCCCTGCCAGGGGTTGTGCTGAACGTCATGAATGCCATGCGGGCTCGTGAATTTTCCAGTTTTATATCCAGAGCCGGTGCTTTGGATCTTAATGAGCCCTATGTTCAACAGTTCCTAAAAGAGACCCATCTGTTTTCCATCGACGGTCTGAACGGAAGTGACTTTCGGGGCGGGGTCATTTCGCAGGATGAGTTCGATCAGGCAAAAAACAAGAAAGCGGCGGATTACAAAATTTATGAGCAAGGTGTCTTGGAGGAGAGAAACCGAAGGCGGGTTGAGCGAGACGTTCTTGTTCAATCGCTGTCGCCGCCATTCGGACCCTTGACGAGAGAACAGCACATTGCCAATACTGAACATTTGGCTTATGAAATGGTGTCTATCAAACCCAAGGGCGAGGGCGCATTTTTACGAGTCAATACATTTGAAACGATGCGGTTGTTGCATGGTTACTACGCAGAGATAAAAAATCGCTACCGCTCTCAGGCACCCGGTGGGAGGGGCGACAGTGAGGCCAATAGCCGAATATACAAGCGGGCCTTGGAGGATCTGAAACGGGAAAACAGAATAAAATTCCTTATTGATCCACTGGATCCGAATTATCATTATAAACGACACGCGATACTCAAATGGTTCAGGGAGCATTTGGGTGTCAACTATAGAGAGTTTCAGGACTTTTCATTTTATAGTCCGCACGAGTCGCGAATGATAGGGTGGGAACCGGAAAATTACGCGTGGACCTCCTATTATAATCAGCAACTGGCAGACATACTGTTTGTCACCACCGCCGGGGACGCGAGCGAAAGCTGATGGTGACGATGCCTTCGACGCCGAACAAACGCTTGGAAGTACTGGATTTTGGCCCGGTCCCGACGGTTCTGTTATTCGGTGCCACCCCGCATCTGCTCTTGAACGTCAATCCTTTTGGCTGGGCGGCCGGTGAGTCCCCGCAGGAGCAGGCCCTCAACAAGTACCAGGTCAGATTGCACCCCGAAACCAGCTACACCTTGCAGTTCAAGACCAGCTTGATGGCGTCAAAGGACCTTGACTCGAACTTTGGCAGTCGTACCGAGTTGCTTGTCCCGCAAGGGACGTTCCAGACGCTGCCTCAGGTCAGTCTGGATCTATCCGGCCAGGAGGATGCGCGCGAGACAATTCCAGAGTTGGACTTGTCGCGGTCTTCCCTGGAGATCGTCAAGTTCAAGGGCAAGAGCACCTTCAGGCTCGATCTGGTGATCGACAATAGTCAGACGGCTTGCGCAATGGAGCAGGTGGTTCGAACCGTGCAACTACCTGCCCATATCAAGTTCAAGAGCGGAGAGCAGCACCCGGTGATGGCGGTGGTCGGGGAAGGATCGCGGCTTACCCTGAGAAACGCCAATGGGCGGTCCCTGCTGCTGTTGAAACGGGAAGTCCGCTATTGTGAGATTGATATTCAGGCGTCGGTCAGCGGTTTTGCGGTCTCTATTTGAATCTCGAGGTCAAACGGCGTCGCGCTGCGTATGTTGCCGCAGTGCCCACTGCACATGTTCCTGGACCAGTTCCGACGGGTAGTCGCGACGGCTGTTGAGCGCTTCAAGCACCGGAATCGTCGAAGGCGCGTTTCCCAGCCCGACCGCCAGGTTGCGCAGCCAGCGTTCATAACCTGCCCGGCGCAGTGGCGAACCCTCGGTATTTTTCAGAAAGGTCTCTTCGTCCCACAGAAACAGCTCGGCCAGCCCGGCATTGTCCAGGCTGTGCCGGGGCTTGAAGTCGCCTTCATCCGACGGGCGGGCGAAACGGTTCCACGGGCAGACCATCTGGCAATCGTCGCAGCCGAACACCCGGTTGCCGATCAACGGGCGCAGCTCTTCCGGGATCGCGGTTTTCAGCTCGATGGTCAGGTACGAAATGCAGCGTCGCGCGTCCAGCACATAAGGCCCGACGAACGCAGCTGTTGGACAGATATCCATGCACGCCGTGCAGCGTCCGCAATGCTCCGTGGCATGGGGGGCATCTACCGGCAGCGGCAGGTCGACGAACAGCTCGCCGAGAAAGAAATAGCTACCGGCCTGGCGATTGAGCACCAGGGTGTTCTTGCCGATCCAGCCGAGCCCGGCCTGTTCGGCGATGGCCTTTTCCAGGACCGGGGCGCTGTCGACGAAGGCGCGGTAGCCGAACGGGCCGATAACCCGCTGGATACGCTCGGCGAGCTGCTGCAGGCGCTTGCGGATCAGCTTGTGATAGTCGCGGCCCAGGGCGTAGCGCGAGACATAGGCCTTTTCCGGTTGACCCAGGCGCTGGGCCATCTGGGTGTCGCCCGGCAGGTAGTCCATGCGCAGCGACACCACCCGCAATGTCCCGGGCACCAACTCGTCGGGATGCGAGCGCTTGCTGCCGTGGGCGCCCATATAGTCCATGTCGCCGTGATAGCCGGCGTCGAGCCAGCGTTGCAGGTGCTGTTCATGCTCGCCCAGCTCAAGGCCGGCGATGCCAACTTGTTGAAAGCCCAGTTCACGGCCCCATTCCTTGATGGATTGGGCGAGGGCGGGAAGGTCGACGCTATTTACAGGCATGAGACAGGAGAAACCTAGGCTTTGATGCGTATAATTCTGCCAGACATCAGAGCTCGACGACGCATGCCGCAGACCAAACCGCCTTTTTCCGATATTCAGTCATTGACCCTCGCCACGCTGCCGAGCCTTCCCGCACGACAATTGGATGCCCACAAGGGGCAGTTCGGCCATGCCCTGTTGATCGGCGGCGACCGGGGGTTTGGTGGCGCGATCCTGCTCGCTGGCGAAATGGCCTTGCGCGGCGGTGCCGGACTGGTATCCCTGGCGACCCGTTCCGGGCATGTGGCCGCCGCGTTGGCCCGGCTGCCGGAGGTCATGGCACTGGGTATCGAATCGGCCAATCAGTTGATGACCGTGTTGGCCCAGGCCAGCGTACTGGTGGTCGGCCCGGGACTCGGTCAATCCGCCTGGAGCCGCAGCCTGTTGTCGCTGGCGGCCAACGCCGGGGTGCCGCAAGTCTGGGATGCCGACGCCCTGAACCTACTGGCCACTGGCAGTTTCGCGCTGCCGGCGGACAGCGTGATTACCCCACACCCGGGGGAGGCGGCGCGCTTGCTGGGAATTTCCACGGCAGCCGTACAGGCGGATCGTCCCGCCGCCGCGCGCCAGTTGGCCCAGCGGTACCAGGCGGTCTGTGTGCTCAAGGGCGCGGGCAGCCTGATTGCCGCGCCGGACGGGCGTCTGTCGATCTGCGAGCGCGGCCATCCGGCCATGGCCACGGCGGGGCTCGGCGATGTCCTGTCCGGGCTGCTCGGTGCCCTGCGGGCTCAGGGCCTGCCGGCGTACGAAGCCGCCTGCCTGGCGGTATGGCTGCACGCCAGCGCCGGCGAACAGTTGGGAAAAAACGGCCGTGGACTGGCGGCCAGCGATCTGATTCCGGTCATTCGACAGTTGCTGGAGGAGCAATCACCGTGTCTGAACTAACCCTTCAACTGCCTGATGAAGAGGCCATGGTGGCGTTCGGCCGGAAAATCGCCGAGGTGAGCCGTGGCGTCGGAGTGATTTTCCTCGAAGGCGACCTCGGTGCCGGCAAGACCACCCTGTCCCGGGGCATCATTCGCGGCCTCGGCCATGCCGGCGCGGTGAAAAGCCCGACCTTTACCCTGGTTGAACCGTACGAAATCGGTGATATCCGTGCCTTCCATTTCGATCTGTATCGCCTGGTCGATCCGGAGGAGCTGGAATACATGGGCATTCGCGACTATTTCGACGGTGCGGCCCTGTGCCTGGTGGAGTGGCCGCGGCGCGGTGAGGGCTTTTTGCCAAAGCCTGACCTGACCATTACCATTAGCCCGCATAATGGCGGCCGTTCGCTGTATCTGTTGTCCCAGGGCGCGCGTGGCGACTCCTGGTGTGCCGATCTGGCATTGGAAATCAAATAAATGATGGGGTTTGGTATGCGCCTTCGCGCGTTGGTTGCTGTCGTGGGATTGTTGCTGGCGGCACTGGCCGTTGACGCCTTGGCGGCGACACAGGTCAAGAGTGTTCGCCTGTGGCGGGCCCCGGACAACACGCGGCTGGTATTCGACCTGTCCGGCCCGGTCCAGCACAGCGTATTCACCCTGACCTCTCCGGATCGGCTGGTGATCGATATCAATGGCGCGACCCTGGGCGGCCCGCTGAACGTGCCGACCGCCAACACCCCGATCAACAGCCTGCGGGCTGCCCAGCGCACGCCGACCGACCTGCGGGTGGTGGTCGACCTGAAAAAGGCGGTCACGCCGAAAAGCTTCGTCCTGGCGCCGAACGCGCAGTATGGCAATCGCCTGGTGGTCGATCTGTACGACAACCCCGCCGATGCCGCGCCCGCGCCGGCACCGACGCCTGCCGTGGCCACCGTGCCGGCGGTCCCGGTAACGCCGACGGAGCCGGCGATCAAGCTGCCGCCGGCTCCGGCGGGCAAGCGTGACATCATTGTGGTGATCGATGCCGGCCACGGCGGCGAAGACCCGGGGGCCTCCGGCTCCCGTGGCCAGCACGAGAAAGACGTGGTGCTGGCCATCGCCCGAGAGTTGCAACGCCAGGTCAGTGGTCAGAAGGGCTATCGTGCCGAGCTGACCCGCACCGGCGACTACTTTATCCCGCTGCGCGGTCGCACCGAGATCGCCCGCAAGAAAGGCGCCGACCTGTTCGTCTCGATTCACGCGGACGCCGCGCCGTCGGCAGCGGCCTTCGGTGCCTCGGTGTTCGCCCTGTCCGATCGTGGCGCCACCTCCGAGACCGCCCGTTGGCTGGCGGACAGTGAAAACCGCTCCGACCTGATCGGCGGCGCCGGCAACGTCAGCCTCGACGACAAGGACAAGATGCTCGCCGGCGTCTTGCTCGACCTGTCCATGACCGCCTCGCTGACCTCCAGCCTCAACGTCGGTCAGAAAGTCCTGAGCAATATCGGGCGGGTCACGCCGCTGCACAAGCAGCGGGTGGAGCAGGCCGGGTTCATGGTGCTGAAGTCGCCGGATATTCCGTCGATCCTGGTGGAGACCGGATTTATCTCCAACTCCAACGAGGCGTCCAAGCTGGCCTCCTCGAATCATCAGCAGGCACTGGCGCGCTCTATCAGCGCCGGTATCCGCCAGTTCTTCCAGCAGAACCCACCGCCGGGCACCTATATCGCCTGGCTGCGGGACTCCGGCAAGATCGCCGAGGGCCCGCGTGACCATCGCGTGGCGCCGGGCGAGACCCTGGCGATGCTTGCCGTGCGCTACCAGGTCTCGGCGGCGACCTTGCGCAGCGCCAACAACCTGAGCAGCGATGAACTGAAGGTCGGGCAGAACCTGACCATTCCCGGTGCTGAACTGGCGGCCAAACAATGAGCGAAGCCCTCAACAGCAACACCCGCATCGAACTGCTCAGCCCGCGACTGGCGAACCAGATTGCCGCCGGTGAGGTGGTCGAGCGTCCGGCCTCGGTGATCAAGGAACTGTTGGAAAACAGCCTGGACTCCGGCGCCAAGCGCATCGATGTGGATGTCGAGCAGGCCGGCGTCAAGCTGCTGCGGGTGCGCGACGACGGCAGCGGTATCTCCGCCGACGACCTGCCGTTGGCGCTGGCCCGTCACGCCACCAGCAAGATTCGCGACCTGGAAGACCTGGAACGGGTGATGAGCCTTGGCTTCCGTGGCGAGGCCCTGGCCTCCATCAGTTCCGTCGCCCGGCTGACCCTGACTTCCCGCACCCGCGATGCCGACCAGGCCTGGCAGGTGGAAACCGAAGGCCGCGACATGGATGCCCGGGTGCAGCCCGCGGCCCATCCGGTGGGCACCTCGGTGGAAGTCCGCGATCTGTTTTTCAACACCCCGGCGCGGCGCAAGTTCCTCAAGGCCGAGAAGACCGAGTTCGATCATCTGCAGGAAGTGATCAAGCGCCTGGCCCTGGCCCGTTTCGATGTCGCCTTTCATCTGCGCCACAACGGCAAGAGCATTCTCAGCCTGCACGAGGCCCATGACGATGCGGCCCGTGCCCGGCGTGTGGCGGCGGTCTGCGGTGCGGGCTTCCTCGAACAGGCGCTGCCCATCGAGGTGGAGCGCAACGGCCTGCACCTGTGGGGTTGGGTCGGCCTGCCGACCTTCTCCCGCAGCCAGGCGGACTTGCAGTATTTCTATGTGAACGGCCGCGCGGTGCGTGACAAGCTGGTGGCCCATGCGGTGCGCCAGGCCTATCGCGATGTGCTGTTCAACGGCCGGCACCCGACCTTCGTGCTGTTTTTCGAGGTCGATCCGGCGGTGGTCGACGTCAACGTGCACCCGACCAAGCACGAAGTGCGTTTCCGTGACGGGCGCATGGTCCACGATTTCCTCTACGGCACCCTGCACCGCGCCCTGGGCGACGTGCGCCCGGAAGATCACCTGGCCGCGCCCGCCGCTGTCGCCGGTATGGTCCGGCCGACGGGGATCGAGGCCGGCGAATTCGGTCCCCAAGGCGAGATGCGCCTGGCGGCCAATCTGCTGGAGCAGCCCCAGGCCCAGCCTTCATCCGCGTTTGCGCCGGCGGCCGGGTCGGGTTCCGGTGCCGGTTATCAATATCAGTACCGCCCGCCAGCCACCCAGATGCCGCCTGCCGCCGAGGCCCAGGGCGTCTATCGCGAGTTTTTTGCGCCGCTGCCGGATGCGCCGACCCTGCCCGACAGCCAGGGCGACGTCCCTCCGCTGGGTTATGCGCTGGCGCAGCTCAAGGGTATCTATATCCTCAGCGAAAACGCCCAGGGCCTGGTACTGGTGGACATGCACGCGGCCCATGAGCGGATCATGTACGAACGCCTGAAGATCGCCATGGCCAGTGAAGGTCTGAGTGGCCAGCCGTTGCTGGTGCCCGAATCCCTGGCGGTCAGCCAGCGCGAAGCCGATTGCGCCGAAGAGCATGTCAGCTGGTTCCAGCGCCTGGGCTTCGAATTGCAGCGCCTCGGCCCGGAAACCCTGGCGATCCGGCAGATCCCGGCCCTGCTCAAGCAGGCCGAGGCCAATCGCCTGGTCCAGGACGTACTGGCCGACCTCATGGAGTACGGCACCAGCGACCGGATTCAGGCGCACCTGAACGAATTGCTCGGGACCATGGCCTGCCATGGCGCGATTCGCGCCAATCGGCGCCTGGCCCTGGCGGAAATGAACGGCTTGCTGCGGGATATGGAAAACACCGAACGCAGCGGCCAGTGCAACCACGGTCGGCCCACCTGGACCCAGCTCGGGCTGGATGATCTGGACAAACTGTTCTTGCGCGGTCGCTGATGACGGGCTCCAAGGCATTACCACCGGCGATCTTCCTGATGGGCCCGACGGCGGCGGGCAAGACCGACCTGGCCATCGAGTTGACCAAGGTGCTGCCGTGCGAGCTGATCAGTGTCGACTCGGCCCTGGTCTACCGGGACATGGATATCGGCACGGCCAAGCCCTCGAAAGCCCTGCTGGCGGAGTTTCCGCACCGGCTGATCGATATTCTCGACCCGGCGCAAAGTTATTCCGCCGCCGAATTTCGCCGTGACGCCCTGACGGCGATGGCCGAGATCACCGCGCGCGGCAAGATTCCGCTGCTGGTGGGCGGTACCATGCTCTATTACAAGGCCTTGCTGGAGGGGCTGGCGGACATGCCGGCGGCCGATCCGCAGATCCGTGCCGAAATCGAAGAAGAGGCCGCACGCCTTGGCTGGCAGGCCCTGCACGACCAATTGGCGGTTATCGACCCGGAATCGGCGGCACGCATCCACCCCAATGACCCTCAACGCCTGAGTCGGGCGCTGGAAGTCTACCGGGTCAGCGGATCGAGCATGACCGCCCACCGTCAGCGACAATCTGCGCAAAGTACTGACGCAGCCGCTTCGGGACGGCCTCAATTACCCTATACTGTTGCCAACCTGGCCATCGCCCCGGCGAATCGTCAGGTCCTGCACGACCGAATTGCACAAAGATTCACACAAATGCTGGAACAGGGGTTCGTAGAGGAGGTCGTAGCTCTGCGTAGGAGGAATGACCTGCATGTCGGGTTGCCTTCTATACGTGCTGTAGGCTACAGGCAAGTCTGGGAGTACCTCGAGGGCAAGCTGACGTCAGCCGAAATGCAGGAGCGCGGCATCATTGCCACGCGCCAATTGGCGAAGCGCCAGTTCACCTGGTTGCGCAGCTGGACGGATCTGCACTGGCTGGACAGCCTGGATTGCGACAATCTGCCACGCGCCTTGAAATACCTTGGGACGATCTCCATATTGGGCTGAGTCCTTGCAATTGCCGTCTATCCTTGGGGGAAAGGCGGTATAAGCCATCCATTTACCTATTTTTTATTATTGATCCTTAAAGGAGTGCGGCACATGTCAAAAGGGCATTCGCTACAAGACCCTTACTTGAATACCTTGCGTAAAGAGAAGGTTGGGGTTTCCATCTATCTGGTCAACGGCATCAAGCTGCAAGGCACGATCGAGTCCTTCGACCAGTTCGTGATCCTGCTGAAGAACACCGTCAGCCAGATGGTCTACAAGCACGCGATCTCGACAGTGGTACCGGTTCGTCCAATTCGTCTGCCTAGCGCAACCGAAACCGAACAGGCTGATGCTGAGCCGGGTAACGCCTGATAGGAGTCTCCTTTGTTCTTTGAGCGCCACGGTGGTGGTGAACGGACCATTCTCGTTCACTTGGAAGGTCAGGACCCTGAGGCGCGCGAAGATCCGCAGGAGTTTCAGGAGTTGGCAGCATCGGCAGGCGCCGAGACCGTCGCGTTTTTCAACGTGCCGCGTCATCGGCCAACCGCCAAATATCTGATTGGCACTGGCAAGGTCGAGGAGCTTCGCGATCTGGTCAAGGCCGAACAGGTCGACATCGTGATTTTCAATCACATCCTCACGCCCAGCCAGGAACGTAACCTCGAACGCGTTTTCGAGTGTCGCGTGTTGGATCGCACGGGCCTGATTCTCGATATTTTCGCCCAGCGCGCCCGCACCCATGAAGGCAAGCTCCAGGTCGAACTGGCCCAGCTTGAGCACATGAGTACGCGGTTGGTCCGCGGCTGGACTCACCTTGAGCGACAGAAAGGCGGTATCGGCCTGCGCGGTCCGGGTGAAACCCAGCTGGAAACCGACCGGCGCCTGTTGCGGGTGCGCCTGCGGCAGATCAAGGGCCGCCTGGAAAAGGTTCGCAGCCAGCGCGAGCAGTCGCGCCGCGGGCGCAAGCGCGCCGATATCCCGACGGTGTCGCTGGTGGGTTACACCAACGCCGGCAAGTCGACCTTGTTCAATTCCGTCACTGAGTCCGACGTCTATGCGGCGGACCAGTTGTTCGCCACCCTCGATCCGACCCTGCGCCGTCTCGAGCTCGATGACCTCGGGCCGATCGTGCTGGCCGACACCGTAGGTTTTATCCGGCACCTGCCGCACAAACTGGTCGAGGCTTTCCGGGCTACGCTCGAAGAGTCGAGCAACTCCGACCTGTTGCTGCATGTGATCGACGCCGCGGAGCCGGACCGGATGCTGCAGATCGAGCAGGTCATGGTGGTGCTTGGCGAGATTGGCGCCCAGGATTTGCCGATCCTCGAGGTCTACAACAAACTCGATTTGCTCGAGGGTGTCGAACCGCAGATTCAGCGCGATGAAGACGGCAGGCCGCAGCGGGTCTGGCTCAGCGCCCGTGACGGGCAGGGCCTGGAACTGCTCGAACAGGCGATTGCCGAGTTGCTGGGCAACGATTTGTTCGTTGGCACCTTGCGCTTGCCGCAGCGTTTTGCTCGACTGCGTGCACAGTTCTTCGAGATGGGTGCGGTGCAGAAGGAAGAACACGACGACGAAGGCATTTGTCTGCTATCCGTTCGTTTGCCCAGGGCCGAGCTCAATCGAGTGGTCACGCGCGAAGGGATGAAGCCGCCGGAATTCATCGAACAACACACTTTGCAATAAAAGCCTGGGAAAGCGGTTGTGCCGCGTTGACAGGCATTCTGTAGCATTGGTCGGCGCGCCGCGGGCGCGTCTTTGCTTTATCAGATGGAGAGCGCTATGGCTTGGAATGAGCCGGGTGGCAACTCGAACAATCAGGATCCTTGGGGTGGCAAGCGCCGTAACAACGGCGACCGCAAGGGGCCACCGGATCTCGACGAAGCCTTCCGCAAGCTGCAGGAGAGCCTGAACGGGTTGTTCGGTGGCGGTAAGAAACGCGGTGAGGATGGCGGTTCGGGCGGTGGCAAGGGCGGCGGTTTCGGTCTGCTCGGCATCGGCCTTGTCGTGCTCGCGGCCATATGGCTGTACAGCGCGGTCTACGTCGTCGATGAACAGGAGCAGGCGGTGGTCCTGCGCTTCGGCAAGTACTACGAAACCGTAGGGCCGGGCCTGAACATCTATTTCCCGCCGATCGACAAGAAGTTCCTGGAGAACGTCACCCGTGAGCGGGCGTACACCAAGCAGGGCCAGATGCTGACCGAAGACGAGAACATCGTCGAAGTGCCGCTGACCGTGCAGTACAAGATCAGCAACCTGCAGGACTTCGTGCTGAACGTCGACCAGCCGGAAATCAGTCTGCAACAGGCCACCGACAGTGCCCTGCGCCACGTGGTGGGTTCCACCGCGATGGACCAGGTGCTGACCGAAGGGCGGGTGCAGATGGCTGGCGAGATCAAGGAGCGCCTGCAACGCTTCCTCGACACCTATCGCACCGGCATCACGGTGACTCAGGTGAACGTCCAGAGCGCCGCCGCGCCGCGCGAAGTCCAGGAAGCCTTCGACGACGTGATCCGCGCTCGCGAAGACGAACAGCGTTCGCGCAACCAGGCCGAAGGTTACGCCAATGGCGTGGTGCCGGAAGCCCGTGGCCAGGCCCAGCGCATCCTCGAGGATGCCAACGGCTATCGCGACGAAGTGGTTTCCCGCGCCAAGGGTGAGGCCGACCGCTTCACCAAGCTGGTGGCCGAGTACCGCAAGGCACCGGAAGTTACCCGTCAGCGTCTGTACCTGGACACCCTGCAGGAAGTCTTCAGCAATACCAGCAAGGTGCTCGTGACCGGCAACAAGAACGGCCAGAGCAACCTGCTTTACCTGCCGCTGGACAAGATGATCCAGAGCGGTTCGGGCGGCAGTTCGCCGGCCAAGGGCGTGGGGCCGATGGCCAGTGGCAACACTGATGTCACGCCGCATATCACCGAGCCGCAACCCACACGCACCCGGGAGAGCCGCTGATGAGCAATAAATCACTGATCGCCCTGATCCTCGGGGTCATCGTGGCGGTGGCTGCCTGGAACTGCTTCTACATTGTGTTGCAGACCGAGCGGGCCGTCCTGCTGCAATTCGGCCGTGTGGTCGAGGCCGATGTCCAGCCGGGCCTGCATGTGAAGCTTCCTTACGTCAACCAGGTGCGCAAGTTCGACGCCCGCCTGATGACCCTGGATGCCCCGACACAGCGCTTCCTGACCCTGGAAAAGAAAGCCGTGATGGTCGATGCCTACGCCAAGTGGCGGGTCAAGGACGCCGAGCGCTTCTACACCGCGACTTCCGGCCTGAAGCAGATCGCCGACGAGCGTCTGTCCCGGCGTCTGGAGTCGGGCTTGCGTGACCAGTTCGGTAAACGCACCCTGCACGAAGTGGTGTCCGGCGAACGTGATGCGCTGATGGCTGACATTACTGCGTCGTTGAATGGCATGGCCGAGAAGGAACTGGGTATCGAAGTGGTCGATGTCCGGGTCAAGGCCATCGACCTGCCGAAGGAAGTCAATCGCAGCGTCTTCGAGCGCATGAGCACCGAGCGTGAGCGCGAGGCCCGTGAGCACCGCGCCAAGGGTAACGAACTGTCCGAAGGCATCCGTGCCGACGCTGATCGCCAGCGCCGAGTGTTGTTGGCTGAAGCTTATCGCCAGTCGGAAGAAGCCCGCGGTGACGGTGATGCCCAGGCCGCCGCGATCTACTCCAAGGCCTATGGCCAGGACCAGGAGTTCTACGCGTTCTACCGTAGCCTGCGCGCCTACCGTGAAAGCTTTGCGGACAAGAGCGACGTGTTGGTGCTGGACCCGAGCAGCGACTTCTTCCGTTACCTGGAAAAAGCCAAGCCCTGATCCAAGACGCATCATGCCCCCTCCGCCCGGCAGCTAAAACGCCGGGCGGGGTGATCCTTTCGGAAAACGGGTGTATGATGCGGCAGCCGGGAAATTCCCGGCTTTTTTGCGTCTGTATGTTTGATAGGCAGGCGGCGGGTTGATCGACCCGACAGGTTTTTCGAGGAAAGTGGTAGGCGAAGCCGATTTCAGGCTGTTCGTCGCGTCGTTCTTGCGCGCGCGTTAACCATTTTCTGCTTCACTCAAGGCTCGCCTGCGGGCTAGCTGCCCGGATCATAGGGGAAAGGCGTTAATGGCAACGGTAGATCGCTGGCTCCTGCCAGATGGCATCGAAGAAGTACTGCCGCCTGAAGCGGCGCGCATCGAAGTGGCGCGGCGCCAGGTGTTGGACCTGTTCCAGAGCTGGGGCTATGAGTTCGTTGTCACCCCGCATATCGAGTATCTGGAATCCTTGTTGACCGGCGCTGGCCAGGACCTGGACCTGCGCACCTTCAAGGTGATCGACCCGCAGTCGGGCCGGCAGATGGGGTTCCGCGCCGATATCACGCCGCAGGTGGCGCGTATCGACGCCCACACTCTGCGGCGCGAAGGCCCGAGTCGTCTGTGCTACGCCGGCAGCGTGCTGCATGCGCAGCCGCGGGCCTTGTCGTCCTCGCGCAGTCCGATCCAGTTGGGCGCCGAGTTGTACGGCGATGCCAGCCCGAGCAGCGACGTCGAGGTCATCAGCCTGATGCTGGCGATGTTGCAACTGGCCGATGTGCCGGATGTGCACATGGACCTTGGCCACGTCGGTATCTATCGTGGCCTGGCTCGCGCCGCCGGCTTGTCCGGTGAAGTGGAGCAACAGTTGTTCGATGCCCTGCAGCGCAAGGCGATCGATGAAGTGATCCAGTTGACCGAAGGTTTGCCGGCCGATCTGGCCGCCATGCTGCGGGCGCTGGTGGATCTGTGTGGTGGCCGCGAAGTGCTGGCGGCGGCGCGTGAGCGCCTGGCCGGTGCGCCGCCACAGGTCACGGCGGCGCTGGATGACCTGTTGGCGATTGCCGAGCGGCTGTCCGCGCGTTTCCCGCAGTTGCCGCTGTATTTCGACCTGGGCGAGTTGCGCGGTTACCACTACCACACCGGTGTGGTGTTCGCGGTGTTCGTACCGGGTGTCGGCCAGGCCATCGCCCAGGGCGGTCGTTATGACGACATCGGCGCGGATTTCGGGCGTGCGCGTCCGGCCACCGGTTTTTCCACCGATTTGAAAACCCTGGTGACCCTGGGGCGTGCCGAGATCGAGCTACCGTCTGGCGGTATCTGGATGCCTGACAGCACGGATGCGGCACTCTGGCAGTTGGTCTGCCAGTTGCGCGGCGAGGGTCAGCGTGTGGTCCAGGCCTTGCCCGGACAACCATTGGCCGCCGCCCGCGAAGCGGACTGCGACCGGCAATTGATTCAGCAGAACGGGCTTTGGCAAGTATTGCCGCTGGCTTCTTGAGTTTTCCCGCCGGCGGCTGCCGGCACCAAGTTTGCGCGAATGAGGACAAGTGTTATGGGTAAGAATGTCGTAGTCCTGGGCACCCAGTGGGGTGATGAGGGCAAAGGCAAGATCGTTGATCTGCTGACCGAACATGCTGCCGCCGTAGTGCGCTATCAAGGTGGCCACAACGCTGGACACACCCTGGTGATCGACGGAGAGAAAACCGTCCTGCACCTGATCCCGTCGGGTGTCTTGCGCGAAGGCGTACAGTGCCTGATCGGCAACGGCGTGGTGGTTGCACCGGACGCCCTGCTGCGGGAAATCACCAAGCTGGAAGAGAAAGGCGTACCGGTGCGTGAGCGCCTGCGTATCAGCCCGTCCTGCCCGCTGATCCTGTCCTATCACGTGGCCCTGGATCAGGCTCGCGAGAAGGCCCGTGGCGAGCTGAAGATCGGTACCACCGGTCGTGGCATCGGCCCGGCGTACGAAGACAAGGTCGCGCGTCGCGGCCTGCGTATCGGCGACCTGTTCCACCGCGAGCGTTTTGCCGCGAAGCTGGGCGAGTTGCTCGACTACCACAACTTCGTGCTGGTCAATTACTACAAAGAGCCGGCCATCGACTTCCAGAAGACTCTCGATGAGTGCATGGAATACGCCGAGCTGCTCAAGCCGATGATGCTCGACGTCACCGCCGAGCTGCACAACCTGCGTCGTGCCGGCAAGGACATCATGTTCGAAGGTGCCCAGGGTTCGCTGCTGGACATTGACCACGGTACCTACCCGTACGTCACCAGCTCCAACACCACCGCCGGCGGCATCGCCACTGGTTCGGG
This sequence comes from Pseudomonas sp. GW821-FHT03C07, assembly GCF_059420925.1. NCBI lineage: Bacteria > Pseudomonadati > Pseudomonadota > Gammaproteobacteria > Pseudomonadales > Pseudomonadaceae > Pseudomonas > Pseudomonas sp. GW821-FHT03C07. Next base: position 202,937 of record NZ_JBWKUQ010000006.1, read on the forward strand.
CGTGGGGCCGATGTACCTGGATTACATCCTCGGCATCACCAAGGCCTACACCACCCGTGTCGGTTCGGGTCCGTTCCCGACTGAGCTGTTCGATGATGTCGGTGCCTTCCTGGCCAAGCGTGGCCACGAATTCGGTGCAACCACCGGTCGTGCCCGTCGTTGCGGCTGGTTCGACGCCGTGATCCTGCGTCGCGCCATCGACGTCAACAGCATCTCGGGCCTGTGCCTGACCAAGCTGGACGTGTTGGACGGTCTTGAAACCATCAATATCTGCGTGGGTTACAAGAACGAAAATGGTGCGGTCATCGACGCGCCGACCGATGCCGACAGCTACATCGGCCTGGAGCCGGTGTACGAGCAAATGCCGGGTTGGAGCGAGTCGACCCTGGGTGCCAAGACCCTGGAAGAGCTGCCGGCGGCGGCGCGTGCTTACATCAAACGTATCGAAGAGTTGGTCGGCGCGCCGATCGACATTATTTCGACAGGTCCGGATCGCAACGAAACCATCGTTCTGCGCCACCCGTTCGCCTGATAAGCCGTTGATGTAGATCACAAAGGGTCCCTTTTGGGGCCCTTTGTCGTTTCTACCTGTTGTTCGGCACGGGCCTTGCTGGGATTATCCTCTAAAAAAGGTGCCATCAAATTAATGGCGCCAAAGTCGAGGAATCTCCAGTGTCGGCCGTTCTCTCACTGTTACAAAGCCGTCTATTGCGGCCTGTGTTCGTTACCCTGGGTATCGCTCTTTTGGTGCAGGTGCTGGTGGCGGTCGCTCTGACTCGAAGCACGGTCACTGCGCTGGAGGCGGATCTGGGGACTCGTCTGGGTATCGACAGTCAGAAGCTGTCCGGTGAATTGGAGCAAGCCGGTAAAGAGGTGACGTCGAGTCTCGACAGCCTTTCGGTCAGTACGCGCCAGCGTCTGACCAGCGGCTTGTCCTCGCGGCTGAAGGATGAGCAGGCTCAGTTGCGCACGGCGTTGGAGAAGGATCTGAGGGATTCGGCCAACGACATGGCGCAGTTGCTGGCCTCCGTGGCCCCGCGGGCCATGTGGGACAACGACGTACCGACCCTTTCCGAATTCGCCCGCCGCGCTCAGCGCAATCCGAACGTGCTGTTCGTGGTGTATGACGATGCGACCGGTGAGCACCTGACCCGCTACCTGAATCGGGAAAACCCGATCAACAAGGCCCTTTTGGAAAAGGGCGAGGGTGAGCGAGCGCTGGACAAGGTGCTCAATGCGGCGAAGAACGATCCGTCGGTCTACTACCTCGAAGCGTCGATCAGCCCCAATGGCGTGGAAATCGGCAAGGTGCGGATGGGCGTTTCCACGGCCTCGGTCGAAACCGACCTGAAGGCGCTGGACCAGCGTTTCACGGCCTTGATCGCCAGCAGCGACAAACTGGTGGGCGACAGCCTGCAAGGCGCCTCGGCGGACAGTTCCAAGGCCATGCAGGCCCGTTTGCAATCGGCCCAGGCCACCGCTTCGCAAATGCAGGTCAATACCACTGCAACGGTGCAGGATGCGGCGCAGACCTTGCGCTGGCGGATCGGCATGGGCCTGGCCCTGGTCGGCCTCGGTGTACTGCTGTTGCTGGCGGTGGTACTCGGGCGGCGGGTGGTCAACAAGTTGCATCTGCTGATTGCGGCCTTGAATGACCTGGCGGCGGGGGAGGGTGATCTGACCAAGCGCGTTCAGCTCAACAGTAATGACGAGATCGGCGACATGGCCTCGGCGGTGAACCGCTTTGTCGACAAACTGCAGCCTATCGTGCGCGAAGCCGGTGATGTGGCCCAGCGTACCGGAGTGGAAATTGGCCAGATGACCTTGCGCAATGCCGGTGCCGATGCCGCCGCCGGCTTGCAGCGTGACGAAGTGGCGCAGAGTTTGCGCGAGCTGTCGAAGATGGCCGATGACGCGCAGGCCGAAAGCCATGCGATGCAGGCGGCGTTGAAGCAGGTGGTGGATATTCGCCAGGCGACGGATGAAAACACCCGGACCTCGGCCCAGGTCGGCAATCTGATCGAGGCCCTGGCCGGGCAGGTGGATACCGGTGCCAAGGTGATCGAGCGGTTGGCGCAGCAGAGTGAACAGATTGAAGTGGTGCTGACGGTGATTCACGGGATTGCCGAGCAGACCAACCTGCTGGCCCTGAACGCGGCCATCGAGGCGGCGCGGGCGGGTGAGACCGGTCGCGGGTTTGCCGTGGTGGCGGATGAGGTGCGGGCGTTGGCGAGTAAGACGCAAAGCTCCACCGGCGATATCCAGGCGCATATCGGTGCCTTGCAGCAGGGCGCGCGGGAAGCGGTGGCGGCCATCGGTCAGGCGGGGCGTCAGGCCAGTGAAGGCTTGGCGGTGTTGCGTAGCAGTGTGAAGTTGCAGCAGAGCGTGCAGTCTTCGGTAGAGCAGGTGCATGCGGCGATCGGTCTGGCGACTCAGGCGGCGGCGCATCAGGCCGAGGGCGCGCATGCGGTGCGTGGGCGGGTCGAGGTGATCCATGCCCAGGCCGAGCGGGCGGCGCAGGCGGTGGTGGAAACCACGGCCAGCGGCAAGGTGCTGGACAGCCTGGCGGGGCAGCTCAAGGCGAGCCTGGGGCAGTTCCGGGCCTGATTTGTGGTGTCAGTGGCGGCCCCTTCGCGGGCAAGCTCCGCTCCCACAGGTTTTGTGTCGCGCTGCTAACCTGTGGTTGAGCGTGGACACGGTGGGAGCGGAGCTTGCCCGCGAAGAGGGCCTCAGGGTCGACAAAGTACGGGCTGAGTACCTATCTGTGGCAAGCCCGCTCGCCACAGGTGTGTGGTGTGTCCAGGAAAATGATGGGATCAGAAACGCAAAAACCCGCTTTCGCGGGTTTTTGTGAGATTTCAGAGTGTTACTCTGAAACTTGAATTGGTGCCCAGAAGAAGACTCGAACTTCCACGACCTTGCGGTCACCAGCACCTGAAGCTGGCGTGTCTACCAATTTCACCATCTGGGCAGCATCAGCAGCGTTGCACGCCGTTGATGGGACGCACTATACGGAGAGCCTTTTGATCTGTAAACCCCTGTTTTGCTTTTAATAAATCAAATTTGGGGGCTTGCCGGCGATGGCGTCCGCAAGATCGCCACATGGCTCAAGGGTCTCATCGCTGGCAAGCCAGCTCCTACAGGGTTCGTGTCGTAACAAAATCTGTATTCGACGCTGCCTCCCATGTGGGAGCCAGCTTGCTGGCGATGGCGTCGGCAGGATCGATGCAAGGCTTGCTGGCCTCATCGCCGACAAGCCGGGTGTGGCGTATTCGGGAAAGTGTCGGGGCCAGAAACGCAAAAACCCGCTTTCGCGGGTTTTTGTGAGATTCCAGAGTGTTACTCTGAAACTTGAATTGGTGCCCAGAAGAAGACTCGAACTTCCACGACCTTGCGGTCACCAGCACCT